>NZ_JAJCLZ010000001.1 GCF_020559915.1 Ruminococcus sp. 210702-SL.1.03
CGCTGGGCGTGCCTGAGAGCCTTGCAGATGACGGCGGCTTTGGCGGCGGTACGGAAGCGGCTACTAATGCGGTGCTCGGGAAGCTGGGGTACAAGCAGAACGGGGTAGCGGGTAAAAAGCTGATGAAGAAGTTGGCTGAAAAATTGAAGTAAAAGGCAACAGCCGACAGGGGAGTTATTCCTTGTCGGCTGTTTTGGTTTACGGGTATAAAAAAATACCGCAAGAACGAATCCTTACGGCATTTTCACAACGATTGCAAACACATAGCGAAAAATTATGAGTTCGTATGTGTGCGTTTTGGTCGAGGTGACGGGACTTGAACCCACGGCCTCTACGTCCCGAACGTAGCGCTCTACCAAACTGAGCCACACCTCGATATTTTAGTCCTGTGCAGCAACACCGCACTCAAACCGATAATTATTATATCACATCATCGCGGTTTTGTCAAGCATATTTTTCAAATTGATATGCCGCTCTAATGATAATTGTGCAACATAAACAATATACGCAATCACAATTTAGCAAATTCGACGATTCATTCTCTCCACTTGTCGCGATTGAAAAGAAACTCGGCGTAGTTGAACTCTTCGGGAACGCGGGTTATGCCGTCTGCGCCGATGATGTAGTGCGCCGCCATTTCGCCGCCAAGCTCCAGCGCTCGGTTTTTGATGTACGCCGTTGACGATATATCGCCGGATGACGGCGTGCAGCTCGCGTTCGGGTGATTGTGCGTTATGATAAATCTGCCGCTCGGCTCGTTGAACATAAATTTGGATATTTGTCCGAAATCTACCTGAACATTGCTGTATGTGCCCTCAGAGATCAGCCGACGGTGCTTTAAAAATCCTTTTTTATCCACTGAAAACATATACAGCTTCTCGCGGCATTCAAGGCTGTACAGCGCTTTCAGATAGTCCGTCAGCGTGTTGAGGTCGTCGAATTTTATCGGCTTTTTGAAGCGCTCTAACAGCACACGCGTCATGAATGCGCTCACCAGACGTATGCCTCCCGCCTCTTTTTCGGTGACGACGCCGCCCTCGCATATCTCGTCGATGGTCGCAGAAAGTACTCGCTTTACCGTGCCGAAACGCGCTATCAGGAAATCCGCACAGCGCGCCGCCCTGTCCTCGTCGATGATGAAATTAAGCATTATCTCCTCCATTATCACCGACTGCGACATTCCGTCAAACGTACTGCCATTCTCCGTGAACACCCGCAGTATCTGCGAGCGCCGCGTTTCTCTTCTCGGTTTGTTTGACATCTGCGCACCCCTCTACTTGATCTTCAGCATTTTCAAATATTTTTTCGTTTCAGGCGGCACTTGACGGCTCTCGACCGCTTTTTGTATCGCCGCGTTGTGCACGAAAACCGAAAGCCGCCGCTCTGATATGTACTTCACCGCTTCATCGTAATTTTTCGCGAGCGCCATGCTGAAAAACCACGCGTTTGCCATGTCGATATAATACTCTCCGCTCGGGACAGCCGCCGCAAGTTCGCAATAATGCGGGTCGAAATCATCGTCCAGAAAATATGTCAGCAAACAAACTAATCCATATCTAACAACATATGTATGCTCACTTTTCAGCCACTTTTCTACGCACTTTATCAGCTCGGGGTGATTTTTCGCGAATATTTTCGGCTTCATGCTGTCGCAGGTCGCCCAGTTATCCGCGTGTATCATAAGCCGCTCGGCTTCCTCCGCGGCGCGCTGAAAATCGGCTATCTGCTCGATGAGAAACGCCCGCAAGTTCATCTCTTCATAGTAAAAATATGGCAGCTCCATCTGCATGAACTGCTCTGCCCTGCCGCTGCGAAAAAGCTCTTTCGCGTAGCTGCGCAGGCGTGGGGTGCGCACGCCGATTATCCTTTCGCGCGGGACGTTCGGTATCAGCCGTGCGTGAAAATTGCGGTACTTTTCATCGCGCATTGCGAAAAGCTCGGCAACTATCTCGCGCTCAAGCTCGCCGACGGGCGTGAATTTTTCAGACATTGCGATCCCCCATTTCACTAACAATTATAACATTTATCTAGCTTTTTGTCAAGAATTTGCCCAAAATTTCGACAAAAAAACCGCCGAGTTTTGCCCCGACGGTTTTCCGCACTATTAAGGCAACACCGCACAACTACCGCCTTCGGCTTTGTGCACGTCTTGCTTGCATATTTCCCGCCATATTGCACTAAAACTCCTTGACTAACGCGAGTTAGCCTGCGTCGCTTTAGCAGAATCTGACGAAAAATCTGACTGCGCAATTCGCACACAATAGTTGCGCGGTGTTGCCTTAAAATTATTTTGTCTTTACGCTCTTTGCAGCGCTGGCGTCGCCCCAGAATGTGCCGCCATACATCCACTTGTGGTAAGCTTTTACCTTGTATTTGTATGTCGTCTTGGATTTCAGCGATTTCTTGTCAACGTATCTGGTCTTGCCGTTCTTTACAGTAGCGAGTTTTTTCCACTTTTTAGTCTTGCTGTCGTATCTGTAAACACGGTAGCCGTCAGCGCTCTTGACCTTGCCCCATTTCAGCGTAATGCTGTTTTTGGTGGAGGAGGTGGATTTTATAACAGCCTTACCAGGAGTTGTCATTGCCGTTCCGTTTGAATAATCTCCCCAATAGGTCTTGCCGTTACGCTTCGCATATGATCTTACTCTATACTTGTATGTCGTTCCGGGCGTAAGGTTGTAAAGCTCGAAATATTCGCCCTTGCCATCGCGAACAGTGCCTTTGTTTACCCATTTTTTAGTTGATGAATTGTATATGTAAAATTTGTAACCGTCGGCGTCGGGAGCGGTAACCCAGTGGAAACGCAAAGACGTACCTTTCTTTACTCCATCAGCATCGCGGTTGAAGTAGTCTGCTATTATGTCAAGTATCGGCTGGGAATAATCGTAGTTGTAAAAAACCCTTTTATCATAAAATTCTGCTGAGGTCATTTCGATCTTTTCCCAATCAGATTTTGAACCCGTATAATACACCTTTTTTAAATGGAATGCTTGTTCAAACAAATAATCACCGATGTGATTTACTGTTTTAGGAATTACGATTGTCACTAGTTCAAAACAGTTTCCAAAGGAAAAGTTACCAATATAGGTGACTTTTTTAGGCAGAACAATATGTGTTAATTTATCACATTCATAAAATGCAAATTTTTCGATAACTGTAACGCTGTCGGGGAAATTAACATTTGTTATTTTGCCATTGTACTCAAACGCACCGGCAGCAATTTTGGTAACACCGTCCGGAATCGTTATATTGCCCTCTGCATTTGAACCATCAATAAGAATATTATTTAAGATAAAGAATGTTTTATTTGCTTTCTGAGCTTCAAGCCACGGCGTAGCGCAAAAAGCATTGTAACCAAAATTTGAAACAGTAGAAGGTACAGTAATGCTTTTAAGATTTACACAATGGCAGAAAGCTTCGTCCCCAATAGTTGTAACGCCATCTGGTATTACTACACTGGTAATATCAAGACCAACGCAATAATCTGCCGTAGTTTCACCGAAATCAACATAGTCAACAAAAGCTCTTTCGCCTATACTTGTGACCTTTTTTCCATTCAGCTTACTGGGAATATTCACCTTTTTAGATGAACCGATATACTTTGAAATCTCAACCGTACCATCTTCAAGCACTGTATAATTATAATCCCCGTAAGTCAGCGTAGCACCCGCTACCTGAACATCTTCTCCCGACTGCTCGGCTATGTAGGCTTCGCCATCGTCGAGCGAGATCTGCTCGTTAGCCGCGTAGTCCTCGCTCATCTCCTCGGCGCTTGCCGATACCGCCGCAAAACCGCTCTCCGCCGCGGGCAGAGCCAATCCGCCGAACGCTATACTGAGCGCCACAACGCCTGCAACAAATTTCTTCATAAATTTTCCTCCTATAATCTGCAAATTTAAGCCGAAAACGCGCTTTTTCCCGCGCTATACCGACCTTTCTTAAAATTTTATCAGAAATTTTTAACAAAAAAAAAAAAAAAAAAAAAAAAACGATAAACATTTTGTGAACTATGACTAAGAGCAAGTTTTCGCCGCCAAATAATCACGTTCACCAACGCCCCGAGCGTCACGGTACGCCGTTTTCGCCAAAAATCCAATATTTCCTTGACTTTTTTTATTATATGTGCTATAATAGCTAACAGTATTAGCAATGAAAAAGGCGGTGATTTTTTGGATAAGCGCGAAACTACTCAGGCGTTTTTGAGTGCTATGCGGGCTTCTTATTTTAACAATACAGCAAAGACCTCGGCCGACTACCTGCGCGGCGAGTGCCGTATGCTGTCTTTCCTCAACATCGACAAAGAGCGGCAGTACCAGTCGGGCGAGTTGGCGAAGCACCTCAACATCACCACCGCGCGCACTGCCGCCACGCTGAGAACGCTTGAAAAGAAAGGCTACGTTGCCCGCAGCGTATGTGACGGCGATAAGCGTAAGATATTCGTTTCCATCACCCCCGCAGGCTCGAGATTTATCGAGAAAAAGCGCGAGGACGTCTGCCTGTTTTTCGACCGCATTTTCGACGAGTTAAGCGAGAGCGACCGCCGCGATTTTATCCGCCTCATCTCTGAGATAACCGAGATAGCGGGAAATATGAAGTAACGAAAGGAATTTGGAAATTTATGTACATAGATGATTTTTTTAGCGGCAGAGCATTTGACGCATATGAGTTTTTCGGCGCTCACCCCACGTCAAACGGCGTAGTTTTCCGCACATTCGCGCCAGGCGCGGGCAAGGTGGCTATTATCGGCGATTTCAACGACTGGCACCCTTGGCAGCTTCACTGCGACCGCGGCATTTGGGAGCTTGAAGTGCCGCAGGCTAAGGTCGGCGACAAGTACAAATTCGTGATATACACACGCAGCGGCGAGATGATAGAGCACTGCGACCCCTATGGCTTCGGCATGGAGCTTCGCCCCAACTGGGCTTCTATCGTGCGCGACTTAAACGTTTACAAATTCACTGATGAAAAATGGCTCGCCCGTCGCGACAAGAATTACAACAAGCCGCTCAACATCTACGAAATGCACCTCGGCTCTTGGAAAACGAATGAAGATGACGAAAACGGCTGGTACGATTACGCCGCGATCGCCGAACTGCTTATCCCATATCTGAAAGAGCATGGCTATACTCACGTTGAATTCATGCCGCTTTCCGAGCACCCCGCCGATTGTTCGTGGGGCTACCAGAACACAGGCTTTTACGCGCCTACCTCCCGCTACGGCACGGCTGAGCAGCTTATGGAGCTTATCGACAAGCTTCACAACGCGGATATCGGCGCGATAATGGACTTCGTGCCCGTGCATTTCGCGATAGACGGCTACGCTCTGCGCAATTTCGACGGCACACCGCTTTACGAATATCCCGAATCTGACGTATCGGTCAGCGAATGGGGCACTTGCAATTTCCTTTTCAACAAGCCTTCTTCGGCGGTATTCATGCAGTCATGCGCAAATTACTGGCTGGAAAAATATCACTTTGACGGACTGCGAATGGACGCTATCAGCCGCGCGATATACTGGCAGGGTCAGCCCGAACGCGGCGTAAACCCCAACTCCGTCAACTTCATAAAGCAGATGAACGCGGGTCTGCAAAGGCTGCACCCGAACTGTATGCTCATCGCGGAGGACTCGACCGCATTCCCGAAGATCACCTGCCCCGTAGAGTATGACGGCATGGGCTTCGACTACAAGTGGGATCTCGGCTGGATGAACGACACGCTGAATTACTTCCGCACCCCGCCCTCCGAGCGCCCCGCGCAGCACAACAAGCTCACATTCTCGATGTTCTATTTCTACAATGAGCTGTATATGCTGGAGCTTTCGCACGACGAAAACGTACACGGCAAGGCGACGGTCGTACAAAAAATGTGGGGCGATTACGAGCAGAAATTCCCACAGGCTCGCGCGATGTACGCGTATATGTTCACCCATCCCGGCAAAAAGTTGAACTTCATGGGCGGCGAATTTGCACTGTTCCGCGAGTGGGACGAAACGCGCGAGCAGGACTGGGACATTCTAAAATACCCCCTGCACGAAAGCTTCGACCGCTACATGAAAAAACTGATGGGGCTTTACAAGACCGAGCCTGCGCTGCACAACGCCGAGTACAACAGCGACACGTTCCGCTGGCTGATGGCGGACAACGCCGAGCAGTGCAGCTACGCATACATACGCACCGCTGAAAATCAGACGATATGGTGTCTTTTCAACTTCTCGGATAAGGAGCAGACTTTCCCGCTTAATACCGATAAGCCCTGCGAGCTCTTGCCGCTGCTTTCATCTGACGAACAGACTTACAGCGGCTCTACGTCTGCGAATGAGCTTAAAAACATTGCGATAGAAATGGCAGGCGCGCACAAATTTACTCTGCCGCCATTTACAGCCGTGCTTTATGAAGAGCTGCCCGCCGAAACGATCAAGCCTGCAAAAACTGCAAAGAAACCAAAGTCTGCCGCTAAGTAACTTTTTCACCGCCGCCTGCGTAATATGTATGGGTGATGCTATGAAATTTCTTATCGGTATGACTTCGATAACCTACGCTATGCGGGCGCAGGAGCTGCTCACCGCAAAAAAGATACGCTGCCAAGTGGTATCAACGCCGAAAAATGTCGGCAGCGGCTGCGGATATTCGCTTTCGGTCAGCGGCGAACCCAACGAGGTCAAACGGCTTCTGAGTGAAAACGGGATAAAATACAAAGAAGTTTACCTTTAATAAAAAAAGTCCCTCTGTTTTGCGGCGGAGGGACATTTTTTTGTACTTGACGAAACGCGTCGAATATGGTATAATTATTACAAACATTTTAAGCGAGGTGAAGAGCATGATAAGCGATCATTCCATACTAAAGTCGATAATCGAAAACGGCGGCCGCGAGGGCTACATCACCGATGAGCGCTTTAACGTGGTATGGACAAATTCGCAGAAGCCGCTCACCGAGATACTTCTTTGCTCAGAACACAGCTCTCTGGAGCGTGCGCGCACTAAAGAAGCCATGATCTCATGCTCCGACGGCTCGGCACTGAAAATAACGCCGATAATGGTAGACGGCAAGGCTGAGGCTTACGTTTTCGAGCGCTTTACGGGCAATCAGATACTCGATATGCTCTCAAAGACCTCTGTTTTTTACAGCTTCGCCGAGCAGTACAATTCTTTTCGCGACTCCTCGCTGGAACTGCTGCTGAAAGCCGCCGAGAACGACCGTTTTATTGCCGAAAAGACCGACAAGCTCACGGCGGGCAGCGTAAACAAATCAGGCTCTTTCAAGATACTATCGCCCGAGTCTGAGCCTATCACGATGGATCTTTACGTTCCGCTCAGCTACTGCTGCGGCTCGCTGCAAATTCTTGCGAATTACACCGACCTAAAGCTTGAAACTGAAATCTCGATGGGGCTTTTCACGCTTACGCACCTTACTTCATTCGAGTACGTTGTGCTAAACCTCATCATAAACGCTTATCAGAACGCCGAGCCGGGCAACCGCAAGCTGCTTGTGCGCGGCTACCGCAAAGACGACAACGTCATCGTCGAAATACATAACAACGGCGACGCGCCTGACATTGAGAAGATAGAGGCTTTTCGTCATATTTACGCGGTAGACCGTCCAGAATACAGCGGCGAGGGCCTTGGCATCGCGATGGTGCAGCTTTTTGCCGACAAATACAACGGCGAATTTCTCATGAGCCGCAGCCACCTCGGCGGACTTTGTGCCGAACTGCGCCTGCCGTATCGCCTGCCTGACAGCCGCGTTTCGCTCTTCTCGCCGAATTACGGTGAAAACGACGATGAACTTATGATAGAGCTTCTGAAAAAATGCTTTACCGCGAAACAGCTTTCCGTACTGCAAAACAGATAAACTAAACCGCCCGACATTTCGCCGAGCGGTTTTTTCATTCTATAAAAATGTCAGCTTCGTTGAAAGTTATGCTTACACAAGTGCCTTTGCCGACCTCTGAGGTGATGGAAATACCGTGACCCAGTCTGCGGCATACCTCGCTGCAAAGGTACAGCCCGATACCACTCGAGCGCTTCTCTTCCCTGCCGTTGTAGCCCGTGTAGCTGCAATCAAAAATGCGCGGCAAGTCCTCGGCGGCAATGCCTATGCCTGTGTCAGAGATCATGAGCGTGCGACCGACTGTGCATATCTTTATCTCGCCCGCCGAAGTATATTTCAGCGAATTTGAAAGTACCTGCTCTATCACGAAGCAGAGCCATTTTTCATCGGTAAGTACGGTAATATCGCCAGGCTCGTACTCCAGTTTCAGGCGCTTCATTATAAACTGCTTTGAGTATTTGCGGATAGATGTGCGCACCGCCGAGTCAAGGCTGCGGCGGGTTATCACAAGGTCGCTGCTGCCGCAAAAAAGCCGCTGGTAATTCAGCGCCATCTCGACATACTGCTCTATGTGGAAGATCTCGTTTTGCAGCTCTGCCGAGCGTGCGCCGCTTTGTATAAGCAGGCGCAGTGCGGAGATCGGCGTTTTTATTTGGTGCACCCACATTGTGTAGTAATTGCGCATATCAGCTTCGCGGCGGCGGTGCTCCAGCGCGGCGCGCTCATACTCGGCGTAGGTCTTTTGCAGCATTTGCGTGTACAGCCGCTCGCTTTCATTTTGCGGCGTCGGCAGACTTTCGAGCGTTTCCGGCAACTCAGAAAGCGTTCTTTTCAGCGCGGAGACCCTTTTGTAATATCTGTAAAAGCCGACAAGCGCATACACTGCCGTAAACGCCAAGCAGAGCGCGCCCGCATACAGCACAGTTTCGGCAGGCACTTCCGCAGCGTAAAGCACCGTTGCAAATATAAGCAGATACGCCGCCGCAAGTATGACCATACGCCTATACCCCGAAATATACGCAAGAAATGTTTTCATTCTATGATGTACCCCATTCCCTTTTTGGTAGTGATGAAGCCGCTAAGTCCTGCGTCGTCGAGCTTTTTGCGCAGGCGCGCTATGTTGACGTTCAGCGTGTTTTCATCGATGTAGCAGTCGGTCTGCCAAAGCTTTTACATAAGCTCCTCGCGAGGAACTATCCTGCCCTTATTGTGCAGAAGCTCTGAAAGTATCTTTATCTCATTTTTGGTAAGGCTTATCTTCTCGCCGCCGAAATTAAGCATGCCGTCATCGGTATTGAGAACAGCGCCGCGGTGCTCGATATAGCTTACAGCCGCGGCAAATTCATACGTCCGCCGCAGCATTGCCTGCACCTTTGCGACAAGCACGTTCATGTCAAAAGGCTTCGCGATAAAATCATCGCCGCCCATATTCACAGCCATGACGATGTTCATATTATCGGAAGCGGAGGATATGAATATCACGGGCACGCGGCTGACGCGGCGTATCTCGCTGCACCAATGGTAGCCATTGAAAAAAGGCAGCGAAATATCCATAAGCACAAGCTGCGGCGAAAGATCGGAAAACTGCTTCATCACATCGGAAAAGTCGGTAATAGCTATCGGTTCAAGTCCCCACGCCGCGAGCTGTTCTGAGATTACTTTCGCTATCACCTCGTCGTCCTCTACTATCATTATCCTGTACATAAAAAGCCGCCTTTCAAATTTATCTATATCTATTTTAACACGTATCGCTGCGAATTGCAAGCGCAGACCCTCTCTTTTGCGAAAAGGTCTGCGCTTATATATATCCGTTTTGATGTCTGAAAAAAATCAACGGCTGACTATGTTGTAATATATCTTTGAAGTTATCTTGTAAAGCGCAAAGTATATCAGCGCGAATACCACGATAACAGCAGCCGTTGCTTCACCGAAGCGTGTGAGGTCTACCAGATTGAAAAGCTCCAATATGCGCCGCAGCATAGGGTACGCCGCGAGCAGGTGGCAGATAGCCGTGATGAGCGGCAGAAAAAATACTATCAGCACCTGAGAATTTATCGACTTTTTCACCTCGCGGTGAGTCATGCCGACTTTCTGCATTATCTCAAATCGGGAGCGGTCATCGTAACCTTCGGAAAGCTGCTTGTAGTAAATTATCAGCGCCATGCCCACGATGAAGATGCTGCCGAGGTACACGCCGATGAAAAGCAGTCCGCCGTACATCTGCAAAGCGAAAGCCCTTTCTGCCGACCTGTTCGGCACATAAAATGTATAGGGAGCGCTTTGACCCTCGTCAGCGAGCTTTTCAGACTTATTTGAAAAAAGTTCGCCGATCTTATCGAATATATCGTCTTTAAATGCTATTTGAGAGGCACTGCTTCCCACAAGATCAAACTGAAACTGTTTTGAAACTTGGCTGGCGTTTTCTTCGTAAACTTCTTCATTCACGCTGACCAGCTTATCAAAAAGTACTTTATCCCGAACAACTGCAAATTCTGTATCAAAGCCGTAATTCGAGCTTACTATCGGGAAAGCTTCAGTGTGTTTTTTGGCGTACACTTTCGTTCCGCAGAGGTCTATCTCGCCTGCGGGGGCGTCTTCGCCAAATACCATTATCTCATTTTCCGCAAGCTTTTCATTTTTATTTGTAAGCTTGTTGTAGTCGTCAAGCGTTATCGCGGCAAGAAGCATAGTGTCGGAATAACCATAGCTTGCAGGCACTACCTTATAGCCGTTTTCTGTACGAACAGCGCCGAACGATATGAGATCCATCTCGTGCATATCGTTGACTTTAAGGTCGTGCTTTTCAGCAATTTCATAGATATTCTTTTCAATGTCAGCGGCAAGGTCGTCGCCTAAATCAGTAAAGCAAACGGCGGTATTCTGCGCGAACATTTTGTCAATGTACCAGTCTACGCCCGTGTAGAGCGAAAAAGTGGTAGAAACCATTACAAGCACCATAGTCAGCAGTATGCAGATAGATGCAAGACCAGCCGCGTTCTGCTTCATGCGATACATCAATCCCGAAACCGCGGTAAAGTGGTTCGGCTTGTAGTAATATCGCTTGTTCTTTTTCATAAGTTTCAGTATCGCGATGGTAGAAGCTGTGAAAAGCAGATATGTGCCGATGATGACAAGCAGTACGGCGAGGAAAAACAGACTCATTGCGGTAAATGGGTTATCGGTGGTTATCGAAATGTAGTAGCCTGTGCCGATACAGCCGATACCCAGCATGGCGAGCAGCCACTTTGCTTTAGGCTCTTTTTCGCCGACGCTGCCGCCTTTCAGCATCTGTATCGGGTCGTTCAGACGAAGCTGAATGAGGTGGAAGATGAACGAAAGCAGGAATATTCCGCCGAAAAGCAGACAAGTAATGCCCGTCGCTTTCCAAGATATGAAAAAGTTCATGCCTATCTTCATATCCGCTACCTTATCGCAGACCATGAAAACAAGCTTTGAGAGAAGAAGACCCGCGCTAAGACCGCCCGCAAGCGAGATCACTGTGCTGTAAAGCGTTTCAAAGAAAAGCGTGATGCCGATGTGGCGCTTTTCCATGCCGAGGATGTTATATAATCCCAGCTCTTTTTTGCGTCGCTTCATCAAAAAACTATCGGTGTAAAAGAGGATTATCGCAGAAAATATCGCGACTATCCTGCCCGCCAGCGCCATTACGCTTACTATCGTTTCGCTGTTGGTAGCTTGGACAAGCTGCGGGTTGTACGAAAGCGCCATTATCATGTAAAACGCGCAAACGGTGAAAATACCCGTGCATAAATACGGTATCTCAAACTGTGAATTCTTGCGCATATTTGTGAAAGCGAGCTTTTGATAAAACAGCTTACCCATTCAGCTCACCGCCCGTCGCTATCATCGTAAGTGTGTCTGAGATCTTTTGGTACATCTCCTCACGCGTACAGCCGCCGCGGTAGAGCTGGTGGAACACCTCGCCGTCGCGCAGGAAAAGCACACGTTTTGCGTGGCTGGCAGCCTTTACCGAATGTGTTACCATAAGTATAGTCTGCTCGCGCTCGTTTATGGAATTGAAAAGATCGAGAAGCTGATCGGCGGATTTAGAATCCAGCGCGCCGGTAGGCTCGTCGGCAAGCACGAGCTTCGGCTGAGTGATGAGCGCTCTCGCCACTGCCGCGCGCTGTTTTTGTCCGCCGGAAACTTCATACGGATATTTTTTCAGCAGGCTCTCTATGCCCAATATCCGCGCCAGCAGACCCAAACGGCTGTTCATTTCCTTATAGCTTTTGCCCGAAAGTACCAGCGGCAGAAATATATTATCCTGCAAAGAGAAAGTATCGAGCAGGTTGAAATCCTGAAAGACGAAGCCCAGATTATCGCGGCGGAACTGCGCTATGTCGCGCTCCTTGATATTTGAGAGCGGCATACCGTCGAGAATGACCTCGCCGCCCGTAGGCTTATCGAGCGCGGCAAGAATATTCAAAAGCGTAGTTTTACCGCTGCCAGATTCGCCCATTATAGCGACATACTCTCCTTTTTCCACCGTGAAATTCACGCTTGTGAGAGCCTGCACCTTAGCGCCTCCCAGCCGCGTAGTGTAGATCTTTTTTAGATCTCTTACTTCAAGCATACTCATTTTGTTTTGTCCTCCTTATTCAGATGCGTTGTTTTCTTTATGTATATATCATACCACATCTGAGAGCGCCTTTGCAATATCCCGCGCTTACAAAAATACGGCGTACCTTACATAAACGTAATTTATGGCGAAAAAAATCGCCGCTCAAAGCCTTTTGCAGCTTCGGCGGCGGATAAAAATACTATCAAAGCTCGACCTTGTCGCTCACATCACCATTTACAACATAGTAAGCGGCAGATTCCTCAGGCTTGATGTACACGCTGATAGACTTTACAGCGCCCTTGTTCTTTGCCTTGAAATCGGCCTTGCAGGCTTCGGTAACAGCGGCAACGTCATATTCTTTGCCTAAGCACTGTACCTTTACTTCGCACTTCTCAGCAGTTTTTGCAGCGGTTTTCTTAGCAGCAGGCTTCTTTGCAGGGGCCTTCTTTGCGGGGGCTTTCTTTGCAGGAGCTTTAGCCTCTTCCTTTACTGCGGGCTTGCTTGCGGCAGTCTTTGCAGCTTCGGACTTTACTGCCTTTTCATCGGTCTTCTTAACAGCCATTGATTCTTTCCTCCTATTACTATTTCTCGGGTATATCTGGCGGGCGTTAGCTTATGCTGCCCGCCGCTATGATTGTATTATATACTATTTTCTTGGCTTTGTCAAATGTTTAACAAGCTTTTTCGGCAGTTTTTAATGAAATTTGTATACTGTAACAAAATTTTAACATACGACAAAAGCGCAATTGTGATTTTTGAAATGAAAAACCCCGCAGTATCAGCGTTTCTGCGGGGTAAATGCTCAAATATTCAGTATGTTTTTGCCTCGTTCAGCAGTTCTTCCGCGTTTTTCAGCGTAAGCTCGGTTATCTGGTCGCCGCCGATTATGCGCGCTATCTCACGCTTGCGCTCCTCGAAATCAAGCCTGCGTATCTGTGTAGAGGTACGGTCGCCAATGACTTTTTTCTCGATAAGCAGGTGCGTGTCTGCCATCACAGCCATCTGCGAAAGGTGGGTAACGCAGAGCACCTGACGGAATCTCGATATACTTTTCAGCTTCATGCCTATCTTCTGCGCCGCTCTGCCGCTGACGCCTGTGTCGATCTCATCAAATATCAGCGTGCCGATGCTGTCTTTATCGGCGATAACGCTTTTGAGCGCGAGCATTATTCGCGAAAGCTCACCGCCCGATGCTATCTTAGCGATGGGGCGCGGCTGCTCGCCGACGTTCGCCGAAATGAGAAATTCCACATTGTCCATTCCGCTGAGGGTAAGCTTGCCCTGCTTGATGTCTACGACGAGCCGCACCTTCGGCATATTCAGAAATTCCAGTTCGCCCGTTACCTGCTCTACAAATCGCTCGGCTGCTTTTTTGCGAAATTCCGAAAGCTCCGCCGCTTTGAGCGAAGTTTCGCGAAGAAGTTTTTTCTGACTTTCCAGCAGCTCTGAAAGGCTTTCCTCGCCGCCGTTTAGCTCGTCAAATTCCTGCTGCGCGCTCTCTAGGCGTTTCAGCACGTCTTCGAGGGTCGGGCCGTATTTCAGCTTCGCCTTATCCAGCTCGCGCGAGCGCGAATTCAGCCATTCAAAGCGCTGCGGGTCTGCGCCGAGCCTTTCGACCAGCGCGCTAAGTTCCGACGAAATATCGTTGACCTCTATCTGCGCCGAGCTGAGGCGTTCATACAGCGCGGAAAATTCGCTCATCAGCTCAGTGCCGTTCTCGATCTGCTTTAGCGCCTGCTGCATAAGACCCTCGGCGCCGTCGAAATCTTCATCGCCGCCCAGCAAACGCGCCGCCGCGAACGCCGCTTCCGATAGGAACACCGCGTTTTTAGAGATCGCCAGTTCCTGATCTATCGCTTCGTCCTCCTCGGGCTTTGCGTCAAGCTCAGTAAGCTCAGCTATGATCTCGCTAAGCTGCTCCAAGCGCGCCGCCCTGCCCGCCTGCTCTTTTTTCTTGCGGCTGATCTTGCGCGAAAGCTCCTGCAATTTATGGAAAGACGCGCGGTACTTGGCTATCAGCGGCTCGGCTTCGGCGTAACCGTCAAGTATCTCGATATGACGCTCTGGCGCCATGAGTATCTGATTATCGTGCTGACCGTGTATATTTACGAGCAGCGAGCCTATCTCGCGCATCGCCGAGATATTTATACTGCGTGAATTTATGCGCGCCGAGCTTCCGCCGTCGAAATTTATCTCGCGCGAGAGAAAGAGTTTGCCGTCCTCTGCTTCGATACCCAGCTCGTCCAGTTTCTTCATGCACTCATCGCTGAGGTGTGAAAAGCAGCCCGAGATAACGGCTTTCTTCGCGCCGGTGCGCACGATGTCTTTAGTAACACGCTGACCCAGCAGCGCGTTTATACCATTTATAAGTATAGATTTTCCCGCGCCGGTCTCGCCCGTGAAAACATTGAGATCGTTTGTGAACTGCACGGTAGCTTTTTCAATAACGGCTAAATTTTCGATATAGATCTCTTCCAGCATTTTCTCACCGCCTATTTACATTTGCCGATTATCTGGCTGAATTCTTTTACTAATCTTGCCGCGTCCTTTTCGGTGCGCATGAGCACGAATATCGTGTCGTCGCCCGCCAGCGTGCCGACCGCGTTGTAAAGGTCGGTAGAGTCGAGCTTTGCGCATATCGCCTGCGCCATGCCCGAAGCGCACTTTACCACAACGGTATTGACCGCATAATCAACGTCCTTGACGCTTTCGGCGATTATCGAAAAAAGCAGCCCGTCACTTTCCGAGATCGACCCGCGTTTCAATGCTGGAACGGCATACTTTGAGCCGCCCTCGGCATCGGGTATCTTTATCAGCGCCAGCTCTTTAATATCGCGCGAAACAGTCGCCTGCGTTACGCGGTAGCCCGCCTTTTGAAGCTCTTCGCAGAGCATTTCCTGCGTTTTTATCTCCTTTTCGGCGACAAATTTTATTATCTTTTCCTGACGTTCATTTTTCACGATACCACCCCGTTCACATCGTTTCTTTCAGCGGCGTCATAAGCTTTCGGTTGACCGTCGGGAAAAAGCTGCCGCCCGTAATGTCTATTATCTGCGTGGTAAGCTGCGAGCGCTCTATCACTACGATGTCACGGTCGGAAAGCTTCGCGAGCTGAGTTCCGTCAACGGTGAGTATCGCGTGGCCGCCGCCGCGGTTGTGGCAATGTACCGATATGTGCGAGCTTGGCGAAAATACGATAGTCCGCGCAAATAGCGAGTGCGCGCAGATCTGCGAAAACTCGATGCACTGCATATCCGGTTCGATGATGGGGCCGCCCGCCGAGAGCGAGTACGCCGTAGCGCCCGTTGCGGTGGAAAAGATCACGCCGTCCGCACGCAACGATGAGATAACGCTGCCAGATTTCGACACCTCGAAGTCGGTTATCTTGCAGTCCTCACCTTTGATTATAACGGCGTCGTTGAGCGCGTCAGCGGAAAGCTCCTCACCGTTTTCGCACTTCACCTTGACCGAAAGCATCATTCTGTCAGTCACGGTATACTCGCCGCGGCAAAGCAGGCGCAGCTTTTCGATCTCAGTAAATTCAAGCGAAGCCATAAAGCCGAGAGTTCCGCAATTTATGCCGAGTATCGGTTTTCCGTATTTTGAAGCGACCGATGAGCAGCGCAGTATAGTACCGTCACCGCCTGTGACCACGATAACGTCGCACTTCTCGACGCACTCGGTCTGGCTGAGGTACTCTATTTCGTAAAGCTCGCCGAAGATCTCGCGGTACTCCTCCTCCATGCAGATCTGCGCGCCCTCTGAGATCAGCACGGCGCACGCCTGTTCGGTGTACTTGCGGCTGTTCGGCTTGACAAGGTTCGGGTACATATAAATTTTCATTTTCATCACCACTGATCAGCGTTTTCAAATGCTATATCCACAATTTTCTTTATGTCGAATGACTTTGACGGCACATCAGACTTTTCCAGATGTGCCAGATATTCAATGTTGCCGTCGCCGCCGCAGATAGGCGAATTTGTAAGCCCGCGCAGTGAAAGACCCATCTGCGCAAAGAAAGCGCAGAGCGTATCCAGCGTTCTGATATGGTCTTTTTTGCCGCGCACAAGACCGTTCTTGTTCAGCGCCGCCTTGCCAGCCTCAAACTGCGGCTTTATCAGCGCGACTATCTCGCCGCCGTCCGTCAGCGACGCCGCCATTTGCGTAAGCACCTGCGTCAGCGAGATGAATGAGAGGTCACAGCACATGAACTGCGGCAAGCTGTCAAAGATTTCGGGCTGCATATACCGAGCGTTCACGCCCTCGATATTTCGCACGCGGCTGTCCTGCGCCAAACTTTGCGCAAGCTGCCCGTGACCGACGTCCACCGCGTAGACGAGCTGAGCGCCGTTTTCCAGAAGCACTTGCGTGAAACCGCCCGTTGAAGCGCCGATGTCCGCACATATTTTTCCGCGAACGTCTATCGGAAACGCCTCAAACGCGCCGATCAGCTTGTAAGCGCCCCTGCCGACGTATTTTTCGCTCTCCAGCGCGGCAAGTTCGTCGCTGTCGGAAACCGCAAACGCAGGTTTTGTCACAACCGCGCCGTTCACCGTGATCTTACCGTCAGCGATAAGCCGCTTGGCTTTTTCACGGCTTGAAGCCAATCCGCGCTTAGCAGCGGCAACGTCTAGTCGTTTCATATGTTCATACTCCCTGCTATCTTTTCAGCCATTTTGCATGCGGATAATCCTGCTTCGTCCAGTAGGTCGCAAGTCTTGCCGTGAGCAACAAAGCCATGCAGTGCTACTCTTTTGCAGACAGTATTACCCGCCGTCAACGCCGCATATTTCTCACCCATAGAGCCGTATTCATAGCACTCTTCAAAGATAAATACTCTTTCATATTTTTTCATAATGTCTATGATCTCATCCGCTATAGGGAAGATCTCAACGGGCTTGAGCAGGTCTATCTTACAGCCTTTTTCAAGCAGAATGTCGCTCGCTTCGCGCAGATCACCGTAAAGTCTGCCGTAAGCTATCGCGAGCGCTTTGCCGCCGTTCTGCTCATAAACGTAGTTTGTCGAGCACTCAGCGTCGCGCGCCAAAACGCTCTCAGCACCGCGTGGATAGCGCACCGCGCAAAGTCCTTCGTCCGTGAGCGCCGCCTTTTCTAAGCAAGCTTCAAGTTCAGCATAATTCGACGGAGAATATATCTTGATATTTGGAATTGTTGTAAGAAATGGTATGTCAAAAATACCCTGATGGGTTTCGCCGTCCTCCCCGACGATACCCGCACGGTCAACGCCGATAACTGCATGAGTGCCCATTATCGCCAGATCATGCATGAGCTGATCGTAACTGCGCTGCAAGAACGTGGAATATACAGCGAATACAGGTATCATTCCGTCAGAAGCAAGACCCGCACAAAACGTCGCGGCGTGCTGTTCGGCAATGCCGACGTCAAAAAATCTGCGTGGCAAAGCCTTGTGAAAATATTGCAGACCGGTGCCGTACTTCATCGCGGCGGTCACAGCGCAAATTTTCTTGTTGTCATAAGCCATGTCCAGCAATTTTTTGCCAAAAACGGTCGAAAAGCTGTCGGTCGCGACAACGTCGGGGTTGCCCGTAGCTATCTCAAACGAGCCGACACCGTGAAATTCGCCTGGGTTCGCCTCTGCGGGCGGATAGCCGTGACCTTTAATAGTATTAACCATCACGATTGTCGGGCGGTGAAGCGATTTCGCTGCCGTGAGCTGCTCTTCAAGCTCTGCAATGTTATGACCGTCAACGGGGCCGACAAATTCAAAGCCGAGATCCTCGAACATCGTGCTATGGAAAATAATATCTTTTAAGGCATCTTTTGAGTAGGTCATCGCCTTTTTAACAGGCTTGCCAATTACCGGCGTTTTGTCAAGCACGCGCTCGACCGCAGATTTCGTGCGGTGATATCCCTCTTTTGTGCGGAGGGTCGAGAGATATTTCGCCGCCGCGCCGACGTTTTTCGAAATGCTCATTTCGTTGTAATTTATTACGATAACGAGGTTTGTGCCGCTTTTTCCGGCGTTGTTCAAGCCCTCGTAGATCTCGCCGCCCGTGAATGCGCCGTCGCCGAGTATCGCAACGGTGTGGTGCGGGTCATTTTGCAGTTTCATAGCGGTGGCAATGCCGAGCGCCGCCGAAACGGAAGTCGAGCTGTGACCGCTAATGAATGCGTCATGCTCCGACTCATCGGGTCGAGGAAAGCCGCTCAGACCATTTTCTGTGCGAATTGTAGAAAACTGCGCTGCCCTGCCCGTCAGCAGTTTGTGGGTATATGCCTGATGACCAACGTCCCAAACAAATTTATCCGCGGGCGAGTCGAAAACGCGGTGCAGAGCTATGGTCAGCTCCACCGTGCCGAGATTTGATGCGAGGTGTCCGCCGTTTTTTGAAACAGTAGTTATCAGCGTTCGGCGTATCTGCGCGGCAAGCTTGCGGCACTCATCTATGTTCAGATATTTAAGATCCTTCGGCAGATTCATATTGTACAGATCAGCCTTATTTTCAATTTTATCCATATGAAAAACTCACACGACTCAGCTTCTTCTGTGCAGCAGATATTCGGTCAGATCACGCAAAAATTCGTTATCGTCAAACTGCTCAAGGATCAGCAGCGCCTGCTCGGTGAGTCTGTCAGCCTCCTTTTGCGCACCCTCGATACCCAAAGCGGTAACGTAAGTGCTTTTATGCTGTTCGGCGTCGCTTCCGATAGGTTTTCCAAGCTCTTCAAAAGATCCTGTAACGTCGAGAATATCGTCCACTATCTGGAACGCTCTGCCAAGTGCCTGCGCGTAATCGGCGGCGGCAGGTATCTTCTCAAAATCGCCCGCAAGGATAACGCCCATCACGCAAGCCGCCTCGATAAGCGCGCCGGTTTTGTGCGCCTGAAGCAGGTCAAGCTCTTCAATGCTTATCTCCCTGCCCTCAGCGCCAAGGTCGATTATCTGACCGCCGATCATGCCGTTCACGCCGACAGCTTTTGCCAGCACGGAAACGAGCATGATAGCCGTCTGCGCAGAGATAACGCCCTCAGTCGCGGCGTCTGCGATAGCTTCAAAAGCCAGTGTATTCAGCGCGTCGCCCGCAAGCAGAGCGGTAGCTTCGCCGTAAGCTTTATGACAGCTCGGCTTGCCGCGTCTGTAATCGTCGTCGTCCATACACGGCAGATCGTCGTGTATCAGCGAAAAAGTGTGTATCAGCTCGATGGAGCAAGCGGTCTTCATCAGCCCCGAAGCGTTTCCGCCGCACATACGGCAAAATTCCAGCATGAGTATCGGGCGCAGGCGCTTGCCGCCCGCCGTCAGCGAATAGTCCATCGCCTCGCAGATATTCTCGCGCAGTGTGGGCTTTTCGGCAGCGAATTTTTTCAGCTCCTCGTTTATCATCTCGCTGTACACGTTGAGTTTTATCATTGAATTTTCAGTCATTTTCATTTCCTCGATATGTCAAAGATCAGTCCTGAGCGTTTTCCACCGAGAGCTTCGCCGAATCAAGCGCGTTTTTGCAGCTTTCCGCCAGCGCGCTGCCCTCCTTATAAAGTGCGATAGATTCTTCAAGCGAAAGCTTGCCGCTTTCAAGCTTCTGAACTATCTCGTCAAGACGTTTCATCGAATTTTCAAAATTTACAGCTTCGTTCATATTTTATACCTCGTTGATCTCAGCACACCCAGTGATCTTCGCCGTTACGGCAAAATCTTTGAAACGGATAGTCACCTCGTCGCCCTCGCTGAGCTGTTCCACTTCGGTAACTGCCGCGCCGTTTTTCAGCGTGATAGCGTAGCCGCGCTCCAGCACCTTGTACGGATCCATAGCTCTAAACGCCGCGAGTTTTTTCTCAAGACGTGTTTCTAAGCAGTTTAATATTTTTTTATATAATGTGTTTAATCTCCGCAGAGTGTCATCAAGAACTTTCTCATTTTTCTCTATATCTTTCAGCGGAGAAGAATTTTCCAAACGTTTTTCAATCTCTGCAAACCGCGCAACACGTCCGTCGATGTCTGAGATGAAAGTTGCGTTTAACCTACACAGCATCTCGTCAACCGCTGCTTTCATATTTTCCAACTGTGGAGCGCATATCTCCGCCGCAGCAGAAGGCGTAGGCGCGCGAACGTCAGCAGCGTAGTCCGCTAAAGTAGTGTCAGTTTCGTGACCGACAGCGCTTATAACAGGCGTTTTGCAGGCAGCCACCGCAAGTGCAACTTCCTCAGTATTAAATGGCATCAGATCTTCAAAAGAGCCGCCGCCGCGCGCTAAAATTATAACGTCTACGCCGCTAGCGTCCGCCTTTTTCAAAGCTTCTGCGATTGTCGCCGCTGCCGCTTCGCCCTGCACCTGCGCGGAGTATACTTCCAACGTTCCTACTGGGTATCTGCGCTTTAATATATTTATAACGTCCTGCAAAGCAGCGCCGCCCAGCGACGTTACAGCGGCTATTTTTTTCGGCAAAGCGGGCAGCTGCTTTTTACGTTCAGCAGCGAATATGCCCTGCTTTGAGAGCTTTTCTTTCACAGCGTTAAGCTGCATAAATTTTGCGCCGATACCCGCAGGAAACATCTCTGTCGCGATTATTTGGTACGCGCCGTTAGGTTCATATACTTCTATACTTCCCGAGCAGATAACGCTCATACCGCTCTGCGGCATAAAGCCGAGCCTGCCCGCCGAGCGCGCGAACATCACGCCTTTCAGCAGCGAATTTTCGTCCTTCAAGCTGAAATACGCATGACCCGATTTATAATGTATCTTAAAATCAGA
Source organism: Ruminococcus sp. 210702-SL.1.03 (assembly GCF_020559915.1). Taxonomy (GTDB): domain Bacteria; phylum Bacillota; class Clostridia; order Oscillospirales; family Ruminococcaceae; genus YE71. The sequence goes on from NZ_JAJCLZ010000001.1 coordinate 21,145, forward strand.
AAGCTCGCCGCGCACGGTGACGTTTTTCAGCTTCAGATCTCCGCCGATCTTCAGCGAAATGTACCTGTTCAGCTGCGAAACGCTAAGGATCGAAGACATCAGATCAGTCCTTTCATCAATGCGGCGTAAAGCGCCATGCCCGCGGCGTTGTCGCACGAAAAATCGGGAGCGGCAAAGTCAGCGCCGAACTTTTTTCTGAGCGAGTCGGCGATAAGCTTGTCTGACATCACGCCGCCCGCGTAAAGCACGGGCAGTTCGCCGTATTCAGCGATAGCCGCGCGGGTGACAGCCGCCACAGCGCTCTCCACCGAACGCAGGCAAAACGCCGCTATGTACGAGCTATCCGCACCGCTTTCAAACAGCGCCCTGCACTTATTTTCAATACCCGAAAGCGAACATTCGCAGCCCTTTATCACAGGCTTTATTCGAATCTTTTCTTCAGACTGCACCGCCAATTTTTCAAGCTCTGCGCCGCAGGGAAATCTCAGACCCAGCATAACGCCGCAGCGGTCTATCGCCTGACCTGCTTTGAGGTCGGAAGAACCGCCAACGCGCGTGATCTTTATCAGCTCATCGCCGCCGCAAGGCTCGCAGAGCAGCATATCGGTAGTACCGCCGCTGACGTGAAATGCGTAAAAACTTTGACGCTGAGCTATCCACTCCAGCTTTTTCGCCGAGTATAGCGCCGCGAGAATGTGGCCGATCTGGTGCGTAGTTCTGAAAACCTGCACGCCCGTCACCGACGATATTGCCGAAGCCGCCGACACGCCCGCCAGAAAACATGGCATATACGAGCCTTCGCGGCAGGATGGTCTGTCGCTGACGCCGACTGCACACACATCGCGAACCGCACCGTTCAGCCTTTCAAACATCTGCGGCAAAAGCGAAGTGTGGTGGAAAACCGCGTCAGACTGACGTATGCCCTTTTCGCCAGCTTTCACAGGCAAAAGCTGCTTAGCCTGCACAATACTGCCGTCCGCCGCATTGTAAACCGCGGTCGAGCAGGTGTAATTCGAAGTGTCAATGCCTAGAGTGCGGAGGTCACTCATTATCTTCCGCCGCTTTTTTGCCCGCAGTTCTAGCCGCTTCACTGCGCGAGAATGCGCCAAGAACGCCGTTTATGAACGCAACGTCAGGCTCTCTCGCGTACTTTTCCGCAAGACCAACCGCCTCGCTTATCGCTACGTTTACAGGCACTTTTTCCGCGTAGATAGCCTCGTAAAGACCAAGACGCAGTATCGCAAGATTTATCTTAGCGATTCTCTCAATGCTTCTTTTCTTTGAATATTCAGCGATTATAGCGTCGAGATCTTCGGCTTTTTCGTCGATATTTTTAGCGAGAGCCAGCGACTTTGAGCTGATATTCAGTTCGTCAGCGCCCGCCTCTTTAGTTATCTCAAAGATCTCGTCAAGGGGATCGTTTCTAAAAAGCTTTTCAAAATACAGGATAAAAGCGCCCTCTCTTACCTCGCGCACCTCTCTTTTTTTATTTTCCATGATTTTACACATCCTTTTTTTAGACTTCTATGTCAACTATCTTTACATCTACTCTCGCAACTGCCATTCCGAGCGTATTCTGCACTGCGGATTTTATCGTGCTCTGCACTCTTTCGGCAGTTTCCACGGCAGAAGCGCCCTCTTTGAGCACAACGGCTATAGAAACAAAAAGTACGTCGCCGTTGAGCTTTATCTTGATCTTGCCGCAGTTGGTCTTTCCCGCAAGCAGCTTTATCGGGTCGGCGGGAGCTTTCGCTATCGCGGCCACGCCCGACACAGAGCACGCCGCGCGGCTGACGGTCTTGGTTATAACTTCGTCGCTCATATAAAGGCATGATTCGGTATTATTATCAATTTTATTCATACTTGCAGTTCCTTTCCGCTCAAATTCTGAGCCGCTGTGCGTTTTTATACGTTACGGCACACTTTTATTCATTATAGCATATTTTTTCGTTTTATACAACGCTATAACCATTTGTTTTCATTTGCTTAACAATTGATACATATTTTATCCTGTAAAAAAACTTCATCATCGCCCGCATAATTATATAATTTATTCGGGCATGATTTTTACGGAGGTAATCCCACATGTCAAAATTGTTGATAATAGCAGCCGTGCCTGCCGGCAGTCCGCACATTCATCAAGGTATGCAACTCGCTTTCAAAAAAACGGCATAAAATAAAGGCAACGCCGCTTTTTTCCAACGGCATTGCCACACTTGTCATTCTACATCGTAGATCCTAATATTTTCCGCAGGAACGCTCACCTCGCTCAGCAAGATGTCTTTGATCTGCGCAGCTTCTGTCTGTATCAGCCCATCCGCAGTCTGCACCACAATGTTCGCGTTTTCACCATCGAGGTAAACAACACAGTCGCTGAAACCCGCCGCTTTTATCAGATTTTCTACCTTGCTCTCTTTCTCGATAAGCCCCGTCATAGCCGCCGCTTCTTCACTAGCCGCTTCCTGCTCCTCAGGGGTGCTGTCGCCGCCGCCGATTATATTTTGCAGCGTTTCAGCCGCCTTATCGCGCGAAGCAGTACGCTCCATGCGAGCTTTTGCAAAATAATCGCTGCCGTTCTCCTCAGCCTGCACGAGCTGTGCATCGCCGTAATTTATGTTTTTCGAGTTGACTTTATCGGTAGCCTTTATCCCTCCCGAAGCCGTCATTGCGTAATTGACGTAGATAGCCGTGCCGAGCACCAGCGTCATGCCCGCCAGCATTATCTGCCGCTTGCCGATTATAAAGCTGAACTTTTTGAAATTTGGTTTTTTCATTGCAATTACCTCCGTTTGAACTTTTGTCAAGATATGTAACGCGGCTACTCACCGCGAAGGTTCTACGCTTATCTTTGTGCTTGGCAGACCCAGCGCCGCCGAGACCGCGTTGACTACCCGTTCGCGCGTGCGGTCGTCGTTCGCACCCTCGCACACCACCACTGCCCCGCTTATCTGCGGGGTCATTATTTTTTTCAGCACCGGTTGTGTTTTGCCGCTTGCGCCCGCCAATATCACCTGCCCCGACTTCTGAGTGTCCTCGCCGCCCGACTGGCTTTTTCGGCTGACATCGTACTGCTCGGCGTAAACGTACTCTTTCGTACCGCTCACCGTTATCATAACGTCCGCTTCGCCAACGCCGCTTATCTGCGAGATTATGCCCGTGAGCTGTTTCTCGATATTCTCGCGGTAGCGCTCGCTCTCGTCTAAAGTAAGCTCGCTCTGCTGTGCGGTGTCGGCGGAGTTCTTATCGGGCAGAAGCTCCGAGCCAGCTATCAGCAGTACGCCAGCCGCGCCGAGAATAAATATCAGCCGCGTGCGCTTCTTGCCGTCTTTACAAAGCTTTTTCAGCTTATCCGTCATTGTATTTTCACCTCGATCACGGCTTCGGGTATCAGCCCGCGCACGGTCTGCTCCGCCTGCGAAACGCTTTCGGGCTCGCTGTTTTCAGTCAGCGTGATCTCTACCCTCTCAGCCTTTATCTGATTATATTCACCGAGCGAACAAACTATGCCGACCGCCGCTACATCAAAGCCTTTATCTTTTAGCTGTGCGGCAAGCGCCTGCTCCGCCGTGCTCTCGCTCTCGGCTATCACCATGTTTTCGTAGTCAGCGCCGCGTTCGGGATCATCTGCAAACGGCGAAGCGCCCAGCGAAATATCCATACCCCCGCCGAAAAGGCTCGCGAACATACATACAGCCAACGTCAGCCCACACACCAGCCCCATCTCCCTTTTCATTTTTTCCGCCGAAAGCAGCTGCACCGCCGATGTCAGTATCGCGCAGAGGCAGGCTGTAAGCACGGCGTTTTTCAGCGTTTCCATTATCCCGCCCCCTTAATTCGTCCCCGCCGCCATCATCACCACGGCGGTCGAGATTATAAACATCATGCAGAAGCAGAGCATAGTGCTCAGTGCGGCGGAGATCGCGTAGCCTGTGCTTTTCAGCAGCTCGGATATTTCGCACGCGCCAAGCAGGTCGGCGATAAGCTTCGCCATGCCGAGGACTATTTTTATGCATATCAGCTCGGCGAAGGGTTTCAGCATCATCACCCCCGCGGCAACTATCCCGAGCGTACCGACACTGCTTCGTATCACGCCCACCCCCGCGTAGACCGTTGAGTAAGCTTCTGAAACCGAGCTGCCGATTATCGGGATAAAATTGCTCGCGCCGAATTTTACAGCCCTAGCCGCCGCGCCGTCCGCCGCCGCACCGCTGAAACTTTTTATCGTTATCATGCCAGTGAAGATCGTCATGAGCGCAGTCAGCGTGAAGCGCACGGCGTTTTTCAGCGACTCCGCCGCCGAAGAGAAGCGCAGGTTCGGGTTTATAGCAGCCGTGAAAGAGAGCGCCATGAAAACGCTCAGGAAAGGCATTATCAGCCTGTTTGACACAAAAGCGATCAGTTCGCAGACCCCGAGCGCCGAAGCGTAATACCCGCCGCCCTCTGTTAGCCGCCCCGAAGCCGCCGTAACCGAAGCGTATATCGGTATATACGCCAACATAAATTCGCCCAGTCTGTCGAGAAATCCGCAAACGCTTTGGAACGCGGCGTAAACACTGCCGTATATCACCGTGACGCTGCCCAGCACGCTTACGGCGGAAAATGTCTGCGAAGCCCCGCCGCGAGCCATGCTTGCCGCGAGCGACGAAAGCATTATCACAGCACAAAGCCTGGCGAAAACCCTCAGCGGCTCGGTCATCTGCTCCGCCAAGGCGTTCCAAAGCGCGGATAATATGCCCGAAAAGCTGAGCTTTTGCGGGTCGCCGAGATCGGGATCTTCGGCGATCGTCTGCTTTGTTTCATCGTCCACCGCTTCATTCAACCGCTCGGATATTCGCTGCGAATAATCGCTCTTTGCCGAATCGGCAGACTGATGTGCGCAAACTTTCAGCGGGAAGATAAGCATTATGCAAACTGCGCAGACAAGCGTTAAAACTATCTTTTTCATTGCAATTCCTCGGAAATATCAGATCATGAGCAGCGTGCGTACCATCTCGGCTGCGGCTGAAAAGAGCGGCAGCGCGGTGACGAGAATAGCCGCCTTGCCCGCCAGCTCTAGCTGCGAAGCCATGGCGTTCTCGCCCGAATCACGGCAGCAGTCGCAGCCAAGCTGAGTGACGAAGCAGATGCCCAAACTTTTGAAAATGATCTTCAAATACTCGCTCTGCATACCCGTCTGCTGGAAAATATCCTCGAGCGCCGCCGAGATCTCACGCCAATTATCCAAAAAGCGCAGCGTAATAAGGCAAGCCGCCGCCACCGAGCAGACAAGTTTCACCTCGGAGGCGACCCCCGCGAGCGGCTTTATCAGCACGCAGGCGGCTATGCAGAAAAGCGCGGCTGTAAGAATGTCCATCAGTAAAACCCAAAAAGCGTTTTTATCGTGTCGAAAAGCTGCGCTATTTGGTCGATTATCATCATAAGCACAACGATCAGCCCCGCCAATGTCGTCATCATAGCCTGCTCGTCCCGCTCGGCGCGTTTCAAAAGCTGCGCCAGCACCGCCACAATTATTCCGACGGCGGCTATTTTAAAGATCAGATCTATTTCCATTCGCTATCCTCTTTTTCTCTACAAAAGCATCACCGCGAAAAATATCCCGCCCAACAGACCAAGACTTTTCGCGAGCTTTTCTTTTCTGCGGCACTCGGGCTCGCACTTTTTTCGCCGCTCGGCAAAATACGCCGCCGCGCCAGCTATACGCTGCTGTTCGCAAAGCTTGTCTGCGCTGCCCAGTCTGCCAAAAAGCGTGCAAAGCTTCTGCACGTCCTGTTTGGTAAGTCCGTCGGGGCAACGCTTTATCGCTTCGCAAATTCGCTCGGGGTCGGCATTTTCGGGCAGACGCATGATAAATTCGGGAGCGCTCCCCTTTCGCAGCTCGCTAAGCATGATCTGCACGGTAGGCGCTTCAAATTCGAGCATTATCATCATCTGCGCGAGCATATCTTCAACGCTTTGCAGCGCCAGCCTTTGCTGTTTAATCTCATCAGCCGCTGCCGAACCTGCCGCCGCTCCCGATACCGCCAGCAGCACCGCACCCACAAGCTCAATCATCTTTCAGCTTATAGAACGCCGTCAGCCGACCGCACATAGCGCCCGTTCCGAGCATCGCGGCGAAGTCGAAATACCCCTGCTTCATAAGTCTGCCGACGGCGGGGCGCTTTTTCAGATCGTCAAAATCAGCGGCGTGGCAGGTGCACACCAGCCGCACGCCCGAATTCAGCGCGTACTCCAGTGCTTCGAGATCGCCTTTCGCGCCTATCTCGTCGCAAACCAGCACGTCGGGCGACATAACTTTTACCGCCGTGACGACCGCCGCCGATTTATCGTAAGCATTGAAAATATCACTTCTCGCGCCAACATCGTTTTGCGGCTCGCCCTCATAAACGCTTGCAAGCTCGCCGCGCTCGTCGATAATGCTTACCCGCCGCCGCTCGCCGAGAAGACGGCAAAGGTCGCGAAGAACGGTAGTCTTGCCGCCGCATGGCGGAGAAGCTATCACCAGCGAAGCTAGTCCATCGGAAAAAGCACGGTCGAATATCGCCTCGGCACAGCCTATCACCTCGCGGGCGATGCGAATATTTATGGAAGATATATCCTTTACAGAAGTCACCTCACCCACTCTGTCGCTGACGGCAGTTCCGCAAAAGCCTACGCGGTTGCCACCCTCACAGGTAATGTAACCCTGCGCCATCTCGCGCGGAAAAGAGTGCACAGAGCCGCGAAACGCGCGGGTAAACACCTGCGAAATATCCTCTGCCGTGACCTCGACAGCGCCCTCGAACGAATTCATAAAGCGCCCATCGTATGTAAGAAAATACTCGCGCCCGTAAAGCACCGCCGAAAGGCTTCTGCCTCGGCGCAAACGCAGCTCGGTAATTTTTTCACGCTCGCCCTGACCCGCACTGAGCACCGCGGCTTTCAGCCTATCGGGCAGCAGAGCCATAGCGTATGAAAGCTTTGAACGCTCTCTCATAAAAGCGCCACCTCCGTTTTTTGCAAAACGCATCTTGCGGCAATGCCGACAGCGCGTCCCGTCTGATAAATACTATGCCGCCGCGGGAAGATATATTCGCAAAAATATAGCGCAAAAAGCTGTAAAAATGTTTCAAAACTATTGAAATAAAAAAAGCATTATGTTATAATTAAAATGTATGCTGAATTTTTTAATGGCAAGGAGAACAAAATTATGCAGAACGAATTATCAGATGAACAGAAGCAGGTGCTGGAGATGTGCCACCGCGTTATCCGCGAGATAAAAAAGGTGATCATCGGCAAAGACGACATTATTATAAAGGTGCTGCTTTCGGTACTGGCGGGCGGCCATGTGCTTATCGAGGACATACCCGGCGTTGGCAAGACCACCCTCGCGCTGGCGCTTTCAAAGGCGCTATCGCTGGAGTACAAGCGCGTGCAGTTCACACCCGACGTACTGCCCTCAGACCTCATAGGCTTTATGGCACTCAACAAAAAAGCGGGCGAATTTGAGTACAAGAGCGGCGCTGCACTCACAAACCTTTTCCTCGCCGACGAGATCAACCGTACTTCCTCAAAAACGCAGTCGGCACTGCTGGAGGTAATGGAAGAGGGCAAGGTAACGGTAGACGGCAAAACCTACAAAACTCCCGACCCATACATCGTAATAGCGACGCAGAACCCTATCGGCTCTATAGGCACGCAGATGCTGCCCGAATCGCAGATGGACAGATTCATCGTGCGGCTGACTATGGGCTACCCCTCGCTGCAAAACGAGGTGCAGATGCTAAAATCAAAGCACGCGCAGGTTTCTATCGACGAAGTACAGCCTGTTTCATCAGCCGCGCAGGTATCACGCGCGGTGGCTGTTACCGACGATATTTACGTTGCCGACCCCGTGTTTGAATACATCGCTTCGCTGGCGGCGGCTACGCGCAATCACCCGTGCGTAAGGCTGGGACTTTCGCCGCGCGGCACGATAGCCCTGCTGAAAATGACGAAAGCCACCGCCCTGCTCAACGGCAGAGATTTCGCTATACCTGACGACACGCTCTACGCTTTCAAGGACGTTTGTATGCACCGCATACTGCTCAACTCAAAGGCGAAAATCAACGGCATGAACACCGAAAGCGTGCTGAAAGAGATAGTAGCCGCCGTGCAGATACCAAAAATAAAGAGATAAGTCGATTACAGGGACATTAAAATGATTTTTATATATCTTGCAATGCTGATAATATCAGTATTGTTTTACATACTTTACAAGGGCGTTATATCGTTCCTAGTACTGATATTCGTGTTCGCCGTGCCGATAGTAATGCTGACGATGCTTCTTATCTGCCGCAGAAAGATAACCGCGGCGCTTAGGCTAGAAAATTCGCGCTGTACGTCGGGGCAAAGCATACCCATCGCGGCGGAGCTTACCAACCCCACGCTGATACCTGTACTGAACTGCGAGATAACGTTTGAGATAACTCTCGCTTCGGAAAACAGCAGTGAAAAGATACGCATAAACACGCCCATTTTTCCGCGAAATATGCAGCGGCTCTCGGCTTCATTTTCATCGTCACACTATGGACTGGTGCGGTGCAAAATGATCTCGGTGAAGATCTACGATATGCTTCGGCTTTTCCGATTCAAGCTGCCTGCAAAAAAGCTTAACCATATCAACTGCGAAGCGATAATACTGCCGAAGCAGATAGACCTTGAAAACACCGTTTCTGACTACTCAGACATCGGGCTGGAGAGCGAAAACTATTCGGCAGTAAAGGCGGGGGACGACCCATCAGAGATATTCTCGATACGCGATTACAGCGACGGCGACAGGATGAGCAGAGTACACTGGAAGCTTACCGCGAAAGAGGACAGGCTGATGGTAAAAGACTACTCGCTGCCGCTGGCAGACAGCTTTTTCATCGCCGCGGACACATACATACCGCCGCAGTTTTCGGGGCACAGCGCCGAGATATACGACACTCTAGCGGTCATGACGACATCTATATCGCAGCTTTTATGCCAAAACAACGCGCGGCACATCGTCGGCTTTTTTGACGATAGGTCGCAGGAAGCGGAGTTTATAAAGGTAGATGAAGAGGGCGAAAGCATAACCGCCTGCGTGCGGCTGATGATGGCGGGCTGCTGCAACAAACCCTCGCGGCTGGTGAACGAAATACTTGAAAGCGGCGACCAGCGGCGCAGGTACGGACACATGATCTGCATAAGCGCGATATACGATGCCGCCTACGCGGAAGCGCTGATATGCTCGGGGCTTGCCTGCCGATACACATTTCTGATATGCGGCGGCGGAGCTGACGGCACAGAGTTGGCTGGCGACCACGCGAATGCCGAGATAGTACGAATAGACCCGAAAAATGCCGCGGCGTCGCTGGCGGCGCTGACGCTGTAAAGGAGTATGGATATGAACAGACGAAATACTTCTAAAAATACAGTAGGCATATCGGGCAAAATGGCTTGCGGAAACGGTATATCGTTCCGCTCAGACATAGGCTTTTCGCTCGAGAAAGACCCCGGCCGCGGATTTTACCCGCTTGTACAGTTTGCAGTTACCGTGATCTCTTCGCTGGCGGCGGTATTTATGCTGATAAGCTTTCTCAGCAGCGAGCTTGGGTACATATCGCCCACTCCGCTTATCGTCAGCATTTTCGCTACGGCATTCGCGGTACTTCTCGTCAGCAGAGGCGGCAGATTTCTAAAAATATCGGGCGCGGCTTTTCTGATACTTGAAACGGTATATGTGATGTTTCAGCTGAAGACTGCGGTCAACGGACTGCTCTACAGCGCTTACGCCTACACAGTGAAAGCGAAGCTTTCGGTACCCGCATTTTCACAAATGATAACGGCTTCCTCAAAATACGACGCGCAGATATTCTTTCTGACGCTGGCATTTCTGATAACGCTTGGAATATCGCTGGGCTGTATTTACTACACAAATTTCCCGATACTTTTCTTATGCACCTTCCCGATTTTCGAGATGGGCGCGTTTTGGGGCTGGGAACCTGCGGCGTGGACATTCCCTGCGATGGTAACCTGCTGGATAGTTATACTCTCGCTGAACCTCATAAACCACACCACAAAAAAGCGCGGCAGTACGAACACTTTTGCCGTTTACAAGCACAAAAAGACGTTTTATCTGACGTCTGAGGGCGTGAAAAAGCGCTTTTTCGGCTTTGCGGCATCTATGGCGGCGGTGGTATGCGCGGCGGTCTTCATTATCGCGGCAGGCGCTTCGATGATAATGGACTCGTATCGCAGTCAGCAGACCGACGAACTGCGCGTGAAATTATCGAACGATTTTCAAGACTTTACCAACAGATTATCAAACAAAGTGAACCTCTCGCCGAACGATTTTCCTGGCAGAGGCAAGATGATAGGCGGCACGAACGGCGGCAGACTGGGGCTTTACGACAAGATCACATTCAGCGGCAACACGGCGCTGAACGTCTACTGCGACAAACTTGACGAACCTATGTATCTGCGCGGCTATACGGGCACTGATTACACCTCAAACTGCTGGAACCCCATCGAGCTGAACGACGACATTCAGCAGAATTTCACAGCTGACGGCGACACGGCGCTCGACTACGGCTGGCTTCGCAGCAGCGAGATCACGCCTGTTTCGAGCATCGAGATAAAGGCGATTAATGCCAACAAGGAGGTTATCTATGCGCCGTACAACGCCGATTACACCGACTGCGACAACGTCAAAGAGCAGAAATACGAGGGCATGATCTCGCCGAAAAAGGGTTCGGAAAAGTACAAGCTCAGTTACGCCGAGGGCGACGCGAGCGGCGAAAAGTTTGCAGACCTTGCCGACGAGCATTCAGATTATAACGAATATGCGCTTTACAGTTCAGATTTCGGCAGCGTGCCCGACGACCTCAAACCTCTGCTGGACGAGATATTGCAGGAGCGCACCGACACTGATCTGTACTCGACAGCGCAGTACATTTCGGATTATTTCAACGAAAACAGCTTTAAATACACGCTCACGCCGGGCATAACGCCATCGGGTGAAGACTTTATCAGCTATTTTCTTACCGAGCAGAAAAAGGGCTACTGCACATATTTTGCATCTGCGGGCGTAATGCTGATGCGCGAGGCGGGCTTTTCGGCAAGGTATGTCGAGGGCTACGTTATCGAGCCTGCTCAGCAAAGCGATGCTAACGAGCGCATACGCGTCAGCGACCGCTGTGCGCACGCTTGGTGTGAAGTCTACATCGACGGGGCAGGCTGGTATCCGCTGGAGTTCACGCCCGGATTCGAGAATGACAATCCTAATCTGACGATGGACGAGCGTGTTGCCGAGAAGAGCGATTCGAGTGAGAGCGGCAATTCATCTGCGGCGAAAACCGAATCTATGTCATTCTCAAAATCGGAAAGCTCCAGCAAACGCGACACATCGTCGGCGGGCAAAAACAGCAAACCGAGCGCTTCATCGAAGAGCGGAATAGCTGATACGAGCAACGCGAGCGGCGATGGAAATGTCGCCGACACATCTCTCACAGGCAGCGGAACGGCAGGCGGCGGCTCAGGCGGAGCGAGTGTGAAAATAAACTCTGCAACGGTCGGGTACGTCGGCGGAACGGTGATATTCTTCTTGATACTCGCCGCGGCGGCGACCATACGCCGAAAGCACGGGCTTGAGAAAATGGACCGAGAGATAAATTTCGAAGACAACAGCGCGGCGGTCATTGCCTGCTACAAATATTATCTGGCGTACCTCGCGCTGGCAGGAATCGAGAGCCGCGAAAATTCGACCGACAGTCAGACGGCTGAAAAGCTTGAAAAGGCTCTGCGCGAGCGTTTTCCGCAGCTTTGCGACGGTTTCATGCAGCTATCCGAGCTAGCGATAAAGGCGTACATGAGCGCCGAGAAAGCCGACGATTCTGACGCGAACACTGCGCGCGTGCTGCTTTCTCAGGCGGCGCAGGCAGTTTACAGCCAGCTTGGCACGTTTGAAAAGGCAGCGGCTAAGTGGGGCAGGAATTTGTATTGAGTCAGTTTGGGTAAAATGGAAAAGGTCCGTACTTTTTGGGAGTACGGATCTTTTATTATGTTGGTCAAATTCCTGCACTTATCGAAAGTCCAATCTCCATTTCCAACCATCGAAAACGCTTAGTATAACGGCATTTCCAACTTCGCTGAAATATTCACCCCTCTAGTGATAACTCCGCTTTCGAGCCACCGAACCGAACGTCAGGGACAGCGCCAACAGCGCTGCTAAAAACTTTTTCATAAAAAAACCTCCATCTTATTTTTTAGGGAATAATATCCCTTTATAAAATAAGACGGAGAAACGCACGAAAAGTTGTAAACGAAATTATAATAAATTGTAAACATTTTATTTCATAAAATCAGCCTCGTGCTCGATGTCCTCTTTAATGAACATCAGCGCAAAGCACACAAAAAGCAGTGCGCACGACGCCCAGATGAGTTGTCTGCCGATGTGCTGAGCGGCTATTCCGCCTACGCCTGCGCCGAGTATGAACATCAAAATCACGAAAAAATACTGCCCCGACTGCCGCAAAAGCCGCCTCTCGCCAAGCCGCAGATACGCACTAAGCGACTCCATAGCGCTGCGCATATTGCCAATACACATCGTGCTCGCGTAAGAGTAGCCGTTGACCTTGCGGAACGCCTGCACCTGCATCGCGCACGAACACGAAGTCAGCGCGTTCGCCAGCGGGTCGAGCGTTTTCGTAACGGGCAGCAGACCCGTGATAAAGAGCAAAAATATTTCAATCGCCGCGATGAACTGCCGCCAGTGAAAAAGCTTCGAGTTTGAAAACTTCGCCCTAAGCTGTTCCGCAATAAGCACGCCAAGCGCGAACGCCAGTATCGGTATCAGATACCTTATGCCGCCCCTAACGTCGCCGCTGAAAAAATGCTCGCTCATCAGCACGATGTTGCCCGTTTGCGCGTTGGCGAAAACCTTGTCGCGCACAAAGTACGAGTAGGCATCCTGCAGCCCGCCCGAGATCGTCAGCGCCACCATTACCGAGGTCGCTTCCGACATTTGCTTTTTGCTTTTCATATCCCATCACTTTCCCTATTGACAATTCTTCTAATATATATTATAATTGACAATGCGGGATATGTAAAATATATGTTTGATATATCTGCAATACAATTTTGACATGGAGAAAATATGGATATAAACTACGAATATTACAAGATCTTTTATTATGCAGCCAAATACCGCAGCTTTACACGCGCCGCCAAAGCGCTTTACAGCAATCAGCCAAACATCACCCGCTCGGTCAGACTACTGGAGAACGAGCTTGGCACGAAGCTTTTTGAGCGCTCGAACAAGGGCGTTTCACTGACCGCCGAGGGCGAGCGGCTGTATGAAAAAGTCGCCGCGGCGATGGAGCTGATACAAAAGGGCGAGGAGGAGCTGCGTGCTGAGCGCGAGCTGAAGTGCGGCAGTGTGAGCATCGGCGCAAGCGAAACGGCTCTGCACGGCATATTGCTCGGCGTGCTGAACACCTACCGCAAAGAGCACCCGCACATCAAGATAAAGCTTTTCAACCATACCACCCCGCAGGCGATAAACGCGCTCAGCTCGGCGCTGGTGGACATCGCGCTGGTGACCACCCCCGCCGACATTTCCACTGGGCTTACGGCGCACAGCATACGCAGTTTCCGCGAGATACCCGTTTGCGGCGAAGAGTTTTCCGAACTGACGAAGCGCAAAATAACCCTCGCCGAGCTTGCAGAAATGCCGCTGATCTCGCTCGACAGGTCTACCAAAACATACGAGTTTTACAGCGAGCTTTTCCTGCGCCACGGTTTGAAATTCTCGCCCGACATCGAAGCCGCGACCGCCGACCAGATCCTTCCGCTGGTCAAAAACAATCTCGGCGCGGCATTTTTGCCTGAACCATTCGCAGTCGGTGGCGGCTTTTGCAAATTGGATATTGCCGAGGAAATACCGCGCCGCGAGATACTGCTCGTCCGCCGCACAGGCAAGACCCTCTCACCTGCCGCGCAAAAGCTCTGCGATATGCTCATTAGCAACTAAAATCGACCCGTTCAAAAACATGAGCGGGTCGAAATTTTTATCTTTTTAATCCGTATTTTTCGTAAAAATCGGCGACGTCCTGCTCGCTGCAAACAAGCTCTCTGTATAGCAGTTTCCGCGAAATGGGGTCGAAAAAGCCGATGGTCTTTTCGCCCGTGCAGGTCGAGCTTTCGATCTTCACTTCCATGCCGCGGCACTCTTCGGGAACGGAATGTCTGCGCGATTTTGAAAAAATGCTCACGTCAGTTCACTCCGCGGTGTCGAGCAGCTTTTCGGCTTTCAGCGCGATGGCACACTCTAGACGCTTCTTTTCGATGTCGCAGGAAAGCTTGTACGCGTTGTGGATATCGCCGGCGTAGATGTAATTGTTGGCGTTGCATCCGCCGCTGCAATAGAATTTCGCCCAGCACTTGCGGCACTCCGGCTTTGAGTAAACGTGCGCACGCGCAAAGTCCATCTTCATCTCAGTGTCGAAAGTGCCGTCGTTCAGCGAGCCCATTTTGTACTCGTCGATGCCCACGAACTGGTGGCAAGGGTAAATATCACCGTCCGGCGAAATTGCGACATACTCATTGCCGCAGCCGCAGCCGCGCAGGCGCTTGATAGCACATGGGCCTTGGTCGAGGTCAAGCATGAAGTGGAAGAAGTTGATAAATTTGCCGTTCGCGCGAATCTCTTTGATCTTATCCGAAAGCTTTTCGTACTCTTCAAAAATTCTTGGCAGATCAGCCGCCGTAAGCGCATAAGGCTCGTTCGGGTCAGCCATTACCGGCTCGATGGAGATCTGGTCGAAGCCCTCGTCATAAAGGCTGAGAATATCCTCGGTGAAATCCATGTTGTATTTGGTGTAAGTTCCGCGAACGTAGTATTCCTTATCACCGCGCTTTTCTACCAGCTTTTTGAATTTTGGCATAAATAAGTCATAGCTGCCCTTGCCGTCAACACGCTTTCTCATACGGTCATTGACGCATTTTCTGCCGTCTACCGAAAGTACAACGTTGTACATTTCCTTATTTATGAATTCGATCTTGTCATCGCTGAGAAGCGTGCCATTGGTGGTGATGGTGAAGCGGAAGTTTTTGTCGTGCAGTTTTTCCTGCTCGCGCGCGTACTCGACTATCTGCTTTACAACGTTGAAATTCATGAGCGGTTCGCCGCCGAAAAAGTCAAGCTCGAGGTTGCGGCGGTTAGCGGACTTTTGGATAAGAAAATCTATCGCCTTTTTGCCTGTTTCAAAGTCCATCAGCGTTCTGCCCTTGCCGTAATCGCCCTTGCCCGCGAAGCAGTATTCACAGCGCAGGTTGCAGTCCTGAGCTATAAGCAGGCACATAGCCTTTACAGGCGAAGCGACCGCCGAAAGGGCGTACTTCTCATAATCGTCCTCAGAGAACAGGATCTTATCCTTATAAAGCGAATAAAGCTCAGCATAACACTCACGCAGATCAGCCGCAGGGTACTTGCCGCTTAGCGCTTCGATAGCCGCCTGAGGACATTCCTCAGCGGGCGGGTCGGAAACGTAATCGAGCAGATCGTAAGTAAGCTCGTCGATAATATGCACACCGCCGCTGTTCACATCGAGCAGAATGTACATTCCGTTCTGTTTAAATTTATGTATCATTTGAAAACCTCCGTTACATCTATGCGCAAAAAATAAAGGGACATTCGGGGAATGTCCCTTTATGTAAAATCAAATCAGATCAAGCGTCTCTTTCGCACTTCTGGTTAGCTACTGTGCAGGAAGTCTTGCAAGCAGACTGGCAGGAAGCCTGACACTTACCGCAGCCGCCCTTTTCAGCAGACTGCTTGAGGTTAGCCTTATTGATCGTTTTGATATGCTTCATAGTTAGTTCCTCCAATGCTTTTTCTTATATTATACCATAATGCGCGCCTTATTTTATTAACATTCTGCTAACTCACGATAAATATTTTATCACAGCCTGAAACGTCTGCCGGCAGAGTTCACGCCGATGACTCCGCCGGTACCCGCACAGACCAGCGTCATGATAAGCTTTGCCGATGCCGAAAAGCCGCCCGCCGTGCCCGCAAAGAAGTACGAAAGCGCGAATATCACGAGAAACATGAACAGCCCGCAGCAAAGCCCCATCAGCAGACCGTTTCTGCGCCGTCTGCGCGAAGCCGTGTATCCGCCGACGTATGCTCCCACGCAGAGCGCCAGCGATGTGAGAACCGAAAGCACAGGCTCGGAAACATCTATCCTCGTCATTATGAACGAAAACAGCAGCAGACCTAGAAACACCAGCGAAAAGCCCGCCAGCGCCGATAACAGCATACCCGCCGCGCCCGATAGCAGGTTTCTGTAACGTTTTTTGCTCCGCATAAGCGCACCTCCATACCGTTTTTGCAAGTATATGCAGGTGCGCTGGAAATTATGCGGGGTGTATGCATTTGAAAATTTTGCTGAGCCATGCAGCTGTTATGCGCGCGCCGTGTGCCGACATCAGAATAAAGAGCGGCAGGAAATTTATCAGATAGCGCGAGCGCGTTTCCCATATCAGCAGGAAAAGTGCCAGCCCAAACACCGCCATCTGCACCATAAACATAGGCGTTACCCGCCTTTGGCGAACGCCGTATATGAACGAGATAGACATCAGAGCGAGCATCGAAAGCTGCATCGCTTGGCAGAAGACGTCAAAACCCCTGCCGCTTGTGAGCATATATTTGAGCGGTGTGCGGCTTGTTTCCTGCAAATGATGTCTCGAAAAATACTTGCCGTGTGCCCATGTAAAGTTTGATTTTTCCACAAGATGGTCGGTAAAAGTTCGCGGCGTGTAGTCCTTGATATGCTGTTTCAATCGCTCTAGGTCGGCGGCTTTTTTCTCCTCATATCCCTCATAATGGATAGTGTAGCGAAACTCCTCTTTGTTAAAGCCGCCCTCGTTGACAGCCGACATCATCACCCAGTGAATGGTCGGTATCCTGTGGCGTTCGAGCATTTCGCGCGTACTAATGCCTTGCGCCAAACCGATATTGAAAACCGTGGAATTGCAAACGAGCAGCGCCGCAACGAACATAGCTGACACGCCGGCGGCTTTGAGTGGACGAAGTCTGAAAAAGCAGTAGATCACCTCCGCCGCGAGCAGTACGCAAAGACTGCCTTTCAGCGTGTATCCAACGCCTGTAATAACCGCCGCGCCAGCCATCCAGCCGAAGAGAGCGCCGTTCTTTTGAGCGCGTGTGCCTCGGATAAAGCAGTAGAGCGCCGAGATAACAAACGGCATCGAGAGCGTATCGGTATAGAATATCGGCGTGTAGAGGTATATCGGCGGCAGTATCGCGGAGAAGATCGCAGCAAACATCTGCGTGCCCTTGTCTTTAAGCACCAATTTCGCCGTCATAAATGTCATAAATACTGAAAATTTCAGCAGAACTATGTTGAGTACCTGCGCCGCAAAGCTCGGGACTGTGCCGAATATTAGGTATATCGATCTGTAAAAGTAAGACAGCAGAAGCAGTATGCCCCAATTGTTTGGAAAGCGCGTAAAGTAATTCTCCTTGCCGTGAAGACCTGCGTACATGCCAGCAAAATTGCCGTCGCGGGCAAAATTCCGCGCAGCTGCGTCAACGTAGTAAGCGTCATGAACAGGCTTGTAATCCAGCCGAACAATAAGATAGATCTGGATCGCAAGCATAATGATACTGCAAACCGTGAACACCAGGTCGGGCGTAATGATTTTAGAGATCTTTTTTCCATTCGCTATACGCTTCAGCACGGCATACACGCCGACCAGAGCCGCAAACACAGCGACCGCCGCCAGCAGATAAACCGCGGCGCTGCCGGTTTTGTACGCCGACATATCGCCTATCGCGACCACCGCATTAGAGAATGTAAATATTGGAAAAGCTAAAAAGATCACAGAAAAAGCTATTTTGATCTTAGTTTTCATTTTGTTGTCCTCAAAAATTCTTGGCGGGTTTCATTTCTATATTTAATTCTTCAAAACCCGTGAAATTGTGACTATTTATTTATATATTTTTATTTTCGTCACAATATACAAAAACCGCTGTCGTATGTATGACAGCGGTTTTATAATTTGTCTTATTTTTCTCCGTCACCGTCGTGAACAGTGAGGTTCTTGGCGATAGCCCATTTCATGATCCTGATCTTGCTTCTGTCGCTTCCGGTTTCGATAA
This sequence comes from Ruminococcus sp. 210702-SL.1.03, assembly GCF_020559915.1. Lineage (GTDB taxonomy): Bacteria > Bacillota > Clostridia > Oscillospirales > Ruminococcaceae > YE71. Next base: position 39,311 of record NZ_JAJCLZ010000001.1, read on the forward strand.
CTACAGTATCGTCCTTGATAGAGAATACGATACCTACGATACCGCCGTTTGTAACAACTTCATCACCGATCTCAAGCGAATCGCGCATTGCTTTTTCCTTTTTCTCCTGCTTCTTCTGCGGGCGGATTATAAGGAAATAAAAGAACACAACTATAAGAACAAGCATGATAACAGATGACCACATACTTGCCGACTGTGCGCCGTTGGCGGTGTAAAGCATAATATTTGACATAACTTTCTAATCCTCCGATTTTAAATATATCTGTATTATACCACAAAAACGCTGTTCTTGCAATAGTATTAACAAATTGTTTTCAATCGAAAAGATTTTTGTTTATATCAGTTCTTGCCCTTGATGTACTCGTCGATAGAGGCAGCAGCCTTCTTGCCTGCGCCCATCGCGAGGATAACGGTAGCCGCGCCTGTTACAGCGTCGCCGCCTGCGTATACGCCTTCCTTAGTGGTCTGGTTTGTTTCCTCGTTTACGATAAGGCAGCCGCGCTTGTTTGCTTCTACGCCGGGAGTAGTACTTCTGATGAGCGGGTTAGGCGAAGTACCTATCGACATGATAACCGTATCTACGTCGATGACAAATTCCGAACCTGCGATCTCTACAGGGCGTCTTCTGCCGCTCTCATCAGGCTCGCCAAGCTCCATCTTTATGCACTCGATTCCGCAAACGTTGCCGTTTTCGTCGCCGATGATCTTAGTAGGATTATTGAGAAGCATGAACTCGATGCCCTCTTCCATAGCGTGGTGAACTTCTTCTTTTCTTGCAGGAAGCTCGTCCATCGAACGGCGGTAAACTATGTAAACGTGCTCCGCGCCAAGACGCATTGCCGAGCGTGCAGCGTCCATAGCAACGTTGCCGCCGCCGACTACCGCTACCGACTTCGACTTCTTGATAGGAGTTTCGTAATCTTCAAGGTAAGCCTTCATAAGGTTTATTCTGGTGAGGTACTCGTTAGCAGAGTAAACGCCTACCAGCGCTTCGCCATCAATACCCATAAATCTGGGCAGACCTGCACCAGAGCCTACGAATACAGCCTCAAAGCCGTCATTCATCAGCTCATCGATAGAAAGAACTTTACCGATCACCATATTGGTCATTACGTTTACGCCAAGGTCTTTCAGGTTGTCGATCTCTTTCTGAACGATAGCCTTAGGAAGTCTGAATTCTGGGATACCGTACATCAGAACGCCGCCTGCGGTATGGAAAGCCTCAAAAATAGTTACGTCATAACCCTGCTTAGCAAGGTCGCCAGCGCAGGTAAGACCCGAAGGGCCTGCACCTACTACTGCAACTTTATGACCGTTGCTCTGCGGCTTCTCGACCTTTTCAACTTCGTCAGCGTGATTCATAGCGTAGTCAGCGCAAAATCTTTCAAGACGGCCGATAGCTACGGGCTCGCCTTTTATACCGCGAACGCACTTGCCCTCGCACTGATTTTCCTGCGGACAAACTCTGCCGCTGATAGCGGGAAGGCTGTTGGTGGATTTGATTATATTGTAAGCTTCCATAAATTCGCCAGCCGCGACCTTAGCGATAAAGTCGGGGATGCGAACGCCTACGGGACATCCGCTTACGCAGGGTCTGTGCTTACAGTTAAGACATCTCTGAGCCTCAAATTTTGCTTCTTCTTCGGTATAGCCAAGACATACTTCCTTAAAGTTTCTCGCTCTTACCTTAGGATCCTGTTCGGTAACAGGAGTTTTTGTCATCTGCATATTAGGCATTGCGAACACCTCCTGTGAGTCTGCATAAATGAGCCTTTTCCTGTTCTTTATAAGTCGAGTTTCTTCTCATAAGCTCGTCGAAATCCACCTTGTGACCGTCGAAATCAGGGCCGTCAACGCAGGCATATCTGATCTTGCCGTCTACAGTAACACGGCATCCGCCGCACATTCCCGTACCATCGACCATGATCGGGTTGAGAGAAACGATGGTCTTTATACCGTAAGGCTCGGTGGTCTTACATACGAATTTCATCATAGGTACAGGGCCTATCGCGATAACTTCGTCAAACTTAGCGCCGCCGTCGATAAGCTCTTTTAGCTTATTGGTAACAAAGCCGTGGTAGCCTGCGCTGCCGTCATCGGTGCAGAGGTGAAAGTGTGTGCTTACAGCAGCCATCTCGTCCTCAAGGATAACTATGTCCTTGCTTCTGAAGCCTGCGATAAGGTCTACTTCTACGCCCATCTTGTGCAGAGCCTTAGCCTGCGGATAAGCGATAGCGCAGCCAACGCCGCCGCCAACTACTGCTACTCTCTTGACGTTGCCGTACTCGGTAGCAACGCCGAGAGGGCCTACTACGTCAAGTATCGAATCGCCCTCGTTGAGCATAGCGAGCTCTTTAGTAGAAGCGCCTATTGTCTGGAAGATTATAGTTATGCTTCCCTTTTCTCTGTCGTAATCTGCAATGGTAAGAGGGATCCTTTCGCCGTGCTCATCTACTCTATAAATGATAAACTGACCGGCAAGAGCTTTTTTAGCAATGAACGGCGCGTCGATCTCCATAAGTGTTATCGAGTCGTTCAGCTGCTTTTTCTTTAAAATCTTATACACTGTTTTTTACCTCCTGATTCATTTATGGCTGCGCCGAGTGGGCGCTATATGCCTTAATAAACATTATACTACATTCTTTCCCGATTTTCAAGTATATTTAATAAAAAATTGCACTTTACACAAATTCTTTTCGGCATTTTTGTCAAATCTTCATAGCATTTTCACATGATTTATTATCACATAGTAAAAAAGTAAAAAATGTTATTTGAGCTGCGCAGATATTTCTTTTCTTTCTTCCAAAAAGCGTTCGTCCGTTTTGGTAAAAAGGCTTTGATAGCTGTAAAGTGCGAAGCCCGAGCAATTTTCGTCCGCTTCGGTATCGCCTATCTGCCGCGCTATTATGCCCATGTCGTTTATAAATTCGTCCTCGCGCTCTAGCTTGTAGACACCCAGCCCGCAGACCAGCTTAACATTTTTACATATCACGATGTTCTCCCAGTTTTTCAGCGTTTCTGAAAACGGGCACACGCTGTTCTCGTAACCGAAATATATCTGCGGCGCGATGTAATCGAGATAGCCTTCTTCCGAGCACCATTTTTTCACGTCGGCGTACATCTGCGTATAATTGTTATCCATATTTCCCTGCGGCGACACGCCGAAAAGAAGCCTTTTGTCCACCGATTTTACAGCTTCGTAAATATCATGCACCATCTCAGAACAGTTATCCATCCGCCACTGCGAAAGATCGTCAGCCGTCTGCGCCGCCGTAAAAGCCTGCATATCAAAGCTTTTTTCAGTAGTCGGATAAAAATAATCGTCGATATGCACGCCGTCTATATCGTAATTCTCTGCAAGTTCCGCCGCGCCGTCCGCTATAAGCTTGCGCACCTCGGGATAAGCAGGATTTAGCCAATAATAATCGCTGTTATCGGGCTTTGAAACATACTCCGGATATTTCCCGGGCTGCGAATACCATTCGTAGATCTGCGTGCCCTGCATTTTTTCCATATAGACCTGTGTGTCGCAGCGCAGAGGGTTTAGCCATGCGTGAAACGATAATCCATATTTGTGCGCCTCGTCGGTCATGATCTTCAGCGGGTCATAGCGCAGAGTGCCATCCTCTGCGGGAATATACTTTGACGGTGCAAAATACTGCGAAACATAATAAGCGTCGCCGAAAGCACGAACGTGGACATACACAGTGTTGCACCCGAGGTCGCTCACATTCTCAAAAGCCTTCGAGATATTCTCGCGAAAAGCGCTTTCGCTGTCATCAAGCATACCCGCGAGATCGATATACGAGATCCAAACAGCCTTTTGCTCATCGTAGTTGAGCGGCGTGTACTCTTCATTTTTGACTGTCTGCTGAGTCTGCTTGCTGTCCTGCGAAGCCGTCAATACATTCTGCGGCACTGGCGAATTTTGAGTTATCTTCGGCTTGTCCGATTTAGTTGAGCAGGAACAAAGCAATGCCGCCGTGAGAAGCACGGCTATTCCATTCATTTTTTTCAATTCCAAAGCACCCCCTCTGCAAATCTTATGCGCGTAATACGGGTTATATGCCAAAAAAACAGCGCGGCTGCAGCGCCGCGCCATTTGTGTGATTTTTTACGGGATAAGTCTGTTTATATCTCTCGGGAACATTGATGTTTCGCGGATATTTGATTTATTGAGCAGCTTCATCAGCAGACGCTCAAGGCCGATGCCCAGACCGCCGTGCGGGGGCAGACCGTACTTGTGCGCGTCGAGATAGCTCTTGAAATCTGCGGGGTCAAGACCCTGCGCTTTCATCTTAGCTACCTGCTCATCATAATCGTGTATACGCTGACCGCCGGAAGTTATCTCGAGTCCGCGGAAGAGCAGGTCGAATTTGTAAGCTTCCTTGGGGTCTTCCCTGCTGTTCATAGCATAGAAAGGCGGCTTTGAGGACGGGAAATGAGTTACGAAAATGAAGTCGCTGTTGTACTTTTCTTTAGCGTATTTGCCGAGGTTCACTTCGTCCTCGGGGTCGAGGTCGAACTTCTTGCCCGCGGCGTTATCGCCTCTCAGCATCTTTATAGCGTCTATGAACTTGATCGAGGGTATCTCGGTGATCTGTGGAACGTCAGCTTCAAGTATTTTCAGCTCGTAAGCGTAGTTCTCAGTGATATACTCCATGATGAATTTCAGCATAGCCGTTTCCATCGCCATAACGTCGTACATACTGTCGATATAGCCCATCTCGAGATCAAGTCCGATGTACTCGTTGATGTGGCGCGAGGTAGCGTGCTTTTCAGCTCTGTAAACAGGTGCAATCTCGTAAACGCGGTTGAATACGCCTACGCAGGCCTGCTTGTAGAACTGCGGCGACTGGTTGAGGAACGCGTTTTTCTGGAAGTAGTCAAGCCGGAAGATGTTCGCGCCGCCTTCTGCGCCCTGCGCAACTATCTTAGGCGTGTGTATCTCGGTGAAATTGTTCTTCTTCATGAAGATGTGCATACCGTGCACAAGACCCTCCTGAAGCTTGAATATAGCGCGCTCGTAAGGATTTCTCAGCGCGGCAACGCGGTTATCGAGCTTAGTGTCGATAGCGCAGTTGAGTCTGCCCTGCGAGATCTTGAGCGGCATTTCGCTCTTGGGGGTGCTGATAAGGCGAATGTCTGAAAGCTGGATCTCTACGCCGTTGAAGTCCTTCGGGTTTTCGGTAACAGTACCCTTTACCCATACGAAGAAGCCCTCGCGCAGACCCTGTATGCTGTCGGCGCAGTCCTTCTCGTTATAAACGGTCTGGATAGTGCAGAAAGCAGTTCTTACAACTATAAACGTTACACCTGCCATCTTTCTTATGCGGTGTACGCAAGCCTTAAAGTCTACCACTTTGCCGATGTTATCCAGCGCGTCGGAAAGAGTAAATTCGCCGAGCAGGTTTTCGGGCGATACCATAAGCATAGCGCCGTCCGCGTCGGGAACGTATTTATCGGGATTTGTGTAAGGCGTGAGCGCGGAAATATCATAGCTTTCTTCTTCCTCAGCCTTAGTATCAGCGGTATCGTCGGCAGCGGAAACAGCCGCAAGCTTTTCTTCAAGCACGCCCTTTATCAGCTTAGGAGTTGCAAAGCCCTTAAGAGCCTTTGTGCACTGACCCATGATAAAGCCGAATACTTTCTTTTCGCCCGAAGCGTACTGCTGTACCTGCGCGGCGTTCGCAGCGAGTATCTTGTCGATCTCAGCACCTACTTTTTCGGTATCTACGGTGATTATAAATCCTGCCTTCTCAGCCAGTTTTTCGGGATCGCCGCCCTGCTCTGCCATAGTGCGGAAAACGGTCTTGGCGTCGTTCTTCGAGATCTTTTCGGTATCAGCCATGCGCACCAGCTCGGCAAGCTGTGCGGGTGTGAACTTGACATTCTTTACGTCGATCTCGCCCAGATTTATACGGCGCATAAATTCGGTGAGTATGAAAGCCGAGATAGTCTTCGGCGAATCGTACACCGCAAGTGCCGCGTCAAAGAAATCGGAAATATCCTTATTATTGATGATAGTCTGCGCGTCGATGTCGGAAAGTCCGTACTGCTCGGTATAGCGCGCAAAGCGCTTGTTTGGCATTTCGGGAAGCTTCGCTCTGATCTCAGCCAGCTGCTCATCGGTGATGTTTACCTGTAAAATATCAGGCTCTGGGAAATAGCGGTAGTCATGCGCATTTTCCTTAGTACGCATCGACTTTGTGGTATCTCTGTTCGCGTCGTAGCGGCGGGTCTCCTGGATAACCTTTTTGCCTGCTTCGAGCAGAAGTGCCTGACGGCGCTCCTCGTACTTGATAGCTCTGCCTACAGACTTGATAGAGTTGATATTCTTGATCTCGGCGCGCGTACCGAATTCCTTATCGGTAGGCTTCATGATCGAGATATTTACGTCGCATCTCAGCGAGCCCTGCTCCATCTTACAGTCGCAAACGCCTGCGTACTGAAGAAGCAGCGATACCTGCTCTACGAAAGCCATAGCTTCCTCAGCGGAGGACATATCCGGCTCGGTAACTATCTCTATCAGCGGAATGCCGCAGCGGTTGTAGTCCGCCAGCGAAACGCCGTTGTAATCGTCGTGAACGAGCTTGCCGGCGTCCTCTTCAACGTGTATATGGTTTATTCTGATGTTCTTCTTCTCGCCATTTACCTCTATTGGCACATATCCGGGGCCGCAGAGGGGTCTGTAAAGCTGCGAGATCTGATAAGCCTTAGGCAGGTCGGGATAGAAGTAGTTCTTTCTGTCGAATACCGAGAATTTGTTTATCTCGCAGTTAAGGGCGTAGCCCGCCTTTACCGCGTACTCGATAGCCGTCTGATTTATAACGGGCAGAGTTCCCGGCAGACCCATGCATACGGGGCAGCAGCGGGAGTTGCGCTCTCCGCCGAACTCAGCGGAGCAGTTGCAGAATACTTTAGTTTTTGTAAGAAGCTCGGCGTGGATTTCAAGACCGATGACTGTAATATATTTTTCCATTTGTCTTTTCCTCCTTTAAAGCTTAGGCGCGATGGGCGTAAAGGTCTGTTCGTAAGCGTCGGCGAGCTGGATAACCGTCTGCTCGTCAAAGCGCTTGCCGATTATCGACATACCTATCGGCATACCCTGTGCGTTGTAGCCGCAGGGCGTGGATATTGCAGGAAGTCCCGCGATGTTTACAGTTACGGTGCATATATCCGCCTGATACATCTTTACGGGGTCTGATACCTGCTCTTCAGGGCGGTAAGCTACCGCGGGGGTAGTCGGGGTGAGTATAGCGTCGCACTTAGCAAATATCTCGTCGTACTCATCTCTTATGACCTGACGCAGAGCCATAGCTTTGCCGTAATAAGCGTCATAGTAACCGCTAGAGAGCGCGTAGTTTCCGAGGAGTATCCTTCTCTTTACCTCGTCACCGAAGCCTTCGCTGCGCGAGTGCTTTATAAGCTCTTCGTAACTGTCGGCGTCCTTAGCGCGGTGACCGTACTTTATACCGTCATATCTCGAGAGGTTTGAAGCAGCCTCGGCAGAGGATATAAGGTAGTATGCAGGGATAGCGTATTTCAGAGAAGGCATAGAGCAGTCGATAAGCTCAGCGCCAAGCTCCTTATACTTTTCAGCCGCCGAAAGTACGGAAGCCTTTATCTCGTCGTCGATACCTGCTGCGTAAAATTCAGCGGGCAGCGCGATCTTCATCCCCTTGAGCGGCTGACCGATCTTAGCGTTGAAATCGGGAACCTCGTTTTTCGAGCTTGTACCGTCGTGCATATCAAAGCCGCAGATCTGATTGAGGATAACGCCGCAGTCAGCGCTGCTCTTTGCGATAGGGCCGATCTGGTCGAACGAGGAAGCGAAAGCTACAAGACCGAATCTGGAAACACGGCTGTAAGTAGGCTTGATACCGACCACTCCGCAGAAAGAGGAGGGCTGGCGTATAGATCCGCCCGTATCAGAGCCGAGAGCCGCCGCGCAGAGGTCTGCCGCAACCGCCGCCGCCGAACCGCCAGACGAACCACCGGGTACGCAGTCGGTATTATACGGATTGCGGGTCTTTGCGAAAGCGGAAGTTTGAGTAGAGCCGCCCATTGCAAATTCGTCCATAGAAGTCTTGCCGAGCATAACTATGCCCTGCGAGTCGAGCTTCTGCATAACGGTAGCATTATAAGGGGGGATAAAATCCTCCAGCATTTTGGAAGCGCAGGTAGTGCGCACGCCCTCGGTGCAGATATTGTCTTTGATAGCGAGGGGGATACCCGTAAGCGGCTTCTGCTCGCCTGCGTCGATAAGCTTCTGCGCCTCGTCAGCCTGCTTTAGCGCGCCCTCTTCGGTAACGGTGATATAAGCTTTGATCTCGCCGTCGCGCGATCTTATATTTTTCAGATATTCTTCCGCCAGCTCGCGCGAGGAGATCTTTTTCTCGTCAAGCGCCTCACGCATATCGCGGATAGATTTCAGTGAGCTGTCCAACATTTACACGACCTTCCTTATATATTTTAGGTTATTCAACGACCTTGGGCACTACGAAGCAGTTGTCGGAATTAACTGCGTTCTGAAGCACTTTTTCGGTAGACATCGAAGGAAGCTTTTCGTCCTTGCGAAGGTCGTTGAGGAATACGTTGTGATTATCTTTCAGCGCGTCGTACTCCAGCCCGAAGTCTTTAATTGTATCCATAAGCTCGATAATGTCGGTCATTTCGTCAGCGGTCTTAGCCAGCGCTTCGTCTGTAAACTCCAACTTTCCCAGTTCTGCGAGATACTTTACCATTTCAAGATCCATAGAAAAAACCAATCCTTTCTCTATTGCTGCGGCGGCATATCGCACATTAGCTGCAAAAGCACCGCATACTCAAATTTTATTATACTATATTTCCGCGCATTTTGCAAGTAGTTTTACCAATTTACAAAAAAAGTTCATAATTGAGGGTACAAAAAGCAAAAACGCCGCAGCTGATATAGTAAAAGCTGCGGCGTTGCGGCATAAATCATTTATCTTTGTTGAGATATTTGTCCATAATGTGGCAGAAGTCAAATGTTGCAAAATAATCTGCGGGTGTTTCTGCGCGGCGGATCATCTTCACGCTGCCGTCCTCCTGCAAAAGAAGCTCGGCATGGCGAAGTCTGCCGTTATAATTATAGCCCATAGAGTAGCCGTGCGCGCCCGTATCGTGGATAACGAGTATATCGCCGGTATCTATCTCAGGCAGCATTCTGTCTACTGCGAATTTATCATTGTTCTCGCAAAGCGAGCCTGTAACGTCGTACTTGTGGTCGCAGGGAGCGTTTTCCTTGCCCAATACGGTGATGTGATGATAAGCGCCGTACATAGCGGGACGCATGAGGTCGCAGGCGGTAGCGTCTACGCCGACATATTCCTTATAGATATGCTTGTGGTGAATGCACTTTGTAACGAGATGTCCGTAAGGCGCGAGCATATATCTGCCCAGCTCGGTAAAAATAGAAACATCGCCCATGCCTGCAGGTACGAGTATCTCGTCAAACGCCTTGTGCACGCCCTCGCCGATAGCGAAAATATCGTTTGGCTCTTTATCGGGAGTATAGGGTATGCCAACGCCGCCCGAGAGGTTGATGTACTTGATCTGTGCACCGGTCTTTTCCTTTATCTCGACAGCCAACTCGAAAAGTATGCGGGCAAGCTTAGGATAGTAAGCGTTGGATACGGTATTGGAAGCGAGGAACGCATGGATACCGAAATTCTTAGCGCCTTTTTCCTTGAGTATCTTAAAGCCTTCGATGATCTGTTCGTGGGTAAAACCGTACTTAGCGTCGCCGGGGTTATCCATTATCTGAGTTTCGATCTCAAAATGTCCGCCGGGGTTATAGCGGCAGAAAATAGTTTCGGGAATACCGCAGAGGTCGTCGAGGAACTTGATGTGGGTGAAGTCATCGAGGTTTATGAAAGCGCCCATCTCTCGCGCCTTGAGGTAATCCTCCTTAGGGGTAACGTTCGAAGAGAACATTATGTCACTGCCTAAAAAACCGCAGCACTCGCTCATCATAAGCTCGGTAAGCGAAGAGCAGTCAACACCGCAGCCCTCTTCCTGAAGCACTTTGAGGATAAAGGGATTAGGGGTAGCCTTTACGGCAAAGTACTCTCTAAAGCCCTTGTTCCACGAAAACGCCTTGAAAAGGTCGCGCGCGTTCTGACGGATAGCTTTCTCGTCATAGATATGAAAAGGCGTAGGGTAAGTTTTGATTATCTCTTCCGCCTGCTCTTTGGTGATAAAAGGTTTTTTCATTTCTTTCCTTCCTTTATAATAAGATTAAGATTCCACTTATAAAATCATAAGAAATACATTTTTATAATATCATTTTTTGCATTGTTCGTCAAGTAATGTCGCAAAATTTAATAGAATAGATATATTTCATTTACTTATATATAATATAGAATACATATTTGTAGATTTAGGCATAAAAACTTGCTAACGCCACGAAAATGTGCTATAATATAAAGGCAAGCGTACAAACGCTTGATAACACGTTCGAGGAGGTAAGATCACAGTTATGGACATTTCAAAAGGCGATACACTGCTTATGAAAAAGAAACACCCATGCGGCAGCTTTGAGATGGAAGTGCTGCGCTCGGGCATGGATTTCAAGCTGCGCTGCCGCGGCTGCGGAAGAGAGTTTATGATACCCCGCAGCAAGGCCGAAAAAAACGTAAAGAAAGTCATAAAGCCTGCGGAAACTTAGCCGACTGTCTGTAAAAAATCGCGATCAATACAGATGTAAGGAGCTAAGAGATATGACAGATAAGTTAGAGATAATAGACGAGCGTTTTTCCGAGATCGGCGAAATGCTCACCCAACCCGACACCGTGAACGATACGGCGAAGTACACCGAGCTGATGAAAGAATACAGCCGCCTGGAGCCGATATGCCAGAAGTACGGCGAATACAAACGCGCAGCAGCTGAAAATGCCGAAGCACGCGAGCTGCTGAAAGAAGGCGGCATGGACGAAGAAATGCACGAGATGGTATCAGAACAGCTGAACACCTCGGCGGGCGATATGGAGCGCCTTTCAGAAGAGCTGAAAATAATGCTGCTGCCGAAAGACCCGAACGACGAGAAGAACGTAATAGTAGAGATACGCGGCGGCGCTGGCGGCGAAGAATCAGCGCTTTTTGCAAATTCGCTTTACCGTATGTACTCAATGTACGCGGCTTCAAAGGGCTGGAAAACGGAAGTGCTCAGCGCCAACGAAACGGAGCTTGGCGGATACAAAGAGATAAGCTTTTCAATAGAGGGCGCGGGCGCTTACTCGCGCATGAAGTACGAAAGCGGCGTTCACCGCGTACAGCGCGTTCCCGAAACGGAATCGCAGGGCAGGATACACACATCTACCGTAACGGTAGCAGTACTGCCCGAAGCCGAAGAGGTAGAGCTTGAGCTGAATGAAGCTACTGAGCTGAAAATAGACGTCTTCCGAGCTTCGGGCGCGGGCGGCCAGCACATCAACAAGACCGAATCGGCAGTAAGAATAACGCACCTGCCTACGGGCTTGGTTGTAGAGTGTCAAGATGAGCGCTCGCAGTACAAGAACAAAGACAAAGCTATGCGCGTGCTGCGTTCACGTCTGCTGGAGATGAAGCAGGCCGAGCACGACGGAGAGATAGCCGCAAAGCGCCGCTCTATGGTCGGCACAGGCGACCGCTCAGAGCGCATACGCACATATAATTTTCCCGAGAGCCGAGTTTCAGACCACCGCATAGGGCTTACGCTTTACAAGCTCGACAGCATACTTAACGGCTCTCTGGACGAAGTGATAGACGCACTTGCGCTCGCTGACAGAACAGCGCAGCTTGCGAATGAAAAATAACGAGGATAGAAAAATGAGTTTTCAAACAGAGATCTTGAATGATTCAGAAGTTTCGATAAACCGCGCCGCCGAGCTTATAAAAAGCGGCGAAGTAGTAGGTATGCCTACCGAAACGGTGTACGGTCTGGCGGCTGACGCTTACAACGAAGAAGCGGTAGCAAAGATATTCCGCGCGAAAGAGCGACCCGCCGACAACCCGCTCATAGTGCACATCAGCAGCCTTGCGGAGATCTCAGAGGTAGCTTCCGAGATACCCGCGCTTGCCCTAAGCTGTGCAAAGGCTTTTTGGCCGGGGCCGCTGACGATGGTACTTCCGAAAAATCCGCGCATACCGCTTATCACATCTGGTGGGCTGGATACCGTAGGCATTCGTATGCCCTCGCACCCCACCGCACGCGCGCTGATACAGGCTTCGGGCGTGCCGCTTGCCGCGCCCTCGGCTAACCTTTCTGGAAGCCCCTCGCCAACCTGCGCCGCTCACGTTTTTAAAGACATGAACGGCAGGATACCCGCGATAATCGACGGCGGTTCATGCGAGGCAGGCGTGGAGTCTACCGTTATATGCTTTGAACAGAACGCCGTTAAGATACTGCGCCCCGGCAGGATAACCGCGCAGATGCTCGCCGCCGTAACGCCCGACGTGCGCATAGACAAGGGCGTACTGCACGAGGTCGAGAGCGGCGCTAAGGTCGCTTCACCCGGCATGAAATACAAGCATTACTCGCCGAAAGCAAACGTTGTTATCCTCGACGGCAGCTCGACGGCTTTCCGCGAATATGTCGATACTCACGATAAAAGCGGCGTACTGTGCCTTGTATTTGGCGAAGAGGACGCAGCTGATGACGTGCCGTACATCAATATCGGCGCGACGAGTGAAGAGCAGGCGCACAATCTTTTCGACGCTCTGCGCGAAGCCGACGAGCGCGGCGCTTCTACCGTATATGCGCGCTGCCCGAAGTTTGACGGAGTAGGTCTTGCGGTGTACAACAGGCTTATCCGCGCGGCGGCATTTCAGGTGATAAAGCTGTGAGCGCGCTGACGGCGGGGCTTACGGGACAAAGCGGCGCGGGCAAGACGACTGTCAGCCGAATTTTTGCCGAGCACGGGTTTTACGTCATAAACTGCGATATACTCGCGAGAAAAGCCGTAGAGCCGAACAGCGAATGTGCGAAAGATCTGGAGCAGAAATTTCCGCAGTTTTTTGAAAACGGAGTGCTTAACAGAAAAAAGGCGGGCGCTGCGCTTTTTGCGGACAAAGACCTTCTCAACAGATACAACGCCGCGATATTCCCGCACATAAACAAGCTGATCTCGAAGGAGATAGCGCAGGCTGAGAGCAGCGGCGAGAGATATATCTTACTTGACGCGCCGACGCTTTTTGAAGCGGGAGCGGATAAACTCTGCACGGTGATAGTAAGCTGCGTGGCGGATACTGAAAAGCGCATAGAGCGTATCTGCGCGCGCGACGGACTTAGTGTGCAGGCTTGCAAAGACAGATTTTCTTCGCAGCACAGCGAGGAATTTTTCAGAGAAAGATCAGATTATATTATAGAGAACAACGGCAGCGCGGAACAAGCCGCGGCGCAGGCTGCGGAGGCTGCTGAAAAAATAAAGGAAAGAGCAAATGGCTAACAAGCGAAAGAAAAAAAACGAGAACATACTCGGGCTGATGATCTTCGTCATAATTATGCTGCTGATAGCGGTGGGTATTTTGATAATATTTCGCCAGCCCGAAACGCAGAACAAGGCGAAGAACTTTTTTACATACCCCACCGAGTACGAGGAATACGTTATAAAATACTCGGCGGAGTACGATATAGACCCGCGCTACATTTTCGCGGTGATAAACACCGAGAGCCACTTTGACCCGCAGGCGGAGTCGGAAGTGGGTGCGCGCGGACTTATGCAGATAATGCCCGACGCTTTTGACTGGATAAAATTTCGGCTGAACGACGAGCGCGACATAACCTTTGACGATATGTACGACCCCGAGCTGAACATTCAGTACGGCTGCTATATGCTTTCATATCTCTATCAGGATTTTGACGAAAGTTATGAGCTGGCGGCGGGTGCATATCATCAGGGAATGAACGCCGTGCACGGCTGGATAGAGGACGGCACGATAGACCCAGAGCATTTCAGCATAAACGAAAACCTAGATGACGTACCATCTGAGCTTACACGAGATTATATTTACAAGGTCATGAAAGCCTTTGAAAAATATAAGAACAATTCACAGCTAGAGGAGGATATTAACAATGGAAAATACGAATAGATCGCCCGGCGAAGAGCTTGCCGCAAAACTGCTCGAAGAACCCAAAAATGCGGGACTTATCATGAGCGATGAAGAGATAGCCGCAGCTGACGGCTTTTGCGAGGACTACAAGAAGTTCCTCAACGCCGCAAAGACCGAGCGCGAGGCCTGTACAGAGGCTATCAAGCGCGCGAAAGCGGCAGGATTTACCGAGTACGACCCCACCGCCGACTACAAAGCGGGCGATAAATTCTATTTCTGCAACCGTGAAAAGTCGGTGATACTTACTGTAATGGGCAAAAAGCCGCTTGCAGAGGGCATACGCCTTGCCGCGGCGCACATAGACTCTCCCCGCCTGGACCTCAAGCAGCACCCGCTTTACGAAGACCGCGAGCTTGCGCTCTTTAAGACGCACTATTACGGCGGTATAAAGAAGTACCAGTGGACTACTATACCCATGTCGCTGCACGGCGTTATTGTAAAGGCTAACGGCGAAAAGGTCAGCGTAGCCATCGGCGAGGACGAGGGCGACCCCGTTTTCTGCGTTACCGATCTGCTGATACACCTCGCTTCCGAGCAGATGAAGAGAACGCTTGCGGAGGGCGTAAAGGGCGAAGAGCTGAACCTGCTGATAGGCTCTCGCCCCTTCAAGGACGACAAGGTATCTAAGAAAGTAAAGCTCAACATAATGTCGATACTCAACGAAAAGTACGGCATCACCGAGCACGATTTCGTTTCGGCAGAGCTGGAGATAGTGCCCGCTTTCAAGGCGCGCGACCTCGGCTTTGACAGAAGCATGGTAGGCGGCTACGGTCAGGACGACAGAGTTTGCTCCTACCCCGCGCTTCAGGCTATACTCGACTGCGAAGCCCCTGAGCACACCTGCATGACTATCCTCACTGATAAAGAAGAAACAGGCAGCGATGGCAACACGGGTCTTAACAGCTCTTATCTGCCCTATTTCATCGACGATCTTGCAGCTAAGCAGGGCGCGAAGGGTCATAACGTTATCAGCAAGTCGCTTTGCCTTTCGGCTGACGTAAACGCCGCGGAAGACCCGACATTTGCAGACGTTACCGAAACGCGCAACGCCTCAAAGCTCAACTACGGCGTAGTGATCACGAAGTACACGGGCGCTCGCGGCAAGAGCGGTACATCTGACGCTTCGGCTGAATTTGTCGGCAGGATAAGAAAGATGATGAACGACGGCGGCGTTATCTGGCAGACCGGCGAGCTCGGCAAGGTAGACGCAGGCGGCGGAGGAACGGTAGCGCAGTACATCGCGAACCTCGACATGGACGTTATCGACGTAGGCGTGCCAGTTCTCTCTATGCACGCGCCTTTTGAAGTTACCGCAAAGCTCGACACATACATGGCGTACAAGGCATTCTCGGTATTCTTTAAAGACTAAATAAATAACAACAGCCGCAGGGTGAAACAAAGCACTCTGCGGCTAATTTTTTGCATAAAAAAGCTGCGGATATTTCACCGCAGCTTTTGCTTTTTATAACATATATAACGTTACTTTACGTTAAGGTAACTCTTTACAAGCTCCTGTAAAAGTTCATCTCTGTCTATATGACGGATCAAGCTTCTAGCGTTATTGTATGTTGTTATGTAGGTCGGGTCTTCGGAAAGAATGTAGCCTACTATCTGATTTATAGGGTTATAGCCCTTTTCAACCAGCGCGGCGTACACCGTCTGGAGGTCTGATCTTAACCGGCTGTCATTTTCCTTGACTACCGAAAATTCTACTGTCTGTTCGTGCATGAAAGCTCAACTCCTTTTCCTACTATAATTTATTCTGACTGCAATACTATTATACCGCATTTCTTTAAAAATAACAAGCCTTTCAGAAAAAGATTGTACACACTGCACAAATTTCAACACGCGAATTTTACATTCTGAGTTCTGCGCCGTGCTCCTTTAGCGCATTTACTATCTTTTCCATAGTCTTGTCAGCCTGCTCGTCGGTAAGAGTGCCGTCGTGCGAACGCAGTGTCAGCGCGTAAGAAACGCTCTTCTTGTCTTCGGCTATCTGCTTGCCCTTGTAAATATCGAAAAGCGTTACCTTTTCGAGGATAGCTCCGCCTGCTTTTCTTATCGTCTTTTCGATAACTGCGGCGGGCAGCTCGTCGTCGCAAACCAGCGAGATGTCGCGGGTGGTAGCGGGGTACTTAGGCAGCGGCTTGTAAGTCTTTTCCTCGGTGCAGAGCGCCATAAGCTCAGGCAGATTTACCTTAGCGGCATACGCACGACAGCCGATACCGTAATTCTCCAGAGTTTCGGGGTGCAGTTCGCCGAATATTGCAAGCTCTGTGCCATTAGCGGTGATAACTGCGCATCTGCCGGGGTGGAAAGCGGCAGCCTCGCCGAAAGCGGTATTTTCATCAGGGCGTGCAACATCGTACTCGGGCGCGCCGCACTTTTTCAGCAGCTCTTCCACAATTCCCTTGATGGTGTAGAAATCTACGCTGCCGTTTGTATCATAAATACCGACGCCGAGTCTTTCTGGCTCGTTAGGCAGCACCTCTCCCTCTACAGGCAGGTACTCGTTGCCAAGCTCGAAAGCGTAGCACTCGGGGTTACGATAGCTGTAATTGCGAGCCAAAACTTCGCAAACCGAGGGGAGAATGGTAGTTCTCATAACGCTGGTGTCCTCGCCGAGGGGGTTCATGATCTTAACAACGTTTCTCAGCGGGCTGTTTTCGGGAAGTCTTATCTTATCGAAATACTTAGGCGAGATGAACGAAAAAGTAGTGATCTCGTTTACGCCCATGCCGAGCATTGCCGCAGTAACGTTTCTGTCAAACTTCTGCTTGCGGGTCAGCTTAGCTTCGGCAACGCCGCGGATTATGGTATCCGGTATCTTGTTGTAACCGTACAGGCGGGCAACTTCCTCTGCAAGGTCAGCTTTGCATTCTATGTCTATTCTGTAATAAGGCGCATAAGCCTTGCCGTCCTTGATGGTGAAGTTAAGACGGGTGAGGTACTCTTCCATCTCAGCGGCGGGTATCTCAGTGCCTAAGAAGCTGTTTATCCAGTCGGGGTCGAAAACTACGCCCTCGCGGTTCTTATTTGACTTATCGCAGTCGATGTATGTCTTTACTACTTCGCCGCATCCGAGCATTTCTACAAGCTCGAAAGCTCTCATCAGCGCGGGGAAAGTGTTTTCGGGGTCAAGACCCTTTTCAAAACGTGCGGATGCGTCAGTCCTCATGCCGAGCTTCTTAGCGGTGGTTCTTACGCTTGCGCCGTCGAAGCAGGCAGACTCAAATACTACTGCGGTGGTGTCGTCCATGATACCACTGTACTCGCCGCCCATTACGCCTGCTACGGCTACGGGCTTGTTCTCATCGGCGATAACGAGCATTTCTTCCGAAAGTTTGCGCTCTACGCCATCGAGAGTGGTTATGCTCTCCCCTGCCTTAGCGTTGCGAATGTTGATCTTAGCGCCGTCAACATAGCGCAGGTCGAAGGCGTGCATAGGCTGACCATACTCGAGCATTACATAGTTTGTGATGTCAACAAAGTTGTTGATGGGGCGCACGCCGCTTGCGCGCAGGCGCTCTCTCATCCATCTGGGCGAAGGGCCTATCTTTACGTTCTTGACGTAGCCGCACATATATCTCGGGCAGAGCTTTTCGTTGTGTATCTCTACCGACATTATTTCGTTTATATCGCCGTCGATGCCTGTGAACTTAGGCTCTTTGATGTCGGCGGGAACGTTGAAAGTTGCAGCAGCTTCTCTCGCCAGACCGATAACAGAAAGGCAGTCGGGGCGGTTAGAGGTTATCTCAAACTCTACTTTCTTATCGTTGAAGCCGATAGCTTCTCTTATATCCATGCCGACGGTCTTGTCGCAGTCGTCGCCGAGGATAAAAATGCCGTCCTCTATCGCGTAAGGGAAATCATGCAGGGTAAGCCCCAGTTCGTCGAGCGAGCAAAGCATACCGTTAGAAGCCACGCCGCGCAGCTTGCCCTTAGTTATCTTCACCTTTTTGCCCTCGTGAAGCACGGTGGACTTATGCTTAGCGGTAGGCACATAGTCGCCTACGTTTACGTTCTGCGCGCCTGTAACTATCTGGATAGGCTCAGCCTCGCCAACGTCTATCTGCGTGATGAACATATGGTCAGAATCGGGGTGGCGCTCAGTAGAAAGCACCTTGCCTACTACTACGTTAGAGAGAAAATCTCCTTCTTCGCCCCAGCACTCTACCTTAGAGCCTGAAAGGGTAATCTCATCGCAGAATTTCTTTATATCGCACTTGCAGTCAACATAATCCGCAAGCCATCTCATTGAAAGATCCATTTATATTAACCTCCGTTCGATTTATCAAAACTGCTCCAAAAATCTCATATCGTTTTCGTACAGCAGACGCATATCGTTGATATTGTATCTGCCCATCGTGATTCTTTCAAGACCGATGCCGAAAGCGAAACCGCTGTAAACTTCGGGGTCGATGCCGCAGCCCTCGAGTACCTTTGGGTGTACCATTCCCGAGCCGAGCAACTCTACATAGCCCTCCTGCTTGCACATCGAGCAGCCCTTGCCGTGGCAGTTAAAGCACATGAGATCTACCTCTGCGGAAGGCTCAGTGTATGGGAAGTGGTGCGGACGGAAGCGAAGCTGAGTGTCCTCGCCGTAAAGGCGCTTGAGCAGCATTTCAAGCGTGCCCTTGAGGTCAGCCATTGTGATGCCCTTATCTATAACAAGACCCTCTATCTGATGGAAGAGCGGCGAATGAGTAGCGTCAACTGCGTCGGAGCGATAAACTCTGCCGGGCGAGATTATGCGTATCGGCGGCTTCATCTTCTCCATAGTGCGAATCTGAACGCCGGAGGTCTGTGTTCTCAGCAGTACGTTTTCGTTGATGTAGAAAGTATCCTGCGTATCGCGCGCGGGGTGATGCTTAGGCATATTCAGCGCCTCAAAACAATAGTGGTCGGTTTCTACCTCAGGGCCTTCAACTATATCGAAGCCCATGCCGAGGAAAACTTCCTCTACCTCTGCAAGAGTAGCATTGAGGGGGTGAGCGTTGCCGAGCTTAGGGGCTTTTCCCGGCAGGGTAACGTCGAGCCTTTCTGCCTCTAGCTTCACAGCCGCAGCCTTGCTCTTTATAGCGTTCTGCGCCGATGTAACTGCCTGCTCAATGTCGGCGCGCACCTTATTGGCAAGCTGACCGATAACGGGCCTTTCTTCAGGCGAAAGCTTTCCCATCTGTTTCAGGATAGCCGTGATCTCGCCCTTTTTGCCGAGAAAACGTACTCTTATATCGTCGAGCGATTTCAGATCGGCAGCGTGCGAAAGTTCTTCTTTAGCTTTGAGTTCTATCTCTTTAAGCTGTTCTGTCATTTTCTTTTCCTCCGATTCAAATAATTTGCAAATAAAAAAAGCCTTTATCCCGCCGCAACGGGACAAGGCTTAGTAAAAGCTTGTTTATTACCACCCATATCAGCAAAAGGAAGCTGTTACTCCCCGACCCTTAACGCAGGTATACGTTTTCGCCTACTCAGATTTCAGCAAAACCGCTCGCAAGTGAAACTTCGTGCTTTTGCGCAGTTTGGACGTGCTTACAGACTATGGCACATTCTCTCTGGAAAACCGCAGCTGCAAAAGCCTACTCTTCTTGGTCACAGCGTTTTATACAAATACATTATAGCACACCGTGCGCCATTTTTCAAGCGGTTCACAGAAATTTTACACATATGCGCCGCCATTTGCCGCCGTTTCTGGCATTGAAAATCTGCGGGATATGTGCTATAATATACACAAACTTATCTGAGGAGGTATCTTATTTATGTACACACCTGACGAACATCGCTATGAAAAAATGGTATACAACCGCTGCGGAAATAGCGGATTAAAGCTGCCCGCCGTTTCGCTAGGCTTTTGGAAGAATTTTGGCCACGAGGGTTGCTACGCCAATATGCTCGAGATGGCACACACCGCTTTCGACCTCGGCATTACGCACTTCGACCTTGCCAACAATTACGGCAATCCTTTCAACGGAAGCGCTGAGGAAAACCTCGGTCGCATACTGAAAGACGGCATGATGGCTTACCGCAACGAGCTTGTTATCTCGACAAAAGCGGGTTACGAGATGTGGGACGGGCCTTACGGCGGCAGAGGCGGTTCGCGCAAATATCTTACCGCTTCGCTCGATGCCAGTTTGAAACGCATGGGACTAGATTACGTTGACATCTACTACCACCATCTTCCTGACCACGAAACGCCTGTTGAAGAAACCGCGCTTGCGCTGGACAACGCCGTGAAGCAGGGCAAGGCGCTGTATGTCGGCATATCGAACTACAATTCGGCGCAGGCGGCTGAGATAACGGCGATCTTCCGCGAGCTGAAAACGCCTTTCATCATAAACCAGCCCTCCTATTCCATGCTCAACCGCTGGATAGAATCGGACGGTCTGGACAAATGGGCGCTTGAAAACGGTGTCGGCATTTCAGTCTACTCACCGCTTTATCAGGGTCTGCTGACGGACAAGTACATCATGGGCGTTCCCGCAGATTCGCGCATCGGCAAGGGCGATACATGGATAGGCGGCGAGCTTGACGAAAAAATGCACGCCAAGTTGAAAGCCCTCGGCGAGATCGCAACAGCGCGCGCCCAAAAGCTTTCGCAGATGGCGCTTTCGTGGGTGCTGAGCAACAAAGCCGTCACCACCGTGCTGATAGGCGCGAGCCGACCATCGCAAATAATCGAAAACGCGGCGTGCGTTGAAAAGCTGACTTTTACAGACAAAGAGCGCGCGGCTATTGAGGAAATACTTAGCAGATAAAAAAACCGCACATGGTGCAAAAGCGCGCCGTGTGCGGATCTTTTTATTTACGCTGTCCGTGTCTTGAAAACGCGGGTATACGCCTGACGAATAACGGGGAGCATTATCGACGACATTACAAGCTCGATGGGGAGCATTAGCACGTTTTTGATAAGACGAGGGGTCATCCAGATCTTGAAAGCTGTCCATTCTGAACCGCTCATGAACGGAAAATTGCGGTTTGTGTACGAATAATACAGCACCGAAGAAGTCAGTACCAGCTGGCAGATCACCACCACGAGCACTCGCGAAATGACAATACCCGTGATGAGCTGCTTGCCGGTCGCCTTTTTGTAAAGTATCACGCCGTAGATCATTGCCGCGATAAGCTTTACAACGAGCAGTCCGAAATTGTAATCGCGCGCCTTAAAGCCGTCGAGGAAATAGCCCATTACGTCGATACCGGTTGTCGCGATCATCGTTACAACAGGGCCGTAAAGCATCGCTACCGCCATAATTCCTAAAAACGCGAATGTGATACGCAGGTCAGCACTGATATTAATTGCGAGGTTTCGCAGCACTATCGAAAGCGCCATAAGCATACCCGTTACCGTAATGGTAGTTACCTTTTTCAGTTCGCCTGCCGAATCTGAAAACAAAGAAAAAAAGCTCTTCATAATATACCTCCTTTTATGCGAGCCAAAACAGCTTCGTGCATAATTCAAGGCTTATAAAGAGCTTTAAATTATACATTCAGCGGGATGCAAGATCTGCACCGCAAGGGTTTTACCCTTTTCGTCTGAACGACAACTCCCCGTTCGTTCAGCACTTAACGCGCAGACCTCTACTCTGTAATGATATAATCAGGCGGAACGCTTGCCGCCGTATATCCAAGATCAATATGCGGTATCGTAGAAAATATCGTACCTCTGATCGATGAAAGGCTTCTTCATTGCAAGACCTTCCTGAAGATCAATATCGTATACCTTACCGTCTTTAAGACCAATTATTCTGTTGCCGATGCCCTGCTCAAGCAGCTCTACCGCGTGGTAACCCATTTCGGTAGCGATAACTCTGTCGCGAAGTGTAGGCGAACCGCCGCGCTGAACGTGACCCAGTACGGTAACTCTCGACTCTATTCCGGTCATTTCCTGAAGAGTTCTCGAAATATTCTCGGTCTGGCCAACGCCCTCAGCTACAACGATGATGAAGTGGTGCTTGCCGCCCTTTTCGTTCTTGGTCTTCACCATCTTAGCTGCGATAGCGTCGAGGTCGTAAGGACGCTCGAGGGTGATAACAGCCTCTGCGCCAACTGCAATGGCAACGTTTACTGCTATAAAGCCGGCCTTTCTTCCCATTACTTCTACTACCGAGCAGCGGTCGTGCGACTGGGTAGTGTCGCGCAGCTTGTCGATCATCTCTACCGCAGTGTTCATAGCGGTATCGTAACCGATAGTATATTCTGTGCACTGAATATCGTTATCAATAGTGCCGGGGATGCCTACGCAGGGGATCCCTACGGAAGAAAGATCTCCCGCGCCTCTGAACGAACCGTCGCCGCCGATAACGACGAGTCCCTCAAGACCCAGTTCTTCGCAGGCAGCTTTGCCCTTAAGTACGCCGTCCATATTTCTGAATTCGGGACAGCGGGCTGTATACAGGCAGGTACCGCCTCTCTGGATAATTCCCGAAACGCTTCTTGCAGTCATTTCTTCAAATTCACGATTCAGAAGTCCTACATATCCTCTCTGGATACCAACAACTTCCATGCCCTTAGAAAGTGCTGCGCGAGTTACTGCTCTTACCGCGGCGTTCATTCCAGGAGCGTCGCCTCCGCTGGTCAATACACCGATCTTCTTAGCCATATCTGTTCCTCCAAATCAATATTGCCTTATAAACATAAATATCTCAGCAAAGAAATACTTTATTACTATAATACCACAAACAAATGTTAGTGTCAAGCGTTTTAATAAAAATTTCAAACGTTTTCGACACACTTGTGTCAGCTTTTACCAAGTATATTCATCCGAATAGCTTTCGTCGGTATACGAGCTGTCATCGTCGGTATACGACCAGTCTGAATAGCTGTTATCGTCCTCAGAATCTACCGAAGAGAGATCCTGCAGCCCGCTGGATATGTAAACGGTAAGCACCTGACCGTCCTTGACGTTGATATTGTAGCCGGGATCGATGCTGGTGCGTATTACCATGCCGACGGTAACATATGCCGAACTTTCCTCTACCGTTTCGTACTTTATGTTCATTTCGCTGAGTATGTCGAGATACTGCTTTTTGGTATATCCCGCAAACTCGGGCACAGCCACAGTTTCAGGACCTAAGCAGACTTTCAGCACCAGCTTGTTCTTTCTCGCCGGGTCGTATTCCGTACCTGCGGGAATGCTTTGCTCGGTGATTATGCCTTTATCCTCTTCATCAGAGTAGAAAGTTTTGGTGCGTATGGTGAAATCATCGCCAAGCTCACGCTCTACGGTATCAATACGCATACCTTTCAGTTCGGGCATGATAGCGCCAGTGCCGTATTCCGACTCTTCCTTAGACTCGTCCTGCGCAATGGTTACAGCCTGCGACTCGGCAATAAGTATCTCGCTGTCGTCATCATCAGCAACGGTCATCACTGCTGAATTTTTGTTATCAGACGAATCGTCCTGCGGCGAGAACACCTGATACAGCAGAACCAGACCCACTATAAGGATCATTCCGAGCAGCACGAAGCCTGCAACAGCCACCGCAGTAGACGTTTTGCGCTTCTTTTCAGCCTCTTCCGCTTCCCTTTCCTGACGGCGCAGATCTTCCTGTGGTCTGCGCTGCGGTTTTATAACGGGTATAGTCTGTGTCGCGCCTTTAACGTGCGATGAGGATTGCTGTACGTTCTCAAAAAGCTCGCTCACAAGGTCAGTAATGGTCTGTATCCTGTCCGCTCCCCTTACCGCCATAGCGTGCGAAAGCACGTTTGATACATGGCGCGGTATGTGCGGATTTATTCTCGAAGCGGGGATCATCGTATCATTGTGCATACGGTTATTAGCGTCAGGCGGTACATAGCCCGTGAGTATGCGGTAAATAACAGCCGCTATCGAGTAAACGTCGGTCCATGTGCCCTGCCACTCCAACGAAGTATACTGCTCGGGCGCGGTGTATCCCGAGTAAAATTCGGGCGAGAGCGCGCTGTTTGAAGTGCGTATCGAGCTTATGGAAAAGCCCGTGAGCTTCAGCCTGCCGTCAGTAGTGACGATTATATTTTCGGGCGATATGCCGCGGTGGATTATTCCGGCGTTGTGGATAATGCTGAGCGTAGTAAAAAGCGGTACAAAGAGCTTTTTCACCTGCTGCCACTGCAAATATCCGCGGTTCGACTGCAAAAACTTTTTCAGCGAAACGCCCTCTACATACTCGAGTATAACATAGCAGGTATTGTTTTCAGAAAACATATCCTTAGCTGTGCAAATGCTCGCTAAGTTTCTCATACGGGTGAGAGTACGATTCATATCCTGAAATTCCGACATATAAGTCTTGTACTTGGCAAGGCAGTCGGTATTTATTATTATGTTGTTGCTTCTCATCTCGCGCTCGCAGAGGGTGTCGGGCATATATTCCCTAACCACCGCTTTGGTCTTTGCCACCATATCGTAGCATATATATGAAGCGCCCTCGCCATTGTACGTGAGCATTTTACCTACTATATATCTGTCGTTAAGAACAGTATGCGGAGCAAGATAAGACTGTAAATGAGGAATATCGTCAGTATAGGTGCAGTAATGGCAGACGCCGTCGCTGTCAAGCTCGTTCATGCAGCCCATACAAAGCTTTGCGCTAGGTTCCATCTTTATCCTCCTTAGTTGATTTTGCAAAAGCGCCGCACAGCAAAAACACACAGCACTCCACTTTTTATGATACCAATTTGGCGCAGTAAAGTCAACACTTTATCAAAAATTGTAGAAAAAGAGCAACTATTTGTATTATTTCTGTAATACAAAAAGCAAATATTAGAATTGTTCCGAGCCTTCTGCGCATGCGTTTTACATATTATCCGGATATACAAGCTCGGTAGTCGAATACTTGAACTTGCCATCTTCGTTAAAAACTACGCGCAGCACAGCCGCCTGTTCGTCGCCGTTATCAAGCTTGTAATAATACTTGTAAGTGTACGTCACTCTGCCTGACTGTGAATAGCATATGCTGTAAGGATCTATATCTATATAATTCATGACCTTAGCCTGCTTAGCGTTTTCGTCGAACGAATCAAGAACTATAAGCTCTTTATGCTTCACGCCGCGAATGTCCTTATGCACCACGCTGAAATCAGTATAGGTAACATCGGTAACGAAATCAGCTGAGCTCATTTTTAGGAATACAGCCCATTCTGGGTACTCCACGCCCCACACGCTTGTAGATTTATCGCTTTCAAGCACATAATCAAAGGCCACAGCGCTGTTCACGCCGCTGTATTTCGATTCGTCGAGGAAGTGCATATCCGTCTTGCTCTCTATGGTAGAAAGCCCGCTTCCGATATACTCTGCGGCGCTCTCGGCATACTTTTCGCCTTTAGAGCCCGCCAGCGAAACAGCCACCGCCACGATAATAATGACGATAAGCACTCCACAAATAATCAGCGCCGCTATTTTAAGCCCGCTTCCGCTCTTTTTTCTTTCAGCGTCGGGCGGAGGCGGCATGGGCGGCTTTTTTCTCATGAAAAATCCGCGCTTGACTTTCTCTCCGCTGTCGGCGGCTTTAGCGCGCACCTTTTTAGGCTTCTTCTCGGGGCGCTGCTTTATCTTCACCCCGCAGTAGGGGCATTCGTAATCATATTCTGAAACAGTTTTTCTGCATTTTGGGCATTCCATAATGTTAATACCTCCGCTGCGCTGTTAACTCTTTGCGCATTTTCGATATAATTATATCACACTATACGCTATTTGTCAAATTCTGCTGTTGTATCAGAGCGAAAGCTGGTCGGGGTCGGGCAGGTCTTTCGCAAGACCGCCGGTCGCGGGGATAGATTTGCAGCGGTATTTTTTCAGAGCCTCTGCCGTTTCGGGCGTAAGTATCTGCGCTTTTTCTACTACCGCTTTTGCCTTTAGCGTCATTACTGAAACGCCTACCGTAGTCTTTGATACCTTTGGCAGCAGCAGCGCAGTATCAAATATTACAGCGCGGTTATTTGAAGAGCGCAGCATCATTTCTTTGTTATCGTCTATAAAGATCGCTGCGACTATCTTGTCTTTCAGACTGAAAGCGCCTGTCAGCTTTTTGCGGTTAGTCTTGGTTTCATAAGCGTTCAGCGGAACTTTCGCCACCTTGCCGTTTTCGTAGACAAAAAGCATATAGCCGCTGTAATCTATGGTATTTACCATAGTTACTATATCCTCGCCCTCGTCGAAAGAGAGCTTAGCAGGGATATAGTCGCCCATAGCGCTGGCTTTAGTTTCGGTAAAAGCACTTACCTTAGTTTTATAACAATTGGCTGAAGTGGTGAAGAAAAGCAGCTCTGAGCGGTTGTTTACATCTATCTGCTGAGAGATAAAGTCGCCCTCTTTTACTTTCTGCTCGCTCGCCATACGCAGCGAATTGGGAAGTATCTTCTTGAAATAGCCGCTGTCTGAAAGGAAAACTGTGCAGCTAAAATCGGGTATATCGTCCTCTACGTCAGCTTCCACGATGTCGGTCTTATAGTAGAAGCCGGTTCTGCGTGGCTGACCGTATTTTTTTATCACGTTTTTCAGCTCGGAAGATATTATAGACTTTATCTTCTTTTCGCTGTTAGCTGTTTCTTTAAGGTCGGCTATCTCGCTTTTCAGCTCTTCTATATCTTTAGTGCGCTTTAAGATATACTCGCGGTTCAGATGGCGCAGTTTTATCTCGGCAACGTACTCCGCCTGAATTTCGTCTATCGAGAAGCCTACCATAAGGTTGGGCACTACGTCGCTTTCCTCTTCCGTTTCGCGGACTATGCGGACAGCTTTGTCTATATCGAGCAGTATCTTTTCCAGACCCTCTAACAGGTGCAGCTTTTCGCTTTTCTTGTTGAGGTCGAAAACAGTTCTGCGGCGCACGCACTCGGTACGGAACTTTATCCACTCGTTCAGTATCTCGTAAACTCCCATTACCTTCGGGTAGCCGTGCACGAGTATATTGAAGTTGCAGGAATAGGTATCTTCCAGCGGGGTCATGCGGTAAAGCTTCTGCATGGTCTTATCAGGGTCTGTGCCCTTTTTGAGGTCTATCGTTATGGTAAGGCCATCGAGGTCGGTATCGTCGCGAACGTAAGAAACTTCGCGGAGCTTGCCCGCCTTTACCTGCGCGATTATCTTTTCTATTATAGCCTCTACCGTAGTGGTAGCGGGTATCTGCTTTACTATAAGGCTGTTCGCCTTTTTATCGTACTCATATGGTGCGCGAAGTTTTATAGAACCTCTGCCCGTGCGGTAGACCTGCTCCAGCGTTTCTTCATCGTAAAGCATAAGCGCACCGCCCGAGAAGTCGGGGCCTTTAAGGGTATCGAGAGCGTTATGCTCGGGATCTTTCATCAGCGCTATGGTAGTTTCGCATATCTCGGCAAGGTTGAAAGAGCAGACCGACGACGCCATAGATACGCCTATACCAACATTTGCATTTACGAGTATAGACGGGAAAGTTGCGGGGAGCAGTGTAGGCTCTAACATCTCGTTATCGTAGTTCGGCACAAAATCTACCGTGTCTTTATCTATATCAGAAAAAAGCTCGGCGCAGATGAGCGCAAGCTTAGCTTCGGTATAACGCGAAGCCGCGCAGGACATATCGCGCGAATAGGCTTTACCGAAGTTGCCCTTTGAATCAACATAGGGGTGGAGCAGCGTTTCATTTCCGCGTGCAAGGCGCACCATCGTATCATAAATAGCCGCGTCGCCGTGAGGGTTGAGCTTCATTGTCTGGCCTACTATATTAGCCGACTTTGTACGCGAGCCTGTGAGCAGACCCATCTTGTACATAGTATACAGCAGTTTGCGGTGAGAGGGCTTGAAGCCGTCGATCTCGGGGAAAGCGCGCGAAACTATAACGCTCATAGCGTATGGCATATAGTTTTTCTCCAGCGTATCGGTTATCTTTTCCTCTACGACCGTGCCTGCGCCTGCTATATATGCGTCGGGTATCTTTCTTATCTTTTTATTTTCCTGCGGCTTTGATCTCTTAGCCATTTTGTCAAATACACTTCCTTTAAAATTAACCTGTTATAAGCTTTACAGCGGCGGCGGCAGTAATCAGCAGCACCGTAAGCACATACGAAACTATCATTTTATTTCTATATTTTACCATCATAGCCTTAGGGTCTTTATCGTCCGCAGTATCGGAAAAGCAACGGAATATAGCTACGGTAAGGTACACCGAGTAGATAAGTCCTATCGCCGCCAGTATCAGCAGAATGTATACAGCCATATTTTTGCACGCTCCTTATGAAATATCAGCCATATCGAGGTAATCATGGCCGTACTGCGAGATATGCTCTTTTCTTCCCTGAAGATTATCGCCCAGCAGCATATCAAAAACGTAAGCCGTCTGCTCAATATCGGTAGGATTTACCTTGATAAGGCGGCGGGTCGCGGGATTCATGGTGGTAAGGCTCATCATATCCGGCTCGTTTTCGCCAAGTCCTTTTGAGCGCTGGAGGGTATATTTATTATCGCCAATCATTTTGAGTATCTCGGTCTTTTCGTTTTCGTCGTAAGCGAAGTAGGTCTTTTCCTTGCCTTTTTCCTTAGCCGTGATCTCAAAAAGCGGAGATTCGGCTATATAGACGTAGCCCTCGTTGATAAGAGTAGGGGTGAGTCGGTAAAGCATGGTAAGGACTAGGGTGCGTATCTGGAAGCCGTCGTAATCGGCATCGGTACAGATGATTATTTTATTCCACCGCAGACCGTTTATATTGAAATTCGAGATCTCTTTATTCGACTTCGAGCTTACCTCTACGCCGCAGCCGAGAACTTTTATCAGGTCGGTGATTATCTCGTTTTTAAAGATCTTAGCGTAATCGGCTTTAAGGCAATTGAGTATCTTACCGCGAATAGGTATAACTGCCTGGAACTCAGAGTCGCGCGCCTGCTTTACCGAACCCAGCGCCGAGTCGCCCTCCACTATATACAGCTCGCGGATACTTACGTCCTTAGAGCGGCAGTCATTGAACTTCTGCACCTGATTTGAAAGATCGATATTGGCGGTGAGAGTCTTTTTCAGATTTAGGCGGGATACCTCTGCCTTTTCGCGGCTGCGTTTATTTATGAGCACCTGCTCGCATATTTTAGCGGCTTCGTCGGGCTTTTCCATAAAGTATATCTCCAGCTGCTGCTTTAGGAACTCATTCATGCAGTCTTTGATGAACTTATTGGTGATAGCCTTTTTGGTCTGATTAGCGTAAGAAGTGACGGTAGAGAAGGAGCTGGAAACCAGCACTAAACATTCTTCTACATCGGCAAAGCTTATCGGCTTTTCGTTTTTGTTATACTTATTATTTGATTTTAGATAATTATTTATTGAATAGGTGAAAGCCAGCTTTACAGCCTCTTCGGGCGAGCCGCCGTGCTCAAGAAAGCTGGAGTTATGGAAATACTCGGTAAGCTTCACGAGATTGGAGAATGTGAAAGCTACCGAAAGCTTTACCTTGTAATCTTCTTTATCGGCGCGGTCGCGGCCAACGCGTTCGCCCGAGAAATACTGAACTGAGGTAAGGGCTTTATCCTCAGAGATCTCGGCGACGTAATCGGATATGCCGTTTACATAGAGAAAACTCTGCTCGGCAAAATCGCCGTCTGACTGCTGAACGCGGAAGATGAACTCTACGTTAGGGTTTACCACCGCCTGCTTTTTCAGCATATCTACAAAGAACTCGTTTTCTATCTTAGTTTCGGTAAAAACGTCGAGGTCGGGCTTCCAGCGCTGGATAGTGCCTGTGCGCTTGCCCTTATACGGCTTTTTCTTCAAGCCGCCGATATTTTCGCCCTTTTCAAAATGGAGCTGATACTCAAAGCCGTCGCGGTAAACGGTAACGTCCATATATTCGCTGGCGTACTGAGTAGCGCAAGCGCCAAGGCCGTTCAGACCGAGTGAAAACTCATAATTATCGCCGCTGTTATTATTATACTTGCCGCCGGCATAAAGCTCGCAGTAAACAAGCTCCCAGTTATAGCGCTGCTGAGCTTGATTAAAATCTACGGGACAGCCTCTGCCGAAGTCCTCTACCTGATAGCTGTTGTCATTAAATTTCGTCAGGATAATTTTATTGCCGTTGCCGTCGCGCGCTTCGTCTATCGAGTTTGAAAGTATCTCAAAGACCGAGTGTTTGCAGCCCTCAAGCCCATCAGAGCCGAAGATAACGGCGGGGCGCTTTCTTACTCTGTCAGCGCCCTCGAGCAGCTCTATCGACTCGTTATTATATTCTTTCTTGCCTGTATTCTTTGGCATTTCGTTCACTCTTTCTTTATTTGTTATAAGTCAGTTTTTTAAACAATTACTTTTATTATAACATATCACGATACGATTTGTAAATACCCGAATTCTTAAATTTTTTATCAACTGATATGCAAAGCCGCTGAGATACGCGTATATTTGTACAAGCGAGCGCATATATTCTCAACAAGGCAATACGCCGAAAGGCGCTGTACAAATAATACGAGAAAAAATGGAGGAATCGACCTATGGACTTCAAGCTGAACAGAGAAGAGCTGACCTGCTCTGTACCCGTGATAAAGACTGAGGTAACGCAGGCGGCTGAGCAGGACTTTATACTTCCCGACTACTGCCCCGATATTTTCCGAGTGCTGAAATGCTGCATAATACCGGGCGTGACGTCAGCGGGCATAAACGGAGGAAAGCTGACATTCGAGCTTTCCGTAACGATAAGAGTGATATACCGCACGGCGGAGGGCGGCGGGGTGCACTGCGTGGAGGAATGCCGCGATTTTTCAAAGACGGTAGACCTGCCCGCAGACGCCGTGAACCCCTCTGTGAAGATAGAGCCTGCGGTGGAATACGTCAACTGCCGCGTAGTAAGCCAGCGCAGGCTGGACGTTCGCGGAAGCGTTATCTGCCGCGTATGCGTAACGGGCGAGAAGAAATTCGAGGCGGTATGCGGCGCTTACGGCGGCGGGGTACAGACGAAAAAAGTATCAGCAGTATTCCCCGCAAGGCGGCTGACATCGGCTAAGCGGATAACCGTTATCGAAGAGATGGAGCTGCCCGCGGGCAAGCCGCCTTTCGGCAGCGTGGTGCGGTGCGACGTGAACGTCAAAAAGGGCGAGCAGAAGATGATACCCGGCAAGCTGATAACAAAAGGCGAAGCGGAAGTGAGTCTGCTGTATCTGCCAAGGGACGGCGGCGGCAAACCTCCCGAAGCCATGAGATTCAGCATACCTTTCAGCCAGATAATCGACATAGAGGGGCTGGACGAGAGCTTTACCGCAGATGTAGATATGACCGCGCCGAAATGCGTTATAATGCCGAAAGCGGAAGACCCCGCCGCGCTGGAGTGCGAGCTGATAATGCTTGTAAACATATCCGCGACGAGGTACGAGAGCAGCGAATTTGCTACCGACGCGTACTCGACTATGTACGAGTGCGAATGTGAGCCGCTGGAGATCTTGCCGCCCGCCGAGAGCGAGAAGATAAGCGCGGGTGTAGAGCTGAACTGCACGCTTGCCTGCTCTGAGGGCGAGATAGCGCAGGTATACGATATGTGGTGCGAGAACGCGGCGGCGGCTGTACGGCGCGACGAAGATAAAGGCTGCTCGGTGCTTTACGGCAAGGCGCTGTTTTGTATACTGGGAAAACTGAGCGACGGCAGCGCGGCTTACGCCGAGAAAGAGTGCGCATTCGAGCAGGACATAGACATCAGCGGCGAAGCGGGAGCGGTAACGATAAAGACAGAGAGCAGCTCGTACACGATAAGCAACGAGGGGGTAGAGGCGAAAGCGGCGCTGAAAGCGGAGATAACTGCGCAGCGCGGCGGAGAACTGAGGCTGCTGAAAAGCATAACTCTGCTGACCGACAAACCGAAAGCGCGCGACAAAAACTGCGCTGTGAAGATATGCTACGCCGACCCCGAGGGCGACCTTTGGGAGATAGCGAAAAAATACTCCACCAGCGCGGAAGCGATAGCGGAGGAAAACAGCGCAGAGCCTGCCGACGGGCGCAGGATACTGATAATACCAATGAAAAACTGACGGAGGAGCAGACTATATGAACGATATTTACAACGACATCGCTGTGCGCACGGGCGGAAGCATATACATAGGCGTGGTAGGCCCTGTGCGGACGGGAAAATCGACATTCATCAAGCACTTTATGGAGCGGCTGGTGATACCGAACATCGAGAGCGACTACCGCCGCGAGAGGGCGAGCGACGAACTGCCGCAGTCCTCGGGCGGGCGCACTATAATGACCACCGAGCCGAAATTCATACCCGAAGAAGCAGTGCGCGTGAACCTCGGCACGGCAAGCTTTGACCTGCGCATGATAGACTGCGTGGGGTACGTTATACCCAGCGCGCAGGGATATTTTGAAGACGAAGCGCCGCGAATGGTGATGACGCCGTGGTTCGACGCTGAAGTGCCTTTCAACATGGCGGCGGAGGTCGGAACGCGAAAAGTCATCGCCGAGCACTCTACCATCGGGATAGTAGTGACCACGGACGGCAGCATTACCGATCTGCCGAGAGATGAGTACGAAGAGTGCGAAGAGCGCGTAATATCGGAACTGCGCGAGGCAGGAAAACCATTCGTAGTGCTCTACAACTGCCTGAACCCTATATCACCCGAGGCTAAGACGGCGGCGGCTAAGCTTTCAGAAAAGTACAAAGCCTGCGTTATACCGCTGAGCTGCGAGCAGCTGGACGACGATATGATAGAGCGGATACTTACGGAAGTGCTGTACGCATTCCCGATACAGGAGATAAGTGTGGAAGCGCCCAGCTGGCTCAATTCGCTCGACAAAGGGCACTGGCTGCGCAGCGAGATATACAGCGCTATACGCGGTGCGGCGGGCGCGGTGCACACGCTGAAAGACGCGGAAGCCTTTGCGAAAGAGCTTGCAAAGTGCGAATACATCAGCGCGGCGGCGGTGCGCGAAACAGACCTTTCATGCGGCAAAGCGGCTGTTGCGGCGACTATCTCAGGCGACCTATTCATCAAGATAATCGGCGAAGCGGCGGGCATACCGCTGGAGAACGAGGGCGAGCTGATACCGAAAATAACCGAGTTGGTGCGTATACGCGAGAAATATTCGCGGCTGGCGGGCGCGCTGGAGGAAGCGGAGCGCACGGGCTACGGCGTAGTGATGCCGACGATGGCAGACCTTACACTGGAAGAGCCGGAGATAATCAAACAGGGCGGCAAGTACGGCATACGTCTGCGGGCGGCGGCTTCTTCGATACACCTGATGAAGACGCAGATAAAGACGGAAGTCGCGCCGATAGTAGGCTCTGAGAAGCAGTCGGAAGAGCTGGTGATGTCGCTGATGGCGGATTTCGACAGCTCGCCCGAAAAAATATGGGAATCGAACATATTCGGAAAATCGCTGCACGAACTGGTGAGCGAGGGGCTGAACGCAAAGCTTGCGAAACTGCCGGCGGACGCGCGCATGAAGCTCTGCGAAACGCTTTCGCGCATGATAAACGAAGGCTGCTCTGGGCTTATCTGCCTTATACTCTGATAAATACGGCAAACAAAAAACGTCTGCGGCGAAAAATTCGCTCACAGGCGTTTTGCTTTTTTATGTAGTGGTCAAGAAATACCGTCTACGAACGAAACGGGCAGACCGAACATGATACCTGCGTTAGGCTTTGAGAGGTCGCCTGTAACGCCGGTGATAGCCTTTCTGACATCATCTACCTGCTCGTCTTTTACGATAACGAAGATAGTTTTTGATTTATGAGAATCGTCATCGCCCGAGAGTATGCCGCGGAGTAGCTGCACCATTGCGAGATTATTGCTCATACGCGTGATGGAGCTTGCCATACCTACCGAGTCGATAGCCGTACCGCCGCGAATGCCCGCTTCGGCAAGGGCGCTCATTATGCTGTCTACCAGCTCTGTTTGTTTGATAACTAAGAAAATTGCCTGCATAGTATCTTTCCTTTCTGTATAAAATATTTTAATAATGCACGTTATTTACGGACAAAGTAAGCCGCGTTCCAGTCCTCACTGTTGGCGGATTTTACAAGCTCGAAGCCGCAGGAAGATATAGTGCTGAGCACCTCTTCGCGGCGGGCGTCGATTATGCCCGAAACTATCAGCTTGCCTTTAGCCTTTAAGAAGCCTGCGAAAAAGCCGCTCATGGCTATGAGCACATCGGCGACGATATTAGCGCAGACTATATCGTACCCGCCGCCTATCTTTTCGCGCAGCTTTTCATCAGAAGTTATATCGCCGCAGAAAGCCGTATAGCGCTCGGGAGAGATGCCGTTTTTCTGAGCGTTTTCGGCGGCAATGCGAACGCTGTTGTCGTCTATATCTACAGCGCAGGCGGACTCTGCGCCGAGCAGCAGCGCGCCTATCGAGAGAATACCGCTGCCGCAGCCGAGGTCAAGCAGTTTTTCGCCCTGCGCGAGGTTTTCTTCTATAAGCTCTAAACAAAGGCGGGTGGTATTATGCTGACCCGTACCGAAAGAAGAAGCCGGGTCGATCTCTAAGATCCTGCGCTTTTCAGCCGGGTCTGCCGCCTCCCACGAAGGCTTTATCAGCAGCTTTTCGCCGATAGTGATAGGCTTGAAATACTGCTTCCAGTTATTAGCCCAATCTTCCTCGCGGATATTAGACATATCGTACTCCAGCCTGCCGTAAGCGCCGTCGGTATCGCGCGATTTGAGAGCAGCCAGCGCGGACTTCACCGCCGCGAAAAGCTCTGCGCCCTCGGCATCGCTGCGGATATATACCGTAACGGTAGTTTCGCAGTTTTTAAGACCCATAAGGTCATCGTCGATATAATCCCAATTGCCGGTCTTATTTTCGAGGAAGTCCTCAAAATCCTGAGCGTCTTTGATAACGAAGCCGGTAATGCCGAGATCCATAAGTATACCTGTAACGCTGTCGATACCCGCAGTAGTCGTATATATGTTTATTTCAGCCCATTCCATAGTTTGTCATTCCTTTTTTGTATGGTTATTTATCTATTATAGCACATTTTTAATGATTTGTAAAGTATATTTCACAAAGATTTCACCAAAATACCTAAATCGTCGCAAAACAAAAAAAACCGCACACCTTGCGAAATGCGAAAGTGTGCGGTAAACAGCGATAAAAAATGCGTTATCCCTCAGCGAATCTAAAGCCTTTGATAAGCTTATTTTTCTTCTTATGCTTATACATTTTAGAGTCAGCACGTTTTACTACTTCTTTGAAAGTGTTTACGATCTCTTCGGGGGCCGACTCCTCTACACCAACGCTGGCGTTTATGTGGTAAGGCTTATTGGCGGCGTAGCTGGCTTCGTTTATCTTATCTGAAAAACGTTTTTCAAGCTCAGCAGGGGTGATATCTGCAACTAGCAGAGCCATAAATTCATCGCCGCCGAAACGTGCGCAAACGCCCATATCACTGACTGTATCTTCAAGCACATACGCCACAGTATAGATAGCAAAATCGCCCTCGTTATGACCGAAAGAATCGTTTATGAACTTCAGCCCATCGAGGTCGGCGGAGAGAAGCAGAAGCTTTTTATTTTCTTTTTCTGCGCGCATTATGACCGCGGGTATCTCTCGATCAAAGCCGCGGCGATTGAGCAGGTTTGTGAGCGGGTCGCGGATATACATATCATTCAGCGCTTTAACTACCTCGTTGAGCTTAGCGGCGTTTTCTATACTGGAAAGCAGCATATTCAGGTGCACCACGAAATCCGCAAGGCGGTCGAAAGCGAGGAAGCTGAGCGTAAGGCGGCTTATCATGACATAACCGTAAACTCTGTCCTGACAATGCAGGGGCACAAAAACGAAATTCGAGCAGTTTTTGAAAATGCTGACGGGGTAGATCTCTTGGCTGTCTACCTCGGCGAAAGGCGTGAAATACTCAAGGTTTTCGGGGTCAAGGTACGCCGCGAGAACGCGACCGGGGTAATCTTTTTTGCTGTAACCGAAAAATTCGGGATAGATATAGATAGCGACACCGCAGTAGAGTATAGACTTTACATATTTTCCTATACCGGGAAGAACAGCTTGAAGCTCATCGCCGGTATTATTATAAAGCAACATGTGATCCATGCTCGTCTTGAACTCTTCACGCTGACCTATCATATCATAAAGCTGCAATGTGATCTTACCGGAAATCCTGGCAGAGTTATCTATACAGCCGCAGGACTGACCGAGCACTATATCGAAGCCGAATATCTTATCGCAGGGCTGCGGTACAGAGCCTTCAAGCCGTATTATCTCATCTATCATATACTCAGCCGATTTTTCAAAATCATACTTAGCGGTAAGTATAGACGGACAGTTTTTTACTGCGCGTTCGATGCCATCGAAGCCGCTTACGATAATATCCTCCGGTACAGCAACGCCGTTTTCCTCAAGCGCGGTGCAGGCAGCTATCGCCATAGAGTCATTTGCGCAGACTATCGCATCGGGCAAAACGCCGCCGCAGTCTTTAAGAATATCCTTCACAGCCTGCATGGCGGGAGAATCCCAAAACTCGCCGTAGTATATTTTATTTTGATCGAAAGCTATGCCGTGCTTTTCGAGCGAGCGGCGGTAAGCATCTTCGCGGTCCTGCGAAAAACTGTTATTGCGCTGGCCGCTTATCATGTAAACATTTTTAGCGCCGTGCTGCTCGACTATATGATCGGTTATCTTTTCAAATGCCGTATCGTAATCAAAGCCGATATAGTAAGCGCCCTTCACCTTTTTATCTATCGCAAAGGCAGGTATGCCGTGAGCGTCGGCGAAATCAACAAGGTCTTTTACAAGCGCTTCGTCTTTGATAAGCTCGCTGTAAATTATCATAGCGCAGAGGTCAGCCTCATACGACAGGTGGAAAATGCTTTTTTCGCCCTCATCGTAGCTGTTGCCGTTATACAGGTCGGTATAGGAACTGAAGCACATAGTATCATAGCCGTTTTCCGCAGCTCTTACGCTTATGCTGTTAAGATGATTATGATAGCCTACTTTATGGATATTTGGTATAAAAATGCCTATGCGCTTTTTCAACATCTGCCGCCTCCCTTTTATATCGAAATTCTAATTCTATATTATTAAATTGGTCAAGTCGCCATTTTCAAATACATATACAGTATAGCATACAGAAAATAAAAAATCAATGATTTTCAAGAATCAAAAAATATTTTTGTGAAAAAAACATAAAAACCTTGGCACGATTTATACAACTTAGATATTTAAATTGTGTATAATGTAAAAAAATATAGCAAATTTTTATTTAATGTTATGATTGACAATCGGCGTGCAGACATGATAGAATTAAGATATATCAGCATATTCAAATATCTAATATGGAGGAGAAAATATGATACAGGCACGCAAGCTTGCCGCGCTTTCAGCCGCGGTGATGTTAACGTTTACAGCCGCAGGCTGCGGCGGCGGAAAAAGCGACAGCTCTTCAAAGTATGAGGACAAGGTAAAGGTAGCGGAGACCGCGACCGACGGCATATCCGACATACCCGATGAGGCTGACAAGGAGCTGGAGTGGCTCTCTTACTTCGACATAAACCCGACCTCTGCGGCGCAGGAGAAGCGCGTAGACCTGACGCTTTTTGAGCGCAAGGGCGGCAAGATAAAATATTCGCAGTGCGCATCTACCACGAAGTACGACCAGCTTGCGAACCGACTTCTCTCAAACGACCCGCCCGACATCTTCTGGTTTGAGCAGAAGATGACTTTTCCCTGCTACTGCGTAAAGGGAATGTTCCAGCCGGTAGACAGCATAGTTGACTTTGATGACGATATGTGGAAGGACATGAAGGGGCTTGCCGACCAGTTTACGCTGAAAGACGAGCACTACGTTGCGCCGATAAACCTCAACGTGCTTTCATCTATGGTATATGACAAGGACGTTATGGAGGCCAACACGCTGGACGACCCTTACGAGCTTTACATGGACGGCAGCTGGACATGGGATACTTGGTACGACATGATGGACGAATACTGCTCAAACGCCGAGGGCGACGAGATACGCTACGGCATAAACGGCTGGTTCGCGCCATTCATATTTCAGTCTACGGGCAAGACGCTGATAACATACGACAGCGAGAAGGACGAATATGTATCGAATATAACCGACCCCGACTTCGACCGCGCCTCTTCCCTGCTGTACGAGGTACAGAAAAACGGTTTCTACAACGCCGACTGGTACGGCTCGGCAAACGACGCTTTCAAGAAAAACGTACTCTTCTACGCTATGGGCAACTGGGCTATAAACCCGAGAGAGGGCGACAACTGGGGCGTAGTGCCCATGCCGCGCGACCCTAACAGCGACACTTACTACACCACCATCGGCATAACGGCGTATATGTGGGTAAAAGGCTCGACAAAGAGCGACGCTGTGAAGTGCTGGTACGAATGTGCGCGCTACGCGAACACCGACCCAGACGCTATGGAAGCAGGCAAAGAAAAATTCTTCGTGACCTCGCCGTACTGGACGGAAGAGATGTACGAAATGGCGAACGAAGAGCCGTTGAGCGACAAGTACGTCAAGGTGGTAGACCCCGGCTACGGAATATCCACACTGCTCTCTAACGACGACGCGGCTACCAACGCCACAAAGGAAGCTGTAATACCGTATATGTACACATCGGTAATGAAAACGGACGACGACGGAGTACAGTTCACATGGACAAAGCTGCGCGAAACATATTCGGGAACGATAGATTCCGAGCTGAAAGACTTTAATAAAGAGTACCATAAATTCATATCAAAGTAAGAAGACATACCTTTATATAATATATGCGAAATGAAAGAGCTGAGCGATAAAAACTCGGCTCTTTTTTATTATGCGGAAGCGTTCGCTTTCGACCTATTGCGCCGCGGGAGGGGGGTATAATTAAAGCAGAAAGGCGGTGCGGGAATGAAGATATACATAGACGTGCTTGTGATAACGAACGCGCTCATCAGTCTGATATATTTGCAGTGCATAAGCAGGATAGTGCACCAGAAGATACCTGCGCTGCGGGAAGCCGCCGCCTGCGCTTTCGGCGGGGCGGGGTCGCTCATCGCGATGATACATACAAACAGCTTCGGCGGGGCGCTGGGGGTGACGCTCGGGAAGCTTGCGGTTATCTCGGCGGTGATAATAGCGGCTTACCTGCCCGAAAACTTTTCGGCGTTTATAAAGCGGCTGTTTTTATACGGGCTTATGGAGGTGATATTCGGCGGGTGCTGCTTTATGCTGATAAACCTAACGCACAGCAGGATAATGTATATGAGAAATTACGTCATGTACTTCGACATATCGCTGCTGGACATAGGGATATGCTCGGCTATGCTGTACGTTATGATAGTGATATACGAAACAGTACAGCGGCGGAAAGCGGCGGCGCACAAAAAATACCGCGCGCGGTACACACTCGGCAGATACGAGATAACGCTGCCCGCCATCGCGGACACGGGCAACTGCCTGAGCGACAGCTTTACGGGGCAGCCGGTAGTGATATTCCGCTCAGACGATATGTACAGGCAGTACGAGCTTGACATACCCGAAAGAATGAGCTTTTACGGCTTTCACCCTATACCGTACAATACAGTCGGCGGCGAGGGACTGGTATACGTCACGAGCAAGGGCGAGGTCACTATAAGCTGCGGAAAAAGCATGAAGCGGGTGCTCTGCTGCGTAGGGATAATCGCGAGCGGCGAGCGCAGCCAATGCGCTGTATTCAACCCATGTTTACTTACCTGAAAGGAGAAGAGCGAGAATGACTAAACTCACAAAAAAGCTGGCGGCGCTGATAGCGAAGATATTCCGCGATGAGGGCGTGCGCGAGGAGGTGCTATACATCGGCGGAGCGGAACAGCTGCCGCCGCCGCTGACGCGCGAGGAGGAGCAGGCGACTTTTGAGCTGATGAAAACGAACGAAACGGAGGCGCGGGAGAAACTGATAGTGCACAATCTGCGGCTGGTAGTATACATATCGAAAAAATTCGAGTCGCCGTCAGCGGGGCTGGAAGACCTTATATCTATCGGAACGATCGGGCTGATAAAGGCGGTAAGGACTTTCTGTCCCGAGAAAAACATAAAGCTGGCGACGTACGCTTCGCGGTGCATAGAGAACGAGATACTGATGTACCTGCGAAAAGCTTCGCAGCAGCGCAACGAGATCTCGATAGACGAGCCGCTGAACACCGACTGGGACGGCAACGAGCTGCTGCTGTCAGACATAATAAGCTCAGACGAGGAATCGGCGGCGGACAAGCTGAAACAGCGGTGCGAACGTGAGGCGCTGATGGCGGAGATAGAGAAGCTTTCAGACCGCGAGCGGCAGATAATGGAGCTGCGTTTCGGGCTGAAAAACGGCAAGGAGCTGACGCAGAAAGAGGTGGCGGACAGGATAGGCATATCGCAGTCATACATATCTCGGCTGGAAAAGAAGATAATCAAGAACATAAAGAAAAATCTGGAAGCGTACTGCTGAGGACAAATGTTAAAAAAGTGTAAAATTTATTTGCGTAAAAGCAGCACGCTTGACAACGGGTGATGGGTGTGCTATAATATATAAGCCGCATGTTTTCGGTAACGGATAAGCTATGCCTATTTGAGCATACACCGAACGCAGCGAGTTTTGTATAAAGGCAGGTGTACTTAAAGATGTACGCAGTAATTGAAACAGGCGGAAAGCAGTATCAGGTAAAGGCAGGCGACGAGATCTTCATCGAAAAGCTCGACGTAAACGCTGATGATACCATCACTTTCGACAAGGTTCTCGCAGTAGGCGGAGATAACGGCATAAAGGCCGGCGCTCCTTACGTTGACGGCGCTACCGTTACCGCAAAGGTAATTAAAAACGGCAAGGCTAAGAAGATCACCGTATTCACCTACAAGCCCAAGAAGAGCTGCAAGAGAAAGCTCGGTCACAGACAGCCCTACACCAAGGTCGCTATCGAAGCTATCAACGCATAATGATAACGGCTGAGTTTTATCGCACAAGCGATAACAAACTTATCGGCTTCAGCGTATCAGGACACGCGGGCATGGCAGATTTCGGGCAGGATATAGCCTGCGCATCTGTAAGCTCGGCTGTGATGCTGACAGCCAACACGATAACCGAGGCATTCGGCATAAAAGCCGCTGCCGAGGCTTACGAAAACGAAATTTTACTAAAGCTGAAGGAAGACCCCCGCGGCGAGGGCGACAAGCTGATACTCGGCTTGCTGACGCACCTGTATATGCTCAAAGAGGAATTCCCAAAAGCCATCAACGTAAAGATCACTGAGAAGTGACATTTGCGTATCACACTTTTTGGAGGTGTAATAAATGATCAGAGTTTCTATGCAGTTTTTCGCTCATAAGAAAGGTATGGGTTCTACCAAGAACGGCCGTGATTCTGAGTCCAAAAGACTTGGCGTGAAGAGAGCTGACGGTCAGTTCGTACTCGCAGGCAACATCCTTGTTCGTCAGAGAGGAACTCACATCCATCCGGGTGAAAACGTTGGAAGAGGTTCCGACGATACGCTGTTTGCAAAGGCTGACGGCGTTGTTAAATTTGAGAGAGTTGGCAAGGACCGCAAAAAGGTTTCTGTTTATCCTCAGGCATAAGGCAGCACCGCTCGGCGGCTGCACCCGCTGCGCGATATTGACTTAATACAAATTATACCCCGAGCCAACAAAGCTTGGGGTTTTTTTGCAGAAAAAAGACTTACAAAAGCAGATATAGACAAAAATAAAAAATTATGAAACACTTACACAATTTATGCCAATACTTTGTTAAAGACAGCGGCGCGCATTTCACATACAATATCGGAGTAGGATTTATGCGCGCGGGGCTGATAATGCTGGCGATAACGATAGTTCTGGGGCTTTTCGCGGTGGTACAGCCAAACAGAACGCTAGACTACGTTGACTCGGTAAAAGCCGAAGTGACAGACGCGAACGTCAGCGAACACACGACCCACACACGCGGACACCGCAGAACGTACCTAGTATACACGGTATCTTTCAGCGGCAGTTTTTCAAACGGCGACAAGTTCACGCACAAGCAGTATGCTGACAAAGAGCTTTACAAAATGTACAGCAGACTGGTCAAACGCGGCGAAAAGAGCTACACGCTTTACAAGTCGCGCTCGGGCGGCGGGTACTACATCACCGAAAAGAAGGGGTACGCGGCGGCTAAGGAATACCGAAAAGCCGTACCCGGCGTTACGGAGGGGCTTTCATCCATGGCGGCGGTCGGCGCGCTGATAGTAACTACGGTGCTTTTTTCCATCGGCATGAGAGAGATAAAGATCGCGATGAAATATCCGCGAACTGACGTGCCTTACGACACCACCGATCTGACGGTGAAAGACGACACCGACGAGCTGCTGAACGAATTTGACGAAGCGTACAAAGTATTCATGGAGCGCAAGAAGATGGGGCTGGACGCGAGCGCGCCGGCTGCGCCCCGACTGGCAAAGAACGACAGCAATAAGCAGAACGGCAATTGATATTACTACGAGATGAAAGGATAAATGATAAATGTTTGTAGATTCGGCAAAAATTTATATTAAAGCAGGCGACGGAGGAGATGGCTGCGTTTCCTTTCACCGCGAAAAATACGTTGCGGCGGGCGGCCCCGACGGCGGCGACGGCGGCAAGGGCGGCGACATAGTTTTCAAAGCCGACGACAACCTTTCGAACCTGATAGATTTCAGATACAAGCGCAAATTCGTTGCGGAGAGGGGCAAGGACGGCAGCGCTAAGAACTGCACGGGCAGGAACGCGCCCGACCTAGTTATAAAAGTGCCGCGCGGAACGGTCATCAAAGAAGCCGAAACGGGCAGGATACTGGCGGACATTTCGGGCGACGAACCCGTAGTGATCTGCAAAGGCGGCAAAGGCGGCAGAGGAAACTCACACTTCGCGACCTCGACAAGGCAGATACCGCGCTTTGCGAAGCCGGGCTTTCGCGGCGACGAGTACGAAGTACAGCTTGAGCTTAAACTGATAGCGGACGTAGGACTTGTCGGCTTCCCGAACGTAGGAAAATCAACGCTTATCTCGGTAGTATCGGCGGCGAAGCCTAAGATAGCGAACTACCACTTCACTACCCTGACGCCTGTACTGGGCGTGGTAAGGCTGGACGAAAACAGCAGCTTTGTAATGGCTGACATACCCGGACTTATCGAGGGCGCAAGCGAAGGCGTTGGACTGGGACACGAATTTCTCAGACACGTTGAGCGGTGCAGGCTGATAGTGCACGTTGTAGACGTTTCGGGCTGCGAGGGCAGAGATCCGATAGAGGACTTTGAAGCTATAAACCGCGAACTGGAGAATTTCTCAGAAGAGCTGGCGGAAGCGCCGCAGATAGTCGCGGCGAACAAGTGCGACATGGCGACCCCCGAGCAGATAGAGCGCTTTAAGCAATACGTCACCGAAAAGGGATACAAATTCTTCGAGATCTCGGCGGCGACGACAAAGGGCACACAGGAACTTGTGAAAGCCGTATACGAAGACCTTGTGAAGCTGCCGCCCGTGAAGCAGTTTGAGGCTCAGCCGCTGACGCAGGAAGAGTTGGACGACAAGCTGCTCTCGAAAAAAGATTTCAGCGTGACGGTTGAGGACGGCGTTTACTATGTGGAAGCCGACTGGCTTTGGGACGTGCTGCGCTCCTGCAATATGGAGGACTACTCTTCCCTGCAATATTTCCAGAGAGTACTTCGCTCGACGGGAATAATCGACAAGCTGGAAGAAATGGGCATAAACGAGGGCGACACGGTAAACATCTTCGACTTCGAGTTTGATTTTGTAGAGTAAAAACGGGAGATGAAAGCATTGACGGAACTGAACAAGACGCTTTCACACGCTGAGGCTGTACAGTATTCGCCGCTGACGCTTGCATTTTTCGGCGACAGCGTATACGAAGAGCTGGTACGCAGCGAGCTGATACTTACGGCGAATATGCCAGCGAGAAAGCTGCACACGCACGCGGTAAAGCTGGTGTGCGCCTCATATCAGGCAAGGGCGGCGCACTACCTCTGCGAAAATGCCTTTGACGAACAGGAGGAGTACATCTACAAGCGCGGGCGCAACGCGAACGGCATCAACGCGCCAAAAAGCTCTACGAACGCCGACTACCGCGCCGCCACGGGGCTGGAAGCGGTATTCGGATATTTAGCGCTCACAGGCAGGCGGCAGCGCTGCGGCGAGCTTTATGAGATCATAAGAAATAACATCAAGGAGTGAAAATAAATGTCAGGACATTCAAAATGGGCAAACATCAAGAGAAAGAAAGAGGCTAACGACGCCGTAAAGGGCAAGATCTTTACCAAGATAGGCAGAGAGATCTCGGTAGTAGTAAAGCAGGGCGGACCCGACCCCGCTAACAACGCGAAGCTCGCGAACCTCATCGCTAAGGCTAAGTCGAACAACATACCCAACGACAACATCGACAGAATAATCAAGAAGGCTGCGGGCGACGGCGAC
The DNA here is from genome assembly GCF_020559915.1 of Ruminococcus sp. 210702-SL.1.03. Lineage (GTDB taxonomy): Bacteria > Bacillota > Clostridia > Oscillospirales > Ruminococcaceae > YE71. Next base: position 83,752 of record NZ_JAJCLZ010000001.1, read on the forward strand.
AAGAACAACTACGAAGAGATGGTATACGAGGGCTACGGCCCCGGCGGAGTAGCTGTAATAGTAGAATGCCTTACCGACAACAAGAACCGCACCGCGGGCGATGTGCGCCACTATTTCGACAAGTTCGGCGGAAACATGGGCACCAGCGGCTGCGTATCGTTCATGTTCACCAAAAAGGGCACTGTGCTGCTGGAGAACAACGGCGCGGACGAGGACAAGGTGATGGAAGACTGCTTTGAGGCAGGCGCGGACGACTTTAACGTAGAGGAAGAGATCATAGAAGTAAGCTGCCAGCCGAACGACGTTACTGCGGTAAGCGAAGCGCTGAAAGGCATGGGCTACAGCATAATGTCTGCCGAGAGCGAAATGGTACCCTCTACCTACACCACTCTTACCGACGAAAAGCAGCTCAAGATGATGGGTCTGCTGCTGGACAACCTCGAGGAAAACGACGACGTACAGAACGTTTACCACAACTGGAATATGCCCGAGGAGGAAGAAGAGGACTAATATATCCGGCACTTATAAAGCTGAAATACGGAGCACTCCCCTAATGAAATGCTCCGTTTTTTAGTATTTGCGGCGCTTTGATGTTACAGAAATATGAATTAACATTGGAAAATGCTGATTCCAACAACAAATTTGTAATAAAGGCTGACGAATTTGTGAAAAATATCGTTGACAAGAGCGCTGAAAAAGTGGTATGATATAGTTCAAATAAGAAAAACGCCAAAGGCGGTCAAAAAGGAGTAATTTATATGAAAAGCATCAAGAAAATACTTGCGCTGACGGTAGCTGCGGCGCTTTCGGTATCCTGCTTTGCGGGCTGCGGAAAGAAAGCTAAAGGCGACACGATAGTAATAGGCAGCAGCGGCCCTCTTACAGGCGACAACGCGCAGTACGGCGTGGCTGTAAAGAACGCGGCTGAGCTGGCAGTAAAAAAAGTAAACGATGACGGCGGAATAAACGGCATAAAGCTTTCGCTGGTATTCGAGGACGACGAAGCTGACCCGGGCGACAAGGCGGTAAACGCTTACAACGCGCTGAAAGACAACGGTATGCAGGTAATGATGGGCACTGTAACTACAGGCTCTTGCCTTGCGGTAATTGAAAAGACCAAGCAGGACGGAATTTTCCAGATGACGCCTTCCGCTTCGGCGCAGGACGTTATCAAAAACGACAACTGCTTCCAGGTATGCTTTACCGACCCCAACCAGGGTAAAGGTTCGGCGGACTACATCGCGGACAACAATATCGCTAAGAAGATAGCGGTAATATACGACAGCTCCGACGCTTACTCTTCGGGCATATACAATATGTTCAAGAAAGAGGCTGAAGCTAAGGGACTTGATATAGTAGCCGAGCAGTCTTTCACCAAGGACAGCAAGACCGACTTCTCCGCGCAGATAAACGCTGCCAAGAGCGCGGGCGCTGAGCTTATGTTCCTGCCGATATACTACCAGCAGGCATCGCTGATACTGACCCAGAGCAAATCTTTAGGCTTCAGCCCGAAATTCTTCGGCTGCGACGGACTTGACGGACTGCTGAACATCAAGAACTTCGACACCTCGCTGGCTGAGGGGGTAATGCTGCTGACACCTTTCGCTGCAGATGCGCAGGATCAGGAAACTCAGGACTTTGTAAAGGCTTACAAAGACGCTTACGGCGAGATACCGAACCAGTTCGCTGCCGACACCTACGACGGAATCATGGTGCTGGCAGAGCTTATGAAGAAAGAAAAGATAACCAACGAGATGGAAGCTTCTGAGATATGCGAGAAGCTGAAAAAAGCCATAACCGACCCCGACTTCTCTTACAACGGACTTACCGGCTCAAACATGAAGTGGAGCGAGGACGGCGCTGTATCGAAAGACCCGAAAGCTGTAATAATCAAGGACGGCGCTTATTCGGCACTCTAATATTATGAGTTAAAAAAATGGAACCGACAAAACAAAAAATGTCGGTTCTTTTTTTATTTTATTCATCAAATTTTGTTGCAAAAGTGAAAGAATTATGATATAATTAAGATTATAATTACTCTAGGCGGGACTGCAAAAAAACTGACCGCCTGCGGAAAGGACTGTTTTTCTAAATGGGATTTCTAAATAACCTCATAAACGGCATAAGCTTAGGAAGCATATACGCCGTTATAGCGCTGGGGTACACGCTGGTTTACGGCATAGCAAAAATGCTGAACTTCGCGCACGGCGACGTTATCATGGTGGGCGGCTACGTTATATTCATAGCTATGACGTCATTCGGGCTGAACTCATGGATCTCGATACTGCTGGCGGTCATCGCCTGCACGCTGCTGGGAATCGTGATCGAGAAGGTAGCTTACAAGCCGCTGAGGCAGGCGACCTCGCTGGCGGTACTTATCACGGCTATCGGCGTAAGCTATTTCTTACAAAACATGGCGCTGCTTATATTCGGCGAAAAGCCTGTGAACTTCACCTCGGTAGTAAATGTGCCGAGCCTAAAGCTTTTTGACGGAAAGATAGTAATATCGGGCGAAACATCGACAGCAATCGTAATTTCGATACTGATAGTAGTAGGACTTTCGCTTTTCATAAACAAGACAAAGAGCGGACGAGCGATGCTTGCGGTATCAGAAGACCGCGGCGCGGCGGAGCTTATGGGCGTAAACATAAACCGCACCATCTCGCTGACATTTGCGATAGGCTCGGGACTGGCGGCGATAGCGGGCGCACTGCTCTGCTCGGCGTACCCGACCCTGCAAAACACCACCGGCGCGATGCCCGGCATAAAGGCATTCGTAGCGGCGGTATTCGGCGGAATAGGCTCGATACCGGGCGCTATGATCGGCGGCATACTGATAGGCATTATAGAGATACTGGGCAGAGCCTACATCTCGCCGCAGCTTGCGGACGCGATAGTTTTCGCTGTACTGATACTGGTGCTCATCATCAAGCCGACGGGCATACTTGGCAAGAAGATAAACGAAAAAGTATAAATCTGAAAGGATAGATATTTTGTGAAAAACGAAAATAAAGCCGCAAAAAAGAAGCTTGCTCCACTGACAAAAAAGAGCTTCATCACATACGCTATGGTGTTGATCGCTTTTGCGGTAATGCAGATACTCTCTTCAGGCGGATACATCTCCAGTATGCTTACGGGTCTGCTGGTGCCGCTCTGCGTTTACTCGATACTGGCAGTTTCGCTCAACCTCACGGTAGGCATACTGGGCGAGCTTAGCTTAGGTCAGGCGGGATTTATGTGCGTAGGCGCTTACACGAGCGCGGTTTTCTCGCAGCTGACTTCCGAGACCATAACCCAGCCGCTGATACGCTTCCCGCTCGCTATAATCATCGGCGGAATATTCGCGGCTATATTCGGCATACTTATAGGCATACCTGTACTTCGACTCAACGGCGACTACCTTGCGATAGTTACGCTGGCGTTCGGCGAGATAATCAAGAACGTATTTGCGGCTATGTACGTCGGCTACGACTCAAAGGGCGTGCACATATCGCTGAAAAGCCTAAGCAATCTGAACCTTGAGAACGACGGCACGCTGCTGCTGAACGGCCCGCAGGGCATAAGCGGCACGCCGAACGACTCGACATTCCTCATCGGCGCGATAATGCTGATGCTGACGCTCATCATCGCCTACAACTTCATCAACTCGCGCACGGGCAGAGCTGTAATGTCGATAAGAGATAACGTGATAGCGGCGCAGTCGGTAGGACTGAACATCACTAAGTACAAGCTGATAACCTTTGCGCTGACGGCATTTATTGCGGGAACGGCAGGTGCGCTGTATTCGCACAACTTCTACACGCTTCAGGCTTCAAAATTCGACTACAACCTTTCGATACTGATACTGGTATTCGTGGTACTGGGCGGCATAGGCAACATACGCGGAAGCGTTATCGCGGCGGTGGTACTGGTACTGCTGCCCGAGATGCTGAGAGGCATAAGCAGCTACCGTATGCTGATCTACGCGGTGATACTGATAGTAATGATGATAATAACCTCGAACGAAAAATCGAAAGCATTTATAGAGGCGAACACACAGAAATTCAAAGCGCTGTTTAAGCGCGGCAAAACTGCGGAAGCAAAGGAGGCTGAGTGAAAATGGCTTTACTGGAAGTAAAAAACTTAGGCATATCATTCGGCGGACTGCGCGCAGTTGACGAATTCAACATCACGATAGAAAAGGGGCAGCTTTACGGGCTGATAGGTCCTAACGGCGCGGGCAAGACCACGGTATTCAATATGCTGACGGGCGTTTACAAGCCTACGGATGGAACTATACTGCTGGACGGCGAAAACATCACGGGCAAGAGCACGATAGAGATCAACCGCGCGGGCATAGCGAGAACTTTCCAGAACATACGACTTTTCAAAGACATGACGGTACTGGACAACGTAAAGGTGGCTCTGCACAACCATTACAAGTACAGCGTTTTGACGGGAATACTGAGGCTGCCGAAATATTTCAAGACGGAAAAGCTGATGAACGAAAAGGCTATGGAGATGCTGAAAGTTTTCGAGCTGGAGGACAAGGCGGAGCTTACCGCTTCTGGACTGCCCTACGGCGAACAGCGCAGGCTCGAGATGGCGCGTGCGCTGGCTACCGAGCCTAAGCTGCTGCTGCTGGACGAGCCTGCGGCGGGCATGAACCCGAACGAAACTGCCGAGCTTATGGACATGATACGGCTGGTAAGAGATAAATTCGGCATGACAGTACTGCTGATAGAGCACGACATGAGCCTTGTTTCGGGAATATGCGAGAAGCTGACGGTGCTGAATTTCGGTCAGATGCTCTGCGAGGGCAAGACTGAAAACGTACTGAGCGACCCCGACGTTATCAAAGCATATCTCGGCGATTAAAGGAGGCGGCAGACATGGCAATGTTAGAAGTAAAAGACCTTTATGTGAGCTACGGCATGATCGCCGCGCTGAAAGGAATATCATTTGAAGTAAACGAGGGCGAAGTAATAGCGCTCATCGGCGCGAACGGCGCGGGCAAGACCACGACGCTGCACACGCTGACGGGTCTGCTGCACGCGAAGTCAGGCTCGATAACCTTTGACGGAAAAGAGCTTACGAAAACGCCCGCGCACAAGATAGTAGAGATGGGCATAGCGCACGTTCCCGAGGGACGGCGAATTTTCCAGAACCTCACGGTGCTCGACAACCTAAAGCTAGGCGCATTCACGCGCAAGGACAAGGCGGGCATAGCGAAAGACATCGAGGAAGTATACGAGCTTTTCCCCAGACTGGCAGAGCGCAAGACGCAGATAGCGGGAACGCTTTCAGGCGGCGAGCAGCAGATGCTGGCTATGGGCAGAGCGCTGATGTCGAAGCCGAAGATAGTGGTGATGGACGAGCCCTCAATGGGACTATCGCCGCTGCTGGTATCGAAGATATTTGAGATAATCGAGATGATAAGAGAGCGCGGAACTACGGTACTGCTGGTAGAGCAGAACGCGAAAAAAGCCCTCGCGATCTCAGACCGCGCGTATGTACTGGAAACGGGCAAGATAGTGCTTTCGGGCGACGCGCACGAGCTTATGAACGACGATTCGGTAAAAAAGGCATATTTAGGGGAATAAGGAGTGAGCTAACATGGCACAGATCATTACCATTGCAAGAGAAATGGGCAGCGGCGGAAGGACCATCGGCAAAATGCTCTCAGAAGACCTCGGCATAAAATACTACGACAAAGATCTGATAAAGCTGGCGAGCGAAGACAGCGGCATAAACGAGCGCTTTTTCGGACTGGTAGACGAGAAGCTGAAAGGCTCGTTTTTGCGCAAGGGCGGCGTTTACAAAGGCGAGCTTCTCTCGCCCGACCACCGCGACTTTACCTCAGACCAAAACCTCTTTAACTTTCAGGCGAAGATAATCAAGCAGCTTGCGGACAAAGAGCCAGCAGTTATCGTCGGCAGGTGCGCGGACTTTATACTGAGCGGCAGGCGCGACGTTGTAAAAGTATTCGTGTATTCCAACATGGAAACGGCTGTGAAGAACGTGGTGGATATGTACGGCGTGAGCGAGAAGGAAGCGCAGAAGATAATCGAGCGCACCGACAAGGAGCGCAGCGAGTATTACAGGCACTACACGGGCAGGGACTGGACGAACGCCAAGAACTACAACATCTGCCTGGACACAAGCAACATGGACTATACCAAATGCATAGAGATAATAAAGAGCTACCTCAAACTGCTTGAAAAAGAGTAAAAAAAGCTTGATTTTTTAAAAAGATTGACTAAATTTGATAGATACACTTGCAAAAAAGAAAAAATCGTGATATAATATAAATGCAGTATGATTTACAAAGGGGTAGGACAATGGCAAGACGTTACAACAGCGCAGATTCTAAGAGGAGGATACTCTCAGCTTGCGTACAGCTCTTCATAAAGCAGGGTTACCACGACACTACCGTTGCTGAGATATTGAAGCAGGCTGACGTTTCGAGCAGCACTTTTCAGAACATCTTCCACGCCAAAGAGGGCGTACTGATGGATCTGCTGGAGTTTATGTATAAAAACCAATTTGATTCGGCAAAAATGATCTCGGGAGCGGGGGATTCACCGCTAAAGATATATGCGCTGGAAACGGCGATACAGCTGACGATAACCGAGCTGAATGAGAACATCCGCGACATCTATGTAGAGATATACTCGAAGCCGGACACGGCGGAGTACGTTTACCAGCACACGGCGGACGAGCTTTACAAGATATTCGGCAAGTATATGCCAGAAAACACGGTAAGCGATTTCTACGAACTGGACATAGGCTCGGCGGGAATAATGCGCGCCTACATGGCACGTCCCTGCGACAAGTATTTCACGCTGGAGAAAAAGCTGCGCAGGTTCATCACCATGAGCCTGAACGCTTACGACGTGCCGGACGAAGAGATCGCCGAAACGATAAGCTACATCGAGTCACTGGACATTCAGGCGATAGCGACGAATGTTATGAAGGAGCTTTTTCGCTCGCTGGCGATGAAATTTGATTTCACACCAGAGATCAAAACAAACTAAAAATGGCAAGATCTCGCCGAGCATTCTCAGCGGGATCTTTTTTTGCGCAAAAAGACCGACTGTGCGGCAGGCGTACAGTCGGTCGTAATTATATTTATAGGAATTATTCAGCTGCGGAGCTGGAGTCGAGATCAGTAACAGCCTCTTCTTCTGCATCGGCGTCATCAGCAGGAGTTTCATTAGGTGTGAACTCCTCACCATCATTCTCTACGATAAGCGTACCATCGGCGTCAACATAGCCCTCGGCGGTGTACTCGCTGCCCTCGCCGCTAACGGTAACGGAGTAGGAGTCGCCTGCCATTGCGCTGATCTTGACATCGGGATCGCCGTTTACGCTGAGCTTGACAACGGAAGCGAGCGACTTAACGGTGCAGGTAGACTCATCGAGGTGGAGCGAAGCGGAAAGCTCGCTGTCGTCCTTATTGACAAGAACGTAATCGCCCTCGGGGAGGTAGATAAGCTTGGAAGCAAGATCCATGTCGATAGTCTTAGCCTCAAAGATCTCATCGGTATAAGACTCGAAAACGCCGTCCTTTACAGCCGCGCAGACCACGCCGTTAGAATTATAGATCTCGGCATTCTGAGCATCGAGCGAGAGGGTGGAGTACTTCGACTTATGAGCGCGGTTCTTCCAAACTTTATAGAAGCTGCTCTGAGTAACGTAAGTCAGCTGACCGCCGTCAGAAGAACGGAGCACGCCGTAATCGCCCCATGAAGGAATACCGGAATTAAAGCTGAAGCCTGTGAAATGACCGTTGCGCGAATAGATGTCGATATAGCTCTTATCATCAGGCCAGTTGCAGTCGTAGCAGTAAACTCTGTAAGTAGTGCCTATCTTCTTAACGTCATAAGCGACGATAGCGTGACCGCTTCCGTCCTGGAAAAGGCACATTACGGTAGGCTTGCCCTTGCCGTTCTTGCAGTTTCTTACATTCTTGATGATATCAGCGTACTTGTTGATATGCTTATTAAATGTATTCTGAATACCGTTATCAAGCTGAGATATTTGCATAAGCTCGATAAACTCGCGAAGAGTCATGCCATAGGTTTTGCTGTAATCATTTATACTGAGGTCTTTCGGGAAAAGCTTCTTTTTATTAAAGCTCTGGATCTTAAAGGTAGAGGTATTGAACATGGTAGAAGTGGTGGACATACCGTAGCAGTTGCCGCCCCAGTCCTGACCATAATAGTACCAAATCCAGAAACCGTCAGTATCGCCGAACATATATTTGTAAGCGCCGACAGGAATGGTGTAATCATAGCTGTAATCAAAGCCCTCGTAAGTGTTATCGAACTTATATTTCAGCGTAGACTGAGTAGGCACGCTCCAGTGAGCGTATAAAGTGCGGTTTTTAACGGTGCTGAGAACGGTGCTGTAACCAACTCTTGTACCGCCCTTCTTCTTAGTATACCAGCCCTTGAAAACATAGCCGCTCTTCTTGGCGGTAGGCATAGAGCCTATTATCTTGCCTGCTGTGTAAGTCTTAGACTTATACGAAACGTTGCCGCCGTTGCCATTGAATTTAAGGGTGCATTTAGTAGCCTTTTTCTGCCACTTAGCGGTAAGAGTGTGCGAAACGCCGTTAGTGCATACAGTATCAGCGGTGACCTTTTTGCCGCTTGCGTTATACCAGCCGAGGAAGCTGTATCCCGAACGAGTGGCGGAAGGCAGAGTGCCGTATTTCTGACCATATGTAACTATTTTTGAGCCTGTGGAACAGTTGCCTCCGTTAGCGTCGAAGGTAACTGTTAGGCGGGTAGCGCCCATAACTATCGCGGTATTGTTGTCTGTCTGAACTGCGCCTGCGGGGAGTGCTGCTGCCGACATAGAAGCGGACATTATAATTGCAGCGGAGATCGCGGCGATCCTTTTTCTTAACATAGTTTTTCCTCCAATCAAATATGTTATCATAATTATAACACACTGTTATCACTTTGTCAAGTAAAAATTTAATGACAATTCATATTTAGGGTGCGTAAAATGCAGCTATTGCAAAAAAATGTAGAAGCATTCCGACGTGAGTATTCCGGCGTTAAAATATTCAAAAATGTGACTTAAAATATCTAAAATCAAGAAAATAACCTTTTTTACGCAAAAAACACTTGACAAATCGGGTTAGCCATGTTAAACTTATATAGAGAGTTAGTAATGCCTAACTCATAAAAAGCATAGGTTAGGAAATGCTAACTTTTATACGGAGGGAACAGAAATGCCGCTGACACAATCGCAGAAAAGATATTTATACGCAATATACACGCTGGGAATAAGCAGCACGCCGATAAAGACCACCGAGGTATCGCGCCTGCTGGGGGTAACGAAAGCCAGCACAGTAAAAATGACACAGCGACTCATCGACGAAGGGTACATCAAGAAAGCGCCCTACCGCGAGATAGAACTGACAGAATCGGGCATAAAGGCGGCGAACGAGCTTTACACGCCGAGCATCATAATCGAGAACTTTTTGCGCAGCAATCTGAAAGTTTCGGACGAGAATGCAGCGGGCGACACGGCGGCGCTGATCTCACAGCTAAGCGAAGAAACTATGGACAAATTTGTAAAATTCATACTCGATATGCAGGGTAAGCAGCAGGCGTGAACGAGCGCTTCCCTGCCCTGCGAGAAACTCCCGATTGGTAAAACGGTCGAGAGTTTTCGTTAATTGTGTATATTTTTAATGCATTTGGAAATCATAAATTGTGCAGATGTATAAAATAAGTTATCCTATACTAACTAGGATTGACAACGGCAAAAAAGCGTGATATAATGGGTATAAAGTCAGTTAGCATATGCTAACCTTAACTTGATAAGAATAAACCATTTGCACATCAGCAAATCTACACAAGACATCTGCGGCGGGAGAATGAGCCCTTTCGCCGAGCCGAAACTGAGCCCTTCGGCAAAAATGTCAGCAGAAAAGGAGTTTTGTAAACATGGATCATCAGGAAATCGTAAAAGTTATTGGAAGAGAGATACTTGACTCGCGCGGAAATCCGACGGTAGAGGCGGAAGTTACCCTCGCGGACGGAACTATCGGCAGAGGCACTGCGCCCAGTGGAGCATCTACTGGCGAATTTGAAGCGCTTGAGCTGCGCGACGGCGACAAGGCAAGATACTGCGGCAAGGGCGTAAGCAAGGCAGTTGAAAACATCAACACCGCTATCAGCGCGGCTATCTGCGGCATGGACGCTTCGGACATCTACGCGGTAGACAAGGCTATGATCGACGCGGACGGAACTAAGGACAAGTCGAACCTCGGCGCGAACGCTATACTCGCGGTATCCATCGCCTGCGCAAGAGCGGCCGCTATCTCGCAGGACGTGCCCCTTTACAGATTCCTCGGCGGAATTTCGGGCAACAGACTTCCCGTTCCTATGATGAACATTCTCAACGGCGGCGCGCACGCTGCGAACACCGTTGACGTACAGGAATTCATGATAATGCCCGTAGGCGCGCCCAGCTTTAAGGAAGCGCTGCGCTGGTGTGCAGAAGTTTTCCACGCGCTGGCTTCTCTGCTGAAATCTAAGGGACTGGCTACATCTGTCGGCGACGAGGGCGGCTTTGCACCCGACCTGGCGAGCGACGAAGAAGCTATACAGTACATCCTCGAGGCTGTAAAGAATGCGGGATACGAGCCGGGCAAGGACTTTATGATAGCTATGGACGCAGCTTCCAGCGAATGGAAGGGTGAGAAGAAGGGCGAATATGTACTGCCCAAGGCAGGCACGAAGTTCACCTCTGCCGAGCTTATCGAGCACTGGAAAAAGCTTGTTGAAAAGTACCCCATCATCTCGATCGAGGACGCTCTCGACGAAGAAGACTGGGAGGGCTGGCAGCTTCTTACTAAGGAGCTGGACGGCAAGGTACAGCTCGTTGGCGACGACCTATTTGTCACCAACACCGAGCGTCTTTCTAAGGGCATTGAGCTTGGCTGCGGCAACTCGATACTGATAAAGCTGAACCAGATCGGCTCGGTATCCGAAACGCTGGAAGCTATCAAGATGGCGCACAAGGCGGGCTACACCGCTATATCCTCACACCGCTCAGGCGAAACTGCTGACACCACCATCGCAGACCTCGCGGTAGCGCTCAACACCTGTCAGATCAAGACTGGCGCACCCAGCCGCTCTGAGAGAGTTGCAAAGTACAACCAACTCCTCAGGATCGAAGAGCAGCTTGGCGCAAGCGCGGTTTATCCCGGCATGGCAGCTTTCAACGTAAAGAGATAATAAGGCAATGCCGCGCGATATGATCTTTGCGGCACGGCGTAAACTTTAGTCAACTTCAACAAAAATTTATCATTCGGAGGAAGGTGAAATTTCAGCGAAATTTCGCCTTTTTCTCTTGCATTGGCGGGCGGATTATGATATAATATAAGATGTATAATCATAGGCAAATGCGACTAAAATGAAAGAAAGTTGATATATGAGCATTAACGGAAGTCAGAAAAAAAGACTGCTTACTCTGCGCACCGGCAAGAGCAGATTCAACGCCGCGTTTTCATCGGCGGTATGCTCGGCGGTAATAGGCGCGGGATTTGCGGGCTATTTTTACTACAACTCTACATACTCGCCCGGCTGGCACACTAAGCCCGAGGGAACGTACTACATAGTACAGTCCACAAAAGAGCGCGCCGTAGGGCTAAAGCTTATCGACAACTCCTCATACCTCTTTGACGAGAACGGCTACATACTCACGGGCTGGCAGGAGTACGACGGCAACAGGTATTACTTCGACAAATCGGGCGTAATGCAGAAAGGCATCGTGAAGATAAAAGGCGAGGAATACTACCTATCAGACGAATCCGGTATATTCAAGACGGGGCTTTGCGACTTTAACGGCGAGGAATATTACTTCAACGACCACGGTTTCCCAGACACGGGCTTCAACAACGACGGTCAGTACTACTACGACGCATCCGGCAAGCGCATAAGCGGCTGGGCTGAGATAAACGGCATACAGTACTACTTCTTCGAGTCGGGCGAAAATCAGGGACAGATAGCCAAGGGATTTACCGAGATAGACGGCAGCACCTACTACTTCGCCTCAGACGGGCACATGGTAACGGGCGTGACCACCATCGACGGAAACACATACAATTTCCAAGAGAACGGCAGCCTTTTCAAGGGCTGGGGCAACGATGGAAAATACTACATCTACGCCGACCCGCAGACGGGCGCTTACGCGGAGGGTTTCACCGAGATAGAGGGCAACACCTACTTCTTTGACGAAGACCACCACATGGTAAAGGGCTGGAAGACCATCGACGGCGAGAGGTATCACTTTACCGACCAGGGACAGATGATACGCGGCTGGTTCACGGACAACGGGCACAAATTCTACTTTACCAAAGACGGCTCGGCGGCGAGGGGCTTTATACACGTTGACGGCGAGTACTACTACTTCAACGAAAAGAACAGGCTGACATACGGCTGGAACGAGATCGGCGGAGAGCTTTACTACTTCAATGACGACGGAAAGGTACAGCAGGGCTTCCTTAACTGGAACGGCAGCTACTATTTCTTCGACCCGAAAACGCACAAGGCGGCTACGGGGCTGACGAAAACGCTCGCCTACTCCGACACATACCGCTCGGAGATAAAGCAGTTCAAGAGCGACTACGAGCTGATACAGAAGATAAATTCCGGCGCGAAAAAGCTTACTAAGAAAGAGGAAAAGCGCGCAAAGGCGCTTGAGGAAACATATCTGAAAGAAGATACCTACGAGCATTTCTTCCTCGAAGCTTACGGCAAGGTAGGCAAGAACGTATTTTACCAGCACTATTTCGACAGCGACCATTTGGTGCAGACTGGCTGGGTAACGATAGCGGGATACAAATTCTACTTCGACCCATCTTCGGGCGAAAAGGTAGTCGGTTGGCACGACATAGAGGGCAAGCGCTACTACTTCGGTCAGTTCGGCGTATGCGCTACGGGCACTATGAAAGTCAACGGCGACGAATACGAATTCGGCAGCGACGGCGCAGTACCAAGCGGCTTGACGAAAACGGCTGACGGGCTGAGATACGCCGAGGGCGAGAAGTGGGTAAAGAACGACTTCCGCACCGAGAAAAACAAGACCTACTACTTCGACGGTTCGGGCTATGCGGTAACGGGCTGGCACAACATCGACGACACGATGTGCTATTTCGGCAGCGATTCTGCACTCACAAAGGGCATACAGAAGCGCGACGACGCGATATACTACATGGGTCAAAACGGCGCGGTAAAGCGCAAGTGGGTAAACGTTCCCGACGGCACATACTACTTCAAGGACAACGGCGAAGCGGCTAAAGGCTGGAACGAGATCGACGGAATAAACTACTACTTTGGCAGCGACGGCAAGCTGAAACGCGGCTGGACGGAGATAGACGGCAACAAATACTACCTCGACAACGGCGCGCAGCTTCGCGGGCCTTTCACCGACGGCGGAACATACTACGTTATCGGCGACGTGGGCTACGTTACCGAGGGCTGGGCGACATGGAACAGCCAGCGCTACTACACCGACGCCGACGGCGTACCGCTGACGGACACTATGCAGACCATCGACGGAGTAAATTACAGCTTCGACGACAAGGGCGTTGCTACGGCGCACTAAAAAGATGTAAACAAAAACGGACGTATCTGAGAAAGACACGTCCGTTAATTTTTTGCATTTAGCGCGCTACAATGATATGTGGAAAACGAGCAGCGCGATATTGAAGAACACAAGCGTGGTGGAAGCGTCCACTATCGTGGAGATGAGCGGGGCTGCCATCAGCGCGGGGTCTAGGTGAACGGCTTTCGCCGCCATAGGGAGTATACAGCCGATAAGCTTCGACATGACTACCGCAGCGACTATCGCCAAACTTACGCAGAGCGCAAGGCGAAAAGAATCTGCCGAGGGGTCGTTGTAATACTGGATGTAGATTCGCACAAAGTTTACCGAGGCGAGTATGGCGCTAACGATAAGCGAGATGCGGAACTCTTTGAACACTACTTTAAAGAAATCGCGAAGCTGTATCTCGCCCAGGCTCATGCCGCGGATTATCATGGTAGAGGTCTGCGAGCCGCAGTTACCGCCTGTGCCCGTGAGGGTGGGTATAGAAGCGACGAGCAGCGGGATAGCCGCGAAAGCCGCTTCGTAATGATTGATTATAACGCTGGAGATAGTCGAGGAAAGCATCAGCACGAGCAGCCAGACTATACGGTTTTTCGCGTGGGTGAAAACGGAAGTCTTGAAATAGCTCTCTTCACTGGGCTGGATAGCCGCCATGTGCGCGAAGTCCTCGGTAGCCTCTTCCTGAACAACGTCCATAGCGTCATCAAACGTAACGATACCGACTATGCGGTGCTCGTTATCGACAACTGGGAGGGCTACGAAGTCGTACTTGGCGAACTTATTTGCAACGTCCTCCTGATCCTCGGTGGTTTCTACCGTGATGACATTGGTATCCATAATATCGCCGACAAGCTCGTCATCATCCGCCGTGAGGAGGTCAAGAATAGAGAGAACGCCTATCAGCTTGCGGTGCATAGAAGTTACATAAATGGTATAAACAGTTTCCTTAGCCATACCCAGACTGCGTATCTTATCCAGCGTTTCTTTCACCGTGCTGTCTTTTTTCATATAGATATACTCGGTGGTCATTATCGAGCCGGCGCTATCTTCGGGGTATTTCAAGATCATGTTTATCATGCGGCGCGATTGAGGGTCGGAGGCGCGGAGTATACGCGCAACGGCGTTCGCGGGCATTTCTTCGATAAGGTCAACTGTATCGTCGATAAAGAGATTGTCGATAACTTCCTGAAGCTCGGTATCGGTGAAAGAGTTTATCAGCAGCTCTTTCATATCGGAATCCATATAGGTGAAAACCTCAGCCGCCATATCCTTCGGCAGCAATCGGAAAAGCAGCGAAATATCGCGCGCATCGACTTCCTGATTATCGTGAAAGCCCTGAATGAGGTCGGCAATATCCGCCTCATTCAGCTGCGTGAAAAGCTCTTTTACCTTTTTAAAATCGCGGTTTTCGACTGCTTCACGAACGGTTTCGTACACAGTTTTCGACCCCCTTTCACGAGATAAGCGGCTGCGTTAGACTATAATATCGCAGTCGGAAATGGGTATCAGCGAGAAAAGGTCTTTCGGGGCGACTTCGACCTGAAAGCCTACCTTTCCGCCGCTGAAAAATATAGTATCAAAGTTCGCCGCCGTACTGTGGATAACGGTCGGGAACTGTTTTTTCATGCCGATGGGCGAGCATCCGCCGTGGATATAGCCTGTGAGCGGAAGCAGGTCTTTAGCTTTCAGCATAGAAACTGCCTTTTCGCCGACCGCTTTTGCCGCCTTTTTGAGGTCAAGCTCTTCAGCAACGGGTATCATAAAAACGTAGTGCGCACCGGACTTTGCGACGGTAACGAGCGTTTTGAAAACGCGTTCCTGCGGCTGGCCGAGCAGCGCGGCGACCTCTGTGCCTACGGTGCAGGTGTCGTCGTAGGTGTACTCGTTATAGTTTATCTTTGCGGCGTCGAGCACGCGCATGACGTTAGTTTTAACTTGCTTTTTTGCCATAAATATCAAACTCCTGCAGGCATACCGTTTACGCTGACGTCGCCGTCGAGCGCGATAACTAGGCATTTTCTGCCGCCGATGTTCTGGGTCTGCACCTTATCTACGCTGTCTTTGCCGATGTTGACGGTAATGCCCTCAAACTCGACAGTAGTCTTGCGGTCAATAAGATTTACGGCGGTAAGCGGCTTATTATCGGTAGCCGATTCAAAAACTTTCGGGATATTCTCAAGCTTATCCTGCGAAACGCCAGCTTCCCACATTATGGAAGAGAGCTTATTGGCGTCCACCTGCGCAGGCTCAGTTTCGTGGGTGTACGAATCGACGAACTCGCAGATCTTATCGTTCACGGCGGTTATCAGCGAGTAATCAAGCTCATCGCCCGCGACGTTTTCAAGTATGCGCTGGAACATCTCCTTTTCGGAATTCGCCGTCATAAGGAATTCACAGCCGAGAAAGCTTTCAATGAACGAAATATTTGGCTTTTTGAACGTTTTGGTGTAGTACATCACCGAGTTTATATCGGGCGCGCGGTCGGAAAATACGGGGTAGAGGAAGCCGTCAGTCGGCATACCAACTATGCGGTCGCTGGTCGGCTTTTTCTCTATCTTCTGATTTTCGTCGCTGAATATCAGTCCGTCGATGCGAATATCCACGGGGCAGACGGCGGTTATCAGAAAGTTATAATCCAGCTCGGCGTCGTCCTCGAGATCGTCGTTGCGGTTCTTTTTGAGCACCGAATATGTACAATGCGCCGTGAAAACAGCGAACGTAGAAATATACTCTACCTTTTCGGCGATACGGCGGATAAACTGCTCGTTCAGCTCATCGTCAAGCAGCTTACTGTCCAATAATTTGTACAGAAAAGTCTGCGCGCCGTCCTCTGCGTACTGGTCTTTAGGAAAAGCATACTCGCGAAGATTTTTGCCCAGAGTGCCCGACAGCGTTTTTTTGAGATTTATCATTATCAGCTCGGCTTCGTCGGAAGGCATTATATTATAAAGTTGGGCATCTTTGTAAACAATATTTTTTTCAGCGTCGATATAAGCGGTAAGCACCTTGCCTACCGTAAAAAAGCCGCAGTCGTCAGAAAAGTTCTTTTTTATTTCAGCAATTTCCTTTTTATTCATTTAAACGGCTCACCTCTTGTATATTATACGCGGGGCGCATGGATCTGCGCCTACACTCTACATTCTATTATATCACTTTTTCATATTTTTTTCAAGTGAAATATAAAATTTTTCGTTTAATTTACAAGGAGTATAAAAAAGCGGACCGCCTTTTAGAGCGATCCGCAGGATAATATGCTGTTATACGGGGTGAACCTTGTTCTCCGCGTCGGCATGAGCGCCGTCTACGCCGTACTTTTTGTTGCGGCGCTGCTCGAAGAACTTGGGAGCTACCTTCGGGAACAT
Organism: Ruminococcus sp. 210702-SL.1.03; assembly: GCF_020559915.1. Lineage (GTDB taxonomy): Bacteria > Bacillota > Clostridia > Oscillospirales > Ruminococcaceae > YE71. The sequence goes on from NZ_JAJCLZ010000001.1 coordinate 100,731, forward strand.
TGCGTAAGTGAGCACATCCTCTTCCTGCTCAGTCCACTCTGCGCACTCCTGCTTGAGTTTATCAAGCTCAGGCTCGAGAAGGTCGGCGGGGCGGCAGGTTATAGGCTCTTCGCCCTTGAGTATCATCTTCTGGAATTCGGGGTCGATAGGCTCGGGGGTCTTGCCGTACTCGCCCTTTACGATACCCTTAAATTCCTTGGTAACAGTCTTGTATCTTTCGCCTGTGATGACGTTGAAAACAGCCTGTGTGCCAACGATCTGCGAAGAAGGTGTAACCAGCGGGGGCGAACCTGCGTCTGCACGAACGCGCGGAACTTCTGCCAGAACCTCGTTGAGCTGGTCTTCCTTGCCTGCCTGCTTGAGCTGCGAGAGCAGGTTTGAAAGCATTCCGCCGGGAACCTGATAGATCAGTGCATTCGCGTCGGTAGCGAGCATCTTGGGGTCGAGCAGACCGTTATCAATGTATTTTTTACGCAGCTTCATGAAATACTCTCTGATCTCGCCGAGTTTCACGAGGTCAAGACCGGTATCGTACTCGGTGCCCCGGAAAGCGGCAACTACCGACTCGGTAGGAGCGTGAGAAGTACCCAGAGCAAGGGGCGACATTGCGGTATCTACCACGTCAACGCCTGCCTCGGCAGCCTTCATGATGCACATGGAAGCCAGACCTGTGGTGTAGTGAGTGTGAAGCTGTATCGGGATCTTGACTGCCTTTTTCAGCTCGGAAACGAGAGCGCCCGCCTCGTAAGGAGTGAGCAGCGCAGCCATATCCTTTATACAGATGGAGTCAGCGCCGAGCGACTCGATCTGCTTAGCATAATTTACATAATATTCGTGAGTAAAAACATCGCCGGTGGTGTATGACATAGCGATCTGGGCGTGGCCGCCCTCTTTCTTAGCCGCCTTAACAGCAGTTTCGAGATTGCGAATATCGTTCAGCGCGTCGAAGATACGGATAATGTCGATACCGTTCGCGATAGATTTCTGTACGAAATACTCAACGCAGTCGTCAGCATAGTGGCGGTAGCCGAGCATATTCTGACCGCGGAAGAGCATCTGAAGCTTAGTATTCGGCATTTCGCGTCTGATAACTCTCAGGCGCTCCCAAGGGTCTTCGTTAAGGAAGCGGATACAAGCGTCGAAAGTAGCGCCGCCCCAAACTTCTGCCGAGTAATAGCCGATCTTGTCCATTTCAGACATTATAGGGAGCATTTCGTCTAGCGACATTCTGGTAGCTATAAGCGACTGATGAGCGTCACGAAGGACGGTTTCTGTGATTTTAAGCTTTCCCATTTATATCAATCCTTTCAAGCAAAATAGTGTTTCAGCAGAGTTTTATCAGCCGATAACGCAGATAAGGGTGCCTGTTTCTACGGCTGCGCCCTTAGTGGTATTTACGCTGAGTACCTTGCCTGCGCAGGGGGAAGAAATATCGTTTTCCATCTTCATAGCCTCGAGAACTGCGAGAGCCTGTCCTGCTTCAACTGTATCGCCTACTGCGACCTTTACTTCAAGGATAGTGCCGGGCATAGGAGCGTTAACTTTGGTACCGTCTGCAACGGGAGCTACCGCGGGTGCGGGTGCAGGTGCTGCTGCGGGAGCGGGTGCTGCTGCAGCGGGCGCGGTTGCTGCGCCGCCGTCGAGCTCTTCAACTGCTACGTCGTATGCCTTGCCGTTTACTGTGATATTATATCTTTTCATTTTAAATTACCACCATTCTTTAATTTATGCCAGCGCAGATCAGAGCTGGATATTGCTGTGCTTCTTAGGCAGACGAGAAATTCTCTTGCCAGCGAGCACTTCTATCGAGTCGATAAGAACGTTTCTGAGAGCGTTTGCGGGAATAACTCCGTCAATGCAGCCCTTTGCGGCAGCCTTTACGGCGCTGCCCTCTTCGGTGCAGTACTTAGCGGCAAGCTCGGCTCTCTTAGCCTTTACGTCCTCAGCCCCCTTGAGCTCATCGTGATAGAAGAACTCGGCAGCGGTGAGAGGAGAAAGCGCTGTGATAACTGCGTCCTCGCAAGCGTAGCTGAGGTCGGCGTTAGCGCCCTTGCCTGCCAGCGCGATGAATGCGGGGCCGTAAGCCTTGCCTGTAACAACAGAGATCTTTATAGTAGTAGCCTCGGCGTAAGCGTGAACCAGCTTAGTCATAGACTTAACTGCGCCCGCAGCTTCGGTATCGGTATCGCCCGCGAAGCCTTCGGTATCAACGAGAGTGATAACGGGAACGGCGAACGAATCGCAGAATCTTACGAAGCGCGCGATTTTGGTGCAGTCGTCGGCGTTGATCTTATCTGCGGTCTTATTTACGGCAACTGCGCCAACGGTAGCGCCGCCGAGAGTAGCGAGAGCAGTGTAGGAAGCCTTGCCGAAATCAGCGTAAAGCTCCTTAACGCTGCCGCCGTCGAAAACAGCCTCAGCCTGCGCAGCGGCATCTTTGCCTGCCGCTGCGGTGGGCATATCAAATTCATACATAGGTACGGGCGAGATATTGTTCTGCGGAAGTCTTACGAGAAGCTCCTTAGCAGCCTCTACCGCGTCCTTATCGGTATCTGCAAGAATAGCAGCCGTGCCGTTTTTAACGGCGTTTTCGGAAGAAGACTTTACGCCTGCGTTAGGCGCACAGTAAAGTTCTGCGTCCTTAGCGATTATAGTAAAGTCAGCGGACTCAGCGAGCATTGCCGAAGTACCGGAACAAACGCCTGCAACTACCGCTACCTGGGGAACTACTCCCGAAAGATTGGACATCCACATGAGCAGCTCGCCGTAAGCCGCGAGAGCCTCGCAGCCATCGTTAAGATCTGCGCCGCAGGAATCATAGATACCTACCACGGGAACGCCCGTTTTTGCCGCAAGGTCATACACCTTTGCGATCTTATCAGCCTGCATTTTGTTGAGAGCGCCCTTATTTACGGAAACGTCCTGCGAAAATGCGTAGCATGGATTACCTTCAACATATCCGAATGCGGTCACTGCGCCGCAAAGTCCTTTGCCCGAAGCAGCGTATGCGTCAAGCTCGGTAAACTTCCCTTCGTCAAAAAGATATGTCAGCCTTGTTTTTGCAGCGCTGGCAGCGTTTGCGGCAGCCTTGAGCTCTGCAAGATTGGACATAGTTTCAGCCATACCATTTCCTCCTATCAAGAAAAAATAAGGCAGCTCCGCAAAGCCGCGCGGCGCGCGGACTGCCCTGCTGCACACCTCGGGAAAAGGCGCGCAGCTACATATATTTATTATAATATATTCCACCGATTTTATCAAGTGGAAAACGAAGATTACAAATATCTTTTACGTTTACATTCATGATTTTTAACATTTCATCTACATTTCAGCCCGCACGGACTTACTTTTTTGAGATGACGTTTCTCAGCGCGCGCAGCTCTTCGGGCTTGAGGTCGCGCCATGTGCCGGGCTTTAGCATACCGAGCTTTATCGGGCCTACGGCGGTGCGTTTAAGGCGGGCTACTTCAAGCCCTACCGCTTCGCACATCTTGCGTATCTGGCGGTTTCTGCCCTCGGAGATAGTCATTTGCAGCACTGTTCTGCCCGGCTGTTTATCGAGCACGAGCACGGTGCATGGCAGGGTCTTTCTGCCGTCGATAACTACGCCCTCAGAGAGCTTTACGAGCACCTCGTCGTCAACATCGGGGCGGACGGTAACGCGGTAGGTCTTTGTGACATGCTTCGAGGGGTGCATTATCTCGTTGGCGAAGTTGCCATCGTTTGTAAAAAGCAGCAGTCCCTCGGAATTTTTATCAAGTCTGCCGATAGGGTAAACGCGTGCGTCAACGCCGTCGAGCAGTTCGGTAACGCACTTGCGGTCAAGCTCGTCGCTCATGGTGGTAACGTAGCCGCGGGGCTTATTGAGCATTATGTAGCGGTAGGTCTTTTTGCGCTCGAAAACAACGCGCTCGCCGTCTATGCTCACGATGTCCTTGATCGGGTCAGCCTTATCACCGACCTTGCAGGGGCGGCCGTTGATCTTCACTCTGCCCTGCGCGATAAGCTCCTCAGCCTTCCTGCGCGAGCAAATGCCGCTGTCTGCGATTATTTTCTGCAATCTTACTTTTTCCAATTTACACACTTATCCTTTCGCAAGGCGCAAATATGTAACGGGCAAAGCCCGCCGCCTTGTCAGTTTAATCAAGCAGCTTTTCCAGCTCGCAAAAGAAGCCGTGCCAGCCGTTATCTTCTTTATCGCTCGGCGCTTGCGCAACGTCCTCGCCGGCGGTTATCGGCTCGCGCGCTATCTCACGGCCGCCGATGTAAAAGACCGCTTCGCCGACCTTTTCGCCGCATTTCACAGGCGCAAAGGCGAACTTTTTCACGCGGTATTCGCACCTGACTTTATCAGCCGCAGTATCGGGCAGAGCCATGCTTACTTGACGGCACGCCGCGGAAAATTCATCAGCCGTACCGCCCGCCGCCTTAACGGTGAAAAGCTTGCCCGAGCCTTTGAGCACGCAGGTCTGCATCTGCGCAAAAGCGGAATCGTACAGCGCGGAATGGTCGCGCCAATCATCAGGATCGTTGAGGGTAACGCAGATCAGCCGTGCGCCGTTGCGTTCACAGGCGGAAACAAAGCAACGCCGCGCCTTATCGGTAAAACCGGTCTTCACGCCGATAACGCCCTCGCATCTGCCGAGAAGCTTGTTTGAATTGGTGAGCCAGCGCAGTTCGGGCGGGTCGCCGAACTCGAGCTTGATGTATTTCTGCGAGCAGATAGCTGCGAAATCCTCATTTTCAAGCGCTGCAGCGGCAAGCTTCGCCATATCGCGCGCGGTAGAAAAATGCTCTTCGGTATCGTCGTCCAGACCCGAGGGAGTAACGAAATGCGTATCGCGCAAGCCCATCTGCTCGGCGCGGCGGTTCATCTCGTCCACGAAATTTTCGATACTGCCCATACAACGCACGGCGGCGGCGTTTGCGGCATCGTTACCGCTCGGCAGAAGCATACCGCAGACCAGCCCGCGCATGGTGACTTTATCGCCCTCGCGCAGACCCATCGAAGAACCCTCGGTCTTTATAGCCTCTGGGTCAACGGTGAACTGCTCGTCCAAATTGCCGCTTTCGAGCGCTATAAGAGCCGACATTATTTTAGTCGTGCTCGCCATCGGCAGGCGGGTATCGGCGTTTTTTTCGTAGAGAAATTCGCCGCTGACGGGGTCGTAGACCACCGCCGCCTTTGCCGAGCAGCCTCCTACCGCCCCAGCCGTGATCTGCTGCGCCGACATCACCGCCAACATACAGCTCATCACAAAAAAAACTATTCTGCGTAACATTTTCATTGCCCTGCACTTCCCTTTCGTTTTATGCGATTAGGGTATGCGGCGGCGCGAAAAAAATACGCGTTTTTGACTTGGAAATTATTCCTCGTCCTGCTTCGGCTCGGTCTTTTTGTCGATGAAGTCGATGATCTTATCCACAACTTCGGGCACGGTGTTTACGACCGCGTTTTGGTAAGGAGTGGTAGTCGTCATCTGGAGCAGCTTGGTTTCGCCGTTGCGCACGACGATAAAAGCCATCGGCGAGATAGTTACGCCCGCGCCCGAGCCGCCGCCGAAGCCTTTTTTATCGCTGCCGATGTCCGTACCGCCCGAAGCCAGACCGAACGATACCTTTGAAACTGGGATTATCGTTGTGCCGTCGGCGGTAACGATCTGCTTGCCGATTATGGTTTCAGCTTCAGAAAGCTCGCGCACTTTCTCCATAGCAGATTTGACCAGAGCTTCTAATTTTGTACTTTCGTTCATATTTATAACGTCCTTTCAAACTACTTTTGTTCGGGAACTTTTTTCTCATTATGCCTAATTTTAAGGAAATTTACGCCTGCGCAAACTGCGATCGCAATGAGCGCCGAGGGGCGCACGCGAACAGAAAAATCGCATTTTCCGCTGATGGTATTTTCGGTAAATGCACATTCGACATTGCAATTTTTCACGCTGAGGGTGAAAAACTCGGCGAGCGGGGTCAGCAGACCCGCGATAGCGCCCTGCACCGCGCCGTAGTAGATCGCGGCCTCGTGAGCGTCTTCCCTGCCGACGCGGACTTCGGCGCTGTCAATGCGTATGCGTATAGTTTTCAGCAGGCGGCGCACAGTGCTACACGCCAGCGGAATGTACGGCTTGTACTTTAAATATTTCGCTTTCAAATTTGCGAGTTTTGATGGGTGTCTTTCCTCTTTTTGCTTTTTCGACTTATCTTCTGCATGCTTATCTTTAGTCTTTTTATTATCTGCCGCCTTTTCGGGCTTTGTCGCTTCAAACTTGCGCTCAGGTTCGCTTTCGTCAAGATCATCCTCCGAAGAGGTTTTCTGCGGTTCGGCAGGGGCAAGATCTTTCTCGTCAAAATCGCCCGTCATAAGCATTTCGTCAGTTATCTCGCTGTCAAGATCGTCGCTGAAATCGTCCGCAGTCGGCGCGGTTTCAGACTTTTTCTTAGTTTTTGCCTTTTTTTGTTTTTTATTCCGCTTGCTTTTAGGCTCGCGCGGGTAGACCGTAAACCAAAAATACTTGACTTTTAGCGTTAAACCGTCCGCCGCGGCGTGAACGTAAATGCGAGCGGAAAAATGCAGGAGAATGACGATGAGCGCGATCAAACCCAGCAATATCCAAAGCACTATTATCGTCATCATCTCCCTTGCAATTTATGTAATAAAATTAATTTTCTGTATTTTGTGCCTGCTCCTCATCCTCAAACGAAAGCTGCTCGTTTTGTTTAGGCAGTTTTGGAAGTTCGGAAAGAGAATTCAGACTGAACGCGCGCAGGAAATTCTCGGTAGTCTTGTATGCAACAGGTCTTCCGGGCAGATTGAGCCTGCCGGTTTCGCAGAGCAGATCTTTCTCGACCAGCGAATTAACAACGCTCGAGGAATCGACGCCGCGGACGTGCTCGACAAAAGCCTTAGTTACAGGCTGATTGTACGCTGCAATGGTAAGTACTTCCATAGCCGCAGGCGAAAGCGCAGTACTCTTTTTGATCTCCAGCGCGGCTTTTACATCGTCAGAAAATTCCTTTTTGACCGCAAGCTGGTACGAATTTTCCAACCGCTGCAGCTCGATGCCGAAGTCGCGCTCCTTATATTTTTCGGTGAGATAAGCAAGTCCGTCCTCGGCGTCCTTCTTCGGAATAACCAGCGCCGCCATGAGTTTTTCAAGCGAAATCGGCTCGCCGCTCGCGAAAAGCACCGCCTCGATGTGGGCGGCAAGATCCTTAACGTCCATCACATTCTCTCCCTTCCGTATATCCAGCAATTGGCGGTATTTTCGGGATATGTCCACCGCCATTTTCCGCCGAAACGGTTGAGCTTTACGCCGCGTGTTATCTTGACATCTGCGGAGGGCAACTGCTCCTGCTCTTCCCTTTCGGGTCGGATAATATTCAAATTTTTATATTCAGTTTGTTCTTCGACCTTTGATTCGTCGGCAGATTCGATATGTATAACGGCGACCGGCACGGCTAATTTGTGCTGATCTCGGCGCGTTTCGGGAATACTGCATTCGCGGATCGGCGCTACGAAAACTTCTGTAATCTCCGTCGGCTCGTCGGGTGAAGAGTCTGAAACGTCAGCAATTTCGGGCGTTTCGTCAACACGCTCTTCGATCTGCTCGGGTTCGGATATCGGTTCGTCTGCCGCTATCTCTTCGGGTACGGGTTCTGAAATCTCCGGCTGAAGCTCATCTAACGGATCTGTCTGAGGTTCGGAAATTTCCGACGTAACAGCAGGTTCGTGATTATGTTTACGCTTCGATTCGCGGTTGAATTTTATTATAGAATTGTCGTCATTCAGAAAAATCCTGCCTGATTTTGTCAGCTCAAGAACAGCTAAGAAGGTCGCCACGCGCGCCGATTTGTCGGAAATGCCCTCGTAAAGCTCTGACATCGCGCACTCGCCCGAGCGGTAGAGCTTTTTTAGCACGAAAACGATCTTCGAGGTGACGGTGACGATGCGCGTTGCAACTATCGGCGAAAACTGCTCGGCGCGGACGGGTTTTATCGCGCGTGATTTTTCTGACATTCCCATGTACGCGTCTACCAATTTTTGCACGTCCAGCGTTCCTGTGAATGTCTTATTTATCGGCAATTTTTCGGGAGGTCGCACGAAAACCGCGCCGTAAACGCAGATCTCGCGCAGCTTTGCCGCCGCCTGTTTGCATGCCGAGTACTCTATCAAGTCGCCCTCAAGCTCTTTTTTCAGTTCCTCAGCCTCTTCGGCAGAGGGCAGCAGCGAGCAGGTCTTGATGTACACAAGGCGCGCCGCCATAGCGAGGAAGTCGCCAGCCGCGTCAAAATCCTGCTCGTCGATCGACTCAATGTACTCCAAATACTGGTCGAGCAGGAGCGATATCTCAATATCGCAGATATTAAGCTTGTGCTTTGTTATAAGATAAAGCAGCAGATCGAGCGGCCCTTCAAATGCGTCTAATTTAAACGATATAGTTTCCATGGCTGTCAAAAAATAGCTCTTGCGATAATATCAACAAAAAATGTCAGCTTATCTATCAAGAAATACGCGCCGTACTGGAGATAGCCGAGCGGCGTATCGAGCGCGCGCGAAACTATAAGCACGAGGAATGCTATGCTGATGACCTGCTGATACTGGTAAATGAAGCGGTTCCACTTTTCGCCGGCGAAGTACGCGACGATCTTTGAGCCGTCGAGCGGGGGGATCGGGATAAGGTTGAACACCGCGAGACCGAGGTTCACGAGCACAAAATAGTGGAGTATGAACGCGAGCCAGTAAAGCGCATCGCTCTCGTTGACGGCGTAGGCGGCGCTGATGAATTTATAGATTATCATTCCGCCCGTGCCCATTATGAGGTTTGAGAGCGGCCCTGCCGCCGCGCAGAGCATACTGCCCTTACGGTACTGGCGGAAGTTGAGCGGGTTTATCTGCACAGGTCTGCCCCAGCCGAAGCCGCCGAACAAAAGACACACCGCGCCGATAGGGTCGATATGGCGGAGCGGGTTGAGCGAGAGCCTGCCCTGATAGCGCGGGGTATCGTCGCCCAGCTTTACAGCCGCCCACGCGTGCGCGTATTCATGCACAGGCACTACGAGAAAAATTATCATAAAATTCACGCCGATCTGTACAAGCATCTGCGGCGACATACTCGCAAGCAGCGAAGCCATGATGTTATCCATAATACTTTCCTTTCGTTGCATTTTGATGCAAAATAATGTAAACTGATTTTCCTAACAATTATATATACATATTTATTATACACCATTTTGCTCATGATTTCAAGTATATTTAGCTTTTTTCATCTCATTTTCATGAATAATTATCCTGCAAGCGCAATTTACAAAAAAATAATATTTTTTTCTGAAAAACACTTGCATTTTCATTTTAAATGTGCTATAATATTATTTGTTGTAATGGTTTGTGCAGATGATTGCATTCCCATTATTCAGAAAACATCATGTGCACACAAGAAGGAGGTGCGTTGTAATGGCAAAGTGTCAGTATTGCGGCAAGCAGATCGCATACGGTATAAAGGTTTCCCACTCTCACAGAAGAACTAACAGAAGCTGGAAGCCCAACGTTAAGAGAGTAAAGGCAGTTGTCAACGGAACTCCCTGCCATGTTTATGCTTGTTCCAGATGCCTGCGTTCGGGCAAGGTCGAAAGAGCATAATTTATTTGCTTAATTGAAAATCAAGACTGCTTTTTTGGCAGTCTTATTTTTTTTGCCTTTTTGCCGATCATCCATATTATATGAAAAAGTCCTGACCGCTGCCGATCAGGACTTTATTTTATATTGCGTAAACTTTTCTTCTTACGACCTTATCAGGCGGCGAGAAAGGCTCTTCCGAAGCGGACGATGTGTTGTTATCTTCAGTATTCATATTACCGTTGAAGCCCTCTTGAACTTTATGGATAATATCATAATAAATGATAGAATTGGAAACATCTATGCGGTCTGCCGCATAATCGAACCTATCCTTGATATAGTTGTCGTCAACTACGCCGTCATTCTTGCGCGCTTGAGCATGCTCCGCCGAGTAATCGCTCTCCGCAAACTTGAACAAGCCCTCGTTGTCCTCGGAATACAGCGGTATGGGGTCGTTTTTGTAGACCTGATTGCAGGAAGCGTAATCCGCTACGTTCTTATAATCGGTGAGGTCGAAATACGTTTCTTTCTGACTATCATAATATACCGTATCTGTAATGAAGTTGCCGTTCGGGAAAATAACTATGTTTTCCTCCTCATCATCGAACGAGAAAATATCGTGACCGAGCGCGTACTCGTTAGTAAAGTTAAACATATTTCCCAGCGTGGGCTGCACGTCATACATACCCATAACCTTGGTTATCTCCTTAGGCTCGTAGCCGCCGTCCTTAGACCAAATGATGAAAGGCACTTTGCGGTTGAGATTGTAGTAAAATTCGTCAACGGGGATATAGCCGGCGTCGTCCTCGGTAAGGGTTTCGTTGGTAAAGGGGTTGTAGTTGTAGTAATACTCGTACTCCTCTTCCTTGACCTTAGCGTCATGGTCGCCGTAGATGACTACTACTGTGTTGTCAAGCAGGCCATTGCTGTCCAGATCTTCCATAAGCTGACCTATCGCCTGATCGGCATAGTGCACCGACTTGAAGTAATTGCCGAGCTTTCTGCCCTCGAGGAACGGACGCGAGATCTCCTCATACATACCCGTTTCCTCGTTGTACTGCTTGTACTTGAAGCTTACGTCGAAGTCGCTTACGCGGTTGATGTCTGAGAAAGGCGTATGGTTGGTGAGCATTATGAGCGTACCGTAGAAATTTTTGTTATTCTCGGCTATTTCTTTTATTTTTGGTACAGACTGGCGGAAGAATGATTTATCCGAAAGTCCCAGACCGATAGTTTCGTCTATATCGTAATCGGTAGTGTAGTTATAAAGGCGCTGATAGCCGAGCGACTGGTGCAGGTTCAGGCGGTTCCAGTATGAGCCGTTATTGCCGTGCATACTGAAAACATAGTAGCCCTTTTCGCCGAATTTCTTCTGCGTGGTGGCATAATCTCTGTCCCAATAATTTATCGCAACGGTGCCGCTGGAGGCGGGCATCAGCGAAGTCGCGAAAGTAAATTCGCTATCGGAACTTGTGCCAACGCTTTCCTGCGCGTAGAAATTCGAGAAATACAGACCCTCGCGCGCTATCTTATTAAGATTCGGGGTAAGCTCTTCGCCATTGATATAGGTATCGAGCGTGAACTGCTGAACGCTCTCGGCGTGGATAACGAGAACGTTTTTGCCCTCGAAAATGCCCGAGTATTCGTTTGCCTTATTCTTCTTTTCCTCATTTACAACGTGTACCTTAGAGTCGCTTTCTTCCTTAGAGTCGAAAAATTCATCGAACTTCTTCTTGCTCTCCTCATAGCCGAAAACCATGTTGAGCTTAGCGTGAATGGAAGATACCGTATCACTTATCTGATAAACGTACATTCCGAAACTGCCCATTACCGATTCTCTGTTCCACTGCTTCACAAGGCGCGAGCAGTCGGTGGGAGTGAGCATAGTCGAGAAGAATATTCCGCAGACCACCGCGACTATCGAAGCCGAGCCTGCATACCTTGCGAGCGCGGCGCGCGGCTGCTTCTGCTTTACATAGCCCGGCTCGTGGGTCTTTTTGATGAGTATGTAGACCGCGATCATCGCGAGGATAGGCCAGAGAAGTATGAAATCCTTAGCCTCCATGATGTTTTTTGTAACGGCGTCCATTACTCCGCCCAGCTGCGAAGCTGTCGAGAGCAGCGAAACTGAGAGGAATGATTTGTAATTCGTGTAGTAGATCGAATTGCCCATTCCCAGTATCGAGAAAACGACCGTCCATATCATCAGGTATTTAAATCTGCCGCTCTGCTTTCTAAACAGGAAGCCGAACAGACCTATTATGGTAACAGCTACCACGTCTGCCAGCATCGGCTTTACTATCGCCATGAAAACATCCGCGCCCGCCTTGCTCTCGCCGAATTTCACGGTAAAGGCGCGCAGTATCAGCGAGTTTACCACCAGCGAGATAACGAACGTTAAAAACAGCGCATTGTTCATGAAGAACCCGCACAGCGGCGTTATTATCGGTATGTTTTTCTTAGGCTTTTCAGCGGTTTCGGCAGCTTCATCGCGGGTATCGTTTTTTGCAGCCGCCGCTTTTTTCTTCTTTTTTTCAGGCTTTTTCTTTGTCTTTACAGCGGCTTCCGCCTGCGCGCCGCCCTGCTCTGCCTGCGCCGAATCTGAAACAGACTCTGAAGCTGCGAGCTTTTCATCTGCGTCTTTTTTATTATCGGTATTTAATTTCACAGTGCTATTCTCCTTTTATTTTCCACATTATCCATATATACTTATTCGTCTGCGATGTCCGGATCTAAGACTTTTTCACGCCCAAAGATTATTTTACTACAAAAAAAATAAATGTCAAGCGAAATCGGCTTTTTTTCAGACCTCTTTCACACAAATATCAAAAAATTTACAGAATAAAGCATATCGAACAAAAGTGAAACACCGCTATTTTGCAGCGGCGTATGCGCTTTTTTATGCGATCACATTTCAGAGAGCTTTTTGGTGATTATCTCTTTCATCATGCCGGGGTTCGCCTTACCCTTAGATGCCTTCATGCACTGACCTACCAAATAGCCGAGGGCGTTGGTCTTGCCGTTTTTGAAGTCGGCGACAGACTTTTCGTTGGCGGCGAGAACTTCGTCGGCTATCTTTTCCAGCGCGGCGGAGTCGGAAACCTGAGAAAGACCCAGCTCTGCGATTATATCCTTAACGGCCTTATCCTGCTCGAGAAGCACGGCGAATACCTTTTTGCCGCTGGCGTTCGAGATGGTCTTAGCGTTGATGACGTCTACAAGGTCGATGAGCTTATCGGCGGTGAGCTTAGTATCGGCAATGGTCTTTCCGGTATCGTTGAGATACTTCACAAGGTCGCCGACTATCCACGAAATGTAGGACTTCGGAGCAGCCTTGCCTTTTGCGGTGCACTCGTCAAAAAGTCCCGCAAGCTCTACCGACTCGGAAACGAAAGTAGCTTCCTTGAGGGTGATGCCGAAGTCATTTACATACCTCAGCAGCTTAGCGTTCGGCAGCTCAGGGATCTGCTTTTTCAGCTCGTCTACTCTTTCCTGCTCTACTACGATAGTCAGCAGGTCGGGCTCGGGGAAATAGCGGTAATCCTGAGCGTCCTCTTTAGAACGCATAGAGGTGGAAACGCCCTTTACGTCATCCCAGCGGCGGGTCTCCTGAGTTATCGTTCCGCCCGCTTCTAGTATCTCTATCTGGCGGTTGATCTCGTAATCAATACCTCTTACGGCGGCGGAGAAGCTGTTTACGTTCTTCATCTCGGTACGCGTGCCGAGCGGCTCGCCGGGCTTGTGTACAGATACGTTTACGTCGCAGCGGATAGAGCCTTCCTGCATCTTACAGTCGCAGATGTCGAGGTATTTGAGTATAGATTTCAGGGTTTCGAGGTAGATCTTCGCCTCAGCCGAGCTTTTCATATCAGGCTCGGAAACTATCTCGATAAGCGGCACGCCGCAGCGGTTGAGGTCTACGAGCGAAGAACCGTGGAATTTATCGGAGTGGAGCAGCTTGCCCGCGTCCTCTTCGATATGTATACGGGTAACGCCTATCCTGCGCACTTCGCCGTCTGAGAGAATATCCACATAGCCGTTTTCGCAAAGCGGAACGTCGGACTGCGAGATCTGATAAGCCTTAGGCAGGTCGGGGTAGAAATAGTTTTTTCTGTCCTGCTTGCACACGCGGTTGATGGTGCAGTTGAGCGCGTGGCCCATTTTTATAGCGTAATCTACTACCTTTTCATTAAGGGTAGGCAGCGTGCCGGGCATACCCATGCAGATGGGGCACACCTGCGAGTTTACCTCCAGACCAAACTGGTTTTTGCAGCTGCAGTATATTTTAGATTCAGTCGAAAGCTCGGCATGAGTTTCTAGGCCGATAACGACTTCATAGCCTTTTACCATTTTACGTCAATTCCTTTCAAATCAATTCGATCAAAGATTGGGCAGACGGAAGCCGCCTACTGCCTTTTCGTAAGCATACGCCGCGCCGAGAAGCTTATCCTCAGCGAACTTATCGCCTATGAGCTGCAAGCCCACGGGCAGCTCGCCAGCCTTATTCATGCAAGGCACGGAGATAGCGGGCAGACCTGCGATATTTACCGTAACGGTGCAAACGTCGGTAGCATACATCTTGAGCGGGTCGTCGGTATTCTCGCCGATCTTGAAAGCGGGAGTCGGCACGGTGGGCGCTGCGATAACGTCTACCTCGCGGAAAGCTTCGGCAAACTCAGCGCTGATGCGTCGCTGGAGCAGCTTAGCTTTCTTATAGTAAGCGTCGTAGAAGCCCGAGCTGAGCACGAACGTACCGAGCATTATTCTTCTCTTGACTTCATCGCCGAAGCCCTGCGAACGGGTCTTTTCGTACATATCTACAAGACCATCGTACTCTTCGGCGCGGAAGCCGTACTTTACGCCGTCGAAGCGCGCGAGGTTTGAGGAAGCCTCGGCGGAGGAGATGATATAGTATGAAGAAAGCGCGTAATCGGTAGAGGGCAGCGAGATATGCTTAACCACTGCGCCCTGCTTTTCAAGCTCCTTAACGGCTTCAATAACGGCAGCCTTTACGCCGTCCTCTATGCCCTCGCCGAAATATTCATCGGGTATGCCTATGCGCAGACCTTTAACGTCGGAATTGAGCAGAGCCGCGAGATCGGGATACTCGCGGTAAGCGGAGGTAGCGTCCATCTTATCATGGCCGCAGATAGCGGTCTGGAGCATAGCAACGTCCTCTACCGTTTTGCCGAGAGGGCCGATCTGGTCGAGCGAGCTTGCGAAAGCTACAAGACCGTAGCGCGAAACAGCGCCGTAAGTAGGCTTTAAGCCGACAACTCCGCAGTAGGAAGCGGGCTGGCGGATAGAACCGCCCGTATCAGAGCCGAGGGTCATTACGGCTTCGCAAGCCGCAACAGCCGCCGCCGAACCGCCCGAAGAACCGCCGGGTATTCTGGTAAGGTCGAAAGGGTTCTTTGTTTTCTTGAAATAAGAATTTTCGGTGGAAGAGCCCATAGCAAACTCATCCATATTCAGCTTGCCCGTAACTACTATATCGTGGGCGCGCAGCTTTGTCATAACGCTCGCATCGAAAGGCGGAACGTAATTTTCGAGCATTCTGGAAGCGCAGGTGGTGCGCAGACCCTTAGTAGAGATATTATCCTTTATGCCGATGGGTATGCCTGCGAGGGGCGAAAGCTCGGCGCCCTCAGCACGCTTTTTATCGACCTCGGCGGCTTTGGCAAGGGCGTTTTCCTCATCGAGGGTTATGTAAGCCTCTACCTTATCCTCTACCTGCGATATTCTCTCGAACACCGACTTTGTAAGCTCTACCGAGCTTATCTCTTTATTTTTAAGCATTGCAGAAAGCTGCGACGCACTTTTTTCATATAAAGCCAATTTATTCAACTCCTTGATATTACTGTTCTACCGTCTTTGGAACTACTAAGCAGCCCGCTTTTACCGAGGGGGCGTTCTTCATAAGCTCCTGCCTTGTAAACTTGCCGCTTTCGGCTACGTCGGGGCGCAGCTTCATCGGGGTAGCGGGGTCGGGCTTCAGCTCGTCTGAAATATCAGGCAGCTTCTCCACCATTTTCACGATATTCTCCATCTGAGTTCCAAACATTTCAAGCTCGTCCTCGGGTATCTCGAGCCTTGCGAGCTTTGCGATATGCTTGATGTCGATATTCATATCTATTCCTCCTGTTTTAGTTTATTGTTTTCCACTTAGCGCCCGCGCATTTCTGAGATAAAAATTTCTCAAGGTCGGGGTACTGCGGAACATTATTTTTGTTTATATACACGCCGAATCCGCGCTTGCTGACAAGCAGCAGGAAATCGCCGAAGTCTACTATTTTATTTACATCGCCGTAAGCGGCGTGAGCAGCGCCTTTTTCCGGCATACGGGGGCAGGTTATCTGCATCTCACCGTCAAAAAAGGCTATCGAGAAAAGCTGGTCGGAAAAGCCGGTAGCGGTAACGAGAGAATCTATCTCACGCTGAACTACCCTTTTCGGCTGTTTCAGATACGTCACGATAAGCGCTATACTGCTTATCATCAGCATGGCTAAGATGACGAATAAAAAGTCGATCTTTCCGCCCCGTGTGAGCTGATCGATCATTAAACACGCCGCCCAACCGCCTATCACGATCTGGAGCACGATATTGAACAAATGTCCGCCCGTTTCTACGCCGTAGGCGACTCCGCGGCGGTACTGTTCTTCTGAAATTGCAATGTCAAGAGTAAAAAGCGGCTGCATAAAAACCTCTCCTTTTTAATTTTGTCATTTTACGTTTTCGTCACTTTATCATATCGAGGAACTGTTCCTCGGTAATGATCTCTATACCCAGCGAGCGCGCCTTATCGAGCTTGCTGCCCGCTTCCTCGCCCGCAAGAACGTAGGTGGTCTTTTTAGACACCGAACCACTGGCTTTGCCGCCGTATTTTTCGATAAGCGCCTTAGCCTCGGCACGTTTCAGCGTAGGCAGAGTGCCCGTGAGGACGAAAGTCTTGCCCTCAAAACGGCTGTCTACCTGCACTTTCTGATACTTAGTATTAACGCCGCACTCGGCAAGTTTAGCGATAAGTTCGCGCATATGCGGTTCGGCAAGCTCTTTTGTAACGGCGGAAGCCATTATGTCGCCGAAGCCCTCAATATCGGCTATCTCTTCCTCGCTCGCGGAGCAGATATTATCCAGATCGCCGAATTTATCGCAGAGCAGCTTTGCGGAAGCCTGACCGATATTCGGTATGCCGAGCGCGAAAACCAACCTGTCGAGCGGCTGAGATCTCGACTTTTCGATAGCGTTTATAAGATTATCCGCCGATTTTTCCTTAAAATTATCAAGCTCGAGCAGGTCGGCTTTTTTAATAGTATACAGGTCTGCGACGGAAGTTATCAGCCCGTTGTCAAGCAGTGCGCGGACTATTGCAGGGCCTAGACCGTCAATATCCATAGCGCCTTTAGATGCGAAGTGGACTATACGGCGGAATATCTGCGCGGGGCAGTCGATGTCAGAGCAGCGCACGGCGGCTTCGTCCTCGCTTTTAACGAGCGGAGCGCCGCAGACGGGGCAGGTATCGGGAAACTCAAAGCAGCCCTCGGAACGTTTTTCGGCAACGCAGAGCACCTCAGGGATAATATCGCCCGCCTTACGGACAGTGATAAGGTCGCCGATATTGACATTTTTCTCGGCGATAAAATCGCGGTTATGCAGAGTAGCACGCGCGACTTCAGTACCTGCGAGCATTATCGGCTCAAAGACAGCCACGGGGGTGACCGCACCCGTTCTGCCGACATTCAGCTCGATGTCGAGAAGCTTTGTATTCTTTTCCTCGGGCGGAAATTTATACGCCACCGACCATTTTGGGGTCTTAGCGGTATAGCCGAGCGTTTCGCGCTGAGCAAAATCATCTACCTTTATAACAACGCCGTCAATATCGAAAGGCAGAGTATAGCGCACCTCGCCTATCTCTTCGATACGGGCAATGATCTCATCGGCGGTGGAAACGCGCTTATAATCGGGGATAGTCTTAAAGCCGAGCGACTTTAGATAATCGAGCGACTGTTTATGCGCGGTGAGTTCCCTGCCCTCTATACGCTGAACGTTGAAAACGAAAATATCAAGTTTACGGCTTGCGGCTATCTTCGGGTCTTTTTGGCGCAGCGAGCCTGCGGCGGCGTTGCGGGGATTTTTAAAGGGCTGTTCGTCGTTTTCCTCCTGTTTTTTCACGAGATCTTCAAAGACGCCGCGGGGCATATAGACCTCGCCGCGGACTTCCAACAGAGGGAGATCTTCGGGCAGAGAAAGTGGGATAGAGCGAACAGTTTTAAGATTTTGGGTAACATTTTCGCCGACGAAGCCATCGCCGCGGGTA
Organism: Ruminococcus sp. 210702-SL.1.03; assembly: GCF_020559915.1. GTDB lineage: Bacteria > Bacillota > Clostridia > Oscillospirales > Ruminococcaceae > YE71. Next base: position 118,658 of record NZ_JAJCLZ010000001.1, read on the forward strand.
GAGCCTATAACAAATTCGCCGTCATGATATTCAAGCGAAACGGAAAGGCCATCTATCTTCGGCTCAACGACAAAAGCGGGCGCGGGGATAGTTTCGCGGACGGTATCGACGAAGCGGCGAACCTCCTCGAACGAGAAAACGTCCTGAATAGAGCCCATCTGAACGATATGCTCGACTTTTTCAAACTGCGAAACAGCCTCGCCGCCGACGCGCTGAGTAGGCGAATCAGGGCGCAGGAACTGCGGGTAATTCTTCTCAAGCTCTTTTAGTTCATTTTGCAGCATATCGTAATCATAATCAGAGATCTCGTTACGATTTTCGACATAGTAAAGGCGGCTATGGTAATTGAGCTGCTCTACCAGCTCATCAATACGTTTTTTAGCATCAATCTCCATACTAAGCTCTCACATTCCTCTCACGATCAGAAATTCATAATTTATTATAACACATTTTTTGATGAATTACAAGTAGTGCGGGAGAAAAAATTCACCCCGCTGAAAGCGGGGCTTCGCGGGGTGAATGATATTATTCGGTTATGTTATTTTAGGCTGTCAGATCAACCCTTCATAGCCTCTTCAACAGCAACCGCACAAGCAACGGTAGCGCCAACCATGGGGTTGTTACCCATGCCTATGAGTCCCATCATCTCAACGTGAGCAGGAACAGAGGAAGAGCCTGCGAACTGTGCGTCGCTGTGCATTCTTCCCATGGTGTCGGTCATGCCGTAAGAAGCAGGGCCTGCTGCCATGTTGTCGGGGTGCAGGGTACGTCCTGTGCCGCCGCCCGAAGCAACGGAGAAGTACTTCTTGCCTGCGTCCAGACGCTCTTTCTTATATGTACCTGCAACAGGGTGCTGGAATCTGGTAGGATTGGTAGAGTTACCGGTGATGGATACGTCTACGTTTTCCTTCCACATGATAGCTACACCTTCGGTAACATCGTTAGCGCCGTAGCAGTTTACCTTTGCGCGGAGTCCATCGGAGTAAGCCTTGCGGAATACTTCCTTAACTTCGCCGCTGTGGTAATCCATCTCGGTCTCAACGTAGGTAAAGCCGTTGATTCTTGCGATGATCTGTGCAGCGTCTTTTCCAAGACCGTTCAGGATAACGCGGAGGGGCTTCTGGCGAACCTTGTTAGCCTTCTCAGCGATACCGATAGCGCCCTCAGCAGCAGCGAAAGACTCGTGGCCTGCGAGGAATGCGAAGCACTCGGTCTCTTCCTCAAGCAGCATTTTGCCGAGGTTTCCGTGGCCAAGACCAACCTTTCTGTGGTCGGCAACAGAGCCGGGGATGCAGAAAGCCTGAAGACCTTCGCCGATAGCAGCAGCAGCGTCAGCAGCTCTGGTGCAGCCCTTCTTGATAGCGATAGCGCAGCCTACGGTGTAAGCCCACTTAGCGTTCTCGAAGCAGATAGGCTGAATGCCCTCTACGAGCTTGTAGATGTCAAGACCCTTTTCCTTACATACGTCGGCACATTCTTCAATAGTATTGATACCGTACTGATTGATAACAGCAAGGATCTGCTTTTCTCTTCTTTCATATGATTCAAATAAAGCCATTGTTCTGTACCTCCTTATTATGCTTTTCTGGGGTCAACGATCTTAACGGCGTCTGCAACTCTTCCGTACTGACCCTTAGCCTTCTCGAAAGCGGTGTTAGCGTCGTCGCCGCCCTTGATGAAGTCCATCATCTTGCCGAAGTTTACGAACTGATAGCCGATGATCTCGTCGTCCTCGTTAAGAGCAACGCCGGTAACATAACCGTCGGTCATTTCGAGGTATCTGGGGCCCTTTGCAAGAGTACCATACATAGTACCTACCTGCGAGCGAAGACCCTTACCGAGGTCCTCAAGACCTGCGCCGATAACAAGACCGCCTTCGGAGAAAGCGCTCTGCGAACGGCCGTATACGATCTGAAGGAAAAGCTCTCTCATTGCGGTATTGATAGCGTCGCAAACGAGGTCGGTATTAAGAGCCTCGAGAACTGTTCTGCCGGGCAGGATCTCAGCAGCCATAGCCGCAGAGTGAGTCATACCGGAGCAGCCGATAGTTTCTACCAGAGCCTCCTGGATAACGCCCTCCTTAACGTTAAGTGTAAGCTTGCAAGCGCCCTGCTGGGGAGCACACCAGCCCACGCCGTGAGTAAAACCGGAAATGTCCTTGATTTCCTTAGCCTTCACCCACTTAGCTTCTTCGGGGATAGGCGCTGCGCCATGAGCTACGCCCTGAGCGATAGGGCACATTGTTTCAACTTCATGAGAATAAACCATTTTTCACATAACTCCTCTCGTTAATTTAAATGCAAACTTGAGCCAGCGTCTGCATACAAATTTATTATACAACATATTTCGCTAAATTTCAAGCCCCTTTTCATTTTTTTCTTTTTTTATTCATGAAATAGGTATTAAGGCAACACCGCACAACTACCGCCTAGCGGCTTTGTGCACATCTTGCTTGCGTTTTTGCGAAGCCAAAACAATTTTCCGTCATATCACCCAAAACCTCCTAGCTTAACGCGAGTTAAGCGTTGTCGGCTTTAGGCGATCTGACGAAAAATCTGACGACGCAATCTGCACACAATAGCTGTGCGGTATTGCCTTAAGAAGCTCCCACACGTTTTAAGCAGTGATAAAACCTTGAATTTTTCGCCATCACGATCAACAAGTCAACAAAATAAATGCTTACAATGCAAAAATTCCCCTTGACAAACGCCGCATTTTTTGATATAATAGATATATAATGCCGGTGTGATGGAATTGGCAGACGTGACGGACTCAAAATCCGTTGGTAGCGATACCGTGTCGGTTCGAGCCCGACCACCGGCACCATATTTTTTCGAGCGCTTCGGGCAGATACCGAGGCGCTTTGTTGCAAAGACCCGCATGGCGGGTGCGAACTGAAAGGAAATTTGCTATGAAAATGCTCTTTGTCGGCGACGTTGTGGGTACTGCGGGAATCGAGATACTCGAGCGGCGGCTTTACAAGCTAAAGCGCGACCTCGCGATTGATCTCACTATAATCAACGGCGAAAACTCGGCGGTCGGAAACGGCGTCAACCGCGCTTCTTACCAGCGGCTGATACGGCTGGGCGCTGACGTAGTTACGGGCGGCAACCACTCTTTTCAGCAAAAGGGCTGCACCAGCCTTTATGACGAAGCTGAAACGCTGCTGCGCCCCGCTAATTTTCCCGAGGGCGTTTCGGGCAGGGGCAGCTGCATAGTTGACGTTTTCCCCGTGAAGATAGCCGTTATAAGCCTGATGGGAACAGTAGGGCTTGAGGCGCTGGACAACCCTTTTTTCTGCGTGGACAAGCTTATCGAAGAGGCGGACACGCCTAACATTTTCGTAGATTTTCACGCGGAGGCTACCTCTGAGAAAAAAGCTATGGGGCAGTACCTTGCGGGCAGAGTTACCGGCGTTTTTGGCACGCACACGCACGTTCAGACGGCGGACGAAACCATTCTCGGCGGGCACACGGCGTACATCACCGACGCGGGAATGACAGGCCCTGAGCTTTCCGTACTGGGCGTAGACACCGAGATAGCGATTCAAAAAATGAAGTACCACTGCCCTGTTACATTTAAAATAAGCGAAAATCCGGCTTTCATAAACGCTGTAGCAGTTGAATTTAATGAAAAATTGGGCAAAGCGAACAAAATCGAGCGCATAATTATGAGATAACCTACAAAAAATCCGCCGAACTGTTGCAAATTTTTTAAAAATGTTGTATAATCAAATTACCATAGCGGATAATTTTTCACATCTGCGAATGGATATTTGTTTAGCCGGAGGTACAATAAATGGAAATTTTAAAAGTGTCTTCAAGATCAGTTCCGAACTCGGTAGCAGGCGCGATCTCGGGCGTTGTCCGCGACAGCGGCGCGGTTGAGGTGCAGGCAGTCGGCGCAGGCGCGGCTAATCAGGCGATAAAGGCAGTCGCCATCGCAAGGGGTTACCTCGCACCGCTGGGCATAAATATGATATGTATTCCCGCATTTGCAAACGTCGTCATCGACGGCGAAGAGCGAACGGCTATAAAGCTGATCTGCGAGGAAAGATGATTTTTGTAAAAACAACGCCGCGAACGTTCGCGCCTGCGGGCAAGAGCGAAGCGGCGTTTTGTGTTTAAGGAGGAAGTATGGCTGAGATACTGCGGCTGAGCGAGGTCAGCAGAAAACTGGGCAGAATGCCCGCGCTCACCGACGTCAGCGTGAGCGTTTACGGCGGCAGAGTCGTGGGACTTTGCGGGCTGCACGGCTGCGGCAAGAGCACTCTGCTGCGGATAGCCGCGGGGCTTATGCGCGCTGACAGCGGCGAAGTCGAGATCTGCGGACTGCCTGTCGGCAAAAAAACGCGTGCGCTGACAGCCTGCCTCCCTGACCGCGATATGCTGCCAGACGATGTAAAGATCGGCGAAGCGGTGCGGCTTTTCAGCGGGTGGTTCAAGGACTTCAGCTCGGCGGCGGCGCTCGCTATGCTGGACGATCTGAGCATCGACATCAACAAGCGCTTCGGGACATTTTCGCAGGGCGCACGGCGGGGCATACAGTTTGCGCTGACGGCTTCGAGGCAGACGGCGCTGTATCTATTGGATGAGCCTGCGGCTGGCACTGACGAACGAACGCGAGCGTACATCTATCAAAAGATAGGCGAGCTGGCGCGCGAAGAAAGCGCTGTGCTTGTCGCCGTGAACAACATTGACGAAGCGGCGCAGGCGTTGGACGATCTGCTGATACTGCAAAACGGCACGGTGCGGCACTACGGCTCAGCGCGCGAATGCGACCCCGCCGCGCTTTTCAAGGAGGTCTGCCAATGCTGAACCTCGGAAAACTCATATGCCGCGACCTAGCCTGCACGGTGCGAGCTGTGCTGACGATATTCGGCTCGCTGGCGGTGATCGTCGGCATCGCACTCGCGACCATCGCGCACTTTCCTGAAAACGCGGAGAGCTACGCGCAGACTATGCTGATATTCTTAGAGCTTGCGGTGTTCGTGTGTTCGCTGGCAATGCTTGCCACGGCGTTCGCTATGCCGCTGAGCAGATTTGTACGCGCGTATTTCAGCCGTGAAGCAGCGCTGACAGTCTGCCTGCCTATACCGCCGAGCGCGCAGATGATCTCAAAGCTGGTCTGCTGTACGGTCTGGTACATACCCGCGCGGCTGATATACGAAACCGCCATGAATCTGCTGACGAAGCTTATCAACAGCACGAGCGTGGTTTACACGCAGGCTGAGAGCGCGCTTCTCGACCCCATATCGTGGGTGCGCGGGCTGATGTTCATGCTGATGGCGCTTCTCTTCTGCTTCATGGTAATGCTGATCGCAAGCGCGGCGCGGCGGCGGGTTCTTTTCGGCACGGTGGTATTTATATTCGGCGGGCTGATAGTCGCGCTGAGCTATTTCTGCATACAGCTCGGGCTGATGAAAGCTTTCACGCAGATCTTCGGCGAGAGCGAAACGCTGACGAAAGCCGCGCAGCTTTCCGACTGCGTATTTGCGGGATCTTTCGCAGCGGCGTTTTACATAGTCTGCGTTATCCTGCTGAACAAGGTCTACGAAGTTAGAAATTAACAAAAAATAAGGGAACATCTTTTGCCGAGATGTTCCCTCTTTTTATATCTTGTGATTTACTTGAGCGCTGCGAGCGACTCTTCTATCTTCGCCATTTTTTCCTGAGCCTTAGCGAGCTTTTCTTTCTGCGCCGCGATGAGCTGTTCGGGGGCTTTCGCGAGGAAGCCCTGATTATTCAGTTTGCCTGAGAGGAAGTCGATGTCTTTCTGCACCTTTTTCTTCTCCTTATCGAGGCGTGCACGCTCCTTTTCGGTGTCTACGATGTCGGAGAGAGGGATGAAAATTCTTGCCGCGTCGGTAACTGCGGTAACGGCGTCCTTAACGTCAGCCTTTTCAAGTATCTCCACCTCGCTTGCGGAAGCAAGACGCTCGAAGAACATAACGCCGTTTGCGAAAACCTCGGGCTGAGCCGTTTCGATATAAAGCTTAGCCTTTACCGATGGCACAACGTTCATTTCGCTGCGGATATTTCTTACAGCCTTGATAGCCGCGATGATCTTGCCAAAGTCGATCTCCTCAGCCGAGAAGTTGAGCGACTCATCGTAAACGGGGTACTTTTCGAGCATGAGAATGCTTGCGCCGTCGGTAAGGGTCTGCCAGATCTCTTCAGTGATGTACGGCATGAAGGGGTGCAGAAGCTTCAGCATACCTTTCATTACCCAAACGAGCACCGTCTGCGCCGCCGCCGCGGTATCGCCGCCCGCCGCAATCCTCGGCTTAGTCAGCTCGATGTACCAGTCGCAGTAAACGTCCCAAATGAAGTCGTAAAGCTTAGCGACCGCTACGCCGAGGTCGAAGTTTGTAAGATTCTCATCGATCTCCTTAGCGAGGGTATTGAACTTGGAAACTATCCACTTGTCCTCGATGTTCATCTGCGCGGGCAGTGCATCGGCGGTAAAGCCATCGGGCAGGTTCATCATGATGAAGCGAGCCGCGTTCCAAAGCTTGTTTGCAAAGTTTCTGGAAGCCTTTACCTTATCGTCTGAATAGCGCATATCGTTGCCGGGGGCGTTGCCCGTAGCGAGCATGAAACGCAGAGCGTCAGCGCCGTATTTGTCGATAACTTCCAGCGGGTCGATGCCGTTGCCGAGCGACTTAGACATCTTTCTGCCCTGCTCGTCGCGGACAAGACCGTGGATAAGAACGGTATCAAAAGGCTTTTCCTTCATATTTTCCATACCCGCAACTATCATGCGCGATACCCAGAACGGGATAATATCGTAGCCGGTAACGAGCGTGCTGGTCGGGTAGAAATACTTGAGGTCTTCGGTATCATCGGGCCAGCCGAGGGTAGAGAACGGCCAAAGCGCCGAAGAGAACCATGTATCGAGGGTGTCGGGGTCTTGGCGCATGGGCTTGCCGCACTTAGGGCAACAAACTTCGCTTTCCTTAGAAACCACCATTTCGCCGCAGTCGTCGCAGTAGAACGCGGGTATGCGGTGACCCCACCAAAGCTGGCGGGATATGCACCAATCGCGAATATCGTTCATCCAATTAAGGTAATTCTTTTCAAATCTATCGGGCACGAACTTGATGTCGCCGTCCTCTACAGCCTTGATAGCAGGCTTGGCAAGCTCGTCCATCTTTACAAACCACTGGAGCGAAACACGAGGTTCTACGGTAGTGCCGCAGCGGTAGCAAGTACCGACGTTGTGCTCGTGGTCTTCAACTTCTACGAGATAGCCGCCCTTTTCAAGGTCTTCGACTATCTTCTTTCTTGCTTCGTATCTATCCATGCCAGCATACTCGGGATAATCGTCAACTATCTTAGCGTCCTCGGTCAGAACGTTCAGAACGGGCAGATCGTGGCGCTTGCCGACCTCGAAGTCGTTGGGGTCATGCGCGGGGGTGATCTTAACTACGCCTGTACCGAACTCCATGTCAACATAGCTGTCGGCGACAACGGGTATCTCTCTGCCAACGAGCGGCAGGATAAGGGTCTTGCCAACAATGTCCTTGTAACGCTCATCCTTGGGATTTACGGCAACTGCGGTATCGCCCAGCAGAGTTTCGGGACGGGTGGTAGCAAGCTCAACGTAGCCAGAGCCGTCTTTCAGCGGGTAGCGAAGATGCCAAAAATGACCCGCCTGATCTTCATACTCTACCTCGGCGTTTGAGATAGATGTACGGCAATGCGGACACCAGTTTATAATTCTTTCGCCGCGGTAGATAAGGCCTTTATTATAATAGTTTACAAACACGTCTTTAACAGCCTTGGAACAGCCCTCGTCGAGTGTGAAGCGCTCGCGCTCCCAGTCGCAGGATGAGCCGAGCTTTTTTAGCTGCGAAACTATTCTGCCGCCGTACTGCTCTTTCCAAGCCCATGCGCGCTTGAGGAAGCCATCTCTGCCGAGGTCGTCCTTTGTGACGCCCTCTTTGCGCATAGCCTCGACTATCTTAGCCTCGGTCGCGATGGAAGCGTGGTCGGTGCCGGGTACCCAGAGCGCGCAGTAGCCGCTCATTCTCTTCCAGCGGATAAGAATATCCTGAAGAGTGTTATCCAGCGCGTGACCCATGTGAAGCTGACCCGTTATATTCGGGGGCGGGATAACGATAGTGTAGGGCGTTTTTTCGGGGTCGCGCACTGCGTGGAAACAGTTTTCATCGACCCACATCTTATAGATTCTATCCTCAAAATCAGAGGGACTGTAAAGCTTATCCAGCTCTCTTTTCATATTCATCTATCCTTTCAGCAAGTTTTGTAATTATGTTCAAACGAATTTTAAACCTGCCGCTCGACTCGCGTATCCATTTCAAAGGTAAGTCGGCGGAGTATAGCTATTTTCATATCCATAAAAAGCACTTCCGTAACAAAACATATATTTATATTATCTCACATATTCCGTCGATTGTCAAGGGGTAACGGCAGAAAATCACGGGTTTGGGCAGCAAAATGCGTAAATGTGCTTTTCAACAAAATTAACAAAATATCGCTTTACTTTTCGTGAAAAATGTGCTATACTATTTAATACACAACTTTAGGAGGACAAATTTCATGGACGTTTTCAAGGAATATATTGTAAAAAGAGAGCTTTCGCAGGGAGAAAAGACCTCGAAGATCTTCACGATAGCCGCGGCAGTAGCGCTCGCCGCTTTCTTTATACTGCTGACTTTCAACACGACGCTGACGCTTTTCGGCTTTGTGTTTGCAGGACTGAGCATTTTCATCGGCTACCAGCTAATCACGAAACTTTTCGTTGAGTACGAATACATTCTCACGAACGCCGACCTCGACATCGACAAGATCATAAATCAGGCTAAGCGAAACAGACTTTGCACCATCGACCTGCACAAGGTCAGCGAGTACGGCGTTGTAAACGGCGATTTTGCCGTTGGCGAGGACGAAACGCTTGTCAAGGCGGGCGCGAATAACCCTGAGCTTACCGATTATTACCTGCGTTTTACGCACCGCGAGTTCGGAAAAGGCGTGCTGGTATTTACCCCCAGCACCGAAATGACCCAGCTTATGAAGCCGTTTTTTCCGAGAAATGCGGTGAGCAAGCTGTGAAATACCGCGTTGGCTGCGACCTGCAAGAAGTCGAGAGAGTGAAAAATGCGGCTCAGAGAGATAGTTTTTGCCGCCGTGCCTTTTCAAATGAGGAGCGGCGGCGTTTTTCTCAGATGAAAGACCCTTACCAATCAATGGCAGGGACTTGGGCGGCGAAAGAGGCGTTCGCGAAGGCACTGGGCACGGGCGTGCGCGGTTTTTCGCTGAATGAGATCACCGTAGCGCACGATGAGCTTGGCGCGCCTTACCTAAAACTGGAGGGTGCGGCAGCACAGGCGGCGGCGGGACTGGAATTTTCGATAAGCATTTCGCACACGCGCGAGCTGGCTCAGGCGGTGTGCATCGCGGAAAGGAGCGATAAAGATGAATAGACTATTAACGCCTCAGCAGATGTCGCAGGCGGAAAAGGCTTCGGAAGCGCTGGGCGTTTCGCTCTGGGAGCTTATGCAGAACGCGGGAGCGCAGTTGGCGAGAACAGTCGAGAGTGCGGCGGCGCGAATCGGTGCGAAAAACATTCTGGTTCTCTGCGGGTCGGGCAACAACGGCGGCGACGGTTCAGTCTGCGCTTCCTTACTGGCGGACAAATTTGACGTCAGCGCGGCCTACGTCTGTGGCGAGCCTAAGACCGAGCTTGCGAAGAAAGCTTTTGCGCTCAATGGCAGCAAAAAAGTGAAGATCATTACAGAAAACGTTGATTTTGGCGATGCAGATATAGTTGTAGACTGCATTTTCGGCACGGGTTTTCACGGCGAGTTTCGCGAGAACATACAGTTTTTGATGAGCAGATTTGCACGATCTGACACCTACAAGATAGCGTGCGATATGCCGAGCGGTGTTGACTGCCTACGCGGAAAGATCGCAGCTGAAACGGTAAAGTTCGACGAAACGATCACTTTTCACGCGATTAAGTTCGGAATGGCGCTCAAACCTGCGCTTTCTGTATGCGGAAAGATCGAAATTGCGAACATCGGAATTCCCGACGGCTGGGAAGAGTACCTCGATGACCGCATGTCTTCTCACGAGATTTTCGGCAGCGAATTGCACAAAATGTTACCTGCGCGTCCCGAATACTCACACAAGGGAACGTTCGGAAAAGTCCTGCTGATCTGCGGGAGTGAAAATTACATCGGCGCGGCGGCGATATGTTCGCGTGCGGCGCTTCACACCGGCTGCGGGATAGTGAACCTTGCTGCTCCGCACAGCGTGATCTCGATAATTGCGGCGAGCGCGCCCGAGTGCATTTACACTCCGCTTGAAACAGAGGGCGGCACGATCAGCAGTTGCGAGATAGATAAACTGGTCGGATTGGCAAATTCACACAGTGCTGTTGCGGTCGGCTGCGGCATCGGCAGGAGCGAAAACACGCGCAGGCTTGTCGAAGCGTTGGTAAAAAAAGTGCGTGTACCGCTGCTTATCGACGCGGACGGAATAAATCAGCTCGCGCTGAATATAGATGTACTGAGGGACAAGAATTGTGAGATAGTTCTGACTCCGCACATCGGCGAACTGGCAAGGCTGAGCGGTCGGACGACGGCAGAGGCTTCGGCTGAGCGGTACGCGATCTGCCGCGAGCTGAGCGAGAAGTACGGCGTGACACTGCACAGCAAGGACACGACTTCTGTGACGTTCAGCAATGGAAAAGCGGCTGTCACGAATTTTGGCTGTTCGGCACTTGCAAAAGGCGGCTCGGGCGATATGCTTGCGGGCGTTATCGCATCGCTGCTTGCGCAGGGCGTTACGGCGGCGGAAGCTTGCGCGTTGGGCGATTACATATGCGGAAAAACTGCGGAAATACTATGTGAAAAGTACTCACCTGCTGCCGTCACGGCGAGCGATATTATAAACGCTTTTAAGGAAACTCTCACGATTTTGTAAATTACGATTGTCAACAATTTGCAAGTTAACAAGCTTGATTATGCAAAAGTCCCCCATCGGTTTGGGGGACTTTTTTATGGAGGGGTCTGAATGAAAAGATTTATACTGATGTGTATGTGTATCTGCGCGATCTCGACGGCATCGGCGTGCGGCAATTCAAAGAGTGCGGAGATCTCGCTGCCGAAAAGCTACACGGTTACCGCCGATATTTCCAGTGACGATTTTGCAGGAAAAGCGCAGTTTGAGCGATTAGAGGGCGGCTGGCAGATAAGCGTCAGCGAGCCGAAAACGCTCGCGGGAATGGAAATTTCGCTGACTGACGCCGACTGCAAGATAAGTTTTGAGGAAATGGAGCAGACTTTTTCACGCGAGGAGTTGCCCGCAAATTCGCCGATATTTTTGACGGTGCGGGTGTTGGAAAAATGCGCGGCGGGAAAAGTCAGCGGTAAAATCAGCAGTGAGGATTACGATGTTGAGATGAAAAACGACAAACCGAAAAGCGCTGAGATCGGCGAAATGAGTGTAAAGTTCAGCAAATTTGCAAAAAAATAAACCGCACAGCGTGTGTGCGGTCTATTATGTAAACTGAATTATTCAGCGTGTGCGCCAATGGAAACGGGCAGAACATTGCCGTCCTCATCCTTAAAGGTGATGTCTGCAACGTAGAAATCAGCCTGGTTAGGAATGGTCCATCTCAGAAAGGTAAAGTACTGAGGAGTGTCAACAGCGCTGAAAGGTCCAAGCAGACCGGGACGAACGCTAAACTTGTAAGTAGCCCACTCAGAAGTCCACTCAGATTCGCTGATCTGGTTGTCAAGTTCCTTCCAACCGAGCTTGTCAGGATCTTCGCCAGCCTGCGAGCAAAGAGCGCCCATGAAGTTGCCGGGAACGAGCGACTCAGTACCGTCATCAGCTACGAAGTTGCCAACAGCCTTGGTCATGAACTCGATGTCGATGGTGAATACCTTGTCAAGAGTATCGGTCTTGCCAGCAAAGATCTTGGACATATCGAACTGGATCTTCGGAACCTTGTAACCGAGAGAAGGATCTTCTTCATCCTTAAGGGTCAGAACCTGACAACGGAGCATAGGAACGCCCTCGACCTCTTCAATAGAGAATTCAACGTCAGATTCATCGTTCTCAAAGTTTGCCTCGTTCATAGTCTTTACGAAATCAGCAGGATCCATGCTGGTGTCGAATACGAGAGAAGCGGTCTCGAGATCCTGAAGAGTTGCAGGCATCTCAGAGATAGGCTTAGGCTCAGCGGCATCGCCCTCTGCAGCGGATTCATCAGCAGCGGACTCTTCGGTAGCAGATTCATCAGCAGCGGACTCTTCAGCAGCGGATTCCTCGGTAGCAGATTCATCAGCAGCAGAGCTGGCCGCGGTGGTAGTGGTGCTCTCAGCAGCCTTGCTGGAGCTGTCCTTAGAATCATCACTGCCGCAAGCAGTCATCATAGATGCTGCGATAATAGTCGCAACAGTGCAAGCTAAAAACTTTTTCATAAGTAATTACCTCCAAAAATAATTGTTCATACAGAACCATTTACTTTTAAAGTATAACACAAATGCCGAAAATATTCAATATACTAAATGTACAATTATCCATTTTACTTTTGTTCATACTGCACAGATAACGTTTTCATATTCATACAATATATACAAAAAAGGCACTGCCCGAGAGCAATGCCTTTTATTATTTGCAATTATTCAGCTATGCTAAAAATTACTTCTTGCGGGAAACTACGATAGCTGCGCCTGCAAGAGCAGCGATAGCCAGACCTACGCCTGCAGCTGCACCGGACTCTGCGTTAGCAGTGTTATCGGAAGCACCGGCATCCTTAGCGGAAGAAGTAGAAGCACTGCCCTTGGAAGTGCTTCCGCCGTTGGAACCACCTTTGGAACCGCCCTTAGAGCTGGAAGAAGCAGAGTTCGAGCTGCTTCCGGAGGAAGAACCGGAAGAAGAGCCGGAGGAAGTAGTGCTGCCGTCACCGGAGCTAGTAGTGCCTTCGCCCTCGATCTGCTTGTTGATGTCAGCGTTAGGAATCTTCTCAGGAGTCGAAGCGCCATTACCGAACATGGTGAATACAACGTAGGAGTTCTCATCATCGGACTTAGCCTCGTCATAAGCATGATATTCCCAAGTAGTGTCAGCATCTGCAACAACAGTTACAGTGACGGTAACGCTGGAAACATCGTCATTGGTCAGCATGAACTGTGCCCAGTTGCCGTTGAACTTGGTAGGGCCGGAATCCCAGCCGTTCAGCTCAGCAGCACCCTTAGCTTCGTTTTCAGTGTACTTTACAGTGCTCTTTTCTTTATCAGCAGGAGCGTCAGCGTTCCAAGAAGTCTGTACAGTCCAGCAAGTATCATCAGAACCAGCGTCAGCATCAGCACCCTTGTAGATGTTGCCAGCGTCACTATGTACAGTCATGGAAACCTTAGCGTTCTTCATATGTCCAACCTGGAAGTTGAAACCGCAGGTCCAGGTGCTGGGCGATCCATCTTCGCTGGTGTTTTCAGCAAGCAGGATACCGTCGTTATCACCGCTGGGGCCGATCTTATCTGCATAATCAGAAAGCTTGAATGTGTAAGTCCATTCGCCAGTCGCATTGTAGAATTCATTATCTACAGGAGCTTCAGCAGATGCAGGCATTGCTACCGCAGCAGCGATGATAGCAGCAGCGGACATTCCTGCGAAAATCTTAGAAATTTTCATTTTAAATCTCCTCCACATTAATTAGTGTAATTTAGAATTTACAGTACGCCCATTGCGCACCGTTCTAATTCAATATTTATTATAACAGAAAAACGCCGTAAAATCAAGGGCTTTTGTGAAATTTGTTTTCAAAAATACGTCAAATTTCTTACGAAATTCCCGCCATGAATTTGTGCAGTATTTACAGAAAACGTTTACTTATGCTCACTCCAAATATCTTTTTGGAGTGCCGCGCGGTCAATATGCCGCTACGTCAGAAAATTTTACGCCTACCTGTTTGCCGTCATATTCGCAGGTGTATTCGTAGGAAACGTCTTTCAGTTTGCCCTTGCCATCTGTAATATCGAAATTGCCCTTTACGGCGCGGGTGATGTACAGCTTTTTGATCGAGCCGGGATAATTGCTGTCGTAGACCTGAAGCACATATTTGCGGTGGTCGGAGCTGTCTTGTATAAGACCGATAGCATTTACGGTATGCGAGCCGTCGATGGTGGTAACTACGGGTTCGCCGAGAGCGAGAAGCGATTTCAGCTCGTCAAAGCCCTCATCGCCGTTAAAGAGATCGAAAGTAACGGGCGTATCGTCCCACTGCAAAGCGTTGAGGTGGTAGAGAGCCTTATAAAACTCCGCTTCCGAGTCGGAGCTTGCCTTTGCGATCTTGTCTGAGCATTCTTTGACGTTGAGCGAGAGAAGCTCTACCTTTTCCCACGAGAGGTTGTTCGCGTCAAGCTTATATTTCTTCACCGACCAGCCCTGCTGGAGAGCCTTTGCCATAAGGTCGGCGTCAACTTTCAGAACTGAGCCTGAGGAAGAATAATCGAGGTACTTTTTAACGTCGCCGAAGTCGCCCGTGATAAGGGACGGAACGTAGGAAGAGAGCGGCTGATTTGCCTCGAACTTTTCTTCCACTTCACTGCCCTTGAGGTTATAGCCCTCGGCATCGTATTTCTGCTCGCTGTCGTCCGCGGGAGAAACGGCCTTGGTCTTGAGCTGAAGTCTGCCGACGTACCAGTCGCGCGCCATTACCGCCATACCGAAGTCTACGCTCGGGGTATCAGAGGTGCGGAAGTTTCTGAACGAGAAGCCGTTTTTGGTGGGGTCAAAACCTGTGTTATAGAGCGAGTAGCCCTGTGCCTGCTCGTCCGAATCGGAATAATCTACTATATCGTAATTCAGAGTGGTAACTATCTGCTTGTAAACGCTTTCGAGAGCGTCTGCGTCGGAAGCCGAGTAGTACTTGCCGCCTGTCTGCGCCGAGAGGTTTTGCAGCCATGCGCGGTCAGCCTCTTTGCCCAGACCTATCGTCATAACGATGATGTTGTTATTATTTGCGATTTCCGCAAGCTGCTCTATGCTCTTCGGATTTGATTCATCGGAAGCGCCGTCGGAAAGCAGCACTATTATATTTCTCTGATTAGTCGAGCCGTTATCGAAAGTGCTCATGCAGCTTTGGAGCGCTGACTGGATATGAGAACCATCGAATACCTCTTTGCCGACGCGAATTTTTTCGAGCGCGTTATTCAGCTTTTCGGTATCGGCGGTGAATTTCTGGAGCTGGGTGTATGTGCCCGTAAATTTCGCTATGCTGTAAAGGTAATCGCCCTCGCCCTCTATCTTATTGATAAGGCTCTTGGTGAAGTCAAGGCGCTTGAAATTAACGTCGTTTTCGGGAGAAGTTTCGCACTCCTCTACGGGGTACATAGAGCCGGAGTTATCGAGCAGGAACGCTATTTTGGTAACTGCGGGCGAATTAGCCTTTTTCTCTGTGCCGACTACATATGTGCCGTAAGTGTTGATGTCTGCGGAGATAGTACCCGCCGAGCTGTCTGCCCTGCTCTTTATTTTCTCGTAACTCTGAGTCGAAGCGTCGAATTTCAGTACTGAGAGGTCAGAGAAGCTTGCGCCCTTTTGTGCGACTTTCTTGCTGTCGAGCTTGAAAGTGATCTTCGCGGTCTGGAACTTGTGGTCGGAAACGAAGTCGTAAGCGGTGCTGACGATACCTGTGTTAGAAGAGATCCCGAAAACGTTAAGCTCAGAGATAGATGTATCAGCTATATTTGCGTCGCCGGTAACGTTAAGAGTTATCTCGCCGAACTCACGCTTTATATCTACCACAACGTCCTTATCGGGCGTTTTATCATCGGTGCTTGTCTTTTTCGGGTCAAGACCCGCCATCAGCTCAAAGCCATCGAGAAGTCCGTCGCCGTCGGTATCAGGATTGAGCGGGTCAGTACCGAGCGCGACTTCGTCGCCGTCGCTTATACCGTCGTTATCGCTGTCAACGTCCTGCGGATTGGTCTTGGCGCGCGTTTCAGCTTCGTTGAGCATACCGTCGCCGTCCTCGTCGCCGTCAGAAGCTAGCTCAGGCTCGCGGTAAGTAGTATTTATCTCAAACTGAGAGATAAGGTTTTTCGCGAGCATTATGCGGTCGTTGGCGCGTATCTTTGCAACTGCCACTATGCTGACTATCGCTATCATCAAGATGATGCCCAGCGCAACGGCAAAGCCTATGTGCCTGTTCCTCAGCCGCCTGCTCTGCTTGCTGGCAATAGCTTGAGCGGCTGACATTTCATTTTTCATTTTTTTGCCTCCCTGCGGTAAAAATAATCCCCTTATCTGCAAGCTCGAAAAACCGAGCATACAGACCTCATCATATTATTCTATCATATAATCGTTATTTAATCAAGCAAATTTACAAAAAATAACTCACAAAAAAAATAATTTTTTCATCTCAAATATGACAAATCGGCAAATAGCGATGAATCGGTGTCATTTAAAATGTTAAATCAAGGTTAATTTTTCTGATTATTATTGTTTTTAGACATAATAACTGCTATAATAAATATGTATACTCATTTACAGTAGGTATGAATGAATAATGATCAGGAGATAATTGTAAAATGGAACTTAAAATAGCTGGGCTGGTGAATGACTCGATAGTAGACGGCCCCGGAATGAGATTTACCGTTTTCGTGCAGGGCTGTCCGCACCACTGCCGCGGCTGCCACAATCCACAGACATGGACATTCGAGGGCGGCAGGACTGAGAGCACGCAGGAAATATTTGAAGAAATAATCAAAAATCCCCTGCTGGACGGCGTAACTTTTTCGGGCGGCGAGCCTTTTTGCCAATGCGCCGCGCTGACCGAGCTTGCCGACATGATACTCGGGTACGAAGGCTTTAAGATGAACGTCATGGCGTACACGGGCTATACCTTTGAATATCTGATGGAAAACGCGAACGCGGAAAACGGCTATCTTGAGCTGCTGAAACGGCTGGATTATTTGGTAGACGGCGAATTTGAGATGGACAAAAAAAGCTACGAGCTGAAATTCATGGGCAGCTCTAATCAGCGGTTCATAGATGTGAAAAAGTCGCTGGCGGCGGGCGAAGTTATACTCGCTCACGACCCATGGGACAACATCGAGATAAAATTATTATAAGGGAAGCTAAAAATGGAGATAAATATAAGTATAAATGTAAACGAAGCGATTAGGTACATGGGCTACCGCGAGCAGCCCCCCGCCCCGCAGATGGAGATGATAGAGAGCTGCCGCCGCGAGCTGGTAAAGGCGATAACGCCCGCTTGGGTATACCGCGCTTTCGACATCGAGGAATGTGACGATGGGATAAAACTGGCGGGCACGAAGCTGATCTTTAAGGGCGAGGACATACGCCGACACCTCAGCGGGTGCCGGCGGTGCATACTGCTATGCGCTACGGCTTCATCAAAAGCTGACGAGCTTATTCGCCGCAAGGAGGCTGAGGACATAACCCTCGGCTACATGACCGACTGCTTAGCGAGCGCGGCGGTGGAAGCCGTTTGCGACGAAGCGGAGAAAGAGATATACGAAAAACTTACGGGCTGCTGGTTCACATGGCGGTTCTCGCCGGGATACGGCGACTTCCCGCTAGACATACAGCCGATGATAATAGAAACGCTGAACGCGCAGAAACGCGCGGGGGTAGCCTGCACCGATTCGCTGCTGCTGACTCCGAGAAAATCGGTAACGGCGGTGATAGGCGTTTCAGACGAGCCTATAGAAAAAGGGCGGCGCGGCTGCGCTATCTGCAAGATGGCGGGCAGGTGCGAATTCAGAAAGAGAGGAATACACTGTGGATCTTAAAAAACTGCTTAACGAAAAGGAATTTATATTTTTAGACGGCGGAATGGGCACTATGCTGCAGGCAGCGGGTCTGGCGGCGGGCGAGAACCCCGAACTGCTGAACCTCACCCACCCCGAGCAGATAGAGGAGATAAACCTAAAATACATCGAAGCGGGCGCGGACATTTTCTACTGCAACACCTTTGGCGGAAACAGGCTGAAACTCGCGGCTACGGGCAAGAGCGTAGACGAGATAATCGGCGCAGCGGTAGAGATAGCGCAGAGGGCGAAAGCGCGCGCGAGCCGTACCGCATACTGCGCGCTGGACATAGGCCCTACCGGTCAGCTTCTCGAGCCGAACGGCTCTATGAAATTTGAGGAAGCCTACGACGTTTTCAAAGAGATGGTGCTGGCGGGCAAGGACGCGGACGTTATAGTTATAGAAACCATGACCGACCTGCTGGAGGCCAAAGCCGCGCTGCTCGCCGCAAAGGAAAACTCTGACCTGCCCGTACTCGTCACCATGACCTTTGAGGAAAACATGAGAACATTCACGGGCTGCGGAGTAGAGTCGATGACGATGACGCTGGGCGGACTGGGGGCAGACGCCATAGGCATAAACTGCTCGCTCGGCCCGCGCGAACTGCAACCGGTAGTAGAGCAGGTATGCGCGCACACGAATCTTCCCGTTATCATAAAGCCGAACGCAGGTCTGCCAGACCCCATAACCAACGAATACAACGTATTGCCCGAAGAATTTTCCGAGCTGCTCGCCGACATGATACCGCTGGGCATAAAGATAATCGGCGGCTGCTGCGGCACTACGCCCGACTACATAAGGGCTACCGCAGAGAAATTCAGCGGCAGGAAGTGCGAAGCTAAGTACAAAGAGCTCGGCGCGGGAGTATGCAGCGCGAGCAGAGCCGTACCGATAAACTGCCCGAGGATAATTGGCGAGAGAATAAACCCGACGGGCAAGAAGCGCTTTAAGCAGGCGCTTGCTGAGCACGACCTGGACTACATCTGCAATCAGGCGATAGAGCAGATCTCGGCGGGCGCGGAGATACTGGACGTAAACGTAGGTCTGCCCGGCATAGACGAAAAAGAGATGATGGTGAGCGCGGTAAAGGCGATACAGGGCATATGCGACACGCCTTTGCAGATAGACTCATCTATACCCGAGGTGCTGGACGCGGCGCTGAGAGTTTACTGCGGAAAGCCGATAGTAAACTCGGTAAACGGCGAGGAAAAATCGCTCAACTCAGTACTGCCGCTGGTAAAGAAATACGGCACGGCGGTAGTAGGACTCTGCCTTGACGAAAACGGCATACCTAAGACGGTAGAGGGCAGACTAAAGATAGCAGAAAAAATATGCCGCCGCGCGGACGAATACGGAATACCCCGCAGCGACATTTGTATAGACTGTTTGGTACTCACCTGCTCCGCAGAGCAGGAAGCGGCTATGCAGACATTGCAGGCGGTAAAGCTGGTAAAAGAAAAGCTGGGCGTAAAGACGGTGCTAGGCGTATCGAACATAAGCTTTGGTCTGCCCTCGCGCGAGATAGTGAACCGCACTTTCCTCACGATGGCGCTGATGCAGGGGCTTGACCTGCCTATCATGAACCCGAACATCGACTCTATGACATCGGCGGTGCGCGCTTACAGACTGCTGGCGAACATTGACAAGAATGCTGCGGAATTTATAGAGAACTACGGCGCAGAGCAAGCGCCCGTGCCGAAAGCCGCAGCGGCGGACATGACCCTCGGCTACGCTATGGCGCACGGCTTGAAGCGCGACGCGGCAGAGATAACGGAAAAGCTGCTGGAAACTACCGACGCTATGGAAATAGTGAACAACATACTTATCCCAGAACTGGACAAGACAGGCAACGAATTTGAAAAAGGCAAGATATTCCTGCCGCAGCTCATACTCACGGCGGGCACGGCGCAGGCCTGCTTTGAAGTAATAAAGCAAAAGCTTTCGCAGAGCGGCGAAAAGGAAGCCTCTAAGGGCACTATTGTGATATGCACGGTAAAGGGCGACATACACGATATAGGCAAAAACATAGTTAAGGTACTGCTGGAAAACTACGGCTACGACGTTATCGACCTCGGCAAGGACGTAGACCCCGAGCTGGTAGCGGAAACGGCTGTAAAGCACAACGTAAAGCTGGTAGGACTTTCGGCGCTGATGACCACCACGCTGAAAGGCATGGAGGACACTATAAAACTGCTGCGCGAAAGGCACGAATGCAAGATAATGGTAGGCGGCGCGGTGCTTACGCCCGAGTACGCCGAGATGATAGGCGCGGACTACTATGCTAAGGACGCAAAGCGCTCATGCGACATAGCCAAAGAAGTTTTCGGAAAATAATTTCTGCGGGTGATTAGCGCGATAAAAACTGCCAATGATACTTTCAGACATCTTTAAAGACAGTGAAAGGAAGTATCGGCATGAAATACCAAAACAATAACATAGCTTGCACATCGGCAAGATCTGAGAGAGCCAAGAGGGCGCTTTGCTGCGGGTTCGCAGCGGCGATAATGCTTGCTGCCTGCGGCGGCGGAGCTGAGGCAAAGGCGGAGAAGCAGACTTTTCTCTTTCCGCAGATAAGCAGCTCGGCGGCGGCTGAAAAGCAACGAGGCGCACTGGCAGACAAGGTGACCTACTCTTTCAGGATATGCGAGCTTTTAGATAAAATTTTCCACAAAAAATAAATTCAGAAAGGACCGCACGCCATGGGGGAAAAAGATAACGGCAAGAGAGTATCAGTCCGCAAGGTGCGAAACCGCATGATGATATGCTACACGATAGTTACCGCCATGCTGTTTTTCGCAGCCTTTACATACGCATTCGTAAACCTTAAGAGCATAGTTTACAAAGAATGTGAGGAGGACATAACGGCGCTGGGCAGACAGTACGCAACAGCTGTAAACAGCTTTACCAAAAGCGTGGAGAACGACACGAGCGCGCTTTTCACGGTAAACGAGCTGCCCGAGTACGACCCCGTAAAAGGAGGGCTATCCCCCGCAGATGAGAGCGAGCTGAAAAACAGCACAAAAGAGATGCTGCTGAAAATGTCAGCTGGCAAGACATACGTTGACTTCATGATATTCTACTCAGACGGCAGCGTTATAGGCAAAGCATCATCGGGCACGAATGCGGCGCTGAACACAGAGAGCTACGAATACTTCAACGACCAAATGAAAAACGGCGAATGCTGGCTTTTCGGGCTTAGCGGCGCTAACAGAAAGATATACTACATAAGGCGGCTGAGCGACCACTCGGTACTGCTGCTTTCTGAGTACATCGACGAGCTGGACAAGATAATCAACTCGGAAAACGGACAAAAACAGATATTCATACTCACTGACGAACAGCAGAGGGTGATATACACGACTGCTGACGAGAAAAAACTGAAGCATGGCGACGCGATACCGAAAAAATACTCATCAATGTTCGATGCGGAAAACGAGCACGTTACGGTAAACGGGCTGATGGGCGCAAAGCTGACAACTGACAGCGGCTGGACGGCATACACGATAATGGAACAGCCTTCTCTGATAAAGATCTCGCCGATAGATGGGCCATCGGCTATGGCGATGCTGCTGATACTGGTGCTTATATCCGTAGCGACGGGCACGCTCGCGACTGCGAAATTCATGGCTGGCGAGCTGGCGGACACCAACAGCGAATTCATCGACCCCGCTACGGGCGTGCTTAACGAGTACGGACTGGACGAAAAGATAAGCGAGCTGATGGAAACCTCTATCATCGGAAGTACATACGCGCTGGTGCTGCTTTCGATAAAGGATGCGGCGGGCATACGGTCTACCGTTACATACAGTTGCTGGAACGACACGCGGGTGAACGCGATAAACATTATAAAAGAATACTTTGGCGAAAAGGCAGTATACATCGGCAGGATCTCGGAAGACCGCATAGCGGCATTTGTGAACTTCAGCGAATTTGACATATTCAAAGCGCACGAAGCTATGAACACGGTTTGCGGCGGGCTGCCGGAAGCATTTGAAGAATTCACGCTGGGCGGCGAGAGCGATATGAAGCTTTACGTTTCGATAGGCATATGCTGCTACCCCGACCACGCAGAGGACTTCAGCTCGCTGATAAGCAAGGCGGCTGAGGCGATGAAGGAAGCCGAGCAGGCGGAAGGCAACAGCGCAGCTTTCTACAAGCCGGAGAAAAGCAAAGAGGGGGCGGCAAAATGAGCGGCTTTATAAAAAGAGCGACGGCTGCGGCATCGGCGGCGGTGATAACGCTGACGGCAACGGGCTGCTCTAACGGATTTTTCAAGGAATACCAGAGCCGCGAGGAGATAAGCGTGCCGACCGAAATATCGTTTGCATGGTGGGGCGGCGACGCGCGCGCTGATTACACATTCAAAGGCATAAAGATATTTGAGCGGGAAAACAGCGACATAAACGTACAGCCCTACTCCAGCGACTACGTTGGCTACAAAGAGAGCCTTGACGCACTTTACAGCTTCGGCAAAGAGAGCGACATAATACAGCTGAACTACGCATGGCTGAACGAATATTCGCCCGACGGCGAAGGATTTTACGATCTGAACACGCTGAGCGACGAGATAGCTCTGGACAATTTTACGGAAGAGCAGCTCTCTTACGGCATGATAAACGGAAAACTGAACGCCATACCTATCTCACTAAACGCGATAACATTTTACTACAACGAGGATATGCTGAAAGAGATCGGCGAGGAGATACCCGAAACATGGGACGACCTTTTTGAGTGCGGCAGCAAGCTTGCGGCTGAGGGAAAGTACCTCTTTGAAACGGCGAACATATACCTATGGCTGATGCTGACGGCACATGAGGAGCAGACAACGGGCAAGGCGGCTGCGGATTTTGACACCGAAAACCTAGCCTCTATGATGAGATTTGCGAAAGAGCTGAATGAGGGCGGCGTGATACACCTTGGCGAAAACTATGACAAGACCAACTATTTTGGCGGCAAATGCGCAGGACAGCTATTATGGGCGAGCGACGCGCAGAACTACGCATATTCGGACGACTCACAGATAACTACGGTGATAGGCAAATACATCAGCACGGAAGAGCCGCTGCGCAGCGGCTGGTATGTAAAGCCCACGAACCTGTACGCTATCAGCAAGAACAGCGACGACCCGCAAAGCGCGGCACGCCTGCTGAACTATCTGCTAAACGGCGAAGAGATGGCAGAATTGCAGGGCATAGAGAAAGGCATACCTCTTTCGCGGTCGGCACTGGAAACACTGGACGGCAAAGAAATGCTGACCGGCACGGCATACAGCGCGGGCAAGATGATAACCGACTCGCAGAACGAACTGCAGCCGATGACAAAAGGGCTTGAAGATACCGAGAGGATAAACAGTTTTTTTGTGCAGCTTGAGCAGTACATGAAAGGCGAAAAAACTGCTGAGGCGGCTGCGGGGGACGTAATTTTGCAGAGCTGAAACAGTACATAAAAAACGGAAATGGACTTCGAGTGAGCGCATTTCCGTTTTTTTTGATTTAGAGATTTGTTTTTTTATTATTCGTTCTGCCGAGAATGTAATCTACCGAAACGTTGTGAAAATTTGCGAGCTTGATTAGAATATCGGTAGGAATATCAAGCTCTCCCCTCTCATAATTGCTGTACACGCGCTGACTGCAATTTAAGATCTTAGCTATCTCAGTCTGCGTCATATCCGCGTCCTCTCTCAAATTCCTTATTCTTACATACATACTGCTGATGCTCCTTTTTAGTCATTTTACCCAAAATCTGTGTTCAATATTTGTTAAATTTATTATACGGTATTTTGTAATTTGCTGTTGACTTTTAGCGGAAAATCCGCTATAATTATATTGTGGTCATAAAACCGGTTTGCCAAGCGCGGCACTGCCCGTTTAGTAAACGGACTATTTATGCAATATATTAGCGGAAAATCCGCTAGAACGGAGGAAAATATGGACGGTTCAGCACTTATGATTTTGATGATAATAGTAGGTATCATCGTGTATTTTATCCCTACTGTTGTAGCACTAGCGAGGGCTAGGGTAAACAAGGGCGCGATATTCTGCATGAATCTATTTCTCGGCTGGTCATTTATAGGCTGGGTAGTAGCGCTCATTTGGGCGGTAAAGGAACCTGATAATGCAGGAAAATGACAAGCCTATACGTTTACGACAGTAGGCATAAAGAAGTTTTCAGACAAGCATTGTAAGACAGGTACAGCAAGCTAAAATAATACCGAAAGGGTGCTTACAATGATTGATATGATTTACAACCTCCGTGTGGGTGATATTCACGCCGCCGAGTTCTCTGACGAGTTCAACAAGCTCTGCATTCCATTTGAGGATTCTTTGAGCGAGGAGCAGATCGAAGTATTCCACAAGATACTTGACTGCGTGAGCGATACCGCCGCCGCCGAGATGAGAACTGCGTACAAGGTCGGCTTCAAGGACGGCGTTGCGTTGATGAGAGAGGTTCAGGAGTAATCACATATAACTATTGAGGAAAGGTCTTATCCCTGTGACACGGGGATAAGGCTTTTTCTAAAAAGTGCTGAAAATCTATTGACTTTCGGACGATAATGCGGTATAATAAAATAGATTAGGTGGTTTTTCTCGTTTTTTACTAAATTATGCTAACCTGTTAAGAGGGAGTGACTTTAATGCCTAAAAATAAACTTGTATCTCCCGTACTTAAATGGGTCGGGGGAAAGAGACAACTTTTACCTTCAATAAAGCCTATGTTGCCTAAGAGAATAACATCATATTGTGAGCCTTTTGTTGGAGGTGGCGCAGTATTATTTGATCTTCAGCCTAAGAGAGCGATTGTGAATGACATTAACAGCGATCTTATTCTTGTTTACACTGTAATAAGAGATAATGTTGAAGCACTTATTGAATTGCTTGAAACTTATCCAAATGAAGAAGGTTTTTACTACGAACTTCGCAATATTGATCGTGAGCAGGAAAAGTATGATAAGTTGAGTGAAATCGAAAAAGCTGCAAGAGTTATTTTTCTTAACAAAACCTGTTATAATGGGTTATATCGTGTTAATAATGCTGGCGAATTCAATAGTCCTTTTGGAAAATATAAAAACCCAAATATTGTTAATGCTCCTGTTTTACGGGCTGTAAGTGCCTATTTTAATTCATCGGAAATAACATTTAGCACAGCTGATTTTGAACTGGTACTTGAGCAAGTGCGCAGAGGAACATTTGTATACCTTGATCCACCATACGATCCAGTATCAGATACATCCAGCTTTACGGGCTATTCTAAAGGTGGATTTAGTCGAGAGCAACAAATACAATTGCGTGAATGCTGTGATAGACTTAATGCTCGTGGTGTAAAATTCATGTTATCTAACTCCGCAACAGATTTCATAAGAGAGCAGTATTCTAATTATCATATAACAATAGTTCAGGCTAAAAGAGCAATTAACTCTGTCGCAAGCAAGCGAGGAGATGTCGATGAGGTAATAATAACAAATTATGAGTGATACAGAGAAAATTGATAAACTTGAACACGAAAGCAGAAATGATGCTGCTTGGCATCTCCTATTTGAAAAATATGACATTCTCCATCATATTGAGCAGGATGGTTGTTTTCAAATATCTGCTACGCAAATAAAGGAATTTCGTGAACCCCGATTAATGGCAAAATTTGATCACACTATCAATTTGCCAAAATTATTCAAACAAAATAAGCTCTCTATACTTCCAATAACTCGTGGAGACTATATCATTTCACATTTTGATGCCTATCATAAATTCGAGCCTGTATCAAGTGATGTAACAAGAATCAGTTTGCCGTATTACATTCAGAGTTTGAATATAGATTCGATAACAAGTGAAGCAGTTGCATTAAATTGTGCCTATGTTTCAGGAATAATGGCTGATTTTTTAGAGGATGAACAGCTTGTACCAACAGTTAGCGGACGAATGGGATCTGGTAACTTTGATTTTGAGATTAAAGATACACAGCATAGGAATAATAGAATTGTCCAAGTGCATAATTCTCAAATCGAAATAGATGCAGGGTATGAAGGATTACAGAAACTTGCGTTAATTGAAGCAAAGCGTGATTTATCTGATGATTTCCTTGTTAGACAGCTCTATTATCCATTCAGAACTTGGAGTGATCGAGTAAACAAAGCTGTTAAGCCTATCTTCTTGGTGTACTCGAATGGTATCTTTCACCTATATGAGTATCAATTCGCAAATCCTATGGAATACAGCTCGTTAATGCTTGTTAAGCAGAAAAACTACACAGTTGAGGAAGATATGACTATTACAACTGAGGAGATCAATCGGATACTTGATGCTGCACAGAGAGCTAAGGAACCTGAAATAGCCTTTCCGCAGGCAGATAGCTTTGATAGAGTTATAAATCTTTGCGAATTGTTACAAGAACACCCTATGACAAGGGAAGAAATTACGATAAATTATGCCTTTAATGTAAGACAAACAAATTATTATACCGATGCAGCTCGTTATCTTGGTTTGGTAGATAAGCAGAGAACCGATGATATTACATTCACTTTAACCTCAAAAGGAAGAAGTATACTACGATTAGGCTATAAACAAAGACAGTTAGCTTTTTGCGAATCTATATTATCACACAAAGTTTTTGCTGACAGCCTTAAACTGTGGTTTGGGCAAGGTGAAATTAACAAGCAAGACATTGTTGCGATCATGAAGCAAAATGATCTCTACAACGTCGAAAGTGAAAGCACATATATTCGTAGAGCATCAACTATCAGAGGTTGGCTGGAATGGATCGTTAGATTACTATAAATTTATGTCTGTTGATATTACAATTCATAAATGAATAACCTCAACCGAATCTAAACTATTAGAATCTAGGTGTAAGTATATGTCAGAATATATGCGTATATTTTTAAATGAAATATATAACTTAAAAAAGCAAAAAAGAAATGGGTGGATGGCAAAAGGTAGAGAACTTGAACGGATTATAGTTGAATCTGTTGCAGATCATTCATGGAGTGCAACAATGATTGCAGAATTCTTTTTACCTTCTACCGCTGCTGAAATGGCTAAAATACTTGGTAAATCAATTGAATCTTCTCAATATAGTAAAAGCCATATTATAAGACTACTTATAATTCATGATTTAGCAGAATCATATACTGGTGATATTCCGAAAAAAGAAAAAAATCTTACAGATGAATTAACTGAGAAAAAAAGATTTGAATATTATAGAGATAGTTTGAAATTTACTGATTTTGGAGATACGTTTGAATTATATAATAATTGGGAAGAATTTTACAGATGTGAAACATTTAACGCAAAAATTGCTAAAGATATCGACCAACTTGAATGCTACATACAACTATTTATGTATAAAGAAGAACTATTAAATAATAATTCAAACTCATGGGAACAAATAAAAAAAGAATGGACAGATAATTTAAATATATATACTGATTTCGGACATTGGTTAAAAATACAAATAGATGAGATTTTTGATTAGTCAAACTCCTTGCAACTTAGCGCATTGTCATGATGAAATTTACATAAACCCAAAAGTTTGAAACACTTGATATACCAGCAGTTTTAGGATTCTTAAAGATTTAACATGATAGCTATTTTTCAAAAATGCAGGTTATTATTTAAAAATTCATTTTGAGAGTATCATCTTATTTCTTTAAGATTCCTTAGTATCAATATTTATGTAAATACCAATATGTCGATATGCTAACGCTTTTCATATTATGCCATGCAACTTTGTTAAAAATTCTAAAGTGTAAATATATATTGGGACTTTGATTATTAAGAGGTGACTTATGAACCTTGATATTTTTTTAGATTTTATAAAAAAAGTTTTTGGTTGGATGGTAGAACATGAATTTATAACAGGAGCAGGTATAATTGCTTTATTTAAATTGATTAGGGATAAAATTATATCGCAAACAATACTATATTATGGATATTTGAAAAATCAAAAACGTATAGTAGATAATAACGATATATTCCCGTGGGAATACGACAATCGAATTTACGGTAAAGATTTGTACAAGCACTTATACGTTAAACATATTAATATGCGTGCTGTAAAAAGCGAAAAAGATGTACCATCTGTCTTACGATTATCACCTAAAAATATTTTAATTATAGGAAAGCCAGGAAGTGGGAAATCTACTTATTTAACATATTTATATAAAAAATGTATTTCTCCCCAAAAATCAATTATAAATTTTCTGTTTCGACGTTATTTTTTCATAGTTAGAGCAAGTTTGTTTTCTACCACTCCCTCTAATGAAGTATTTGAAATTTTAAAGAAACACAAATCTAGGTATCTTACTTTAAAATACATTTTTTTAGATGGCATTGATGAAATGAAAATAGAGGATTTTTCCTCCCTTATTGAAATAATAGAAACTTTACAAAGAAAAAACGTCTACTTTATTGCCACATGCAGAAAAGAAGATCATGAAGTACTAAAAAAAATAAATTCAACGTACACATCTCTATTCGATGAAATATTCGAATTAAAAGATTGGGGTAATCAACAAATCAACTCATATATTCAGAATTATAAAAAGATTTCAAACAATACAAGCTTTGAAGTTCAAATATACAATTACATAAATAAAAAAGAATTTCATGATTTTTTTCTTACACCACTTGAACTTTCTTTATTATCATTTATCATTGATAATAGTAATTCGAGAAACGTAAAAATAAATAATCAGTTTGACTTATATGAACAATTTATAAGACATTGGATAATTAGAGAATGCTTGAAAATAGATAATAAAAATGATAAAAAGAAATGCGTTGAAAACACAATAACTATTCTATCGGATATATCAAGGCGATTATTTAAGGAAGAAAAGATCTATTATAATGATGAAAAAATCAAAAATTATTTTGATAACGAGTATAGTATAAAATTCTTTTTTAATGCAATTGTAATGTATGTTGATGATACAGACTCTCGTCTTTTATGTGGTTTTTATCATAAGAATTTTCAAGATTATTTCCTTGCATGCTATTTTTTTGAGAAAATATTAACTAAAACTAACGAATTAGGAATTGAAGCTATATATTCACTTGAAATCAGATATAATCATACAGTTACAAGGTTTATCAAAAGTAAATTTGAATTATTGAGTCAAGATGAACTTGAACTTGTTAAGAACAATTTATTACATATTATGGGAACAGCTTGTCGAATCAATAATTCTCAATTAGGGATAAACGGAAGTGTGAAAAATGAAATAAAAAAATACTTTAGAGAGAATAATT
The DNA here is from genome assembly GCF_020559915.1 of Ruminococcus sp. 210702-SL.1.03. Taxonomy (GTDB): domain Bacteria; phylum Bacillota; class Clostridia; order Oscillospirales; family Ruminococcaceae; genus YE71. Next base: position 147,717 of record NZ_JAJCLZ010000001.1, read on the forward strand.
CTAATGCAACTATTGTCAGAAATGAAATATACTTTCTCCTTGCAAGATTGCCTCATCAAGATAAAAATGAATTAATAAGAATTTTTCGATTAGCGTATAGTCGTGAAAACGATATAAGAGCAAAAAGAACCATAGCTATTAGTGCAACAATTTTAGGAGATGAACAGACTGAGTTACAATATGCTAACGAGATTTATAATAATGCTAATAGCAATTATATAGATAGATCATTTACATTAGTATATTATCAAGATGTACCATATAGTAATCCATTTACATATAATGATGATAATGTTTGCGAATGGAATAATTCTCGTTCAAGTCGCATTGACAGATTGCAACGTAATGACGAAAAGAGCCAAAGAATGAGAACTTTTGATTTAATTACTATATTAAACTTTGTGAAAAGTAGAAATAACTATTATATTCCAACTCCAGAAGAAAAAAAAGTCATTAAAGATTGCGATATAAATTGTAGTTTTTATTCACAAGACAAGAAAAATTTGCTAATTGTAGTTTTAAATGAGCTTAAAAGTCTTTGGTCTATAACATAATTTTAATATTGAAATTTCAATCATCCATAGCATAAATATAAATGATGGTGATATTCAAAACTTTTCTTGATTTGTGAGTAATTCACAAACCATAGCCTACTGGCACACCTGTTTTCCGTTCCACACAAGTCCGATTAGGCATTGTGGAGCATACCACAACAGGCACAAACCTTATTGGAACTAAATAAACTCAAGCTCTCGGAAACGCTCTGTAAGCGTTTCTGAGAGCTTTTTCTTTTCAGCGGTTAGTTTTCCGCTCCGCAGGCTCGGACGGTGCTGTGGAGCTTTTCCGTTCGCCAGACGGTCAAGCTAAGGTCTACTCGGTGATACCGTGCCGGAGTTCATACTCACGCACACGGCGGTAAAAGGTATTTGACGACATATCCATTCTCCGCATAAAATCTCTGCCCGTGATGTTTTTTGCTCTCCATTCCCCATAGAGCTGCCCGAACCTCATCCAGTCGGTGGGGATAGGCTTTCGCCCGGTGTACTTGCCCTGAGCCTTAGCAATCTCGATGCCCTCACGCTGTCGCTGTTTCAGCTGCTCACGCTCCAACTGAGAGAGTGCAGCGAACACGGTCAACATAAATTTGCCCGCAGGCGTGTTGGTGTCGATTTTCTCCTTGTGGCTGATAAGGGTAACTCCTTTGTCGGTGAGGGTGTCGATGATGTTCAGCAAGTCCTTTGTGGAGCGCCCCAAACGGCTGATACTCTCGATGTAAAGCGTATCTCCCTCACGCACATAGTCAAGCATTGCCCTGAGCTGAGGTCGGTCTGTGTTCGCTCCTGACAGTTTCTCAGAGAAGATGCGGTCAACCTGATAACCGCACATGATCTCCTGCTGTCTCGCTGTTTCCTGATGCTCCGTAGAAACACGGATATAACCTATTTTGCTCATAGTATCGTCCTTCCTTTATTCAAGTGCATTTTTATTTCTGTGTTTTGCCTGTGTCCTCTGACGGCTTTTCTCTCGCTCACTCTTCATATACTGCTCATTAAGGTACTGGCGCACCTGTCGGGTGTACCGCATCGCCGTTTCATGTTTGAGAAGATATGCCTTGTGTTCGGGCATAATGGCTTTGAGCTTATCTTTTAACAGCTTTGACAGTGCTGCAAGCTCGCTCCGCTTGGGTGCTTTGCCGTCAACATAATAAGCCTTAATATGCTCGGTGATGTACTTGTCAGCTTCTTCGTAAGCGTCGATTGCGCCAGCGTTCTTCTTGCGGAAATGCTTTTGCGTAAACGCTGACCGTTCCTGATACTCCTTGTATGTAGCAGAATTGTCAGAACGCTGTTTTATCATCGCAAGGAGCTTGCCGATAGCTGTGTACTGCTCTTTCAGCTCGGTAACTTCATCGGTGTGATCTTCGGGCGAATGGATATTGTGCATAAATCCACCAAACTCGCTTAAAGACATGATGCCGACAGCTTCAAGCTCTGCAATAATCTTGTCGCTGTCACGCATACCTCGGATAGATGCCCATTCATCTATTTTCTTTTCAGGTGCTTTACTCTCGGTCGGCTCAGATGCAGGCGGTGGAGTTTCACGCTCATCATACAGCGGTGCAAGAAATTCCTCTGCTGTAATAACTGTCCTGTCGGGTTCAGGCTTTGGAGTAGTCGGCGGTGTGATCGTGGGTGTAAATGTAGGCACTTGTGAGATGCCCTTTTCCCGCATTTTTGAGCGAATGAGATCGGAGATAAGGTGTCCGGGTTCTGACGGTGATGTTGTCGGGGCGGTGACTGTTTGTGTCGGCTTAGGATTAGGCTTAGGAGCAGCAACAGGCTTCGGCGGTTCAGTAAGCATATCGGGAGTGACATTCGTCGCTGACAGCTTTTCCTGTATCTCCGCTATCTGCTCGGCAATGCGTTCGGGGATGTAGTCTGCTCCCAATGTGTCGGCTCTTGTGAATCTCTGCTGTCCCTCGCCCGAAAGACGGAATTTCAGCTTGACTTTGTTCTGTGGCGTGTAAACATACTCGATACCGCTGGCAGAACAGTTGCGTAAAAAGTCCGCAAAGTCTTTGCTGTAAAATGCGACTTCTGCAATCTTAGCTCGGAGTTTGTCTTTCCACGACTTGCCCTGCAACTGCATATCCCTTTCAAAGTGGGAAACGCCTTTCGCCTTCGGCTCAATAACGGATATGCCGTGTTCCTTGCATAGTTCGTCCGATATTGCCCGTAACTGTGCCCATGACCGTTCATTTACCTTGCCTTGATTGTGTTCGTAAGTAAAGCTGAGTCCGTTGTAAAGATTAGTGTTATTGAAAATGATGTGACAATGGGTATGGGACTTGTCTGTGTGAACGGCAAGCACATATTGGTAGTTGCCTTTCAAAAATCTGTCACACAATTCCTCACCGATCTGCAAGGCTTGTTCAGGTGTAACTTCATCAGGAGCGAAACTCTGGACTATGTGGTGTGCGAGGATTTGTGTTCGCCCTGTTCCGCCTGCTCTGACTGCTCGGAAGTCGGCGGCAGCACCGATGCTGTCGGCTCGGCAGGCAAAAGACTGCACATATAAGCCGTTGACGGTCTTATCTCCGTTTGTGATATAGCGGAGAGCCGCCCCGTCTGTTGCCTTGATTGAATGGATAGAAGTGTATGCCAAATTTCGCTAACTCCTTTCTTGATTTCGGAAATGTCCTCGGCATAGATGTGACCTGTGCTGTAAAGTCGGACAAGTATCTGATTGATGTTCGCTCCGATACGCTTCATAAGCCTGTTGGTTTCAGCAATCTCGGTGTGGTCGGGTGTGAGATCAACCCTTGCACGAACGCAGTCACGGATATACTCCGTTTTGTTCTTGTAACCGTACTGCTCACACTTGGAAAGAATATCCTGCATTTCGGATTCTGTAAAGCGTACATTCAGCGTGTAGGATTTCTTCTCTCTCTTGCGTTTCAGGTACTTTCGTTCGTCATCGGTGAGCTGGCTCTCGTCTTTGTCGGCAAGGCTCTTGTCAAGTTCGGACTTAACCTCTTGGTCAAGTGCGTGGTTGATTGCTCCCTCATAAGTCATTTCCTCGAACTCCATAGCCTTACGCTTGGGTGGTCTGCCTCTCTTGCGTTTTGCATTTTCCATAGTGGTGTCTCCTTTGTTTTATTTCGGCGTAAGCCGATTATTTTCTGACCGCTGTGCGATCATTTCGGGGCTTGGGGTGTCCCCAACAAGCATTGGTGGAATTTCGCTCGCTGTGCGGCGCATTCCACTATGCTTGTTATTTTTGTTGCGCTATGGCGCATTTTTTCTCGCCTGAGCGTTTCTTTCCGCTCAGGCTTTCGATGCTCCGTCAGCGAATTTGGAGCTATGCGACTTCAATCTCCGCCGCTTAGGTCGGCGGTCATTCTCGCTCACGCTCCTGCGTGATGCTCTCAATTATCATCGGTGTCAATATTCTAAACTGGCTCGGCGCAGTTATTGCGCAGTTTGGGCGGCAGTTTTATGAAAATGGAGTTGCTTTTTCAGTATGGATATGGTATAATGATTTATAAGAAAAAACGATTTGTTTTTCACAATAAATCGGGATTTGAAGAGGTAATCTATGGACTATACGATTAGAAATATAAGAGAGGCTGAATATAAAATATTAAGCGATTTTTTATATGAAGCAATATTTATTCCCGAAGGTGTCAAAGCACCCCCAAAAGATATTATTAATAAACCTGAACTACAGGTGTATATATCAGATTTTGGAAAGCATAGTGGAGATTACTGTCTTGTTGCAGAGTCTGACAAAAAAATTGTGGGTGCCGTATGGGTTCGGATTATGAATGATTATGGTCATGTTGATAATGAAACTCCATCTTTTGCAATATCATTATTTCCAGAATACAGAAACCATGGAATAGGAACTGCTTTGATGAAATCAATGATTGATCTACTGAAAACAGAAAAATATAAGCAAGCATCACTTGCCGTTCAAAAAACAAACTATGCAGTTAATATGTACAAGAATGTTGGATTTGAAATAACTGACGAAAACGAAGAAGAGTACATTATGATATGTAAGCTTTAATTCGTCAAATTCCAGTTTATCAACCTTGATATAAACTAAATATCCCTAAAAACTGTAAAGCATTGATTTGCTTTGCAGTTTTTGTTTTTCTCATACAAAATGCCGAACTGAAAAAGTCAACTGGAACAGAAAGATTATGCGCCTTGCGAATAGACAGAAATAATGTATCTGCGCTATAATATTACTATGTAAATGCACTATTGCTGAATCGAAAAGAGGTGAAAGAAGTGCGTGCGACTTTGACTGACAATAATGCAAAACTTGAAAATCTTGAAAAATCAATCCGGGCAGCCAATGAACGAAAGCGTAAACTTGTTGAGAAAAACAAGCGGATTACCTATGATATTCTTTCTGAACTTTATGGGTTAGAGGGACAGGAACTTATTAACGCTGTAACTGCTGAACATGAATTAATGGAAATGTTTAAAAAACGAGGCATGGACTACAACCAGATTTACGAACTTACAAAATATCAAAACCACAGACCAATGAACACAAGCGAGGGATAAACAGAGAAAGCGAAACCCTCAGATAAAGGAGAAAAATTCGCTATGAACAAAGAAAGTACAACTTATACTGAATACAAAATCGGACACACAACCTATATGGTAAAAACAATATTCAATCCTGATTTTCAGGAAAGTCTTTCCGATATTCTGAAAAGACTTATTATTCGTGAATGTGAAAGTTTCCTCAGTGAAAGCCAACAGGACTGTGAATTGCAGGCTGTGTAAATTTTTAGTGCAACTGTATTGCAATCAGCAGTGCAGCGCGCTATAATAATAACATAGCTTGCTGTATCTGTCGGAAAGTGAGGATATTATGACAGACAAGATTACAGCTTTATACTGCCGACTTTCACAGGACGATATGATTGACGGTGAGAGCAACAGTATTACAAATCAAAAATTGATTTTGAAAAAATATGCTGATGACAATGGGTTCAAAAACATAGTTTTCTACGTTGATGACGGCATTTCAGGCACAACATTTGAACGTAACGGCTTTCAGGCGATGATGTCTGATATTGAGAGTGGCAAGGTAGGAACTGTTATTACAAAAGATCTCTCCAGACTTGGACGTGATTATCTTAAAACAGGCGAATACGTAGAAATTATATTTCCTGATCACAATGTGCGTTATATCGCTATCAACGACAACGTGGACACTTTCAAGGGCGACAATGAGTTTATGGCGTTCAAGAACATTTTCAACGATTGGTATGCTCGTGACTGTTCCAAAAAGATCCGTGCAGTTTTCAAGGCTAAGGGACAATCAGGCAAACACCTCTGTCCGCCTGTTTACGGCTATAAAAAGTCTGATACGGACAAAAACTTGTGGGTGATTGATGATACTGCTGCCGAAGTAGTCCGCAAAATATTTAGGCTTTGCATTGAGGGATATGGTCCGGTACAGATTGCCCGTATTCTCACGGAACAGGACATTCCAACACCTACCGCTTATGCTCTGTCGCAAGGAAGAGATAACGGACGGCATAATGCCAAACTGCATCGTTGGGGAGCAAATACTATCTGTCACATTCTTGAAAGACTTGAATATTGCGGTCATACGGTCAATTTCCGCACTCACATGAAGTCTTACAAGGTGCATAAGATTGTCTATAATCCGCAGGATGAGTGGCAGATTTTTAAGAACACACAAGAGCCTATTATTACGCAGCAGGAGTTTGACTTAGTGCAGGAACTCCGCAAGAACAAACGCAGACCGCAGAAAATGCAGACGGTCAATCCGTTCGCAGGAATGGTGTACTGTGCTGACTGCGGTGAGAAGATGTATTTGAGCCGCCGCAAGAATGAACGTCCCGAACAGGAACACATGAGATGCTCTACCTACGCCAAAGAACAGGATAAATGCACAGTGCATTATATCAGAACTTGTGTTCTAAATGAGATTGTCCTCGGAGAACTGAATAAGCTCATTGAAACCATTAAGGAAAATGAAGAAGAATTCATCAATTCAGCTATGAATCATTCCGTTCAGAAAAAATCATCAGAACTTACAAAGGCAAAGAAAACCATAAAACAGGCTGAAAAGCGTATCGCTGAATTGGATAAGCTGTTTACAAGGCTCTATGAGGACAATGTTCTTGGTAAAATATCTGATGAACGATTCACGGTCATGTCGGCAGGATATGAGAATGAGCAGAAAATGCTGAAAGAAACGGTTTCAGAGCTTCGTACAATTATCGCTCATGCTGAGAAGCAAGCTTCTGATGTGACTGCATTTCTGAAGGCAGTACACAAATATGAGCATATCACAAAGCTTACACCTGAGATCATGCACGAACTGATTGAAAAAATCGTGGTGCATGAAGCAGACAAGACAAGCGGAAAGCGTGTACAGCAGATTGATATTTATTATCGCTTTGATGTTGCCGTTTCATCAGTTACTGCCGAAACAGGAAAACACGGAAAAAAGACTGCTTAACCGAAGTGTTACGCAGTCTGCATTAAAAGAAGAAAAACTTCTATATCACTACTGTACTTTAGGCTTAGTTTTATCGGGCGGAATGGCGAAAGGCGCGTATCAGATAGGCTTTTGCAAAGCGCTTAGCGAGAACGCGCATTTTGAGGTAAAAGCCATATCCGCCGCCTCGATAGGCACGCTCAACGGCTACGCTTTCGCCGCGGGAAGATCAGAGCAGGCGGAGGAGATATGGCGCTCGCTGGACTTCAAGGGCTGTAAGAAAATGTATGATAAGTTTTTGAAAAGCGGCGGGATAATGAGCATAGCTGAAAGCATACACGGGCGCTCTGACGAGCTGAAATGCTTTCTCAGCACGGTATGCTGGTCGGCGGGCGAGAAGAAAGCGCAGTACATACGGCTGGACAAAACGCCGCCCCAATACCGCGCGGGGTTTCTGAAAGCCAGCGTAGCAGTACCGCCGATAATGCACTCCGTCACCGTAAACGGCAAAAGCTACTACGACGGCGCGGCTGCTGACAACACGCCTATACGCCCGCTCTTAAAAATGCGTGGACTGGACATGATACTGGCTCTGCAATTCGACGGATACATCAGCAAAAAAAGCAATGACCGCGGCGTGCCGATAATGTATGTCAATCTTCAGGAAAAGCCGATATTCTCAGACAGCTTTGACCTTCAGAGAGATTCCGTAGCGAAAATGATAGAGTACGGCTACCGCGAGGGGCGCGGCATACTGGAAAGGCTTGAAAAAAGCGAAAACATTTCGGCAGAGATCGTCCGCGCGAACGCGGCTCTAAAAGAAAACCGCCGTACAGGAGATCACATAGTACGGCGACTGAACAGGCTCACAAGAATAATATCGGAAAGGGAGATGGCGGAATGAGAAAAAAACTGCTGGTAGTTGGCGGCGGCGCTATGATAATTCTGGCTTTCTGCATAGGGACGACTGTAGCTCTGACCTGCAAAAAAGCAAAGGAAAAGCTTGAGAAACTGAAAGATAAAGACAACAAAATGACCGCATAACAAGAAAACGGAAATGCACTTTTACGATCAGCGCATTTCCGTTTTTTTATCGAATATCAAACAAAAAATTTCTTTTTAAGCGAATTTCGCAGGTTCGGGCAGATGGCTACTATCAGCAGCCACAATCCTATAAGCGTGCACGCCGCCAGAGGGTAGAGCGACCAGCCTATGCGCATACGCTCGCCGAAAGTCAGCGTGAGCATACTTTCTACCAGCACGGCGAAACCGCCGCTGAGTATCACTACTCCGCCGAAGATGTACAGATACCCGCGGCGGAGACAGCGGCAGAGGGTAACAGCCGCGGTAGTTATCAGCGCCGCGCCGCCCGTTATCGGCAAAGCGAACGTCATGAACCAGCCGCCATGCACAGCGAGGTCGATATACAGCAGGTAGACCGCAGCCGCCGCGAAATCGCAGGGGACGAATATCACAGGGTTCGGCTTTTTGAACCAGAGCGGCAGGACTATCACGATATACGCGAGCAGGACAGCACCCGTCACGAAGCCCGACCAAGTAACCGCGCGGTTTATGCTGAGATTGCAGACCAGCGACAGAAGCACGGCGAGCGCGAAGATAGACGTTATTATAAAAAGTGCGCCGCCGCGGCTGACCGTCTGCACCTCGCTCTCATTAGTGCGCGGGAAAAGCGGCTCGCCCTCTCCCCTTTCAATATCGGGATGGTAAACGCGCGTTCCGCAGAGCGGGCAGCGCTCCTCAGCGTCGTCAAGCTCAACGCCGCATTTTACACAATACATTTTGCTCAGCTCCTTCTCTGATTACTGCGCAAGGTGATATGCAGACCAAGTTTGCGCAGATATGTAAAAAATTCGCGCTCAAGCACAGGCTCTTCTATACGGCGTATCATGCTGATATACAGCCGTCCGCCGTAAGAAAGCACGGCGCAGTTGTTCGGCGAAGTTACCTGCGTGCCGAGTGTGAAGCCGAAGCGCCGCGTGTGGCGCGCCATTTCGTCGGGCAGGGTGATGTTGCCGAGGTTCGAGATAGTGATGCAGGACTTTTTCTCTCCCGTAAGCTCGTAGGCTATCTTCATGCCGATATTTTTCACGAAAAGCGGCAGTATTTTCAGCAGCGGCATCTGCTCTATCTTGACGTTGGCGCGTATGCGAGCCGCCATGCGCTTTGGCGAAAGCTCCAGCGACATCTGATGATGCACCTCTGCCAATATCTCTTCAAAGCTGTAATCGCCGAGCTGAGGGTCTATGCCGGGGGTGATATAGAGCACGAAATTGCGCAGAGTTTCGCTCGGGAACATACGCCGCAGGTTGGTAGGTATCAGCACTTTCAGCGGTCTTTGGCGGCGTTTCGGCACGCGCTCGTCCTGCAGACGGGCGAAGGAAGCTATCATCACCGAAACTATCAGCTCGGTAATCGTTACGCCATAGCCGTGCGCGAGGTCAAGGACGTCTTTCACGCTCATCTCGCCGACTATTATGTTCTTATAGCCGCCCTGCTCGGGCAGACCTGTAAGCTGAAAAGCGGTGCGCTCTCCCCTGCCCGCGCTGACCCTGCCTGCGTATTTCGGGAAATCGTCGGCAAGCTCACACTCGCGCGGCGGCTCTCGCCTATCGAAAACGCCTTTTTCAAAGGGTATCTGCAAGCCGCGTTTTTGCTCCAAATACTCGGCGGAAAGGGATTTTAGGAATATCAGACCGCTGTTGCCATCGGCTATCGCGTGGAAAAACTCGACGGCTATGCGCCCGCGGAAATACAGCACGCGGAAAGCGCATCGGCGAATATCGTCAAACGGCATATGCGTTAGCGGATAGGCGTGCTCGGGCTGCACCTGCGGCGCTTTTTCTATCTCTTCAAGATAATACCAAAACATACCCGTGCGCACGCGAACGGCTATCGAGGGAAAGCGCTTTATAGTGACATCGAGCGCGGCTTGCAGTACGACGGGGTCTATATCCTCGTCGAGCGTTATCGAAAGGCGGAAGATATTGCTCCAATTGCGCCGCCTTGCCGCGGGGTATATCTTCGCGGCGTTATCCAGCTTCATCCATCTGAGCTGACGTTCCGGCATATTACTCACTTACCTTTTCATCGTGTTTATCGGCGCTGAGAGGCTTCGCTGCCTGCTCCAGCAGACCGATGTATTTTTTATCCAGACGAATATCAGCCGCAATGCCCTCGGCGGTGTACTCTTCGTTTTTCACGCCGCCCAGTTCGCGAACGCGCGCCAGCACGCCGCCTTTATCGAACGGAAAAAGAAAACGGCCGCTTACGCAGTTCTCGCCAAGCGCTTCGGCAACGGCGGCGAGCAGCTTATCAGTACCCGCGCCGCTTTTTGCGGAGATAAGCACGCTCTGCGGCTCGTGCGAGAGGGCTTCGCAAAGCTCAGGCACAAGGTCGCACTTATTAAAAGCGGTTATCACGGGAATATCGGAACAGCCGAGCTCTTCAAGCAGTTTAAGAGTGACATTGCTTTTTTCGTGGCATTCGGGGTCGGAAGCGTCGCAGAGGTGGATGATTACATCGGCGTTGGCAGCTTCCTCCAGTGTAGACTTGAACGCTTCGACGAGATTATGCGGCAGGCGGCTGATAAACCCTACGGTATCCGCCATTATTATCTCGCGGTCGTCGGGCAGAGTGACGGCGCGCGATGTGGTTTCTAGGGTAGCGAAAAGCTTGTCCTCAGCGAGCACATCGGCGTCGGTGAGGGTATTGAGAAGCGTTGATTTGCCCGCATTTGTATAGCCCACCACCGCGCAGACGGGCACGCCTGTTTTCTTACGGTGGCTGCGCGCCAGACCACGGCGTTTTTCTATCTCTTTAAGCTCCTCGCTGAGCTTTTGTATGCGCGAGCGGATATGGCGCTTATCGGTTTCGAGCTTGGTTTCGCCGGGGCCGCGCGTGCCGATACCGCCGCCCAAACGCGAAAGCGAAACGCCCATTCCCGCAAGGCGCGGCAGGCGGTATTTATACTGCGCAAGCTCTACCTGCAACCTGCCCTCGCGGGTGACGGCGCGCTGAGCGAAAATATCGAGTATCAGCGTTGTGCGGTCTATTGTGTGAACGCTGATGACGTCCTCAATATTGCGCACCTGCGAAGCGGTAAGCTCGCAGTCGAAGATGACCTGATCGGCGTTTTCATTTTGGCAAAGTTCTTTCAGCTCGGCAAGTCTGCCCGAACCTATGCAGGTAGCGTTATCTATAACGGGGCGCTTTTGCACAACGCGCGCCGCGACCTCTGCACCCGCCGTGCGCGCAAGTTCGGCAAGCTCGTTCATAGAAGCTTCGGCGTTGTACTCGCCAGTATCCACTGCGCAGAGGATAACGCGCGGAAGTTTTATTTCAGTTTCAAACATTTGATCCTCCAACAAGAAATTATTCGGTGTTTTCTTTATAATAGTATACCACAAACGCGGGCGGGTTGTCAACGAAAATGCGCGCGGGAAGGCACTTTTGATTGACAAATTTTGCACAGCGTGATATAATTATTCTAAAGTTATTATGTCATTATTAAGGAGAACACGCTATGCCTGAAATAATTTACGGTAGAAATCACAGCTTGCGCGAGGAAGTATTTTTCTCGCGGGTAAAGGCTGCGGCGGAGAGCGGCGGGGCTCTCGTGATAACGCCCGACCAGTACTCATTTGAGCTTGACAAGCGACTTTACGAATACATGGGCGCGCGGCTTTTCAACTCGGTGCAGACTATGGGAATCTCGCGCCTATGCGGGAAGATATGCCGTACTTTGGGCGGTAGCAGGCTTGGAAACGCCGACGACAACGCCAAACTGATAGCCATGTACAAAGCGCAGAGCAGACTGCGCGGCGAGGGCAGGCTGGAAATGCTGAGCCGTTCGCTTTTAAGACCCTCGTTCGTTTCGGAGTGCATATCGCTTTTCGGCTCGCTGACGCACGCGGGGGCGACGCCCGAAACGCTGCACATCACCGCCGAGAGTACGCTGAACGGTTCGCCGAAGCTGAAAGACTTAGCGCTGATATTTGCCGAGTACAACGCCGCCCTAGAGGAAGCGGGACTGCGCGGAAGCGTTACCGAGTCGGCTGCGGCGGCGAAGCTTGCGCGGGAGAATAGATTTTTTGCGGGCAAAAACGTGTTCTTTGAAGCGTTCACGCGCTTTTCGGCGGACGAATTTGAGCTGGTAAAGAGCGTGCTGAGCTGCTGCCAAAGCGCGGTGTTCTCACTAGTATGCGGCGAAAGCGAGGGCGGCTCTGACCCATTTGCGGAAACTGTGCGCACGCGCGCGAAGATAGAGGATGCGGCGCGGGACTGCGATCTGCGGGTAAAGCTTACGCCATGCGGCGGCTGCGGACGATCGCCCGCGCTGGAGCACATAAACGGCAGTCTTTGGAAATACCGCCCCGAAAAGCGCGGTTCGCAAGGGGCGGTGAAACTTGTGAGCGCCGCCGACCCTTACGAGGAAGCGGAGTACGTCTGCGCCGAGATACACAGGCTGACGCGCGAAGAGGGGCTGCGGTACGCGGACATCGCGGTGATATGCGGCGGGCTGGAGGAAAATTCGCAGCTGCTGAGCGGCGCGGCGGAGCGGTACGAACTGCCCTACTACATCGACACAAAGACCTCGGCGCTGACATCTGTGCCCGCGAAGTACCTGATGAGCCTGCTTGAGGCGGTTCTTACGCGCGAGTACCGCACGGAAGATCTGCTGAGGGTGGCGAAGTCGCCGCTTTCTACGATATTTGATTACGAAGCCAACTATCTGGAAGAATTTTGCATAAAATGGAGCGTAGACGGCAATATGTGGAAAGTGCCTTTTGCCGAAGCCACGCAGAACCCCGCCATTGAAAAAACGCGCGCCGCGCTCATCACGCCGCTGGAGAAATTTCGCGCCGCCTGCAAGGACGCTACGGCGGCTGAGATATGCCGCGCGCTTTTCGAGCTGCTGGACGAGATGGAGATGTCGAAGCAGATATACTCGGCGGTAAAGGCGGCATCGGACGAAAACGAGCTGGAGGTAACGCGCGCTTTCAAGCAGATATGGCTCGGCATAGTCGGCGCGATAAAGGCGATATACGAGGACATGGGCGGCGAGAAGATAAGCCTGCGAGCATTTTCGGAGCTGATACGGCTGATGCTGGACGGCATAAAGATAGCCGCGCCGCCGCAGAGGTCGGACTGTGTGCGGTTCGCGGACGCGGAAAGATCGCGCATATCGGGAGTAAAAGCGCTTTTCATCATCGGCGCGAACGACGGCGTTTTCCCGCGCGGGGCGAGCGCTTCGGGGCTGCTGAACGAGGCGGAAACTGCGGCGCTGGCTAAGGACGGCGCAGAGCTTGACTTTTCCCCCGCCGTACAGCTTGACAGCGAGCGAATGAACGTTTACGAAGCCGTTACCGCGCCGAGCGAGCGGCTGTACATCTGCTGCCACAATGCGGACAGAACGGGCACGGCATGCGCAAAGTCGCAGCTTTTCGCTATGACGGCGGAGCTTTTTGAGGACGACATTTCGGTGAACGCTTCGGCGCTGGGGCAGGAGTTTTACTGCGCGACGTACCGCAGTGCGTTTTACAGTTGTTTACAACACTCAAAAGACAAAACGCAGGCGGCGGCGAACGTGCGGCTTTCGCTGAAAGGCTCGGCGGAGTACAGCGAGCGGCTGGAGTACGCGGCTATGGCGGCAGCGCAGAGGACGGACAAAATATCGCAGCAGACGGCGAAAACGCTGTTTTTCCCGAAAGACCTGAACATCTCGGCAACGCGCGTTTCAGACTACTACAAGTGCCCGTTCTCGTACTTCTGCAAGCACGGGCTGAAACTTTTCGGCACGGACAAGGTGCAGATGGACGCGAGATACTTCGGCAACATAGCGCACGAATGTCTGGAAAAAATAATGAGCCGCGAGGAAAACGGCAAGAGAGTTTACGACGAAAACTTTACGAAAAAGACGGACGAGCAGCTTGCGGCGGAGGTTTCGGCCTGCGCGGACGAATACATCGAGCGAGAAATGGGCGGAGCTTTCGGCAAAACGCTGACCTTCAAATTTGCGGTTGAGCGACTGAAAAAATCTGTGACGTACATGGCGGCGTATTTCCGCGAGGAGATGAAACGTTCGCTTTTCCTGCCGATAGCTTTTGAGTACGACCTAACCGATGAGAACGGCAGGTCGGCGCTGGCGATACGGCTAGCAGACACGCGCATACAGATACGCGGAAAGATAGACCGCGCTGACATTTACAAGTCTGACGCGGGCACATGGCTGAGGATAGTGGACTACAAAACGGGCAGGCAGAGCTTCCGTGCGGAAGAGGTATACCACGGGCTGGATCTGCAAATGCTGATATACCTGCTGGCGGCCTCGACAGGTCTGCGCGGCGAATACGGCGAACTTCGGCCCGCGGGCATAATGTACTCGCACATACGCTTTGTGAAAGCGGAAATGACGCCTTACGAGCTTGAAAAGGCGGAAGCCGAGGGAAAGCTTGCGGAGAAAACATCGCTGGCGAGGGCGCGCGAATACAAGCCGGACGGACTAATGCTCGGCGACGAGATAATGCCCGCGCTTAACACGGACAACGAGGGCATCTTCACTATATACCGACTGACGGCGAAAGGCGCGGTGCATGGAGCTTCGACCGCGAAGCCTGTAAGCGAAGAGCGGCTGAAAGCTATGGAGCGGTTTGCGCTGAACAAGGTCAACGAGATGGCGGAGAAGATACACGGCGGCGAGATAAAGGCAGACCCGCTTGAAGCAGGCGGCGTGCTGCCCTGCACATACTGCGATTACAAGTCGATGTGCCCCGAGCCTGACCCGAAAAATCCGCGCGCGGTAAGCCCTGCGGACAAGGAAAAGCTAGAGAGCGCGCTAGAGGAGATAGAAAAAGAGATCGGCAAGGAGGAGAACTGATGGCGGTAAAATGGACTGACGAGCAGCAGCGGGCGATAGAAACTACCTACCGCGGAGTGGTAGTGCCTGCGGCTGCGGGAAGCGGAAAAACTGCCGTACTGATAGAGCGCACGGTGCGCCTGCTGGCAGACAGCAGCGCCGACTGCCCTGCCGAGCGGTTGCTGGCGGTAACATTCACAAAAGACGCGGCGAACCAAATGAAAACGAAGCTGCGCGGGGCGCTTACCGAGCGCACGGCTGCCGAGAGCGACCCCGAAGCGCGCCGCTGGCTGGAGCGGCAGTGCGAAATGCTATCGCTCGCGAAGATAAGCACGATAAACTCATTTTGTCTGGAACTGGTGAAGAGCCACCTGAACGAATTTGACTACCGCGCGGGGATACGCGTGGCGGACGACACGCAGACGGCTGTCATCACAGACGAAGCTATGGCGGCGGCTCTGGAGGAAACGCGCCGCGAAGACCCGCAGGGGGCTGAGCTGCTCATCGACGCGCTGACGAACAACAGCGACACCGAGCTTAGCAGACAGGTGTATGATTTTTACAAATTCTTATGTTCGCTGCCGTTTCCTGAAGACTGGATAGAGAAAACGCAGGCGGGCTTTACCGACGGCGAGAAGCTGCGGCGCGATGTGGAGATATTCATGTACGAGGTGCAGGGCGCGGTGGACAAAGCCGTGCGCTGCCAGCAGCAGGAGGCACAGCTATGCCTGAAACTGGGCAACAGCGAAAGCGCGCTGAAAGCCGCGGCGGCAGACCTCGACTCGCTTGAAAGCGTGCGGGCGGCGGTGAACGCGGGCGATTACGAGCTGCTTTACGACGCGCTGGAAGGGATAAAATTCGCGACTATGCGCAAGCCCTCGGAGAAAAACCTCAGCACCGAAGAAGTAATCGCGCAGCAGGAAGTTTTCGAGCAGATAAAAAAGGTGCGCGAAACGATGAAGAACAGCATAAAGCGGCTGACGACGAGCGTACACGCTATGGGGCGGGACATCGGCGCGGCTATGGCGCACGCGGGCGAGATATTCGCGGCGCTCTGCGGAGCGACCATGCGTTTTCAGCGGATACTGAACGATATAAAGCTGGAGCGCGGGGTAGCTGACTTTTCGGACATCGAGCGAATGGCTATGCGGCTGCTGGTAACGAACGAAAGTGGGCAGGCGCGGAGAACGCCGCTGGCGGAGGAGATAGTGCGCAGCGGGGCGTACAAGGTCATACTCATCGACGAATACCAAGACGTGAACAACTTGCAGGAAACGATATTCCGCGCGCTTTCGACCTCGCAGGACATGGCGGCGCTGGGCAGCAACATTTTTGTAGTAGGCGACGTGAAGCAGGCCATATACCGCTTCAGACTATCGAACCCGCGGCTGTTTTTAAAAGCTGCCGAGCAGGCTGACGCAGACGAAACGGGCGCGCTCTGCAAGATACGGCTAACGAGGAACTTCCGCAGCCGCGCTGGGGTCATCGACTTTGTAAACAGCGTTTTCCGCGCGCTTATGAGCGAAGAGCTTGGCGAATTGGAGTACACGGAGGACGAGGAACTGCGGTGCGGCGCGCATTACGGCGGCGAGGACAAGCCGACCGAGCTTATGCTGATACGCACGGCTGAGCAGGAGAACGAGGAGCTGAAATACTACATTTTCGGCGAGGAGGAGCTTTGCATAGCGCGCAGGATACGGCAGATGATCGAGAGCGGCGAGCAGGTATGGAAAGGCGACGAAGCGCGCGCCTGCACGGCGGGAGATTTCTGCGTACTCTCGCGCGGAAAAGAGGGCTGCCGCAGGATAGCCGCGGCGCTGGAGTACGTCGGGCTGAAAGCGCAGAGCGAGCAGACGGACGGCTACATGGGCGCGAAAGAGATAATCACAATGGTGAACCTGCTGAAAATAATCGACGACCCGATGAAAGACCTGCCGATGGCGGGGGTGATGATGTCGCCAATATTCAGCTTCACGGCGGAGGAAACGGCGAAGCTGCGCCTGCTCAGCCGCGCGGACGACAAGCCCTTGCGCCTTTACCAAATGATACTCGCCGCCTCAAAGACCGAGAGCGCGGACGCGAAAGAAGCGGAGCGGATAGAGCTGAACGACGAGGTGCTGGAGGAGAAGTGCCGCCGCGCCGCCGCGCTGATAAAGCGGCTGAGGTCATACTCGGTAAGCATGAGCCTTGAAGCGCTGATCTCGGCGATATACGACGAAACGGGATTTTTCGCGGTAGCGAGCATTTACGAAAACAGCGCACAGCGGCGTGCAAATCTGCGACTGCTGACGCAGAGAGCAGCGGAGTACGAGAAAGACTCTACAGGCGGCATAGCGGGATTTCTGCGGTTTCTCGACAGCCTTTCGGCGGCGGGCGGCGACTTCGCGCAGGCGCTTACGGTGACGGCGGACGGCAGCTGCGTAGAGGTCAAGACGATACACAGCTCGAAGGGTCTGGAGTACCCGTTCGTATTTCTCACGAACATCGACAGATCGTTTAACAGATCTGACCTTTCGCAGAAGATACTGCTGAACGAGCGGCTGGGCGCGGGCATAAACTATATGCGGCACGACAAGCTGCTGAAAGTGCGCACCATCGCACACGCTGCGCTGGAGTCGATAACCGAGGGCGAACAGCTCAGCGAGGAACTGCGCCTGCTTTACGTTGCGCTGACGCGTGCGAAAGAGCGGCTTTTCATACCCATAACGATAAAGCACAACAAAAATTCGCAGTACGACACGCCTACGGTGCTGAGCAACTTGGCGCTTTCGATAATGCGCGAAGGCGGCGTTTCGGCGAAGCTGCTGCGCGGCTGCAAGAGCTATCAAGAATGGATGGCGGCTGTTATAATGATCTCAGACCGCAACCGTCCGCTTTTGGAAGAGTTAGAACTCGGCGACATTGCGGGCGATCTTTCTATGGGCAGCGGGGTGCGGCTGAAAGCGCTATGGGGCGAATATTCTGCCGACGGCGGCGATGCGCCTGCGCAAAAGCGCTTTGAAACGCCCGAGGGCGACCCTGCCGCGGCGGCGGCTCTGCGCGAAAAGTACGAATTTGTATACCCGAACGCCACGGCATTGGCGGCGGCGAAGCGCACCGTTACCGAGATAGTGAGCGAACTGCGGCGAGCTAAGGAGGGCGACGCCGACCCGATGTTTTACCCACAGCTAGGCACGCTTGACGAGGAAGCGAAGCGGCTGACGGCGGCGGAAAAGGGAACGTACACCCACCTTTTCATGGAGCTGGCGGACTACGAGAACGCCGAAAAGAGCGTTAGCGTCGAGCTGGAGCGGCTGGTGGAGAAAGGCATTTTCAGCGAGCGCGAGAGCAAGGGCGTTTACACGGAGGCGGTGCAGAAATATTTCGAGAGCGATTTTTACCGCCGCGTGAAAGCTTCGGAGGACGTGCGGCGCGAGATGCAGTTTATGGTGCGCGCGGACGACGCGGGGCTTGACAAGCAGTTTCCCGAGCTGATAGCGCCCGACGGAATGTTACAAGGCGTTTGCGACTGCATTTTCAAGGACGGCGAGGGGTACATACTCGTTGATTACAAGACGGACAATTTTGCGGAGATCTCAGAAGCGCTGAGGTACAAAGTGCAGCTAAAGCTGTACAAGGCGGCGCTCGACCTGATACTTCCGCTGCCGGTAAAGGCCTGCTACATCTACTCGTTCAGGCTTTCGCAGGGCATCGAGATAAGTTTATAAAAGCAAAAACCGCAGGGCGAAAAAGCTCTGCGGTTTCTTTATGCTTTGATATGTTAGGTCTTATTTCCTGCGAACTGGGTCTGATAAAGCTTGTAGTAACAGCCGCCGAGGGCTATAAGCTCATCGTGGCTGCCCATCTCGGCTACCCTGCCGCCGTCTATAACGACTATCTTGTCCGCGTCGCGGATAGTGGAAAGGCGGTGGGCGATTATCAGCGAGGTGCGATTTTTCATAAGCGCTACCATCGCGGACTGAATGTGCATCTCGGTGCGGGTATCTACGCTGGAGGTCGCCTCGTCGAGGATAAGTATAGGCGGGTCGGCGAGCACGGCGCGGGCTATCGCGAGAAGCTGGCGCTGACCCTGCGAGAGGTTAGAGCCGCCCTCGCTGAGCTGAGCAGCGTAGCCCTCGGGCAGGCGCTCTATAAACTCATCGGCGTTGGCGTGAGCGGCGGCGGCTTTAACTTCCTCGGTGGAAGCGTTTTCTTTGCCGTAGCGGATATTATCCTCGATAGTGCCCGAGAAAAGCACGGTATCCTGCAAAACTATCGCTATCGAGCGGCGCAGCTCTGCCATGCGAATATCCGTTATCGGCACGCCGTCTACCGTGATGCTGCCGCTGTCGATGTCGTAAAAGCGAGTGAGCAGGTTCACTACGGTGGTCTTGCCCGAGCCGGTAGCGCCGACTATCGCGATCTTCTGACCGCGCTTTACATCAAGATCAAGACCTTTGAGGACGGTCTTGCCCTCTTCGTAGCCGAAAACTACGTCCTTAAAGCAAATATCGCCCTTGACGTTTTTGGCGGTGAAGCAGGAAGTGCCGTTATCAGTTTCGTGCTCCGCCTCCATTACCTCAAATATACGCTCTGCGCCTGCGATAGCGGTCTGGATATTTGCGTACTGGTTCGCTATCTCGTTTATCGGGCGTGAGAACTGCTTTGAGTAGAGAATGAAAGCCTGTATAGTGCCGACGGTTATCATGCCGCGCATGGTGAACCAGCCGCCGAAAGCAGCTATCAGCACGAAGCCGAAGTTTGAGATACAGTTCATCAGCGGCCCCATAACGCCGCCGCATATCTGGGCGCGTATACCGCAGCGGCGAAGCTCGTCGTTCATCGAGCTGAATTCATCTATTGCGTCCTGCTCCTTAGAGTAGGCGACTACCGTGCGGTAGCCCGTAACCATTTCCTCAACGTGGCCGTTTATCCTGCCGAGCAATATTTGCTGCTGCATGAAGTATTTGCGCATGAATTTCGTCATAACGCTTGAAACGATTATCGTGAGGAAAATGGTGGAAAGCGAGATAAGGGTGAGCAACGGCGAGTAGAACATCATTATCGCGAACGAGCCGAGTACCGTCAGCACGCCCGAAATGAGCGAGCCTATAGACTGCGAGATGGTGGTGGAGATATTCTCGACATCGTTTGTCATGCGGCTCATGAGGTCGCCGTGGCGGTGGGTGTCGAAGTACTTTATCGGCAGGTGCACGAGGTTATCGAAAAGGTCGCGGCGCATGGTCTTTACCGTGTACTGCGAAAGCTTCGCCGAAAGTATGCCCTGCAAATAGGTGAACACTGAGGAAGCGGCGTAGACTACGCCGAGCAGAACGAGCGACCTGCCCAGTCCGCCGAGATCAACGTTCAGCCGCTTTTCAGTTATCGTGATGAAGTCTATCGCGCGCTGCTGGATAGACGGCGCAGCAAGATTCAGCCCCGTGATGATGAGCATTACGGCCATCAGCGCGAAGAATATGTACTTGCTCCTGCCTATATAGCGCAGCAGCTTGGCGAGAGTTTTTTTACCGTTTTTCGGCTTCTCGCCGTTTATGCGGGAATGTCTTCCCGGAGGACCTCCCGGCCCACCCGGTCCTTTAGGCCCCATTGGCGGCATTGGCGGCATTATTCCTCACCTCCTGCATTTCTCATCTGCGAATTACAGATGTCTTTATAAACTCCGCAGCTCTGCAAAAGCTGCTCGTGCGTACCGCTGCCCGCGAGCCTGCCGTGGTCGAGGACGAAAATACGGTCGCAGTTTTTAACGCTTGCTATGCGCTGGGCTATCGTGATGACGGTAGTACCTTTCAGCCCCTCGCGCAGACCCTTATGCAGCTTTGCCTCAGTACCGAGGTCGAGGGCGCTGGTAGAGTCGTCGAAAATAAGTATCTCGGGCTTTTTGAGCACCGCGCGAGAGATAGAAAGGCGCTGTTTTTGACCGCCCGAGAGCGAAGCGCCTTTTTCCGCGATGATACCATCGTAGCCGTCGGGCAGGGTAGAAACGAACTCATCTGCCTGCGCTATCTCGGCGGCGGCCTTTACTTCTTCGAGCGAAGCGTCCTTTTTGCCCCAGCGGATATTGTCAGCCGCGCTGCCCGAGAAAAGCTCGCTTTTTTGCAGCACAATGCCGACCTTACTGCGCAGGTCTGATAGCTTCATATCCTTGACGTTTACGCCGTCTACGAAAATATCGCCCTGAACGGGGTCGTAAAAGCGGGGTATCATGCTGACGAGGGTGGATTTTCCCGAGCCGGTAGCGCCGAGTATTGCGACGTTCTCGCCCTGCTTTACGTCGAATGAAATATCTGAGAGAACAGGTCTGCCGGATGCGGAGGGGTAATAGAACGAAACTCCGCGGAACGAAACTGTACCTTTTTCTGTACAGTTAGCGCCTGCGCCGTCCTGAATAACAGGCTCGGAATCGAGCACCTCGCAGATACGCTTGGCGGAAGCCGAAGCGCGGGACATAGTTTGGAACATCATCGAGAGCATCATAATGCCGTTGAGCACCTGCGTGAGGTAAGTTATAGCCGCCATTACCTCGCCGACCTTCATCTCGCGCGCCTGCACCTGAAAACCGCCGATGAGAATTACGGCGATGACCGAGATATTCATGATCATCATGAGCGCGGGCTGGAGGACAGCTACCATCTTCTGCACGCGCAGGTTTGCCTGCATGAGGTCTTCGTTCGCTTTGCCGAAGCGCTGCGACTCGCGCTCTTCGCGCACATACGCCTTTACGACGCGCGCGCCGCTGACGTTTTCCTGCATTACGGTATTTACCGAGTCGAGCCGCGCTGCGACTATGCTGTAAAGCGGGTTTGCCTTACGCATAACGAGCACAACTATAAGTATTTCGATAGGCATAGCGACAGCGATAACAATGCCGAACTTTACGTTGAGCGTAAGCATCATTATGATACCGCCGATGAATAAAATACCGTCGCGCACCAACATTCTCAGCATAAAATCTACCATCTGCTGAAGGGCGGTGATGTCGGTGGTAAGGCGGGTGACGAGCGAGCCGGTGGTGAATTTATCGGTCTGCTCGAAAGAAAGACCCATTACCTTTTTAAAGACATCGCTGCGCAGGTCGCGCGCGAAGCCCTGCGAAGCCACGCCGCCCAGTGCGGAAGAGCCTACTCCGCAAGCGCCGCCAATGATTATCAGCAGCATCATGAGCAAGCCTGTATGGATTATCAGCCCCATATCCTGCCCGAGCACGCCCTCGTCAACTATTTTAGACATCAGCTTTGGCTGAAGCAGGTCTACCATTACCTCGCCGACCATAGTCAGCGGGGTGAGCAGCGCGAACAGCATATACGGCTTTAGATATTTGGAAAGTTTCACTTATTCTCCTCACTTTCTATCATATTTTCGAGTATTTTTCGCAGCGCCGCTGTAAGCCCCTCAAGCTCCTGCTCGGTAAGCCCCGCCTGCATTATCTGCTCTACCTCGCGGCAGCGGGCGAGCATAGAGTCGTCCACTGCCCTGCCCTTTTCGGTGATATAGACCTTCATGCGGCGCATATCTTCGTCGTCGCAGCGGCGCTCTACCAGCCCCTCGCTTTCCATTTTTGCAAGCGCAACGGAGATAGTCGGCGCAGTAAGGCGAGTCTTTTGCACAAGCGTCAGCTGGCTTACGCCATCGTCGTGCGAGAGGAACATCAGCACCTTGCGGTAGCTTTCAGATATGCCGCAGCGCTCGTTTTCGCGGCGCATCATGTGCGAAAAGAGGTGCGAAATATCGTTTATAAACATCGAGGGGGAAGCGTCGGGCATTTCAAGCAGGCGCTTCGGGCGCTCGATAGCGCAGTCTTTATCTTTCAAAGCACATCTCACTTCTTTCATACGATATAATTAGTTTACTAACTAATTATATCGTTCATCGCCGAAGATTTATACAGATATTTTGTGAAATTTTGTGGGAAATTCGATTATCTCAGCGGAATTAGCAGAAGTGAAACATTATTAACACATTATTACAAATATTTAAATGTAAGATTTGAAAAATGTCACATAAATTCGACTCAAACGTTTACTTTACATGAGTTTAGCTGATATTTTACACAATTTTCACAATTAAAGTCTGAATATATGGCAAATGGGTATTGTAAAATACGAAAAAATATAGTATAATAAACTTGAATTTGATTTTTTATCAGATTTGCATAAACAAAAACCATGCGGGCAGCCAAAAGCCGCTCCGCAGCGCAAAATTATAGATTTCGGAGGTAATAGATCTTGAAAAACAGCAGCGAAAAGAAAGGCAGAAAGATAACGATACTCGGTGCGGGCAACGTTGGCGCTACCATCGCTTACACCCTCACACTCAAAGGCGTTTGCTCTGAACTGGTGCTCGTTGACATCAACAAGCCCAAAGCTATGGGTGAAGCTATGGACATTCGTCAGGGTATAAGCTTCTGCCCTTCTGTAAACGTATATTCGGGCGACTATGAGGACACCAAGGATTCCGACATAGTTATCATCACCGTAGGCATTGCAAGAAAGCCCAATCAGACGAGAATAGACCTTGCAAAGACCAACGTAAACATAATGAAGAGCGTGCTTCCCGAGATCACAAA
This sequence comes from Ruminococcus sp. 210702-SL.1.03, assembly GCF_020559915.1. Classification (GTDB taxonomy): domain Bacteria; phylum Bacillota; class Clostridia; order Oscillospirales; family Ruminococcaceae; genus YE71. The sequence goes on from NZ_JAJCLZ010000001.1 coordinate 171,155, forward strand.
GTACTGCCCAGACGCGGTATATGTAATAGTAAGCAACCCCGTTGACATACTCACCTACACTGTACACAAGTACGGCGGCATACCCAAAAACAGGATAATCGGTTCGGGCACTATGCTCGACTCGGCAAGACTGCGCTCGATAGTAGCCGACAGACTGGGCGTTTCGGCAGACAGCATACACGCTTACGTTTTCGGCGAGCACGGCGACACATCTTTCGCGCCATGGTCGCTGACCACCATTGCGGGTATGAGTATGTTTGACTACTACCGCTCTATCAACCGTCAGGTGAACCCCGAAATGCTCAAGCAGATAGAGGTAGACGTAAGAAATGCGGGCGCTCAGGTAATTGCCGCAAAGGGCGCTACATTCTACGCCATCGCGCTTTCAGTTAAGCGCATCTGCGAGTGCATACTCAGAGATTCAAAGACGGTAATGACGGTATCCTCGATGACCGACGGCATTTACGGCACTGAGGACGTTTGCCTCAGCCTGCCCTACATCGTAGGCGCTGACGGCATAATCTCGCGCATAAAGGTAAACCTCACCCCCGACGAGGACGAAGCGCTGAGAAACAGCTCTAAGGCGCTGAAAGCCATCATCGACGAGCTGGACATCTAATAAGAGCAAAACGCACGCAATAGTTGTGCGGTGCTGCCTTAACAACTTAGTCTTTTATCGCGGCAGTTGGCCGCTTTAAAGAATATATCATGAAAGGACATGAAAAGCATGGATTACGCAAAGGAATCATTAAAGCTTCACGAGCAGTGGAAGGGTAAGATAGAGGTCATCACACGCGCACCTCTTGAGACCCGCGACGATCTTTCGCTGGCATACACCCCCGGCGTTGCACAGCCCTGTCTGGAGATACAGAAGGACGTAAACAAGAGCTACGACCTCACCAGACGTTCTAACCTCGTAGCAGTTATCACCGATGGTACTGCGGTACTGGGTCTGGGCGACATTGGCCCTGAGGCAGGTATGCCTGTTATGGAGGGCAAATGTGCGCTCTTTAAGGCATTCGGCGATGTTGACGCTATACCGCTCTGCGTTCGCTCTAAGGAAGTTGACGACATCGTAAAGACCGTAAGCCTTATCGCAGGCTCTTTCGGCGGCGTAAACCTTGAGGATATATCCGCCCCCAGATGCTTCGAGATAGAGAGAAGACTCAAAGAGATCTGCGACATCCCGATATTCCACGACGACCAGCACGGTACTGCCGTAGTTACTCTTGCCGCTATGATGAACGCTCTCAAGCTCACCGGCAAGAAGATCGACGAGATACGCGTAGTTACCAGCGGTGCAGGCGCAGCAGGAATAGCTATCATCAAGCTGCTCATCGCTATGGGTCTTAACGACGTAGTGCTCTGCGACAGAAAGGGCGCTATCTACAAGGGCAGAGATGGTTTGAACAAGGAAAAGGAAGAAATGGCTGAGATCACCAACAAGCAGATGCGCAAGGGTACTCTTGAAGAAGTTATCAAGGGCGCTGACGTATTCATCGGCGTTTCCGCTCCCGGCTGTGTAACTCCCGAGATGGTAAAGAGCATGGCTCCCGACCCCATCATCTTCGCTATGGCTAACCCCACTCCTGAGATCATGCCCGACCTCGCAAGAGAGTCCGGCGCGGCAGTTGTCGGCACCGGCAGAAGTGACTTCCCGAACCAGATCAACAACGTTCTCGCATTCCCCGGAATTTTCCGCGGCGCTCTTGACGTTCGCGCAAGCGACATCAACGACGAGATGAAGATAGCCGCTGCTAAGGCTATCGCAGATTTCGTTAAGGACGACGAGCTTACCGCCGAATACATAATCCCCTCTGCGCTCAACCGCGACGTAGCTGCGGCAGTTGCAAAGGCAGTAGCTCAGGCTGCAAGAGATACCGGCGTTGCAAGGATCTAAGTTCCAGACGCTGAACATCTTAATAAAAACACAAACGGACGGATTTGATTTCCGTCCGTTTTTTTGTACCCGTTTGTTTAACTGCACAAAAAAACGGACAGGCACGCGCGTACCTGTCCGCTAAAATTTATGTGGAGAAGTTTATTTGCAGCAGCTTATCCTCTTCATGCGCTCATGCGCCACCATGGTATGCTCAGCTTCGCTTCTGCCGCACTTGGGGCACTTGTCGCCGATTATGCCTGTGTAGCCGCAAACGGGGTCGCGGTCTACGGGGTGGTTGATAGAGCCGTAGCCGATGCCCTGCTCTTTCATGAAGCGTACTACTTTCTCGAACGCCGCAAGGTTGTTCATCGGGTCGCCGTCAAGCTCGATATAGCTGATGTGGCCTGCGTTTGTAAGAGCGTGGTAGGGGGCTTCGATAGCGATCTTATCATATGCGCCGATCGGGTAATAAACGGGCACATGGAAGGAGTTGGTATAGTAATTTCTATCGGTAACGCCCTTGATCTCGCCGAATTTCTGCTTGTCGATCTTTACGAAACGTCCCGAAAGACCCTCGGCGGGTGTTGCGAGGAGCGAGAAGTTCAAACCAGTGCGCTTCGACTCTTCGTCCATGCGCTCCCTCATGTGAGTGATTATCTCAAGACCAAGCTGGCGGGACTCTTCCGACTCGCCGTGGTGCTTGCCCGTGAGCGCCACAAGGCACTCAGCAAGACCGATAAATCCGACCGAGAGAGTGCCGTGCTTGAGCACCTCGCCGACCTCATCATCTGCTGAAAGCTTATCGCTGTCGAGCCAAATTCCCTGACCCATCAGGAAAGGATAATTCTTGACTTTTTTGCTTGCCTGTATCCTAAATCTGTGCATAAGCTGGTCGATGCAAAGATCCATGTATTCGTCAAGACTGTCGAAGAACGCGCCTACGTTGCCGTCAGCGAGTATGCCGAGGCGTGGCAGATTGATCGTGGTGAACGAGAGGTTGCCTCTGCCCGTAACGATCTCGCGGGTGGGGTCGTAGACGTTGCCTATAACGCGGGTACGGCAGCCCATGTACGCGATCTCGGTATCGGGATTGCCGGGCTTATAGTACTGGAGGTTGAAAGGCGCGTCGATGAACGAGAAGTTCGGGAACAGCCGCCTTGCCGAAACGCGGCAGGCGAGTTTGAAGAGGTCGTAGTTCGGGTCGGTGGGGTTGTAGTTCACGCCCTCTTTGACCTTGAAAATATGTATCGGGAAGATAGGCGTTTCGCCGTTGCCCAGACCAGCTTCCTGCGCGAGCAGAACGTTTTTGATGACCATTCTGCCCTCTATCGTGGTATCGGTACCGTAGTTGATAGAGGAGAACGGAGTCTGCGCGCCGGCGCGGGAGTTCATGGTGTTGAGGTTGTGGATAAGTGCTTCCATCGCCTGATAGGTAGCGCGGTCGGTCTCCTTAACGGAGGTCTTGTAAGCGAACTGCTGTATCTTATTGGCAGTTTTTTCGTCGGTGAAAGCAAGCAGGTATTCCTTTTCGGCTTCCATATAGCCGTTATCATTGGCAAGAGTAGGTTCTACGCCCATTTCTTCCTTTATTTTTTCATTTATCTTCTTAGCGATCTCGAATGAGTCGGAAAGGTTAGCTTCGAGAGCGAGCGCACGGTGGATATTATCGCGGTATCTGTGCGCAAAAGTCTTCTTTACGCCGACAGCCATGTCGTAATCGAACTTTGGTATCGACTGACCGCCGTGCTGATCGTTCTGGTTTGACTGTATCGCGATGCAGGCGAGAGCGGCGTAGCTGGAAATATCGTTAGGCGTGCGCAGGAAACCGTGACCTGTTGAAAAGCCCTTGTTGAAAAGCTTAGTGAGGTCTATCTGCGTGCAGGTGGTGGTGAGGGTATAGAAGTCGAGGTCGTGGATGTGGATAAAGCCCTCAGCGTGCGCCTTTGCGTGCTTAGGGTCGAGCACATACATCTCGTAAAATTCCTTAGCGCCGACCGAGCCGTACTTCAGCATCGTGCCCATAGCGGTATCGCCGTCGATGTTCGCGTTCTCGCGCTTCAGGTCGTTCTCCTTTGCGGGCTTGAACGTAAGATCCTCGTATACCTTCATAAGGCGGGTGTTCATCTCGCGTGCGCGGGTCCTCTCGGAACGGTAAAGTATATAAGACTTGGCGGTAGACGCATGACCCTCTTCGATCAGTACCTTTTCCACGCAGTCCTGTATCTGCTCAACGGTGGGGTAAGTGAGCTTTTTCTCCATCAGCATATCGCCGACCTTGCCCGCAAGCTCTAGCGCTTCCTCGTAATTCGTGCCGCCGACCGACTGGGCAGCCTTGTAGATAGCGTTGGCGATCTTCTCTATATTAAAGGTGACCTTTCTGCCATCGCGTTTCTGGATCTTGATTATCATTTCTCTTCCTCCGCTTTCGTATATCTCAAAATATCGCTTATTATCAATAAATCGTACCTGCCGCCCTACTGAGCGGCTGCGACATACTATATCTTGTGGTTCAAAAACCACCGTATTCAAGTATATAGTATTTTGCGTATTATGTCAAGTGCCGTTTTCACCAATTGAAAGCAACCTTTTTGTACAGTTTGCACAACCGCAGATTAACAAATTAACTATTGCGGCAAAAGGCGATTTGCGTGTGTGTAAAATATGCCTGTCAAGTGGTCAGCCAACGCGTTATAAAGCTAATCTACTTTACAGCAATTGTCCGCCTTAAACGCTGCAAATCGCAATTACCCGCCGTCCACTACTGCGCTAAAAGTACAAAAAACCGCACTATTACTGCATGTTCTGCACATTGTAAGAAATTTCATGCAAGTTATGTTTTTACCGTGTACTTGTACTTTGCTTTACATGTGGGCGTACCATATAAAAATTATATGACATATATGTAAAACTAGAATACGGTGCGTGGGCGCAAAAAAATCCGCCCCGTTTTTTTGACGGAACGGAAGCGGCGGCACGCTCAGTTCTCAGACTCGGTATGCGTTATCACAACGCCCTCGCCGCGCTGTTTTGTCAGCACATCTTCCAGCGAAGTGTTGAGCATATACGCGAAAAACGTTATCAGCAGAACCATAACTGAGAAAATAAGGATAATATCTATTCTAAATCCGCCTTTGCGTTTCTTTTGTGCCATTTACGATCAAACCCTTTTTTGATTTTCGGCGATTATAAAATTTCCGCCCACTTATATTATACACCATAGCGCTGATTTTTGCAAGTGTTATTTTAAAAAAACTTGACATAAAAAAAGATGGCTATGTTTCAAGCCATCTTACTTTACAGTATTGGTATTGCAAACCGCCCGCAATCGCAGGGCTTTTACATATAAGTAAAGCTACTTTACTTTACTGCCTGAGATACACGCCGTTCGATTCGATATAGTCCTCCATATCGTCTTTATAGTCGAGATCTAGGGGGTCTACGTCCGCTTTCAGCGCGCGCTGACCTATATCGTGGCGGTAATGCACGTTTTTCCAGCTTATCTTTTCAACAGCCGCGTAGGACTTTTTCAGCGCTTCCGCCAGCGTGAGAGCCGTGCAGGTAACGCCCAGAACTCTGCCGCCGTTTGTAAGGAATTTGCCGTCCGCAAGCTTTGTGCCCGCATGGTAAACGAACGCGCCGTCTACCTGACCCATCTCGTTCAGACCGCTGATCTCCAAACCCTTGGGATAAGAGAGGGGGTAACCGCCCGAAGCCATTACAACGCAGGTGCAGCTTCCCGACTTCCATTTGATGTCAATGTCAGCGAGCTTGTGGTCGTATATCGCTTCAAAGATCTCGCAGAGGTCGGCGTCGAGCATGGGGAGAACTACCTGCGTTTCGGGGTCGCCGAAGCGGCAGTTGTACTCGATGACCTTCGGGCCTTTCGGGGTTAGCATGAGTCCGAAATACAGGCAGCCCTCAAAAGTCCTGCCCTCGGCGTTCATAGCCTCGATGGTCGGCTTGAAGATAGTTTCCATGCACAGCTTCGCCACATCGTCGGTGTAGTAAGGGTTGGGAGCTACTGTGCCCATTCCGCCTGTATTCAGACCCTCGTCGCCGTCGAGAGCGCGCTTATGATCCATCGAAGAGATCATCGGGACTACCGTCTTGCCATCGGTAAACGAAAGCACCGAAACTTCCGGGCCAGTCAGAAACTCCTCAACAACTATCCTGGCGCTTGACTTGCCGAATTTCAGCTCGTCTATCATCTCGTGAACTGCGGCTACCGCCTCGTCCTCATTCTGCGCGAGGATAACGCCTTTTCCGAGCGCAAGACCGTCCGCCTTTATAACGGTCGGATAGCTGTTCTGCTCTTTGATGTACTTTATCGCCGATTCGCTGTCGGTAAAAACCTCGTAGCCTGCTGTCGGGATATTGTACTTTTTCATCAGCTCTTTCGAGAAAACTTTCGAGCCTTCGATTATCGCGGCGTTCGCCTTAGGACCGAATGTTTTGAAGCCCTTAGCCTGCAAAGCGTCTACCATGCCTAGCACGAGCGGGTCGTCGGGAGCAACTACCACCATATCGGGGTGCAGCTTTTCCGCGAGCGCCACTACGCCCTCTACATCTGTCGCCGCAACGTCGAAGCACTCGGCGTACTTTGATATACCGCCGTTGCCGGGCGTGCAGTAAAGCTTATCTACCTTAGGCGATTCTGCGAGCTTCATGATTATTGCGTGTTCTCTTCCGCCGCCGCCTACTACCAGTATTTTCATATTGTATCGGTCCTTTCTATACAGCTTACGGCGCAGGCTTTTACACCCGCGCCCAGCCTTATTTTGCTTTTATCAGATGAACTTGAAGCTGTCCAGTACCTTATTGAACTCGCTGTCGAGCTTGCTCATTACGCTGTCAGCCGCGCCGTAGCTGATGGCAACAAGAGTATCGTCCTTGTTTACAACTACCTGATGTATCTCCATAGTAACGTCATCGCTGAGCTTGTAGCTAATGGTGAAAGTGTAGCTCTCAATGCCGTTGAGGGTGCCGGGTTCAGCCGCAGTTACTTCGTAGCCGTCGGTAGATTCGTAAGCCGAACGCATATCCTCTGCGTACTCGGAAACGGAAGTGCCCTTGAGCGATTCGTCAGACATGGAAACTACATTGAAGTTAGCGGTAACTGCCATATCGTCATCAAGGTCGCCTGCGTATGTGAACTGGCAGTCAGTGCCTGCGCCCTCGCCGTAAGTCCAAACAGCGGGGTCTGCCTCGATGGTGTACTTTTCGCCGGTGTAAACGCCGTCAGCATAGCCGGTATTTGCGTTGGAAGCGGAATCGTCAGCCGCACTCTCATCGGCAGTGCTTTCGTCAGCAGCGCTCTCAACTGCTGCGCTCTCGTCAGCGGTGCTCTCTTCGGCAACGCTCTCAGCAGCAGATTCCTCAGCCTTAGACTCTTCAGCAGCGGTGGTAGCCGCAGTAGTATCAGCCTTAGACTTAGTGTCCTCCTTAGACGAATCATCGCTGCTTCCGCAGGATGCCATTGCCATTACGGTCATAGCTGCAAGCAGTGCAGCAAGTGTCTTTTTGATCTTCATGATTTCTTCTACTCCTTTTCTATCAGTGGTGGAACAGTCTGATGCCTGTAAATGCCATAGCCATTCCGTATTTGTTGCAGGTTTCGATAACGTTGTCGTCGCGGATAGATCCACCCGGCTCGGCAATGTATTTTACGCCTGATTTGTGTGCTCTTTCGATGTTGTCGCCGAAGGGGAAGAATGCGTCAGAGCCTAAGCATACGTCGGTATTCTTTTCCAGCCATGCTTTCTTCTCCTCGCGGGTGAATACCGCGGGCTTTACCTTAAAGGTATTCTGCCATACGCCCTCTGCGAGAACGTCCTCGTACTCGTCCGACATATAAACGTCTATCGCGTTGTCGCGGTCGGCGCGGCGGATATTATCGAGGAATTCCAGACCCATTACCTGCGGGCTCTGGCGCAGCCACCAGTTATCCGCTTTCTGTCCCGCAAGGCGTGTGCAGTGTATTCTCGACTGCTGACCAGCGCCTATGCCGATAGCCTGACCGTCCTTGACGTAGCAAACGGAGTTTGACTGAGTGTATTTCAGAGTGATAAGCGAGATGAGCAGATCCTCCTGCTTCTCCTTAGGAATATCCTTATTTTCGGTAACGATGTTTTTCAGCATATCGAAATCGATAGGCAGTTCCTGTCTGCCCTGCTCGAACGTTACGCCGTATACCTGCTTGCGCTCGAGGGGGTCGGGCTTGTAGTTCTCGTCCATCTGAATGATGTTGTAAGTGCCCTTTCTCTTCGATTTCAAAATCTCGAGCGCTTCGTCGGTGTAGCCGGGGGCGATTATGCCGTCTGAAACCTCGCGCTGTATCATCTTAGCGGTAGGCACATCGCAAACGTCTGAAAGCGCGATAAAGTCGCCGTAAGAGGACATTCTGTCCGCGCCGCGCGCTCTTGCATATGCGCAGGCAAGGGGCGAAAGCTCGCCGAGGTCGTCTACCCAGTAGATCTTCTTGAGCGTATCAGAAAGGGGTCTGCCTACAGCCGCGCCTGCGGGCGAAACGTGCTTGAAAGAGGTAGCCGCGGGCAGACCCGTAGCCTTTTTCAGCTCGCGCACAAGCTGCCAGCCGTTGAAAGCGTCGAGCAGATTTATATAGCCGGGTTTGCCGTTGAGAACTGTTATAGGCAGCTCCTCGCCGTTAGCCATGAATACTCTCGATGGCTTCTGGTTAGGGTTGCAGCCGTATTTTAAAAGCATTTCATTTGCCATTTTTCAATTCCTCCGTATCGTGATGTCACTTGGTGTACTTGTTTACGACCTTGGTCTTTTCCTCGCCCGTAGCGATGTCGATGTATCTTACAAAAAGCGATACCTTGTTATCCTCGTTGAGCGCTTCCCAAAGACCGTTGGTAAATTCCTCGATGCAGTTCGGGATATTTATCTTTTTAGGCTCGCCCTCAAAGCTGGGCAGCGGGCTGCCATCGCCCATGTAGGTGTGGATAAAGTGGCCCACGCCGTCTGCGGGGTTGGTGTAGGTGAAAGTAAATCTCTCGCAGCAGGTGGGGTCGCCGTCGGCGGATTTCAGTATGCTCATAGCGTAGTTGTAAGAGCCGCTCTCGACGTGCATTATGCCCGAAATTCTGGGAGTGTAGTTTGGCGCGTCGTCCTCGTACTCGCGTGTGCGAAGCGATTGCTCAAAGGTCTGCTGTTTATCCATCAGCTCGTAGATAGTGTCGGTCTGGTCGCCGTTGGTAACTATCGTCTTGTTGCCAAGCTTTCTAACGGGCGAGTAGATGATAAGGTGCGGGTCGGAAAGCTTGCTTGGGTCGGCAGCTTCGGTCTTTATGCCGTCAGCCGTTTCGGTGAAAACGCGGTTGCGCGAGTTCACGCTTCTGCCCATGATGAAGTACGCCGTTACAGCGCTCTTGCCATCGGCAGACTTGCCTATTATAATGCCTCTGCCGGGGTAGGAATTGCTTTTCAGCTCTTCGTAAATATCAAGAGTTTTCATATTTTTTCCTCCATGCGTTACGGCAATAATGCACAACTATTGTGTGCGTATTGCGAAGTCAGATTTTTCGTCAGATTGTACTAAAACGACGACGGCAAGCTGGCGCTTTCCTAGGAGTTTGAGTGCAATATGGCGGAAAATATGCAAGCAAGACGTACACAAAGCCGTTAGGCGGTAGTTGCGCGTTGTTGCCTAATTACTTCCCCGAGGTAACACTCGGTCACGTTCGGTATTGTTATGACGCCGTTTTCGGCGTATCTTTCAAACATCTCGGCAAGCTCGGCTTTGTATTCATCGAAATGCTCGTCGCCCTCTTTCAGCGAATACGAGCGCGAGAGTCTGTTGCCGATTAAGGCCTGCTTATCGAAATGAAGATCGTTTCTGAATATCTTCGTTTCAAAATTATCAAAAAAGCCGCTGAGCTCCTCGGCGCTTTTGCGCATCGGCGTGTTCAAGCTTTTTCTTATAAGGTAGTCGCCGCACCATTTCGCGCAGATACGGCTTATCTCCGCCGCTACGGACGAATCTTTCTCGGTGGGGTAGGACGGGCGGTATTTTGAATACACATCGGCAAGTCCCAAAAATTTTGACCTGCCCGCGTTTTCGGTCGGCATACCCTCAGCCCTCGTAATCGACGTAAGCTTTGCCGTCCTTAATGGTTATCCTTCCCTCGCAGAAAAGCGAGGCAGCTTTCGGCAGCAGCTTCCACTCTACGTTTTCCATAATGCGGCGCTGAAGTATCTCTGGGGTGTCGCCGTTCTCGACGGCTACCGTGCCTTGAAGGATTATCGCGCCCGCGTCAGCCTGCTCGTTTACGAAATGTATCGTCGCGCCCGAAACTTTCACGCCGTACTCCAGCGCTTTTTCGTGCACTTTAATTCCGTAATAGCCCTCGCCGCAGAAAGACGGGATCAGTGCGGGGTGTACGTTTATTATCTGATACGGGTAAGCTTCGGTAACGCATTTATCGAGTATCGTCATAAAGCCCGCGAGGATTATCAGGTCGGCGCGCTGCTTTTTCAGCTCGGCAAGTATAGCTTCGCTGTAAGCTTTGCTGTCGGCGTAATTCTTTCTCGGCAGGGTAACGCTCGGTATGCCTGCGTTTGCCGCACGTTCAAGCGCATACGCGCCCTCTTTTGAGGAGATGACGCAGCTTATCTTGCCGCCCTTTATCTCTCCCCTTTTCTCGGCGTCGATGAGCGCCTGCAGATTCGTGCCGCCGCCCGATACCAGTACGACTATATTTTTCATTACTCCATCTGCTCCTTTCAGAGTAGTCATCAGCAGATGATAACGCCCTCTTCGCTCTCTACCAGTTCGCCGAGGATATAAGCGTTTTCGCCGGCGGCTTTCAGAGTTTCAACAGCCTTGTCGGCGTCGTTCTTATCTACTACCACCGTCATGCCGACGCCCATGTTAAAGGTATTGAACATATCTCTCTCAGGTATCTTGCCTGTTTCGGCGATAACGTTGAATATCGGCAGTACCTGTACGGCGCTGCGCTCGATCTTAGCAGAAAGACCCTTGGGCAGAGATCTCGGGATATTCTCGTAGAAGCCGCCGCCGGTGATGTGCGAGATAGCCTTCACGTTCACCTTTTCGATAAGGCTCATGATAGCCTTTACATATATCTTGGTAGGTGTGAGCAGCACGCTGCCGAGGGGCGCGCCCAGCTCGGAATTATGTCTTGCGAGGTTCTGCTCGTTTACGGTAAATACCTTTCTTACCAGCGAGAAGCCGTTGGAATGTACGCCGCTGGAAGCGATAGCGATCATTACGTCGCCCGCCTTCTGCGTTTCGGGCTTGAGTATCTTGTCCTTATCAACAACGCCTACTGCGAAGCCTGCGAGGTCGTACTCATCTACGGGGTAGAAGCCGGGCATTTCGGCAGTTTCGCCGCCTATGAGCGCAGCGCCCGACTGTATGCAGCCCTCGGCAACGCCCGAAACTATCTGCGCTACCTTTTCGGGGTAGTTCTTGCCTACCGCGATGTAGTCGAGGAAAAACTGGGGCTTAGCGCCGCAGCAGATTATATCGTTCACGCACATAGCTACGCAGTCGATGCCGACTGTATCGTGCTTATCCATAAGGAAAGCTATCTTGAGCTTAGTGCCTACGCCGTCGGTGCCCGAAACGAGTACGGGCTTGGTGATGCCTGTAAGGTCAACCTCGTAAAGTCCGCCGAAGCCGCCGATACCGCTCAGCGCGCCCGCCGTCATAGTCTTAGCGACGTGCTTTTTCATAAGCTCTACCGCCTTATAGCCCGCGGTAACGTCAACGCCCGCTTCCTTATAGCTTTCAGAAAAACTCTTCATGTTATATTCCTTTCATATCAAATCATTTACTGTCCGAAATTCTGTACTCAAATTTATCCTTTGGCATTTCTGCGGGTACTTCTATCGGGTACTGCTCGTTAAAGCAGCCTACGCAGAAGTCGCAGTCTGACTTGCCCGCAAGCTTTTTCACGCTCTCTACGCTGAGGTAGCCCAAGCTGTCCGCGCCGATGTGGCGGCAGATCTCTTCGTTAGTCATATTGCAGGCTATGAGGTTCTCTTTGCTGTCAATATCCGTGCCAAAGTAGCATGGCGCTACGAAAGCGGGGCTGGATATACGAACGTGCACCTCGGTAGCCCCCGCCTCGCGCAGCAGGTTCACTATGCGCGCCGAAGTAGTTCCGCGGACTATCGAGTCGTCTATCATGACAACGCGCTTGCCCTTTACGGTAGAGGATATAGCGTTCAGCTTGATCTTTACCGAATTGGTGCGCTCCGCCTGAGTAGGCTGGATAAACGTTCTGCCGATATAGCGGTTTTTGATAAAGCCTATGCCGTAAGGTATGCCGCTCTCCTGCGAAAAGCCGAGCGCCGCGTCGAGTCCCGAGTCGGGAACGCCTATTACTATATCCGCGTCAACGGGGTGCTCGCGCCAGAGGTATTTGCCTGCGCGAAGCCTTGCCTTATGTACGCTGGAACCCTCTATCACCGAGTCGGGGCGTGCGAAGTAAACATACTCAAACACGCAGATATGACCCTTGCTGCCGCAGTGCGTTTCGATAGACCTAACGCCGCTGTCGTCGATAACTACTATCTCGCCCGGTTTCAGATCTCTTACGAATTTAGCGCCGATGCTGTCAAAAGCGCAAGTTTCGCTCGAAACTACCCAGCTTTCGCCGAGCTTACCAAGAGAGAGAGGACGGAAGCCCTCGGGGTCGCGCGCGGCTATAAGCTTCTGCGGCGACATTATCACCAGCGAGTACGCGCCCTTTACCCTGTACATCATCTGCTCTACCGCTTTTTCGATAGATCCGCAGGCAAGGCGCTCTTCGGTTATCACATAAGAGATGACCTCGGTATCGTTAGTAGTATGGAAGATCATACCTTTGTTTTCGTACTGCATCCTCAGCTCACGCGCATTGGTAAGGTTGCCGTTATGCGCTATCGCGAGAGGGCCTTTGCCGTGGCGGACTACCAACGGCTGAGCGTTTGAAGCGTTGCAGCTTCCAGTTGTAGAGTAGCGCACATGACCTATCGCCATATTGCCCTCGCCAAGAGCCTGAAGGCGGTCTTTATCGAACACCTGATTTACCAGACCCAGATCTTTATAATAATTGAACAATCCATCATCGTTCACTACGATGCCGCAGCTTTCCTGTCCACGGTGCTGAAGCGCATACAATCCCACATATGTCTGCGCGGCTACATCGCATTTTTTATCGGCGTAAATGCCGAATACCCCACATTCTTCATGAATATTGTCAAACATTTATTCATTACCTCCGTGGGCATCTTATCAATGGTCTTTCGGCGGCGAAAGCCTGCCCGCAGACCTGCAATGCCAAAATTTATAAAAACGTGCAAGCGGCAGGGAGCGCCCCACGCGCCTCTGCCGTCGCAATTCTAAACGAAATATCCGTTTGTATTTGTCGGCGAAAAATTACTTTTCGCTGCCCATCAGGCGCTTCATGATCTCCTGATAAGCCTCTTCTACGCCGCCCATATCTCTGCGGAAACGGTCTTTATCAAGCTTCTCGTGAGTAGTGCTGTCCCAGAAACGGCAGGTGTCGGGAGAGATCTCGTCTGCAAGGATTATCTTGCCGTGAAATCTGCCGAACTCGATCTTGAAGTCGATGAGGTCGATATTCATCTTCTTAAAGAAGCCGAGCATGAACTCGTTTACCTTGAAAGCGTACTTAGTGATGTCTGCGATCTCCTCTTCGGTAGCGAGGTCAAGACCGAGAGCGTAGTACTTATTGATAAAGGGGTCGCCCAGATCGTCGTTCTTGTAGCTGAACTCGAGAGTAGGCTGCTTGAGCTTAGTGCCCTCAGCAATACCGAGTTTCTTAGAGAAGCTGCCGGCAGCTACGTTTCTTACGATGACTTCGAGAGGAACTATCTCTACCTTCTTAACGATCGTTTCTCTGTCGCTGATCTCTTCAACGAGGTGAGTAGGCACGCCCTCGTTCTCAAGCAGCTTGAACATATAGTTCGTCATCTTATTATTGATAACGCCCTTGCCGGTGATAGTGCCCTTCTTTTCGCCGTTGAAAGCGGTAGCGTCGTCCTTGTAATCTACGATAACGAGATCAGGATCGTTAGTCGCGTAAACTTTCTTAGCCTTTCCTTCATAAAGCTGTTCGCCCTTTACTACGTTTGCCATGTTGATTTCCTCCTAAGATCATATGTAAAATTTGATTTTATGCTAGTATAATGTCCGCAGTCTGCGCGGGAGTTTCGGCTATATAGTCAGCGCCGGCTTTTTCAAGCTCTTCCCTGTTTCCGTAGCCGTAAAGCACGCCTAAGCTGTCGATGCCCTCGGCAGCCGCGCCCTCTATATCATGATGTCTGTCGCCGACCATAAGCGTTTTATCCGCCTCAGCCCCGCAGCTTTTCATGACATATCTTATAACAGCCGCTTTATTGGTGCGCTCGCCTGTCATCTCCGCCCCGCCGACAAAATCGAAGTATTCGTCAAGGCAGAAGTGAGAGATTATCCTGCGCGCGTAGACCTCGGGCTTAGATGTAGCCAACGCAGTGCGCCTGCCCGCAGCCCTTATGCGCGCGAGCATTTCCGCCGCGCCGCCGTAAACTGCATTTTCAAATATTCCTATATCCTTATACCTTTCGCGATAAAGGCGCGTCGCCTCAGCCGCCTGCTCGTTGTCCATACCGCAGAAATCGCGAAAAGAATCCATAAGCGGCGGGCCTATAAAGCGGTACAAACTGCTGCGCTGCGGAACATCTCTTCCCATCTGCCGCAGAGCGTGCTCTACGCAGTTGATTATGCCCTCAGCCGAGTCTGTTATAGTGCCGTCAAGGTCGAAAAGTATCAGTTCATAATGTTTCAAATGTTTATATCCTCAAAGCTGAGCTATCTGCTCCTGAAGCGCTTTATCCTTCGCCTCTACGCCCCCTACCATTTCCTGCTTAGCCTTTTCAAGCTTTTCGGCAAGGGTATCGTCTGAAAGCGCGAGCATCTCTATCGCGAGAATTGCGGCATTTTTCGCGCCGTTTACAGCCACTGTTGCGACAGGTATGCCGCTTGGCATCTGAACGGTAGCGAGCAGAGCGTCAAGACCCTCAAAAGTCGATTTTATCGGGATGCCGATAACGGGCAGCGTGGTGTTTCCCGCGATCACGCCCGCCAGATGAGCCGCCATGCCTGCCGCGCAGATTATTATGCCGAAGCCGTTAGCCTTAGCGTTTTTCGCAAAATCAGCGGCAAGCTCTGGGGTGCGGTGAGCGCTCATAACGCGGCACTCAAAAGGCACGCCGTACTTTTTAAGCTCGGCAAGCGCATTTTTCACGATAGGAAAATCGCTGTCTGAGCCCATTATAACTGCAACCTTTTTCATAAGAAAATTCCTCCATCATTACCATGTATAATAAAAAAACAGCAGCTATATGAAGCAAACTGCTGTAATAATACTGCTATAAATTACAATTAGAGTGCGAAAAGCCGAGGGTAGATCCGCCTTTAACGGAAATATCCTTACATAAATATGAAAAGAATCGGCGCTCAAAATTCTGCATATCGAAAACCATTCCTTTCAGAAGCTCGCACGGGGGAAAGCGGCATTACTCAAAACAGCCGCCGCGGTATGCCGCCGGCATAATAGCCGCAGCATACCCTTTATATATTGTACAATATTTTCGTCCGAAATTCAACAGAATTTGATATAAAATTTGTTACTGATTTATTGCTGATAATTGTGCAATTTCACAATGCAGCGGCGAGGTCAGTCGTACAAGTGGTGATCGGAAAAGCTGCGCATACCGCGTATATTGGCGGCGGCGTGCTTATCCTCGCCCATCACAAGACTTTCGCGGCGCTCGGGCGGAAGCTGCATGAAAACTTTGAAAGCGGCGGGGTTCTGCGCCATAGCCATCGAAAGCCCCAAGGGAATATCGCTGCTGCGGGCGGGTCTTTTTCTGCACATAAAATTTCACCTCCTGCGATGTATCTCTGAAAATATTATCCGCTGAAAAATAAATTTTATGCCTGAAAAAAGTTGACTTTGCGGCGATAACGTGTTAAAATTAAGGCAATACCGCACAACTATTGTGTGCAGATTGCGTCGTCAGATTTTTCGTCAGATTGCCTAAAGCCGACGACGCTTAACTCGCGTTAAGCTAGGAGGTTTTGGGTGATATGACGGAAAATTGTTTTGGCTTCGCAAAAACGCAAGCAAGATGTGCACAAAGCCGCTAGGCGGTAGTTGTGCGGTGTTGCCTTAAAACGATCACAATTACGAAACAAGTGGAGGATACAGGTATTGGAAGGACTTTATCAGATAAAGACCGTGAATGAGATAATGCAGCGCCACGGCTTTTCTTTTTCAAAAAAGCTGGGGCAGAATTTTCTCATAAACCCCGCCGTATGCCCGCGGATAGCCGAGATGGGCGGCGCGGAAAAGGGCGCGGGGATAATAGAGATAGGAACGGGCGTTGGCGTACTGACCCACGAGCTTGCGAAGCGCGCGGACAAGGTTTGCGCGATAGAGCTTGACGAGCGGCTGATACCCGTGCTGGCGGAAACGCTGGCGGAGCACGACAACGTGAAGATAATAAACGCCGACATCATGCAGACCGACCTGAAAAAGCTCATCGACGAAGAATTTCAAGGGCTGAACGTGGCGGTGTGCGCTAATCTGCCCTACTACATAACATCGCCGATAATAATGCGCCTGCTTGAAGAGCGTCTGCCGATAAAGTCGGTAACGGTGATGGTGCAGAAAGAGGCGGGCGTACGGCTTTGCGCCGAAACGGGCACGCGCGAAAGCGGCGCGGTAACTTTCGCAGTACGGTATTTTTCCGAGCCGAAGAAGCTTTTCGACGTATCGCGCGGCAGCTTTTACCCTGCGCCGAACGTTGACAGCTGCGTTATCAGATTCGACCTGCGCGAGCACACTCCCGAGGGGGTGACGGACGAGAAGTTTTTCTTCAAGGTAGTCCGCGCGGCGTTTCAGCAGCGGCGCAAGACGCTCTGCAACTCGGTATCGGCGACCATCGGCGCGGAGAAATCTACGGTGATAAGCGCGGCGGAATCGGCAGGCCTTAGCCCGACGATACGCCCCGAAGCCATGAGCATGGAGCAGATGATAGCTTTCTCTGAGCAGCTCAAAAAGATGATATAAAGCAAAAAAAAAAGCCTCACTCTGACAAATTTCAGCGCAGAGAGAGGCTTTATCTATATCATCGGCACAAGACCGTATATCGACATTATATTCACCGCGGGCGGGATAAGTTCGCGGCGGAATACGACATTTTCGGCACGAAGCCGCACCGAATATCATACACTGATATGAAGGGGGTGGTATAATGCCATGAATTTCGTAAATTTTGATAACTCTGCCACCACGTTCCCGAAGCCGCCGAGCGTTGCGGCGGCGGTGCAGACTGCTTTCACGCGGTACGGCGGAAACCCCGGCAGGGGCGGTCACAAGCTTTCGGTCGCGACATCTGAGCAGGTGTTCAAGACGCGCGCGGCGGCGGCTGATATGTTTGGCGCGCAGCCGCAGGACGCCGTTTTTGCCGCAAACTGCACCGCCGCGCTGAATATGGCGATAAAGGGAATGATGCAGTACGGCGGGCACATCATAATCTCAGACTACGAGCACAACTCAGTTTTCCGCCCCGTATACGCGCTGTACAAGCGGCGCGGGGCGACATTTTCCGTAGCGCAGATCAGCGACAGCGACGAGGAAACGGTAGAGAATTTCCGCAGGCTGATACGCAGCGACACGAAGTGCATATGCTGCATGGCGGCTTCAAACGTAACGGGGCGGCTGATGCCGATACGCGAGCTTGCCGAGCTTTGCCGCAGCTACGGGATATGTTTCATCACCGACGCAGCGCAGGCGGCGGGGCTTATCGACCTAAAAGTCAGCGGCGGGGTGAGCTTCATATGTGCTTCGGGGCACAAGGCGCTCTACGGGCCTTCGGGCACGGGTCTGCTGATCTCGAGCGGCGAGTACGAGCTGAGCACGATAATGGAAGGCGGAACGGGCGCGACCTCAGAGCAGCCCGAGCAAACGCCTTTCCTGCCCGAGCGGCTGGAGAGCGGCACTGTCAACACGGCGGGCATAATAGGCCTGCGGGCTGGGCTGGAGTTTGTAAAGACGAAAACTCCGCAGCGGATATTGGCGCACGAGATCTCGCTCTGCGAGCAGTTTGAGCAGGGTATCTCACGGATAAAGGACGTGAAACTTTACCGCATCGACCGCCGCGCGCCGATAGTTTCATTCAACATCGGCGAGAAAAATTCGCAGCGGGTATCAGCGGCGCTTTCGGAAAAAGGCTTCGCGCTGAGGGGTGGGCTGCACTGCGCTCCGCTGGCGCACCGCACGCTCGGCACGCTGGAGCAGGGCACGGTGCGCTTCTCGCCCGCCGCTTTCAACAATTCGCGGCAGGTGGATAGTTTGATACAGGCGGTGGCGAAAACGGCTAAGGAATTGTGAATAAAAAAGCGGCAGGCCGTAAAAAGCCTGCCGTTTTAGCGTATAAGTGTTTAAGCAAATATCATTCCAGCTCGAAAGCGCCTGTATAAAGCTGATAATACTTGCCCTTTTCGGCTATCAGCTTATCGTGGCTGCCGCGCTCGATTATCCTGCCCTGCTCGAGCACCATGATAACGTCGGAATTGCGCACGGTGGAAAGGCGATGGGCTATTACGAAAACCGTTCTGCCGTACATCAGTCCGTCCATGCCGCGCTGTACCAGCGCCTCGGTGCGGGTGTCGATGGAGGAAGTAGCTTCGTCTAATATCATTACGGGCGGGTCGGCTACCGCTGCGCGGGCTATCGAGATAAGCTGGCGCTGACCCTGCGAGAGGTTCGCACCGTTGCCCGTGAGCATGGTATTATAGCCCTCGGGCAAACGTCTGATGAAATCGTCGGCGTTTGCAAGGCGCGCCGCGGCTATGCACTCTTCGTCACTGGCGCCGAGGTTGCCGTAGCGGATATTATCCATTACCGTGCCTGTAAAAAGGTTTACGTCCTGCAAAACTATACCGAGCGAGCGGCGCAGATCGTCTTTCTTTATCTTGTTGATATTTATGCCGTCGTAGCGTATCTTGCCGTCGGCGATGTCGTAAAAGCGGTTGATAAGGTTTGTGATAGTGGTCTTTCCTGCGCCCGTCGCGCCTACGAAAGCTACCTTTTCGCCGGGGTTCGCGTAGATGGAAACATCGTGCAGAACTATCTTTTCGGGCACATAGCCGAAGTCTACGTCATCGAACTCTACATGGCCCGTAACCTTAGTCAGCGTTACGCTGCCGTCCTCGTGGGGGTGCTTCCAAGCCCAGATGTTGGTGCGCTCTTCGCACTCTACAAGCTCATCGTCAGCGCCGTACTTAGCGTTTACAAGGGTAACGTATCCCTCGTCGGTTTCGGGCTGCTCGTCGATAAGGTCGTAGATCCTCGAAGCGCCCGCCATAGCCATAGCTACCGCGTTTATCTGCTGAGAGATATTTGAAATGTTCTGGCTGAACTGGCGCACCATTCCGAGGAAAGGCACTACTACCGCTATGCTCATAGCCTGACCCGAGATCGAGAGGTTCGGCACATTCAGCGTTATCAGCACGCCGCCGATGAAAGCCGCGAGGATATAGAGTATATTGCCGATATTGCCCATGATAGGCATGAGGATATTTGCGTACTTGTTAGCGTTGTTCGCGTCGTTAAAGAGCTGCTCGTTTATCTTATCGAAATCCTGCTTCGCATGGCTCTCGTGGCAGAAGACCTTTACTACCTTCTGACCCTCTATCATTTCTTCGATATAGCCCTCGGCTTTACCGAGCGACTTCTGCTGTTTTACGAAGTGCTTCGCGCTCTTGCCGCCGATGTTTTTAGTCACCCAAAGCATGAGCAGAACGCCCGCTACCACGATAAGCGTCATCCAGACGCTTAGGTAGAGCATTACGAAAAAGAGTACCAGCAGTGTAAGACCTGCGGTGAGCGCCTGCGGCAGTGCCTGCGAGATAAGCTGGCGCAGGGTGTCTATATCGTTGGTGTAGTGGCTCATAATATCGCCGTGGGGGTGCTGATCGAAATACTTTATCGGCAGCTTTTCCATGCGCTTGAACATCTTCTCGCGCATTTTAGCGAGGTGGCCCTGCGTTACAACAGCCATGTTCAGCGTGTAAACGGTGGTCGCGAGTATTCCTATAACGTATATCGCGATCATCAGCCCGATAACTTTTGTAATTCCCGGCTTTGCGTACTCCATAGCGGCGGCCGCACCTTCCGCGCTGTAAACTTTCAGCGCTTTCTCTATTACCGAGATAAGCTGGTTCATGAAAAGCGAGGATACGGTGCTCGCTACTGCGCTTATAATTATGCAGAAGATAACCAGCGTAAGGCGCTTTTTATAATTGCTGAAAAGGTCTTTCAGTATCCTGCCCATCTGCGGCTTCGGCGCATTAGGGGCTTTTACATACGGCTTCTTAGGCATTTGTATCCTCCTCTCCGCTGTTCTTGTTCTGCGAGGTATAAACTTCGCGGTAGATCTCGTTATTCTCAAGCAGCTCTTCGTGAGTGCCTACTCCGTTTATCTTTCCGCCTTCAAGAACTACTATCTGGTCTGCCGCCTGCACTGAGGAGATACGCTGAGCTATGATTATCTTGGTAGTATCGGGTATCTCTTCGGCGAAAGCTTTTCTTATCAGCGCGTCGGTCTTTGTATCTACCGCGCTGGTGGAGTCGTCGAGAATAAGTATCTTCGGCTTTTTGAGCAGTGCGCGGGCTATGCAAAGGCGCTGTTTCTGACCGCCCGAAACGTTAGTACCGCCCTGCTCTATATAAGTATCGTACTTTTCGGGGAACTTCTGAACGAATTCGTCAGCCTGTGCGAGTCTGCATACGCGCTCGAGCTCTTCATCGCTTGCGTTTTCATCGCCCCAGCGCAGGTTTTCTTTTATAGTGCCCGAAAAAAGAACGTTTTTTTGTAGAACTACTGCCACCTGATCGCGCAGAGTCTTTATATCGTACTCGCGTACATCTCTGCCGCCTACCTTTACCGAGCCGCCCGTAACGTCATAAAGGCGGGGTATAAGCTGTATCAGCGAGGATTTTGAGCTTCCCGTTCCGCCGATAATGCCTATCGTCTGACCCGACTTGATATGCAGGTCTATGCCCTCGAGCACGTTTTTCTCAGCGTCTGCCGAGTAAGCAAAGCTTACGTTATCGAAATCTACGCTGCCGTCTTTTACATCGGTAACGGCGTTTTCGGGATCTTTGATGGTGCTTTCATCATCGAGCACTTCGCAGATACGTCTTGCGGAAGCTACCGACATAGTTACCATAACGAAGATCATCGAGATCATCATAAGGCTCATGAGTATCTGCATACTGTAAGTTATCATGCTCGAGAGGTCGCCGACGTTGAAAGCCGAGCCGCCGCTGCGGATTATCATACCCGCGCCGAAGAGCGAAACGGCAGTCATGGTGACGTACATACAGAACTGCATCAGCGGAGAGTTAAAAGCGAGTATCTTCTCTACGCGGGTAAAGCTGCGTTTCAGCTCCTGCGAGGCTTCGTTGAACTTGTTTATCTCGTAATCTTCACGAACGTAAGCTTTTACTACGCGGATACCGTTTACGTTCTCCTGAACCGATTCATTCAGCGCGTCGTACTTTTTGAAAAGGCGGTTGAATATCGGCATAGAGATCTTTATCATAAGACCCAAGCCGATCGCCAGTACAGGAACTATAAAGAGGTATGTCATAGCGAGCGAGGGGCTCATGAGCACCGACATTACCAGCGCGAATATCAGCATAAAGGGGCATCTTACCACTATACGGATTATCATCATGTAGGCGTTCTGCACGTTGGTAACGTCGGTGGTAAGGCGGGTAACAAGGCTGGAGGTCGAGAACTTATCAATATTCGCGAACGAAAAGCCCTGCACCTTATAGAAAAGGTCTTTGCGCAGATTTTTTGCAAAGCCGCTGGAAGCTCTGGCGCAGAAGTAGCCCGAAAGCGCTCCGCAAAGCAGCGAAAGGCAAGCCATAACGAAAACTACCAGACCGTACTTAACTATAACGCCGAGTTCGCAGCCGCGCTGTATATTATTTACCAGCAGCGCTATAACGTAAGGGATAATACATTCAAGCACTACCTCCAAGGCTACGAAAACGGGCGTTAGGATAGAATCTTTCTTATACTCCCTGATACAGGAAGCGAGCTTTTTTATCATATTCCTTTTTCCTCCGTTTCACTAAGATTTTTCACTATCATATCGCACACCTCAAAGAAATTTTCGAGCTTATCTGGCGGTATATCCTTCACCACATCGCGCTCTATCGCATCGAAGCGCTCTATGATTTCGGCGTTCAGGCGTCTGCCCTTTTCGGTTATCACCAGCTTTTTAAGGCGTGCGTCGCTGGGAACTGACTGCCGCTCGATCAAGCCTTTCTGCACCATAAGGCAGATGGTCTTTGAAACAGTAGCGCGGCGGACGTGAAATTCCTCTTCCAGATCTCGCTGAAAAACATCTCTGCCGTCGTTTTGCACCAAGTAGCCGAGTATCCAGCCGTTTGAGCCGCTGATGGCCTCGTCCTCACTATTGAGCGTGCTGTTGAAGCGGCGGCGAATGAGGTTTGAGATCATTCGCATCTCCGCGCCGATATGGCGTTTGCCGTCCTGCGGGCCTTTAACTATAGGCTCGCCGCAGTTATTGCAGTCTTCGCACATGGTATTACCCTCCTTTATTTATTTTTCTATTATCTCAGACGGCAGCCAGCCGACTGTAGAATTTTCAGTTATGACCAAAGCCATAGTTTCGTCCTCGTAAAAGACCGATACTTTCTCGCCCATTTTCACATTAGGAAAAGAGGATAAAAACTGATAAACGTGCGGCTTTTCATCAAAATAATATATCTCATGGCTGGGGATAAGCCCCTCGCCGCCTGTGTATTCATCTTTTACTTTAGTAAAATAGCCCTTTTTTTCAACGATAGATATGTCCTGCTTTTCCCAGTCGATATAAACAGGCTGACTATCGCTGTGATGATCTTTTATCACCGTTTTCTTTGGCACGTCGGTGTCCCAAATTACCTCATGAGAATATTCGTCGCCGCGCTTGTTTATCACAAGCATATTCATTTGGCAAGCCTCTTTGATAGAAAGACCGCCGTCGATACAGATCATATTCTTCCTGCTGTAGAATATCGGCAGATCTGTCACATTTGAGCGTCTGTAATTGTATGTAGGATAATGTCCGAACACAAGCTGTTTGCCCGTAGGGTTTTCTTTACGCAAAAACCACGGTACAGTTATTGCGTAAATATCATCTGTATTTCTCCAGTCAGGACGGTCTTCAAGCCCTGCGTGAACGAAAACATATTTTTCCGTTTCAAGGCATATAGGAAGATCTCTGACAAAAGTCAGCAGTTCCTCATATCTCTCAACAACTTTTTCTCTTATTTCAAGCCAATTGCCCTCCCAGCAGTCAACATACCCGAGGGTATTAGCCATTTGTCTGAAAGTATTATGTTCATTTCTATAAAACTGCTGCTGAAAGCGCTTAAAATCATAGTGATAAGCCATTCTAGAGCACATTATATCGTTATTGCCCATCAAACATACAGCCTTATCGCTTTTATCACAAAGTGCCTTGACATATTCAAGGGTCTTTATATTATCGCTACCGTGTTCCAGTATATCGCCAACGATAACAAGATAGTCGCTCTTCGGGTCATATCCCGCTTTTTTCAGCAGCTTATCCAAAAGCTGCCAATGAGTGTGGATATCGCTCACCGCAATTATCCTGCAATCTTCGGGCAGCGCCAGTTTTATTATCTTATCCATATATCTCCTCATATAATTCTTATTTATTATCAACCGTCATACAGTTTCTAGGCTGACAGTTATAGAGCTGACTGTCAACCTGCTAACAAGCATTATATCAGAATTGTTAGCAGATGTCAACGTCATTCTGCACAAATTTGAGTGACAGTTTTGTGAACTTTTCTAATTTCACATACCAAAACATGGATAAACCCAAGTTGATTTTTCACCTAAATTTCACGGTTCGGTTAATAGAATGTACATATGTATGTGTTATAATTTATTTGTATATTATTCCGAAGAGGGAGAATGAAAAAATATGAAAAAAATCGAAACCGAAGGGGAAAACGGCAAGCTGCTGCCCGACGATGATTTTGAATACGAAAAAAAGCTCGCCGAGGAGGAGCGCGAAAGGCAGGCGGAAGCGCAGGCTAAAGCCGAAGAGCGGCAGAAAGAACGCATACGCCGTGAGCGTGAAGCAAAGGCGGCGCGCGACCGCAAGATAGCGCAGGACAAGCTCGACCTCATGAAGATGAAAGCGGGCGTTGCCAGCGAAGAAGAGGAGATAAAGGAGGAGCACGAGGAAAAGCGAGTGCTCAGCGGCAAGGAAAAGCTCGCAAACTTCTGGTACCACGACAAGATGTGGATATGCTTCGGCATCTTTCTCGTGGCGGTGGCGGCGTTCCTCGTGGTGGACATCGTTACCCGCGAAAAGCCGGACATCACTGTAATGGTAATCGCGGACGACGGAATAGGTCAGCACAGCGATGAACTGAAAAAGCTTTTTGAGAAGTACACGCCCGATGTGAATGGCGACGGCGAGGTGCACGTTTCCATAATGAACATACCGCTGAACGATTATTCAAACGACCCGACTTACAGCACCAACAGCACGAAATTTTACGCAAATCTGCAAGAGGGCGACGTAATAATGGTCATCACCGACTCGAACACCGACCCCGGCTTGCAGGCGCTGATGAAGGATGACCTGACGAAAGACCTGCCCGACAACAAGTACATCGACAGCGACGGACTTTCGCTGAACTTCGGCTTCCTCGCTAAAGAGCTGAATTTTGACGATATGCCGAACGACCTGCATTTATGTCTGCGCCGACCTGTTGCTACGCTGGGCGACTCGCTGGAGAAAATGCAGGAAAGCTACGACATTTACTACGAAATTTTCGAGAAAATGGCGAACGACCTTGCCGAGCAGGCGGAGGAGCTTGACGACAAGGGTCTTACCACCGAACCTATCGACCTAAAGACGAAATACCCCGCGGCTTTTACGGAAGCTGAGTCGAAGTCGGAAAGCGAAGGCTCTGACGAAAAGAGCGGCGCTGAATAAATTTACGCAAACAAAAACGCAGGAGCGGCAAAACTCCTGCGTTATTTTTATGCTGTTTTGATTTTTAACCTGCGAAATTCTTTGCGATAACTTCGGCAACGAGGTTTTCGGGGAGGCGGTCGTAACGCGCCTGCTCTAGGGTGAAAGTGCCCTGACCCTGAGTCATTTGGCGGAGGGTGAGAGTGAAATCGCTCATCTCAGCCATCGGCACTTCTGCGGTGACCTCAGTCATGCCCTTTTCCTCAGAGGGGATCATGCCCATAACTCTGCCGCGGCGCTTATTAAGCTCGCCGATAACGTCGCCTGTTTTATCATCGGGAACTGTAACGGTGAGGTTGCCGACCGGCTCGAGCAGCATAGGCTCGGCCTGCGGGATACCCTCTTTGAAAGCGAGAGCCGCCGCCGTCTTGAACGACATTTCGGAGGAGTCAACGGGGTGGTAAGAGCCATCGACCAGAATCGCTTTTACGCCGACCACGGGGAAGCCCGCCAGCACGCCGTGCTTCACGCACTCCTGCAAGCCTTTTTCTACCGCGGGGAAATAGTTTTTGGGAACAGCGCCGCCGAAAACGCGCTCTTCAAATATCAGCTCATCGGAAATGCAAGGCTCAAACTCTATCCAAACATCGCCGAACTGACCGTGACCGCCCGACTGCTTCTTGTATCTGCCCTGCGCCTTGACCTTCTTGCGGATAGTTTCCTTATAGGCGACCTTGGGCACGGAGGTGGTGACGTCAACGCCGAAATCGCGCTTTAATCTGCCGACGGTGGAGTCGAGGTGCAGACCGCCTAGAGTGGTGAGTATCATTTCGAGGGTATCGGGCTCTTGCTCATATTTCAGCGACATATCCTCTTCCAGCAGGCGGGATATTGCCGAGCTTATCTTGCTTTCATCGCTCTGCGAAACTGCCTTTAGCGCTACGCGGTAGGTCGGCGCGGGGAATTTCGGTACAGCGTATGAGATAACGCGGGCGGGGTCGCAGAGAGTATCGCCCGTATGCGCCGAAAGTTTCACGGCGGCGCAAATATCGCCGCAGCCTACTTCCGCAGTTTCGATCTGCTTCTTGCCCTCTAGGAAGAAGAGTTTTCCGACCTTTTCGCTTACGCCGGTAGCGGCGTTCACGACCTCGGTATTGCTCTTGAGAGTGCCCGACTGCACGCGGATATACGAAAGCTTGCCGACGAACGGATCAGCCACTGTCTTGAAAACTATCGCGCTGAGCGGTGCGGCGCTTTCGCAGATGATACTGCAAGGCGTGCCGTCTGCGGAAATTGCGGGCTTATCCTCTTTTTCAGCGGGGGCAGGCAGGAGAAGAGTTATCTCTTTCATCAGCATATCCACGCCCGCCATAGTAGCCGCGGAAACGCAGGTCACGGGGAGAATTATGCCCTCGTTCACGCCCTTATGTATGCCGTCGATAAGCTCTTTCTGCGTGAAAGCCTCGCCCGAGAAGAACTTTTCAAATAGCGCCTCGTCAGTTTCGGCAACGGCCTCGGAAACAGCTTCGATAAGACCGTCGATGCGGTAGCCCATCTTTTCGCTGACTTCGGCGGTAGGCATATCTGTTTCAACAGCCTTGCCGTCAACGTATTTATAAGCTTTCATCTCGATAAGATTTACGAACGAAACTATCTTTCTGTCGGCGATGACGGGGACTACGACGGGACACACGGCGGGGCCGAACTCGGTCTTTAGCTGCGTGAGCACGTTATTGAAGTTGGCATTTTCATCGTCGAGCTTGGTAACTACGAACATCGCGGGCTTGCCCATTTTCTTGGCGTAATTGTAAGCCTTATGCGTGCCGACCTTTACGCCCGACTTGCCCGATACAGTTATCATGCAGCAGCCGCAGGCGGAAATACCCTCTACCATCGACTGTTCGCAGTCGAAAAGGCCGGGGGTGTCGAGCAGGTTTACCTTAAAGCCGTCGCGCTCATAGAACGAAAGCGAGGTGTAGACCGAGCCTTTGCGCTTTATCTCTTCGGCGGTATAGTCAGAAACGGTAGTGCCGTCGGCGACCTTGCCCAAACGGTCGGTAACGCCCGCCGCGTAAAGCAGCGTTTCGGTAAGAGTAGTCTTGCCCGAACCTGCGTGGCCCGCTATCGCAATATTTTTGATCTGTGTATTATCGTAGTTTTTCAAAGTGATTCGCTCCCTCATTATATGGATTACACGGCTAAAGGGCGGCATAGTTATGTGCATAATAGCCTAAAGTTTTCAACCGTATGTATACATTATATATCATATAACCATATTTGTCAATAGGGATTTTTGTAATTTTAGTAAAAACTACGCAAAAAAGCAGACCTCTCATGCTCTGAGCAAGAAAGGTCTGCCAATATGTACCTAATATTATTAGTCAGCGTTAGGTGCGCCGACGGGACATACGCCTGCGCAAGAACCGCAGTCGATGCAGGTATCTGCGTCGATAACGTACTTTCCGTCTCCTTCAGAAATAGCGCTAACGGGGCACTGGTCTGCACAAGCGCCGCAAGCGATGCAATCGTCACTGATCTTATAAGCCATAGTGATTAGCCTCCTTTATAATATTTCCGAGAGGTACTTCTCTCTACTCTATATTATAACACATTCCGGGCGGATTTCAAGACCCGCGGGCAATTTCTCACACAAATTTAATCTTTTATACACATTACATCAACATCATGAAAGAGAAGGTTCGCCGCATAAGCGGATAGTTTCCGCAGCTTTTCCCTCGCTCTCAAAAATCACGATAGTGTTTCTGCCCTTTTTGAGAAGCGGTGCGGGAAGATACAGCCGCCGCTGCGGGCCTATCTCCCAAAATCTGCCCAGGTTAAAGCCGTTTACAAACGCCGCGCCCTTGCCAAAGCCATCGGTATCCAAAAAAGTATCCGCAGGCTCTTCAATATCAAGCTCGAATTTGTAAAATGCCGGCACACCCTCTGTATAGCCGCTTTCAAAATCAATATTGGCGATCTGCTTTTCATCGAGCGGCAGAGGGAACATCTCAAAGCCAAAATACCTATGACCGTTTATCACTGCCCCGCCGAGTATGCCCTTTCGCTGATTTTCAAGACCTGTGCCGAAGTTTTCCCTGCCGATATTCTCAACAAGCAGCTCTACACTTCCTCCGCTGCTTTTTTCGGGAAATTCAAACTGCTCGCCAATATTTTCAGCAAAAGCAGTAAAAGCGTATCTGCCGTTTCTGAAAGCCTGAACTCTGTCCGCCGCGTTTTCACATCTGGCATTTTCAGCCAGCTCATTTTCGCGCAGCTTAATGCGGTAAAGCACATAGCCGTAATAGCAGTCAAGCTCCTCAAAGCTCAGCGGATACGGCGAAACAACAGGCTCTGCCAGCTTTAAAAGCGTGCTGAAAAGATCTGTCTTGGCGCAGCACCTTATTTTTCCGAAGTCCGCACGCTTGATATTTGACGAAAGCGGGATCTCTTTCACATCAGTATACTTTGCGATGACCTCTTTGCAGAGAGCGTATTTTTCTGTGAGCCTGCCGTCCTCGGTGAGCGGAGCGTCATATTCGTAAGAGGTAACGTCGGCTGTCCTGCTTCCGCAGTTTCTGCCTGCCATAAATCCAAAATTCGTACCGCCCTCAAACATATAGAAATTCGCGCTGCCCCTTTTCAGCAGCTCGTCAAGCTCGTGCGCCGCCTTTTCGGGCTCGGTAGTATGGTGCTCTCCGCCCCATGCGTCAAACCAGCCGTTCCAAAATTCCATGCACATAAGCGGACGTTTCTCGCCGATAAAGCGCTTCATTTCTCCGAACTGCCACTCCGCCGCAGAACCGAAGTTGCCTGTCGGCAGAGCGCCGTCTGTCATACCGGACTTAAATACCGCCTCGCTCCACGGACCGTCAGAGGTAACTAACGGCACGGTAATATCTAGTTCACGCATAGTATCTCGCAAGAAATCGAGATAGGCTGTATCGTTGCCGTAATACCCGTATTCATTTTCTATCTGCATGAGAATGATATTTCCGCCTCGGTCGCACTGATACGGCGCAAGCTTTGGCATAAGCACCTTGTAGTAATCCCTAACTGCGTCGAGATACGGCTGATACGAGCAGCGCAGGCGCATTTTCGGGTCTTTGAGCAGCCATGCCGGCAGCCCGCCGAACTCCCATTCTGAGCATATATACGGCGAGGGTCTTATTATGATATAAAGCCCCAGCTGCTGCGCCGTTTCTATAAAGCGGCAAACATCGTGCATACCCTCCCAGTGATACTCGCCCTTTTTAGGCTCTTGAAAATTCCAAGGGATATACGTTTCCACAGTGTTGCAGCCTATATTGACGAGCTTTTCTAGCCTATCGCGCCAATATTCCGGAACGGTACGGAAGTAATGCACCGCGCCGGATATTATTTTAAACGGCTTCCCGTCTAAATAAAAATCATCTTTGATTTCAAACATAATCATGCACCTCGCTGTATTTGTCGGTATTTTAAACGCCTATACAATTATATAACAAATAAGCTGCCTTGTCAATAAAAAAACACACATGAGCCGTATGACCCATGTGTGTTATGTTTACAAGCTGATATTCAAGCAATAATTACTTGAGCTCAACAGTAGCGCCGGCAGCCTCGAGCTGTGCCTTAAGATCCTCAGCCTCTGCCTTGGAAACGCCTTCCTTGATAGCCTTAGGAGCCTCTTCAACGAGAGCCTTAGCCTCTTTCAGGCCCAGACCGGTGATGGTCTTAACAGCCTTGATAACGCCCATCTTAGCGTCGCCGAAGGAAGCGAGGATAACGTCGAACTCAGTCTTCTCTGCCTCAGCAGGAGCAGCACCGCCGGCAGCAGGGCCAGCAGCGATAGCAGCGGTAACACCGAACTCTTCCTGGATAGCGTCTACAAGCTCAGAAAGCTCGAGAACGGACATAGTCTTGATCTCTTCAATCATGTTAGTAATTTTTTCAGATGCCATGATAATTTTCTCCTTTAACATTTAATTTAAGTTATTTACGCGGCTGTATCATGCCGCAGACTTGGGCTGAAAGCTATTAAGCAGCTTCTTCGGACTTCTTGTCCGCAACAGCCTTGAGCGTAGCAGCGAGCTTGGTGAGAGGTCCCTGGAGGGAGCCGACCAGCTGTGCCAGCAGAGTTTCCTTGGAAGGAATCTTGGAAAGAGCGGTAACGCCTGCCTTATCGTATACGGTAGTACCGATGAAGCCTGCCTTCAGCTCGAACTTAGCGTCGCCGAAGTCGTCAGCGAACTTGCCCAGGATTCTTGCAGGAGCGGTCTCATCGTCGTTAGAGATCGCGATAGCGGTAGCGCCGTTGAGCACGTCGTCAAGACCTTCGATGCCTGCCTCCTTGAATGCAAGGCGGAGCATGGTGTTCTTTTCTACGAAGTACTGCACGTTGTTCTCGCGCATTTCGCGGCGGAGCTTGGTGTCCTCCTCTACGGTGATACCCTCGTAATCTACGAGAGCGCCCGAGCAGGAGTTCTTCAGCAGCTCAGCGAGAGCGGCTACTTTTTCCTTCTTGGAAGCCAGAATCTTTTCACTTGCCATTATGATTTCACCTCACGAAATTAAAAATAGCAAACGCAATAAAGAAAATCCTCTTTCTGATCGCAGACCAAAAAGAGGAACAAGTTAGCAAAATAAATATCATTGCCACAATCCTCGGTCGGGCTTACCTTTATGCCGACTGTCTTTAGATCACGAATGCTTATATATTATACCACCATACCCGCCCATTGTCAAGGGCGCTTTTGACGCAAAACGTAAATTTTTTATGAACATTCGCTTTTCAGTATAGGTTTCTTGTGTTTCTTCTGTTCGTAAAGCAGCGCGTCGGCGTGGCTGAGCAGTTCGGTTATCTCCACCGTGCCTGTGCAGACGAATGAATAAACGCCTACGCTGATATGCACGATATACGGCTTATCGGCGGCGTGCAGGGCGTTATAGCGTTCGGAAACGCTCTCGATATAGTCGCGCAGACGTGGTATATCTACCATTCCGTGTAGGAAAGCGCACACAGCAAACTCATCGCCGCCTATCCTTCCGACTATCTCGTTATCGCCGAAAGATTCTTTGAGTATCTCGGCGGCGGAGCGTATAGCGAAATCGCCCTCTTCGTGACCGAACCGGTCGTTGATGGTTTTTAGGCAGTCGAGGTCGGCGAATACCATTATAGCCTCTGCGCCGTCGTTCGCGTCATCGCTGAGGCGTTTTCTAAGCTCTTCAAAGAAACCGCGGCGGTTGAAGCAGCCGGTAAGCTCATCCTGACGGGAAAGGTCGCTGAGAAGCTGGTTATATTCCTTGATCTCGATAAGGCTCTTTTGCAGATTTTTCCTCGTTACCGCCTGCTGTTTCATCAGCATGATTATTTTCAGCGCAGCGCAGAGCTGTACTGTTACAGACTGTATATAGTGAAAATACTCGTGTTTCAGCTCGCACATCAGCACGCCGTAATGCTCTTCGTTTGAGAAAAGCGGCGATACCACCATCGAGAAGCGGCGGTCCTGCGGGAGAAATTTGTTTGAGAATATCTGGTCTGAGGGGATATCCTGCTCTTCGGGCGGGAGGATTACAGCTTCCGCACCGTTGTGGTAAGATTTCAGCTTTATGGTCTTCGGCGGCTTCCACTTATCCGTTTTGAGGTTTATAACTGCGGAATCGTAGCTGAAAAGATAGCTGGAGTCCATATGAAGGCGGGTAAGCTTATCCACCACCGACTCGTAGGCGCGGTCGTCGTAAGCTTCAAAAACGAGCATATCGCGGGTTATCGAGTTGGTCTGCCATGTGAGGAAATAGTTATCCTCAAGCTTTGCCTTGCAGTAAGCAGAGTTTCGCTCTGAGATTATTTTGTAGAGCTGCAAAAACAGTCTGTTTAGCCGCATATGGTCAGCAGGGTCGCTGAGCTTTTTGATGAATATCTGATTCACATATTCCAGCACGGCGAAAAGCGTATCAGAGTTTATAAAGTTGAAAAACTTTTCGTCTGAGAGCGAGTCTGAGCTTTCAAGAACTTTTTCTCGCATAGATTCATCACAGATATTCTCGGCATTACAGTAACCGCGCAGAGTGTGCAGCCAAGCGGAAAAGCCGCGGCGCAGCACCGCGGTATCCTCGCTGGTGCGGTATTTATCAAAAAGCAGAGCGCTTATCCGTTCGTCAAAATCTTCGGAATCTTCCGATATATCGCCAAGCGTAAGAGAGCGCAAGCGCGGATTTCCCTGACAGCCGCAGGAATTGCGGCATACCATTGAGGAAGGCACCATTTCATTTTCCATAGCGCCGTTTACAATGTACTTCACCGCTTCGATAACGGCGTTATAGCCAAGCTCGGCCGGGTCGGCTTTTACGGTAGTGAGATGTGGTATCAGCTCTTCGGCGACGGGGTCATCGTCGAAGCCTGTAACGAAAACATCCTTGCCGGGTCGTATCCCGCGCTGTTCCATAGCTTTATAGCCTGCTGCCGCCATCTGGTCGTTCGCAAAAACGAGTGCTTCGATGTCAGGATTATTATCAAGCAGCTCGCCCACTTCGTTTACAACGTACTTTGAAAAATTGCCATATCCCACACGCTTATCATCATAGAGAATACCGTGTTTTTCCAGCACTTCTTTATAAACGTTAAGGCGCTCCTGCGCGTCCTGGCTTGTCTTAGGGCCGCTCATAAAGCCTATCCTGCGGCAGCCGTGCACCGTTATAAGGTGCTCTATCGCGTCGGCAAGACCTGTGCGGTTATCCAGCATGACGCATGGGTAGCCGTCAACGCGCGCGGTGATGGTTATTACGGGAGTGCTGCCGAATTTTTTCAGAAACTCGGCTTTTCTATCCTTATCAAGATGGCTGCCGAGAGTGCCTATCAGCACAAGCAAAACATCGAATTTATTCTGCGCCGCCATATCAAAGAGGGTGTTATATTGATATTCATATTCTGTACGCAACTTATCGGCATACACTCCGTCAACGTATCTGCCGGGGAATATAACAAGGTTAACGTCTGCCTGCTCAGCACCTATCATAGCGCCCTCGCAGACCTGATCGTCAAAGTCCTCTTCCAGATGGCTGACGAGCAGACCGACCTTTATTCTTCTGCGTTTTACCGATTTATTGTTATCCATGAACCGAGCCTCCTGACTGATATGTGCTCATTCGTTTATACTGATATACTGTACGCCGCCATCGTAGATAAGGCTGCCGTTTTTGCTGCCTGCGCCGAAGCCGTTGTCAGTATGGAAAGTGATATTCAGTTCGCTGTTTCTGATGGCAACGTCGCCGCTGCCCTCTGCGTCGCCTATGCCCGTGGTTATGCCGCCCTCGCAGTACAGCCGAAAAACTGAGTCGTCGGCATCGATCTTCATATCGCCGCCGCGAGTACCGATACAGGCGAGGTTTCTGCCGCGCAGCACCATATTCATTCTGCCGGCGCAGATGTCTACGCTGCCCTTTCCCTCGCTCTCTACGCCTATTCCCGTCTGCA
Organism: Ruminococcus sp. 210702-SL.1.03; assembly: GCF_020559915.1. Classification (GTDB taxonomy): domain Bacteria; phylum Bacillota; class Clostridia; order Oscillospirales; family Ruminococcaceae; genus YE71. The sequence continues at coordinate 204,575 of NZ_JAJCLZ010000001.1, forward strand.
TATTGCCTGCGAAATTGGCTTCAAGGCTGTAATTTTTGAGCGACACGTCAGCCGAGCCGTTTACCGAGCCGATGCCGACCGAATGTACGGCGGACATTTTGAAATTTAGATTACAATCGCTCAGCTCAATATCGGCGTGCTCATTAAAGCAGCCTACGCCCAGACAAACATCGCCCGTGCAGGCTATGCTTACAGCACCTGAAATAATGCGTATCTTGGTATTCTTTGAATTTTTGCCGCCGCCTATCGCCACACATTCATCGCCGTTAGCGCAAACTTCCAGTTCGCCCGTCATCTCTACCGTGATATTGCCCGCACTGTGCTGGCAGTCGTTGCCGATAGCGTAGCAGCTGCGCGCCTCAGCAAGTATTTTCAAATCGCCCGAACCTTTTATAAGTAAGGAAGAGCTTGATGGCACATATATGCCGCGATGTTCAAAGCAGTTATTTCCTGTACAAATAAACTCGACTTCAGAATTATTTCCGATCTGTACCAGCGGTTCTGAATTACTGGCTATAAGGTTTACAGACTTTATAACTATAGTGCTTTTTTTGCCGTCTTTTACTATTATAGAAACAGCAGCAGGCTTTTCAAGTCCGAAACCATCTATCACTGCATTTGAAACAGCTATGAAAATATGCGTATAATTTTTTGATACCAGCTTTGCGAGGTCAACTATTTCGTTTTCTGAAACATGGTAGATCTTGCGCGTGCCATTGCCAGTTTCCTGACTGAATTTCACGATCTCGTTCTTTATGTTGGAAGAGATCTCGCGGAGCAGCACGGGTTTTGGGCGGGAAACGTAGTAGCCCTGTATGTAATCCGCGCCGAAAGCTATCATAGTGTGCAGCTCTTCGCGCGTTTCTACGCCCTCTGCCAAAGCCAGATAGCCGCTGGCGTGCAGAAAGTCGATGATACCCGAAACTATCTGCTGCATTTTTAAATTCGAGTCGATATTTGTTATGAGCGAGCGGTCTATCTTTACTATATCGGGGTCGTACCGCAGCAGGTTCGAGGTATTGGAATAGCCAGTGCCGTAATCGTCGATGGCGAGGTGCATATGGTTGTCCTTCATCCTTCTGTGTATGCGCTCAAGGCTCTCATCGGTGATCTCGGTCTGCTCGGTAAGCTCTATTACCACCTTTTCCATAAGCTCGCCGTAATCAGCCGTTATAGCCGCGAAATCATCGTCCTTGAGCATATGCGCAGTAATGGAGTTCACATAAAGCGACCTGCCCTCAAATTCCGACTGGTGCTCGCTGAGATATTTCATCGTATTAGATATGGTAGCCCTTTCAATATCGTAAAGTCTGCCGTAGCGCTCGGCGTAATCGAGTATCTGAAAAGGATTCAAGCCTATCTCCTGCGGGGTACGCATGAGGGCTTCGTAAGCGAGAATATCGCCGGTAGAAGCGCTTACTATCGGCTGGAAGTGGTATGTAAAAAGGTTATCGTCCAGCAGTTCGGAGAAAGCGCGGATATTTACAAATTCATTTTTCTGATGCTCGTACTTTTCGGGCGTGAAGATGCAGTAGCTTCCCGCGCCCTTCGCCTGCGCCTCATAAAGCGCACAGCCCGCGGCGTGCATGAACATCGAGGCTTTTTCAAAGCCCACGCCGTAGCCCATGGTCACGGTCACCGACTGGCGCTGGAAAGAGCTGCCGTCGATGTGCATAGCGGCTATACCGCTGCGCACGGTGTCTTTGAACTCGCGCGCGAATTTATCAGCGTCGCCATGGAAATCTTTGATATATATCCAATATTTATTGCCCGAGTAAACGGATATGCCCGTCTTATCTTTATATTCGCCGAGCGCCTGATATATTACCGAAGAAACGCGCACGTCGCCGCGGTATCTGTTCTCTACGCCGTCGATATTGATGAGCGCTAAGAGTATGCTGCCGATATTATCATTTATAATGTCGATAAGCTCGTTCTGTGAAACTGACGGCAGCAGGCCCGAAGGCTTTATTCTGGTATTTTCGCTCTCGATATACACCACGCCCGCTTTAACACCCTCGGGGGCTTCTACGGGTCTTATCCGCAGCGGAGAGATAGTGGTAACGTCAGAGAAATACGCCTGTAAAGTTTCAATAAGCTGCGTGCCCGTAGCGTCTGCATCAAGCCCCAAAATACGCCTTGCGTTGGAATCGATAAGGAAATTTTCACCTTCTACAAGAAAAGCTCCTATATCTGTAACGGCGGAGGTTATTGCCGTCCAAGCCGTGCCGAAAATTTCATCCCAGAGCTTTTTACAGCTTTCATTTGTCATTATCATAATTCACCCCTGTATGTTCTGCCGTATGTTTCCCGCAAAAGATCCGTGCGGCAAAAGTCAACTATACATATAGTATATCACATATTTTCAATCAAAGCAATATTTTTTCGTAAAATTTATGCAATTATCACGAATACGCAAAAAAGCCCCGCAGCCGAGCGAAGCTTTTTTCTTTTTTGTTATTTTTTGTAGTTTGTTCCTTCTCTTATTCCAATCATTTCTATTTATAGTTTTATTTTACTCCACGTTTTTCGACATTCTGCGAAGCGGTCGGGATTTCGGCAGCCGCCGCAAAAAGCCCCTCGGCGTAACTGCTTAGACCGGTCATATCAGTCATATCATCATCTCCCCCGGGGGTATCTTTATAATTTTTATTTTTTATGGGTATCACTTTTATATAAAACTCTTTCATAAAAAAATTACTTTCACTTAATAATAACAAAACAAGGCGAAAAAGACGAGTATTTTTGATTAACTTTTTGTTAAGTTTATATTAAAGCTGACATTTCAAAAAGAGAAATATCATTTAATTCTCACACTCTTGCACTTGCAATTGTGCTGACGTTGTGATATAATTAGAGATGATGAATTTTTAGGGCGATATTTGTAAAAAACGAATCGTCTAAATGACTGAAAGGCAGTGTTTGTTTATGTCGAACTACGAGCAGAGGATAAACCTTATTGACCTTAACGATTACCCCGTTTCATGGTGGAATCAGCTTTTGGCGCTTGCGCACGAGATACGCGAGAACCCTGAAGCCTACGCAAAAGTATGCGACGGAAAAATAATGGGTACGCTTTTTTACGAGCCTTCCACCAGAACGCAGATGTCGTTCCAGACGGCTATGCTGCGGCTGGGCGGCACTATAATAGGCTTTGACAACCCCGCGACCTCCTCGGTAGCGAAGGGCGAGAACATAAAGGACACTACTAAGATAGTTTCGGGCTACGCAGACATAATGGTAATGCGCCACCCTACCGAAGGCTCGGTAAAGGCGGCGGCGCTGACGGCCGACTGCCCCGTTGTCAACGCGGGCGACGGCGGACACCTGCACCCCACCCAGACGCTCACCGACCTCTTTACGCTAAAAGAAGAGAAAGGCTCGCTGGAGGGGCTGACGATAGGCTTCTGCGGCGACCTCAAAAACGGCAGGACAGTACACTCGCTGATAAAGGCCATGACCTGCTACAAGGGCAGCAAATTCGTGCTGATCTCTACCCCCGACCTCGCGCTTCCCGCCTATATAAAGGACATACTCGCGGCAGGCGGATTTGAATACAGCGAGGTAAGCTCGCTTGACGAAGCCATCGGCGGACTGGACGTTCTCTACATGACGCGCATACAGCAGGAGCGCTTCGCGAGCCATGAGGAATACCTAAAGCAAAAGGGCAACTACATTCTCGACAAGGATAAAATGAGCCGCGCTAAGGAAAGCATGATAGTGCTGCACCCGCTGCCGAGAGTAGACGAGATAGCGATAGAGGTAGACGACGATCCGCGCGCTATGTACTTCAAGCAGGCTAAGTACGGAATGTACATACGCATGGCGCTGATACTGACTATACTGCGCGGGAACGGCACGCCTGCGCCGCTGATAAGGGGCAGAGAGCACAAGCACGTTGAGTGCTCTAATCCGGGCTGCATAACCCACCGCGAAACATATCTGCCGCACTACTTCGCCGGCTCGGGCGACATACTCACCTGCGAATACTGCGACAACCGCACGCTTATCTGAAAGGAGCAGACTTTAACCAAATGGCTGAAAGACAGACGGCTGAGCAGATAGCTGAACACCGCGTAGTTTCTGTGCAATGGCAAGGCAGGACAAAGTACACATATTACGACGACGGGATAGTAAAAATAACGCGCTACAAAAAGCGAAAGGTATACTGGGGCAGGATATTCGCCGCGCTGGTGATATTCGTACTGCTGGCAGCGGGCATAGTGCAGCTTATAAAGGCGGCGCTGACGGCTTTTGCCAACGACAAGACCGAAATACAGGTAAATTCATCGCTGGCGGCTACATATTCCGCCGAGGAGAGCGCTGCCGAGCCTGCCGTTACTGATGAAAGCTCGGCGGCGGACAGCACATCGAGCACGGCGGACAGCGCGGCTGAGCCTGCGTACAGCAACATGAATTTCACCGTATGCATAGACCCCGGCCACGGCGACTACGACAAGGGCGCTGTCACGAGCGACGAAAAGTACGAATCAGACCAAGACCTAGAGATAGGTTTGAAAGTCAAAGAGTATCTCGAGAGCTGCGGAGTTTCGGTGATAATGACCCGCTCGGAGGACGTGCAGGTATCGCTTTCAGAGCGGTGCGCCATTGCAAATCAGGGCAGTGCGGACTTTTTCGTATCTCTGCACCGCAACAGCGTTTCGGACAACGCGAGCGAATCGGGCGTTGAGATATGGGTGAACAGCAATCAGCCGCAGTACGACACGGCGCTGGCGCAAAACATACTCACAGCACTCGGCACGGCGGGCATCTCGCAGGACAGGGGCGTAAAGTACGGTTACAGCGGCTGGAGCGATCAGAATTATCAGGTGAACATGGACACGGTCATGCCGAGCTGCCTGATAGAACTGGGGTTTATGACCAACGACACCGACAACGAGCTTTTTGAAACGAAGCAGACCGAGTACGCAAAAGCCATCGGCGACGGAATAATCAAAACAGCGATAGACTTAGGCGTTTGCGCCGAGGACGGCACGAGAAAACTAAGCGAGCAGCTGCTGTCAGACAGCAAGGCGAACGTAACGCAGCAATATTAACGTCAAAATATACGGACTGAGCGGCTGAGATATGCCGCTTTTTTCGGCATTATGTAAACGTTTAACTGCGTGGCATATTGACGATTTGAACATTTTCGGGTTACGAGAGGGTTACAATTTCAGCAATATTTTAAAATCAGCTTGACAAATATGAATTTTTATTGTAAAATTAAATATAGATATTTATTCGCAATATAATAAAAGGGGTTAGATGATATGATTTTTAAAAGAGTGCTTTCTGCATTCGCAGCCGCAGCTGCTGTGCTGACATTTTCGGCAGGTACGGTTTTTGCCGACGACGCCAAAGATGAAAAGCCTGTTATAAAATTCGAGGCTGACGGAACTATGCTTTCGGCTGACAACGTTCCGGCCATTTCTTTCGACACTGAGAAATACAAAGACTATGTACACCTAACGCGCGACGCCGACAAGGCGGGCATAAAGCTGGCGCAGGACAAGGACACCTATTATCAGGGCGCTTCGATGAAAGTTTCGGCATCTACCGACGGCGTAGACGGCTACTTCAACTGCTCTGGCATGGCGCGCGACGACGACAACAACCTGCTTTTCCCCGACGCTCCCGAAACGGAAGACACGAGCAGCGTCAGCATAATCGGTTTTGAGCTTGAAGCGAAAGATTTTGGGCTGACCTGTTTCGACGGCTGCATGGTAACATTTGCTTACCGCCTTACCGACGCGGACGAAAAGGCACTGATGGGCAAATCGGCTTGGGTATACCCTGCTGACGAGGACAATGTGCGCGTTTCCGACATGGCAACGCAGCTAAAGGTAAACACCACCACGCAGAACAACATCTCGCAGTACCAGAAAGCATTCGTTACCGTAGGCGAAGAGCGCAGCGCTACCAAGATAATATTCGACATACCGACCTCCGATGCTGTTAAAGGCACGGTTTTCTACATCGACAACATCACGATACAGCTTCCGGACAATATAGGCGACAAGAAATACATCAAGAACCTCGACGGCTACAACGAAAACGCTGAGCCGCGCGAGATAATCGAAGAGCTTCAGGTAACCAAGAAGGGCAACACCATCTCTACCGAGTCTGAGGCTGAAAAGTCGAGCAGCAAGACCAGCCCGCTGATATTCGTAATAATCGGCGTTGCGGTGGTAGTAGTTGCAGGCGCGGTATTCTTCATAATAAAGAAACTCCGCAACAGATTCTATTGATAACTTAACAAAAACAGCTTCCCGCTGTGCTGAAAAATGCACGGCGGGAATTTTTATCGCAAATCCACAAAAAGTGCTTTACAATGTGAGAATAATATGTTATAATAGTGATAACAAGCTGATACATTCGGCAGATAAGGGAGGAAATCAAAAAATGTCTGTAATAAAAAAAGCACGCGGAGCGGCGGCGGCGCTGCTGGCGGCGGCTGTACTGGCTGCCGGCGGAGCGGGCGGACTGGCGCAGAGCTTCACACCGATAAGCGCTTCGGCTAACGGATACTACCGCGTTGCGGGAAAATCGCTGAGCGGCTGCAAGGCTAAGCTCGGAGCGACGAAATTTAAATACACGGGCAAGGCGATAAGGCCGACGATAACCGTTACGGACGGCGCGAAAAAGCTGACATACGGCACCGACTACACGCTCACCTACTCGAACAACGTGAAAGTCGGCACGGGAAAAGTTACCGTAAAGGGCAAGGGCAGCTACAGCGGCAGCAAAACGCTGAGCTTCACCATAATACCGAAATCAGTAAAGAACCTGAGCGCAAAGGCGGGCGAAACGAGCATAAAGCTGAGCTGGAAAAAAGTTCACACCAGCAGCGGCTACAAGATCTACCGCCTAGACCCCGCGACCAAAAAGTACAAGGGAATCAAAAACATAAGCTCGCGCACGACTGTCAGCTACACCAACACGGGACTGACCTCGAACAAAGAGTACACCTACCGCGTAAAGGCTTACATGAACGTAGGCGGCAGGGTGATCTTAGGAAACTCGGAGCAGGTGACGGCTAAGACAAAAAAGGCTTCCACCCCCCTCGCGGCGAACGGCAAGCTGAAAGTCAGCGGCGCGAACATCGTCAACAGATCGGGCAAGAAATTTCAGATACGCGGAATGAGCACTCACGGCATAATGTGGGAAGATTTTTCCGACATACTCAACACGGCTTCGCTCAAAACCCTGCGTGACGACTGGGGCGTGAACACGATACGCATTGCGATGTACACCGAGGAGTACGGCGGCTACACCACCGGCTCGACATTCGCGGCGCAGGCTAAGGCGAAGGTGAACACTGGCGTGAAAAACGCGACCGACCTCGGAATGTACGTCATCATTGACTGGCACGTTCTGCACGACCAAAATCCGCAGAACCACCAAAGCGAGGCGGTATCCTTCTTCACCGAAATGGCAAAGAAATACAAGAATTACGACAACGTGATCTACGAGATCTGCAACGAGCCGAACGGCAAAGTAAACTGGAACTCGAACATAAAGCCATACGCCGAGGCGGTAACTAAGGCGATACGCAAGTACGACAGCGACGCGATAATAATCGTCGGCACGGGCACATGGAGCCAGGACATCGACCAAGCGGCGAACAACAGGCTTTCGGACAAAAACACCGTTTACGCGCTGCATTTCTACGCTGGCACGCACGGCGACTGGCTGCGCAACAGATTCAGCAACTGCTATGCTAAGGGGCTGCCTATACTGGTTTCGGAATTCGGCACATGCGACGCTTCGGGCAACGGCGGATTCAACGCGGCGGCTACAAAAACATGGCTCCAACTGCTCGACAGCAAAAACGTCGGCTACATTAACTGGTCGGCTTGCGGCAAGAGCGAAACGGCTTCGGCATTCAAGCCGGGCACGAACCTCAAGGCTATCAAGAGAGGCACTTCGCAGCTTACAGAAAGCGGCAAGCTGATACGCTCGTACTACCGCACACGCGCGGGCAAATAAAAAATCAACGGCAGTTCAAAGCGAGCTGCCGTTTTTTTACATCATATAACATTTTTCACCGTGAGCACGCCGCCGCTGACGGTGAATTTTATTTCCAGACCAGCGAAAGTGAAGCCGTAGACGCGCTCGGGGTCGTGCTGATAGGCGGGGCGGGGGTCTTGCGCGAGAACGGCTTTCAGCGCCGCGAGTTTTTCAGACGGCACACGGTCGGCTAGGTGCGGTGGTATTTCGACCGCCAGCGAGTGGCCCTCATGCTCTTTTGCGAAACCGCCGAGCGCTTCGGGGCGGCAGTCGGCGATGGGCAGGTAGGGCTTTACGTCGAGTATCGGCGTGCCGTTCATGAGGTCAGCGCCCGCAACATTCAGCACCATGCCGTGCGGCGTTTTTTCGACCGAAACGAGCCGCACGCAGGAAAGCCCTATCGCGTTCGGGCGAAATGGCGAGCGGGTCGCGAAAACGCCCATGCGCTTGTTTCCGCCCAGCCGCGGCGGGCGAACAGTCGGCGACCAGCCCTCGCGCTCGGCTTCGGAAAACAGCCATATCAGCCAAAGGTGCGAGAAGCCCTCTATGCCGCGAAGCGCTTCGGGGTCGCGGTACTGCGGTTCGAAAACCACCCTGCCGCGCAGCTCGTCAACCAGCCCGCTTTGGCGCGGTATACCGAATTTCGCGGGAAAATCGGTTTCGATATGCGCTATTATTTTCGCGGAATATGTTTCCAATTCTTTCATTTCAGACCTCCTGCGGGGCGTAAGTTTCGGCTATCTGCCGCGCGACGCGCATTCCGTCCGCCGCCGCAGACATTATCCCGCCAGCGTAGCCCGCGCCCTCGCCGCAGGGGTAGAGGTTGGCAGCCTCAGCAGTTGCAGAATTTTCCAAACGTGGTATGCGTATCGGCGAGCTTGTGCGCGTTTCGGGAGCGGTCAGTACTGCGCCCATATCGCCGTAGCAGTGCATTTTGCCTGCAAAATTGTGCAAACCGACCTCGAGCATATCAGTCACGAACCTCGGAAAAAGGTCGCGCAGTTCGCAGGCGGCAAGCCCGCGCTGGTAAGTCGGCGTGACGGAAGCGCCTTTCAGCGTCGGCTTGCCAGAGAGAAAACCGCCGACGGTGGTGGCGGGTGCGGCGTAACCGCCGGTCATTTCAAAAGCGCGCCGCTCGATCGACCGGGCGAAATCGCAGCCCGCAAACACGCCGCTGCCGAAATCTGACGGAGATACCGACACCGCGATTGCCGCGTTTGCATTTTCGCCGTTTCGCGTAAACTCACTCATGCCATTTGTTACCACGCCGCCGTGCTCGCTCGCCGCCGCTACCACCGTTCCGCCGGGGCACATACAAAATGTGTAAACTCCCCTACCCTCGGCGTTGCGGTGTGAGAGCTGATATTCGCCGACGGGCAGCAGCGGATTGCCTGCGTGCACGCCGTAAAGCGACTCGTTGACGGCGGTCTGCCTATGCTCGATGCGCACGCCGACCGAGAAAGGCTTCGGCTGCATGATTATACCGCTGTTATCCAGCAAATGGAACGTTTCGCGTGCAGAATGTCCGCAGGCAACTACCAGTGCGGCGCAGCGCTCCTCACCGCGCGCACTTTTCACCGACCATATCTCGCCGCCGCGCATGGTAATACCTGTCAGCGGGGTTTCAAAGCATATCTCGCCGCCGAGCGCGATTATCTCGCGGCGTATATTTTTCACGACCGTTTTGAGCACGTCCGTGCCGATGTGCGGCTTGGCTTTCGCGAGTATCGAGCTGTCCGCGCCGAAGCGTGCGAAGTCCTGTAAAATGCTGCGGCAGAGGGGGTCTTTTATGCGCGTGGTCAGCTTGCCGTCGGAAAAAGTGCCCGCGCCGCCCTCGCCGAACTGAACGTTGCTGTTTTCATCAAGCTCGCCGCCCGCCCAAAAAGCCTCGACCTTTTGCGTGCGCTTATCGACCTCCGCGCCCTTTTCAAGCACCAGCGGACGGTAGCCGCAGCGCGCCAAAGTCAGCGCGCAGAACATTCCCGCAGGGCCGAAGCCAGCTACTACCGTTCTGCCCTCTCGCTTTTTATCGGAAAAATTCGGCTGAGCAGGTTCGTCCGCGATACGACAAAAGCCTTTTTTCGCGCAAAGGCGCTGCTCTTCCGCTGGGTCGGCAAGCTCGAAATAGACCGAGTGGACGAAGTGGATATTGCTGCGTTTGCGGGCGTCGAGCGAGGTCTTGTGAATATCCGCCGACTTTATTTTATCGGGTGAAATGCCGCAAAGCCTGCGCGCTTTTTCAATCACCTCGCGCTTATCGGCGCTGACGGGAGCTGCTATCTGATTAACGGTAAAACCCATATTTTTCTCCTTTTCAAAAACACTGGGAACCGCATTTTTGCTGCGATTCCCGTGCTTAGATCAATCATTTTTCGTGCTTTCCGAGCTGTCGGAAACGTTTATAACTACCTCGTGCGTGCCGATATTCCAAATATTGTGATAACTGCCCGAGTAGATCACGACTTCGTGCGAGATCGAGCCGTTTGCGGAAATATCGCTGAGGTCTATCTCCGCCGTGAGGTCGGAAACTTTCAGCTTTTCGATGTATTCCTTCGGGCCGATCATGGTAACGTTTGTTATCTGGTCGCTCTCGGCGGCAACTTCCTTGCCTTCGGGAACGTTTTTGTACTGGATATTTTTTGTCGGTATCTGGAAAGTGCGCTTATCGTAGGTGCTGGAGTCAATGCTCAGCTCTATCTGATCTACGCCCGACTGATTTATCTCGCCCGCCGAAAGCAGCGAATCTATATCGAATTTATTGCGCTGACCGGGGATAAGCTTGTAAAGCGAAACTGCTTTAAGCTTGATGTCCTCGGTGCTCGCCGCGTCCAGCTGAGGCGTTATGATGCTCAAGCTCTCGGGATTGATATTCAGCGGAAGGCTCGATGTATCAAAGCCGGGCGGAACGTCGGTATACTCTACCGAGATCTGCGCGGTTATCTTCTTATAGACAACGAAATTTATGTCCGCCTTTTTCGCCGAGAGCGTGTAATTTGAGCTGTCGAGCAGGTTATCATCGGCGTCATAGAAGAGCAGCGAGTCGGTAGAAACGGTGGTGTCCTCGTCGATGACGCGGCTCTCGGCGTAAACGGCTACAACTCTGTCGATACGCTCAAGCTCGTTCTCGGGGCCGCTGACCTCTATCTTTTCGGGCGAGGCGGTGCTCTCTTTAAGGGTGTAACCCTCGGCTGCCGAAACGTTCGGCGCGGAGATCTGGAGTCCGAAACTTGCGGAGTCGATGCGGTCGAACTTCACCTCTACCGTTTCGGGCGTTACGGAAATAACGCTGCATTTATCGGCGGAGTGTGCAGATTTTACATCTATCTCCAGCTCGTAAGTGCCCTCTTTGTTTACCGAGTCGAGGTTTACCGTCGCGATAAGGTCGCTGGCGGTGTATGTGCCTATCTCGTAGTTCATGCCCTGTATCTCGACATCTACGGAAATATCCTTATAGCCGAGCGCGCTCAGGCCCTTAGTTTCAGCGGTAGTGCCGTGCATCGAGAAATCTACGGGGACATTGGTTATCGTTTTATTTACAGTGGGGTACTGGGTTATCGAAAGTGCGAACCAAATTATTATCGCTATGATGACCGCAGTTATTTTCAGCACAAAATCCGAAAGCTCTTTGCGTGGCCCGCCGCTGCGTTTTTCGGACTTTTTCTCTTGGGTCATTTTTTCCATTTTGAGATCATCCTTCCCGCAAAGTTTGTAGGCTCGCTTTCAGACTGCGTTTCGGGGATAAGGCGGTTTTTCAGCAGCTTCGCCAAACTTTCCTTAGAAAAACCGCGGGTAAGTTCGCCATTTTCGGCAACGGAGATAGTGCCCGTTTCCTCGCTGACTACTATTACGATAGCGTCGCTGTTTTCGCTCATGCCGATAGCCGCGCGGTGGCGCGAGCCGAGCTGTTTTGCAACAAGTTCCTCTTTCTGCGGCTTTGGCAGAAAGCAGCCCGCAGCAAGTATCCTGCCGTCGCGCATTATTACTGCGCCGTCGTGCAGAGGTGTGTTCGGGTAAAATATATTGCCGAATACTGCGGCGCTTGGGGTACAGTTGAGAATAGTTCCCGTATCTATCTGCTCGCCGAGACGCGTTTTGCGCTCGCAGATTATCAGCGCGCCGGTACAGGTCGCCGAGAGGTTCTGCACCGCTTCACAGATGGCGTTTATCGCGGGAGTCCATATCTCGTCGCTGTCGCCGCTGTCGGAAGATGGTATAAAGCTAAGGTCGGAAAGTTTAGCGCGACCTATTTTTTCTATCATTCTGCGCAGCTCGGGCTGGAAAAGTATAACAAGCGCGAGCAGACCCCACTGAAAACAGCTTTTCAGCAAAAATCTGATAGTCTGCAAGCTGAAAATTATGGAGATCACGTAGAAAATTATCAGCAGGAAAATTCCCTGTACGAGCTGAAGAGCGCGGGTCTCGCGGATCAGCTTTATAGCGTGGTATATTATGAACGAGAGTATCGCGATGTCGATAACGTCGTTTATTCCGATGGATATGAATACGCCCCAGATGGCGTTTAAAAAATCGCCGAAGCTTTTTATTGTATCAAACATAGGTACATTCGCTCCTTGCAAGTTTGGGTTTGAAAAACTAGCTGTTTAAAAATCTTATTATTCCGATTTATAAAAACAACTTTTCATAATATATTCTACCACATTTTCGAGCCGAGTGCAAGGCATAATTGAAATTTTTTTATAAAAAATGCGCGGCTTTTTTCACCGCGCAAGTATGACTATTTTCAAATATTTGTTTGACTGCCGATATTCGTCATTTCATCGAAGCGATTATCTCGTTCGCGCGCGAATAGATGCGCTCCGCCTCTTCGCCGACGAAAAATTCGCCGTTTTCATAGAGCACTTTTCCTGCGCACATCGTCAGCTTCACGTTCTCTTTGCTGCCGCTGTAAACTATGTTGTTTGCGATGCTGTTTAGCGGCTGCATATTCGGGCGGTGCAGGTCTATCACGATAAGGTCAGCCTGCTTGCCCTCGGCGATGATGTCGCAGTCTTCAAGACCCATAGCGTGCGCCGAGCCTACCGTAGCGGCTTTCAGCACCATGCCTGCGGGGCAGGCAGCCGCGTCTTTCAGGCTGAGCTTTTGCAGCGCCGTCATTAAGAACATCTCGCGGAACATATCTAAGCAGTTGTTGCTGGAGGGGCCGTCTGTACCGATAGCCAGCTTCACGCCGTTTTCCGCCATTTTGCAGATAGGCGCTATGCCGCTCGCAAGCTTTGAGTTCGAGCCGGGGCAGGTAACGGCGTAAACTCCTCTCTCACGGAATATCTCAATATCGCGGTCGTCCATATGAACGCAGTGGAAGCCCGCTCCGCCGAAATCGTAGATGCCTAAGCTGTCAAAAAGCTGAGTAGGCGTTTTGCCATATTTTTCTATACACTCGCGAACCTCTTTTTCCGTTTCGGAATTATGCACCGATACGGGCAGGCGGTATTTGCGCGCCATTTCGCCCAAGCCCTCCATAAGCTCAAAGTCTGCGGTGTACTCGGCGTGGAAGCCTAAGCGGTACGAGATTAGCGGATGCATACCGTTGAACTTTTTCATGTAGCCCTCCAGCCGCACGAGGTTCGACTTATCGCCCGAGACAGAGCCGCAGAGGACGGTTCTGAAACCGCTCTCGATATTCGCGCGAACGTAATGATCCGGCTCGAAATACATATCGAAAGAAGCGGTGACGCCGGTGGTGAGGTACTCGAGTATCGCGAGCTTGCTCAGCCAGTATATGTCGTCGCCGGTAAGCTTCGCCTCCATTGGGAATACCTTTTCAAAGAGCCACTCTTGCAGCGGGTAGTCATCGGCGTAGGAGCGCAGGAAGGTCATTGCCGAGTGGGTATGCGCATTTTTGAAAGAGGGCATGAGCAGATTGCCGTTTAGGTCATACTCTTTTTCAAACGCGGTGTTTTTCAGCTTTTCATCATCTGGCGTACCGACGAAAGCTATCTTATCGCCGTCAGTCCATACCTCGCACTCGCGTATCTTCCCGCCCTCAGCCATTGTGAGAACTCTGCCGTTTTTAAATCTTATCATTTCATCAATTCCTTATCAATAATCGTAATCGCTGTCTTCGATCTTTTTGCCCCACATCTCCCGCAGGTCGCCGTTATATCTATCAGTGAAAGTATCGGAAGAGATCATATCGGGATACTGCCCCATAAGCTTTTCATCGGGCGATTTGCGCCACTGCACCGTATAGCTGCCGTAGTAGCTGTAATCATAGTCAAGTTCGCCCTTGATGATCCTGACGTAGCCCTCGTTAAGCCCGCTTTCGTTTATCTTCTTCGCAAGCTCGGCCTTTTCTCCCGAGTATTTTTCGGGGTGGGCGCAGTCGATATCGCCCTCCAGCTCGCCAAATACCACCGCGCTGGCATTGCCCTGTATCTCCTGATCTGACATGTAGCTCTGCACAACGCTGTAAGCGATCTTGGCGTTAGAGTTAGCGGAGGAAAGCTTTGCCTTCGCCGTGTAATCGAGCACGCTTGAAACTACGGTAGGCATAGTGAGCATATCGCCGCCGACTATGCACCATTTGCCGTCGGCTTTCGCGATGGTAACGCCGTATGTCATTGAAAGATCGTCCTCGCTGCTTTTCGCCGAAAGCTTGAAATCGGCGTAGTACGCCTGCTTTATATCTATCTCAACGCCAATGTCGGAGTAGAAATCGTCGAGCGTTTCGCGCTGTTTTTTATCCAGCTTTTTATGACCCAGCAGCTTTACTTTCAGCTTGTAATCATCGTCATTCAGAAACTCGCCCAAGCCATCCTCGGAAGCGCTTGAAAGAGAATCGTCCATATCGTCGTAATCATCGTCGGAAAGCTCCATTTTTTCCACCAAAGCGTCGGGCAGGGCTTCTAGCATCTCGCGCGAATCGGCGGCGGTAAAGCCGTTGATAATATGGCGGAAAGGCGTTTTAAGACGCAGGTATATGGGCAGCTTTATTGCTGTTATCACTGCGATCATCACCAAGATAACAGCCGCCGCGATTATGATATACTTCTTAACGTTCTGCATTTTCATCTCAGCGCGCCCCCTTTCGCATCTGAAAAGTTTTTGGAGTAGGAAAAGTAGTGGTAATCATCAGAATGATCGTAATCATCGTTGCTGTCGTCTTTGTCGGGATCAAAACCGCCGAGCATGCCGAAGTCGTTATCATCGGAATAATTCGACGAAGCAACCAACTTTGCGAGATACTCAAAAGAGGTATCCAGCGGGCTGTACTGAGAATAATCGCTGATAAGCTCGTTGAAATCAACCAGTTTCCAGCCGTCGGAAGTCTTGCCGACCGAAATATTCATCGTGATATAAGCTTCGTAGCCGTTATCGCCCTCAACGGTAAAGCGCACGTCGGCGCTGTAACACTTTTTCATATCGAGGTCAAAGTCGGCTTCCTCATAAAGCTCGTTTATGCGGTCAAGGCTGTCGCCCTTTACCTTTTTATAATCGAGAATCTTGTGCGAAACGGTGAAGCTGCCGTCGAAGCCTGCCTGCTCGGCGTATTCGTCGACAGCGTCCTGCATATCGTCCTCGGCTTCGTCTATATCGTCGCTATCGGCAGTATCGGCAATATCGTCGGGCAGGGCTTCGAGCATACGCTCAACGTCGCAGTCCTCCAGTCCCTCTTCGATAGCTTTGAGCGGCTTGCCGATATTGTGATTTTTTATAGCGTTCGTAAGTCCCGCGGCTGCGGCTATCACCACAACGAGCGCGGCGGCGCAGGCGGCGAGCTTTTTCACCGAGAACGCTTTTCCCTTTAGCTTCACAGCGCCCGCAACGCTTTCCGCGAAGCTTTTGGCGGCAAATTTAAGGTCGTTGCCCTTAGCGCGAATATCTTCGGCGTAAGGCGCAGGCTGAGGGGGCACGTTCGGCGCAGGCGGAACCGGCGGCTCGGGTGGAACGGACGGCTCGGGCGCGGGTTTTGGCTCGGGCGCGGGCGGCACATCGGCGTAATCGGTAGACTCTCTGCCCAGCAAAAAGGGCTTATCATCCGCCGTATCGGCAGGGGCGGTGGGTCTGCCGCAGGTGGAGCACTTCTCTGCCCCATCGCGCAGGAAAGCCCCGCAAAAGTTGCATATCATATTCAATTTTCCTCCCTATAATTTTGTTCAATAGTATTATAACAATTTTTTCACATATTGTCAAGCAAAAAAATCCCTCGGACTGCGTTGCCCGAGGGATAGGGGAAAATTACTTCTTTGTGGTTATGACTTTGCTGTTTGACCAGGGGGAGTACAGCGTGGTCTTGCCGAAAACATCGGGGCAAGAATCGGAGTATTTGTAGAAATAGCGTATTCTGAATTTGTAACGGGTGTTTGGTTTGAGGTTTTTCAGCTTGATGTATTCGTTGCCGTTTTTGTAAAAAAATAGCTTACTTGATTCATTGCCCTTCACATGAAGATACTTGACCCATTTTTTCGCCTTATAGTCATACATCTCGATGCGAACACCGCTTCTATATTCAATTTCTTTTGAATTGATCTCGTATCTTATGATCGCAGAATTTGAAGTACTTGAAGCGCCTATAAGCTCGGAAGGCGTTATCTTATTATAGTATAAAGATTCGCAGTCCTCGCCAAAGACCTTGACGTATTCGTCTTTAAACAAAGGTTTTATCCTTATTCTGGTCATGCCATCTTTTTTTATGTTTTTTATAACTACGCCGGTATTGTCGCCGCCTTTGACATATTTGTAAGTCACAAACTTTTCATCATTCGGGCCCCACACCTTTATTTTGTATCCCGTAGCGTTTTTTGACTTTTTCCAAGTGAGTTTCAGCGAGTTGCTTCCTACCATTTTAGCGGAAGTGATTTTAGTCGAGCCGACTTTGAAATTATCGCGGAATGCATAGTTTACATGACTCTTTACAGCGTAATAGTATGCCTTACTGCCAGCGTCGCACTCAAGAGTGAAGTTATCTTTTCTTCTGTAATCTTCAACAAGATTGCCGTCCTCTTCGGGATCCCAATAGAATGTTTCATAGCCAAAAGCGTAGAAGCCTATTTCGGAGACTGTTTTAGGAACATAGATCTTATCTGCGGCGGTGTTTACAAAGCAGAGAGGGCCTATGCTTTCTATATTGCCTTCAAGATTTACCTCAGTAAGAGATGTATCATCGTAACAAATAGCGTGTTCTATTTCTTTAACGCCGGATATTGTGATAGATTTCAAATTGGTGCACTTTGCAAAAGCGCTGAAATTTATTTTCTTTACAGACGAAGGAACGTAAACAGACTCTATCTCCTCATATCTGTAAAACGCCTGATCGCCGATCTCGGTAACGGCTTTGCCTTTCAGCTTAGTAGGGATAACGATATTGGGGTTGGTCTTATCAGAACCGGTTATCATTATAGTGCCGTCGGCTTTTTCCTGATAGTGAAAGCCATCGCAAAGGGGGTCGGTGTTATGCTGTTTCCAGCCGGCTATTGAAACATCGTTATCATTGGTCGCGGCGTACTCTTCGATCTCGGCGGCATCCGCTTCCGAGGAGGTATCGTCAAGCTCGGTAACGGCGGCCTCGGTCTCGGCAGGCAGAGCGGAGTCATTTCCCTCAGCGAACGTGGGAACAGCCATAGAGCAAACTATCGAAAGCGCCATTATGTAAGAAAGAATGCGTTTTGTGTGTTTCATTTTGGGTAGACCTCCTTGTATTTTTTTTACTCTTTTGTTTTTTCACAGAGGAAGATCTTCTCTGTTTACCATATATTATAACATATATACAAACGATTGTCAAGCAATTCGGGGGGAGATGTAAATAAATTGGAAACAAAGTGCAGGAAATTTAATATTTAAGCCTTGACATTTCCCACACTCGGTGCTATAATGTTTGATATGTATATAATAATGTGATAGAATAAAAAGAGGAAAAACAAAATGTCTAGGATACGAAGCTTTCTCTCGAATATGTCGTTCACCCAGATATTGGTCTTTGGCTATACTATGGTCATACTTGTGAGCGCGGTGCTGCTCATGCTGCCGATAAGTTCGCGCGAGCGCGCTTTCACGGCACTGAATGACTGCATATTCACCACCACTTCTGCCCTCAGCGGCACGGGGCTTACGCTCTTCGACACCTACACTTACTGGTCGCTTTTCGGGCAGATAGTTATACTCATCGTAATTCAGATCGGCGGTATCGGCTTTATGTCGATGGCGATCTTCGCGCTTTCTTACACCGGCAGAAAGATAGGGCTGAAACAGCGCTTTACCATGCGCGAATCTGTCGCGGGATTCAGCGGCGGCGGCGTGGTCAAAATGACGCGCTTTATTTTAAAAGGTACAATATACTGCGAAACGGCCGGTGCGATAGCTCTTTCGGTCTTTTTTATCCCGAAGATCGGCGTTGGAAAAGGCATCTACTTCGCCATTTTCCACTCCATTTCCGCATTCTGCACGGCGGGCATAGATATAATGGGCTATTTCGAGCCGGGCAGCTCGATAATTACGGCGGCGGACAGCTGGCTGCTGAACGTAACGCTGATAATACTGCTGACCATCGGCGGCATCGGCTACATCACTTGGGGCGATGTTGTGGAGCACAAGTGGCACTTTAAAAAGTACCGTTTGCAGAGCAAGATCGTAATAATGGTCACGATACTTTTTTATATACTTGGAATAGCAGAGATGATACTGGTAGAGTGGAACGCGCCCTCGCTGAGCAGTGCGGACGGCGCAGGTCAAAAGCTGCTGATGAGCTCCATGCTGGTAACATCGGGGCGCGACGCAGGCTTTGCACCGCTGAACGTAGCCCTATTGAAAGAATCCACCCTGCTTATGATAATCTGCTTTATGTTCATAGGCGGCGCGCCCGGCTCGACGGCATGCGGTATCAAGACCACAACTTTCGCGGTAATGGTGCTGACGATCGCGAGCGTTTTTCGCAGGAAAAAGTCGGTAGAATGCTTCGGCAGACGTTTTGAGAATACAATAATCAAAGACGCAAGCTGTGTTACAACACTGTATTTACTCGTTGTCATAATCAGCTCGATAGTTATATCGGCTATCGAAGATGTGAAAATACTTCCCGTAATGTTTGAGGTTGTTTCGGCGATAAGTTCGTGCGGGCTTTCCATGGGCATAACCGCAAAGCTTTCGGACATTTCATGCGCGCTGATAACGATAATCATGTTCTTCGGCAGGATCGGTGGACTATCATTCATCATGTCGCTCTCTAACAACGTTAAGCCTTCAAAGGTACAGCTGCCCGAAGAGAAGATAATTGTAGGATAAGAATATGAATATAAAAATCGAAAGGAAAATTACAAAATGGCACGGTCATTTTTAATAGTAGGACTTGGAAGATTTGGCAAGCACATGGCGAAATCGCTAACTAAGCAGGGCAACGAGGTACTTGCTATCGACATCAACGAGGACAGGGTAAATTCGGCGCTGAAGTACGTCACCGACGCGCAGATAGGCGACGCGACCGACCCGCAGTTCATCGCGGAGCTGGGTGTGAACAATTTCGACGTCTGCATCGTCGCGATAGGCGATAATTTCCAAAGCTCGCTGGAGTCTACCTGCCTGCTGAAAGAGTCGGGCGCGAAGTACGTTTTCGCCCGCGCGAACCGCGATATACACAAGAAATTCCTGCTTCGCAACGGCGCTGACGAGGTAATTTACGCCGAGCGCGAAACTGCCGAACGCTTCGCCATGCGGTTCGGACTAAAGGGCATTTCCGACTACTTCAAGCTGAACGACGAATACGCCATTTACGAGATCGCCGTTCCGGAGAGCTGGGTCGGCAAGACAATTGTGGAAAAAAACGTTAGGCAAAAGTTCAATGTCAACGTGCTTGCGATAAAGCACGACGGCATTTTCGACGCACTGCCGGGCCCAGACCACCTCTTCACCGCTAACGAGAAGCTGTTGGTGCTGGGAAACCGCGAATCCATACAAAAAATGATGAAGTAAATATGCACAAAAAACGCGGCTTAGATATGCCGCTTTTTTATTACAGCTAAGGTTACAATTTGGTTACAAGTGGATTTTTGGACAGTTGAAAACTTTGCATAACACATTGTTGAATGTTGAAAACTCAGTTGAAAATGTTAAGAACCTCTGCAAATATTGATAGTTTTGCAGATCACGGTTTTAAACAGCTGTTGATAAGTACGCTTTTTCGGTCAGTTTGTAACCGGTATGTAATTTTTAACGTTACCATTTAAGCATGACATTTGATAAATTTTACAGACAAAAATTTACCCAAATCACTGTATAAGGAAAATTCGCAGAACTGCAAAAAGAGTTACAGACAGGTTACGGGAAAATAGCTGTACAGTTGAGAAAACGGCTTTTAAACATCAGAAATGTTGAAAACTCAGTTGAAACTGTTAAAAAGTATCGCAAATACAAGCGTTTTCGGACAGGCGGGTTTTAAAACGTGTGTTGAAAAGTACGATTTTTCGGGCTGTTTGTAACCAAATTGTAATCAGGTGTGCTGCGAATGGCGCTTTTTTCAACAGGCGAAGTTTAAAGCATTGTTTATAACTTTTATGCTTGACAAGCGGCGCAAAAGTTGCTATACTATATATAATGCGTCTGAAAAGGGCGCAAAATTTCATGCCGCGCGCTTTAGCAGTTAAAACGGTTAAAACGCGGCAGACTATTTGGAGGAGATTATTATGAAGATCGCGATCGCAGGACTCGGACTCATCGGCGGCTCGCTCGCCAAGGCTATAAAAAAGAACACGGAGTACACGGTCTACGGCTACGACATCTCGCGCGATGTGATCTCGGCGGCGATGGCTGAGGAAGCGATAGATTACAGCATACAGCCCAAAGAGATGGGCTGCTGCGACCTAGTTATCGTGGCTCTGCACCCGAACGAAACGATAGATTTTATTTTGAATAACCGCGAAAATTTCAAGAAAGACGGCATAGTCATCGACTGCTGCGGCGTAAAGGGCGCGATAGTCAGCGCCGTGGAAAAGCCGCTGAGCGACGCAGGCGTACGTTTTCTGGGCTGCCACCCTATGGCGGGCCGCGAATTTTCAGGTTTTTCATACTCGCTGGACAACCTTTTTGAAAAGGCAAGCTTTATCATGACCCCGACCGACGACACTAAGATGAGCGCAGTAAAAGAGATCTCGGCTTTCGCATACCGCACAGGCTTTGCGAAGTGCGTGGTATCCTCACCAAAGGAGCACGACGAGATAATCGCCTTTACCTCGCAGCTTGCGCACGTTGTATCGAGCGCTTACATCAAAAGCCCATCGCTCGGCAAGCAGGCGGGCTTC
This sequence comes from Ruminococcus sp. 210702-SL.1.03, assembly GCF_020559915.1. Taxonomy (GTDB): domain Bacteria; phylum Bacillota; class Clostridia; order Oscillospirales; family Ruminococcaceae; genus YE71. Next base: position 225,835 of record NZ_JAJCLZ010000001.1, read on the forward strand.
TCGGCGGGCAGCTTTAAAGACCTCACGCGCGTAGCGAAGCTGAACGCCGATATGTGGACTACGCTTTTCCTTATGAACAAGACTGCGCTCGCCGCCGAGGTAGACCACATTATAAAAGCGCTCACCGAATACCGCGACTGCATAGCCGCGGGCGACGCCGAAACACTGCACCGTCTGCTGGAGGAAGGCTCGGCGCTGAAAGAAAAAAGCAACAATATGAGATAAGCCGTGCGGCTTGACAAAATGTGCGGAATGTTGTATAATTAAATAGATAAATTTAGGCGGCGGGATATTTTTTCGCCGCTCGCAGAAAGGACTGTTTTTTCTAATGGGCATGACGCTGACTGAAAAAATACTAAGAAAGCACCTTGTAGACGGCGAATACGTCAAGGGCGAAGAGATCGGCATAAAGATCGACCAGACCCTTACGCAGGACGCTACGGGCACTATGGCTTACCTCGAATTTGAGGCTATCGGTATACCCAGAGTAAAGACTGAGCGCAGTGTGGCTTACATCGACCACAACACCCTTCAGTCGGGCTTTGAGAACGCCGACGACCACCGCTTCATCGGCTCTGTTGCCAAGAAGCACGGCATCTACTTCTCGCGCCCCGGCAACGGTATCTGCCATCAGGTACACCTCGAGCGTTTCGGCGTGCCCGGCAAGACCCTTATCGGCTCAGACTCGCACACCCCTACGGGCGGCGGTATCGGCATGATAGCGATAGGCGCAGGCGGACAGGACGTAGCTGTAGCTATGGGCGGCGGCGCTTACTACATCACCTGCCCCAAGGTAGTTAAAGTAAACCTTACGGGCAAGCTTTCACCCTGGGTATCGGCTAAAGACGTTATACTGCAAGTGCTGAGAGTTATGAGCGTTAAAGGCGGCGTCGGCAAGGTCATCGAGTACTGCGGCGAGGGCGTAAAGACCCTTTCTGTACCCGAGAGAGCCACCATTACCAACATGGGCGCTGAGCTGGGCGCTACTACCTCTATATTCCCCTCTGACGAGATAACCCTCGAGTTCCTCAAGGCGCAGGACAGAGCGGACGTATGGGTACCCCTCGCGGCTGACGAGGACGCAGAGTACGACGAGCAGATCGACATCGACCTTTCCGCGCTCGTACCGCAGGCAGCATGTCCCCACTCGCCCGACAACGTTAAGACAGTCGAGGAGATCGGCAAGCTCAAGATAGATCAGGTATGTATCGGCTCTTGCACCAACTCTTCTTTCGTAGACATGATGAAAGTTGCGTACATTCTGAAGGGCAAGACGGTAGACCCCAGCGTTTCGCTCGCTATCGCCCCCGGCTCGAAGCAGGTGCTCAACATGATCGCGCAGAACGGCGCTCTCTCAGACATGATAGACGCGGGCGCAAGAATACTCGAATCCGCCTGCGGCCCCTGCATAGGCATGGGTCAGTCGCCTAACTCGGGCGGCGTTTCGCTGAGAACATTCAACAGAAACTTTGAGGGACGTTCCGGCACTAAGGACGGACAGATCTACCTCGTATCGCCCGAAATGGCGGCTGTATCGGCGCTGACGGGCTACCTCACCGACCCGCGCGACTACCTCGGCGATATGCCCGAGTTCAAGCTGCCTGAGCACTTCGTTATCAACGACAACATGATAGTACCGCCCGCACCCGCAGAGGATATGGACAGCGTAGAGGTACTCAGAGGCCCGAACATAAAGCCTTTCCCCGAGACCTCGCCGCTTGACGAGAGCATAGAGTGCGCGGTATCGCTGAAAGTCGGCGACAACATCACCACCGACCACATCATGCCCGCGGGTGCTAAGATACTGCCCCTGCGCTCGAATATACCGAAGATCTCTCAGCACTGCTTCACCGTATGCGACGAAGAGTTCCCCAGAAGAGCGAAGAACATTGGCAAGTCGATAATCGTCGGCGGCTCTAACTACGGTCAGGGCTCGTCGAGAGAGCACGCGGCGCTCGCGCCCCTCTACCTCGGCGTAAAGGCTGTACTGGTAAAGAGCTTTGCGAGAATACACCGCGCTAACCTCATCAATGCAGGAATACTGCCGCTGACATTCGTCAACGAAGCCGACTACGAGAAGATCGGTCAGGGCGACGAGATAGCTATCGAGAACGTAAAGGAAAGCGTGCTGGCTGACAAGAGCGAGCTTACCCTCGTCAACAAGACCACTGGCGCTGAGATACCTGTACTCTGCGAGCTGACGGGACGCACCAAGGACATAATCCTCGCGGGCGGTCTGCTCGACTACACAAGAGAGTCGCTGGCTGAATAATGCGCCGCATTGACGACCTAAGCAAAGAGCTGCGCGAGATAGAAGCCTGCGAAAAGGCGAACGAGCCTAAGAAAAAGCTGACGTTTATGAAAAGGCTTGTGCTGAACATTATCCTGCTGGCGTTTGCGGTTGGCGTGCTGGCGGCATACGCTGTAAATTCGGTGAGAATGCTTATCCGCATGGGGCGCACCGTAGGCGGCTACGACGCGCACGACAAGGCTGTATTCGCGGCATTTGTCGTGATACTGCTCATCATCTCAGCGACGATGTACAAGCTTACCAAGCCGAAAGGCGGCAAAGGCTTTGACAGCGGCAGATTCAAGCTCTGCATAACGGCAGTCGCGGGGATACTTATGATCGCGATATTTATAGCGCTTTGCGTAAAGTCAATATAAAACTGAATTTGCAAAGGGGCAAGGCATGGCTGGAGCAGGTTTGCTCCGCCGCTTTGCCCTTTTTCATATATTTTAAAAGGAGGATCATCAATGGCAAAGATACAGATGAAAACACCGCTCGTTGAAATGGACGGCGACGAAATGACCAGAATTATCTGGAAAGAGATCAAGGATATACTTATCCTGCCCTACGTTGACCTGAAGACCGAGTACTACGACCTCGGTCTGGAGTACCGCGAAAAGACCAAGGATCAGGTGACCATCGACTCGGCGAACGCTACCAAGAAGTACGGTGTAGCTGTAAAATGCGCTACCATCACGCCGAACGCGGCAAGAATGCCCGAGTACAACCTTTCGCAGATGTGGAAGTCGCCGAACGGCACTATACGCGCTATGCTCGACGGAACTGTTTTCCGCGCGCCGATACTGGTAAAGGGCATCACCCCGTACATTCCGACATGGACAAAGCCCATCACCATCGCGCGTCACGCTTACGGCGATGTTTACAAGAACGTAGAGATGAAGTGCCCGAAGGACTCTAAGGCTGAGCTGGTGCTGACCGACAAGGACGGCAACGTTTCTAAGGAAACTATCTACGATTTCAAGGACTCGGCGGGTATCATACAGGGTCTGCACAACAAGGAAAGCTCGATAGCTTCGTTCGCAAGAGCCTGCTTCAACTACGCGCTCGACACCAAGCAGGACGTTTGGTTCGCTACCAAAGACACCATCTCGAAGAAGTACGACCACACCTTTAAGGACGTTTTCGCTGAGATCTTTGAGAAAGAGTACAAGGAGAAATTCGCGGCGGCGGGAATCGAATATTTCTACACCCTTATCGACGACGCTGTTGCAAGAGTTATCCGCTCAAACGGCGGCTACATATGGGCATGCAAGAACTACGACGGCGACGTTATGAGCGACATGGTGGCTACCGCCTACGGCTCGCTCGCTATGATGACCTCGGTACTCGTTTCGCCCGACGGCATTTACGAGTACGAAGCGGCACACGGCACGGTACAGCGCCACTACTACAAGCACCTCAAGGGCGAAGAGACCTCTACCAACTCGGTAGCTACCCTCTTTGCATGGACAGGCGCGCTGCGCAAGAGAGGCGAGCTTGATGAGCTGCCCGAGCTTATGGCATTTGCCGACAAGCTCGAAAAGGCGACCATCAAGACCATCGAGGACGGCGTAATGACCGGCGACCTCTACCTGCTTTCCAAGCTGGAGAACAAGCAGAAGGTAAATACCGAGGACTTCCTCAAAGCAGTTGACGAAAGACTGAAAGCGATGCTCTAATGCTCTGACAGCATCGCAAACATAAAAAAGCGGCGACCCGTTACGTTCAGCGGGCCGCCGTTATTTGTTATTCGGATAATGTTATGGTCTTTTATCGTCGCCAAGGATCTCAGCGTCGTCGAGGAGACCGGAAGAAGCAAGAGCCTGTACTCTGTAATACATCAAATTATCGTTCGAATAAGAGTAATAAATTGAAAGGCTTTTGCCGACATATTCACCGTCGGTGAAATTTTTATAACTCTTCTCACCGTCAACAATTATGCCGTAATCTTCACAAAGTTCATCTATCGAATTTGCAGAAGCCTTAGTAAGTTTTTTCGCGCCGTAGTCATATGCATAAAAGAAAACGTATTTATACTCAAGATCCCAATGGTTATCCCAAAAATCCTCATTTTCATCTGTATCTGCTCTGTCAATAGACACAACATACATTTCAGGGTCAGAGCTATTGTTTCTATAAACATTGCCCAGCTCAAATCTTTTATAGCATTCACTTTTGCTCAAACCCGTAATTTCAGCGAGGTCTTCAAAAGCGTACTTTGCATACTCAGCGTACTTCGACTCCTGATAAATATCCGCTCTGTCGCTCTTTTTCACGCAGTCATAAGCCTTGCCGTACTTGCCCTCTGAGAGCATAGCTTCGATAAGATCGTCGCGCTCCTTTTTCGGGGCGGCGTCGTAAGCCATTTGATACTCGCCCATATTGTAGAAAAATTCGGGCGAAGTGAGGTAGCCGTAAGCCTTTATTCCCGCAGGAACGAGCACCGCCAGCGCCGCTCCGAAGCCTATCAGGAACAGCACGAAATTCAGCAGCTTGCTCTTCTTTTTCTTGACGGGCTGAACAGCTGGTGCGGGTCTGGCGCAGCGGGGCTGAGCACCTGCCATCAGGAAAGGCTCGCCGCAATTTGGGCAGCCGCCCAGGCTGTCGTCGGAAACTGTACCGCATTTTCTGCATAATATCTTAGCCATTTTTCACCACTCCCCTCTTAATATACGTCGAGCACCTTAGGCGTGCTCTCCATTTTATCATCAGCTACTGCGGTAACGTACCACTCGCCATCTATCTTATAGACCACGAAATTCGCTTCGCAGTCCTTACTGCGCTTATCTCCCTTGACTTTCAGATCTACGGTAACGAGAACGCCTTCCTCAACGGTCTCGCCGTTTTCCAGACTGCCCTCAGTAAGGCGCTGTTTGGATTTTAGAAGCGGCTTTACCGACTTGAATTTGTAGGAATATTTAGCATTTTCGCCGTACTTATCCTCTTTGGCGTCAAAAAATTCATCGTAACGTTCTTCGAGATAATCGTCCTCGCTTATGTAATCATCAAGATCCTCATCATTTGAAAGTGCCGAATATTTGTAGATCTCGGCAAAATCTTCAAAATCTTCCGCACTCAGCGCTTTGACGTAATCGGAGACCGCTCCGAGGTAAGGGGTCGCGAAAATGCGCTCGCAGATCTTCGCGGCGGAAACGCACACCGCCAGAACTATCGCAAAAGTCACCAGCTTTTTAACGGGCACGGGCTTGGCTGACTTTTGCTTCGCGGGGCGCGGCTGAGACTGCGGGACACTGCGGCGTGGCAGGCTTTCTTCCTGCGGAGCGCCGCACACGGGACAAAATTTGCTGCCGGCATTCATCTGACTGCCGCATTTGGTACAAAAAACCTTATCCATATATCTTCCTCCATAAATATGTGTGCAAAAATGCACTTATCGCTTTATTATAGCACGACGGCTGACAAAATGCAAGTATCCCGATCTGAAAATTCGATACATTTTAGCACGATTGGTTACATTCTGCGCGTCTTCGGCGAAATTCTTCACATTTTTCGCGCTAATTTCGGCGGCAATATTGACATCTTCGCCAAATTGTACTATAATAAAAGTAGGAGAATTTGCGGCGAAAATGCCGCTTTGAGCGGAGGTATTACATATGGAAAACGAAAGATCCCGCGTTATAAAGGTCAAGGTGCGCGCAGTTGGCAAGCCAGCGGCTGAAGAAAAGCCAGCGGAAGCGCCTGCCGAGCCGGTCGTGCAGACCGAGCAGACCGTTGAAACGCCCGTCGAACAGCCCGCCGAGCCTGCTGTTGAGGATAACACTTCGGACGTTGCGGAAGCAGCTGAAACCGCGGAAGTTGAAGAGGCCGAGGAAGCGGCTGAGCCTGCTGAACCCATTGAAGAGGCGGCAAAAGAGTTCGAGGAAGAGCCTGCAAACGAGCCTATCGAAGAGCCTGCGGAACAGATCGAAGCTGAGAAAACAGAGGAAGAAGTCGAACCTGTCATAAACGCTGAGCCGAACGCTAAGCCCGCCATGGCTGAGGTCGGCGCGGAGGGGATCGCCTGCCCGAACTGCGGCAAGATGTGTCCCGAGGGCGACGCTTTCTGCATTGCCTGCGGCACTCGTCTGAACCAACCGAAGTCTGAGCCTAAACCTGAACCAGCGCCAGCGAACCGCTGTCCAAAGTGCGGAACTGAGTGCGCCGAGGGCGACAGCTTTTGCATGAACTGCGGCACTCGTCTGAACCAGCCCGCACCCGCGGTAAACGTCTGCCCGAAGTGCGGCACCGAAGTTTCGCCAAACTCGCTCTTCTGCATCAATTGCGGAAACAGACTGAAATAAAACCATGAAAAACACATCTGCCGAGGAAAAGCCCGAAAGAAGCGGCGCGGGACTGGCGGTATTCATCGTCTTTGCACTGCTGGCGCTGGGCGCAGGGGCTTTCGGCGCACGATACGCGGTAAAGACCTTTGCGGGCGGCGCGGCTGTCAGCGAAAGCACGTCTGCCGAAAGCTCTGAAAGCGCGAACGAAAGCGGCGGCACGGCGATAAGCGAGATACAGCTTTCGACCGAAACCGTTGAGATACAGCTCGGCATCACCGACTTTTCCGCCGACCTTCCCGACGTTATCAACGACGACACCGAAGAGTTGGGCACCTGCTCGTACAAATTCGCGCCCGCCGAGAGCGGCCAAATGACGCTTCGGGTCAACCTCGGCGCAGACGAAAATCCAGAGGTCGCGAGCGACGATTACAGCATCGCCGAGGTCTACGGGCTGGAAGAACAGCAGGGCGGCGTTTACACATTCACCATAACTGGCAAGCGAGAGGGCAGCACATTCATAACGTTCAGCGGCAGCGACCCGCGCACTATGCGGCGGATATACGTCACCGTGAAAGGCTCAGCGCCGCAGCGGAGGTCGAGCGACCCCGACGTCCTTTCATTCAACGACGAGAAGAACACCTACTCGATAAACCGAAGCGGAAATGTTACCATTAGCTGGTACAACGGCGACACCGAGGTCTACTCGAAAGAGGTGCGCGTTGAGTACACCGAGCCAGTTCCAGAGGGCAGCTCATCTAAGTAAAAAATCAGACCGTGCAGTTTTCGCCGCACGGTCTTTTTGTGTTGATATTTGAATTTTATCAAGCCTGTGGAGTATCGTTATCCGCGGGCTTTTCTTTATTTTCGGGCTGGGCGGGGTGGTCGGTATCGTCACCTTTTGGCGTATCATCCGAATTAGCCGAAATGCCCTGACCGATAGCCCTGCCGGTAACGAACGAATTTATCATCGACTTGAGGTCGATGCCGATGCCCTCTAGCATACCGGAGGACACTTGGTTGGTCGAGCGGGTGATGTCCTCTATCATCTTGGCGCTGTTGCCCTCGCCGTACATCGTTATACTGCCGACCTTCGCGAGCGGCTCGGAAACGGCTTTCGCGACCTGCGGCAGAACGTCGAAATACATCTGCAACACCGCGGCTTCCTGCATTTTCTGCATAGCCTCAGCCTTTTTGTTCAGACCCTCTGCCTCAGCGAGAGCCTTTGCGCGGATAGCGTTCGCCTCCGCCTCGCCGACGGCGCGGATACCCTCGGCCTCCTGCAATTTGGCGTATTTCATCGCTTCGGCGCGGGCTTTCTGCGCTTCGGCGTCCTTCTGCTGTTCATAAAGTTCGGCTTCCGCCTGTTTCGAGCGCTGGAAAAGCGCCGCCTGCGCCTCCTGCTCCTTGCGGTAGCGCTCAGCGTCCGCCTTTTTCTTTACCTCGGCATTGAGCGATTGCTCCTGCACCTCTGCCTGCTTAGCGTGCAGAAGTACGTCCTGCTCGGTCTTGGCAATATCAGCCATCGAGCTTGTGACCTCGATAGTCTTGCGCTGTTCCTGCTGCTGAATATCGTAAGCCGCGTCAGCCTCAGCCTGCTTGATGTCAGACTGCTTTTTCAGCTCCGCCTTGCGGATAGCCAGCTCGTTATTTCTCTGCGCGATCTCGGTCTCAGCCTGCACGCGGGCGTCGTTCGACTCTTTGCTTGCGCGCGCCTGCGCTATCTGAATATCGCGCTCCGCCTCAGCCTTAGTTATAGCGGCGGTCTTTTGGATCTTGGTGGTGTTGTCGATACCGAGGTTTTCTATCAAGCCCTGCTCATCGGTAAGGTTCTGAACGTTGAAAGAAACTATCTCCAGACCCATATTCGCGAGGTCGGGCGCGGCGTTATCCTGCACCTTTTCGGCGAACTTTTTGCGGTCGTTCACCATATCCTGCAGCGACATCTGACCCACGATCTCGCGGACGTTGCCCTCGAGCACTTCGCGCGCAACGCTGCAAATGTAAGCGGAATTTTGATTAAGGAAGTTCTGCGCGGCGAGCGCGAGCTTATTCTCTTGATCTGAGATCTTGACGTTTACCACCGAGTCAACGCGAACGTTGATATAATCGGCGGTCGGCACGCTGGTAGCGGTCTTGACATCTACTGAAATAAGCTTCAGACTGAGCTTGTCAAGACGCTCTAAGAAAGGTATCTTGATACCCGCCTTGCCTATCAGCACTTTTTTTCGCAGACCCGAGATTATGTACGCTTCGTCGGGCGGGGCTTTGCAGTAGCCCGAAATGATAATGATTATCAGCAGGACTACGCCCGCCGCGATGCCGAGCTGCGGGATGTGCGAGGATACAAATTCCATAAAGTCCATAATGTTGCCTCCCATAAATATTTGTTTTTTGAATATGACTTCGCCAACAAATTCTGGCGTATGCCTTTGATACATTATATCACATATGACGAAAAAAGTCAACAAAAAGCGGCGGCGCGGTGTGTAAAAGTTCTGAAATTCGCGGCTTGTACATATTATAATCAGGACAGGAACTTTTTAGAAAAGGAGATGGCGCTTTGAAAAGACAAAGCTTTTTAAAAGGCTCGGCTGTACTGATGACGATGGTGCTGGTAACAAAACTCATCGGTATGATCTACAAAGTGCCGCTGACGAATATGCTTGGCGGCACAGGAATGAGCTGCTATTCGGGGGCTTTCGCGATATTCGCGCCGGTATTCGCGGCGGCTGCGGCGGGCGTGCCGAGCGCTATGAGCAGGCTGGTCTCCGAGCAATTGGCGCTGGGGCGGTACGCGAACGCGGTAAAAATAAAGCGCGCCGCCCTGCTGATATTCTCCGCCGTTTCGATAGCGATGAGCCTTGCGCTGATACTTTCGGCACACATTCTCGCGGCGCGGGTGATACACGTTCCGCAGGCGAAATGGGCGCTCATCGGCGTTTTGCTCTCGCTCTTTCCCGCCGCCGTGATGAACGTCGAGCGCGGCTGGGCTGAGGGCATCGGCAGCATGACCCCTACAGCTTCCTCAGAGATCGCGGAAACTATCTTCAAGGCGGTTTTCGGGCTGGCACTGCCCTACAAGGTGATAAGCGCCGCGCGAGCGAGTTTTGAGGCGTACCACGGCTGTTTCGGGCACTACTGCGCAGATATGCGCGAGGCCATGATGACCTCCGCCCCATACGCCGCCGCGGCTTCTGCGCTGGGCGTTTCGCTGGCTTCATTTGCCGCCTGCATATGGGTGTTTATACGCACGCGGGGGCTCAGCAGACGTTGCGCGCGGGAGTTTGAGCACACAGGTCTGCCGCGTGATATGGGACTGCGGGCAGCTTGCAGAAAGCTTCGGCAGTTCACCCTGCCCGTCGCGATGACGGCGGTGGTCGCGACCCTTTCGGCAACGGCAGACCTCGTTACCATCTCGCCGCAACTGGAACGTGCGATAAGCCGACGATCTGAGATATTTGAACATCTCGGCGAATACGGGATAGCGGCGGACGAGCGTGCGGGTTTTGTGTACGGCTCATACTCCGGACTGGCGCTGATGATATTCGGGCTGCTGCCGACCTTTACGGCGATGCTGGGCAAGAGCGCCCTGCCGACCCTCAGCACGGCGTTTGCGCGGCGGGATAAGCGCGGAATGACGAAATGTCTGCGGTCGATGCTTCTGCTATCGGCGGGGCTTAGTCTGCCGGGCGGTCTGGGGATATGCGCGCTTGCCGAACCGATACTGCGGCTCTTTTTCGGCGGTGCGGCGGCTGAGATCTCGGTATCGGCGCGACCGCTCGCGATACTTGGCATTGGCGCGGCGTTCATGGGCGTGGCGGTGCCTTGCCTGACGGCGTTGCAGGCGTGCGAAAAGCAGGGCACGGCGGCGGTGATAAGCATTTCGGGGGCGGGGCTGAAACTCGCGCTGAACATACTGCTCATACCTATCCCCGTGCTGAACATCAGCGGCGCCGCGCTCTCAACGGCGATCTCGCAGGCGGTGATGTGCGTTTGGGCGTTGGCGATACTTTTAAAAGCTTCGCACGCCGAACGAAGCACGATAAAAGCCGCGCTGACGCCGATATTGCCCGCACTGCTCTGCACCGCGGCGGCAAAACTAACGCAAAACGCGCTGATACCGCGGCTTGGCGGACGTTTTGAACGGTTCGGAGTGCTGATTTCAATTGCAATTGGTGCAATAATTTGCTTGATTTCCTTTAGTTTATTGTGCATTTCTCCGAAAAATCAAATAAAGGGGATTTTTTCAAAAAAAATTTCTCAAACCACTTGAAATTCTGCGAAATATAGGGTAAAATAAATATAAGCGCACATCTCAGAAACGGAAGTGATGATTTGAATTTTGACGAAAGAGTAAGCAAACTGCTCGAAAAAGAGGACTACAATGTTTACGATCTGGCGGAGATAGTTTCTCTGCTGCGCAGTGAAAAAGGCTGTCCTTGGGACAAAGTTCAGACTCACGAGAGCATACGCCGCGATTTTCTCGAGGAAACTTACGAGGTGCTTGAGGCTATCGACTGCGGCTCGGCGGAAATGATGCGCGAAGAGCTGGGCGACGTGCTTTTGCAGGTTATTTTCCACACCGATATTGAAAAGGACAAGGGCGCTTTCAACCTTGACGCGGTGGCGGACGAGGTTTGCAAAAAGCTGATACTGCGCCACCCGCACGTTTTCGGCAACGTTCAGGCTGACACCGTTGACAAAGTACTTACCAACTGGGACGCCATCAAGAAGGACGAAAAAAAGCAGGAAACGTACACCGATACGCTCAAAAGCGTACCGAAGGTGTTCCCCTCGCTGATGCGCGCGCAGAAGCTTGGTAAGAGAGCTTCGCGGGCGGGCGTTAACTTTGAGAGCAAGGCGCAGCTGCTGGCAGCGATGCGCGGCGAGCTTGAAAAGGAAGAGCCGAACACGGCGGATCTGCTGATGCTTTGCGCTAATCTGGCAAGGCTTGAGGGCGGCGACGCCGAGGAGGACTTGGCTCACAAGTGCGACGCTTTTACCGAAAAGTTTGAAGCTTTGGAGAAAAGCGGACGGCTCGGGAATGCGAGCGCTGAGGAACTTTATTTGAAAGATTAAGCAAAGACGGCTTGATAATACAAAATTTATGGAGGTATAGTAAAAATGAAAAAGGCTGAACTTATCAATGCGATCTCTGAAAAAGGCGGATATTCTAAGAAGGACGCAGAAAAGGCACTTTCTGCCGTAATTGATTCCATCACCGACGCACTCGTTGCAGGCGAAAAGATCACCCTTGTAGGCTTTGGTACTTTTAAAGTAAAGAACAATCCTGAGAGAATGGGCAGAAATCCCCAGACACAGGAGCCCAAGCTCATCGAGGCTAAGAACGTACCTGTATTCAAGGCAGGTCAGGCTCTTAAGGACGCTGTAAACAAGTAATTTGCTGCGAAAGCATCGGGCGAGCGGGAGAACTTTCCGCCGCCCTTATTTTTTAAGGAGAAAAGTATGAGATTAGACAAATATTTGAAAGTCACGCGCATAATCAAGCGGCGCACCGTTGCGAACGAGGCCTGCGACGCGGGCAAGATAGAGGTAAACGGCAAGCCTGCGCGCGCTTCTTACGACGTGAAAGTCGGCGACGTTATTGCTGTGAACATGGGTCAGCGGCCGCTGAAAGTGGAAGTGCTGAATGTCAGCGAGTACGCCACGAAAGAAAATGCGGCGGAAAACTACCGCGTTATAAACTGAAAAGAAAGACCGCTCGGGGCAGCTCGGACGGTCTTTAATTATTAAAAAAGTGTAAAATATCGCAGAAGCCCTTGACTTAGAGTACACTTCAAGTGGTACAATATTTTTAGCGAGATCAAAGGAGGCGAGCGAATGACCATTAAGGAAGTCAGCGAGAAATTCGGTATTTCGCAGGACACACTGCGCTACTACGAGCGCGTAGGCATGATACCGCACGTTACGCGCACGGCAGGCGGCATACGAAATTATCAGGAGAGCGACCTTGGCTGGGTGGAAATGGCGCTTTGCATGAGGAGCGCGGGACTGCCCATCGAAGCCATGATCGAATATGTAAGGCTTTTCCAAGAGGGCGACGAAACCATCCCCGCGAGGCTGCAACTGCTGCTTGACCAACGTGAAGCGCTCATTGAGCAGCAAGCGCAGATAGACTCAACGCTAAAGCGGTTGAACTACAAAATATCAAGATATGAAAAAGCCATTGAAACAGGCGAGCTTACATGGGAGTAAAATATTAAACTAAGTTGGAGGCTGAAAATATGTATTTAGAGAAAATAAATTTACCTGAGGACGTTAAGAAATTGAACATTGGCGAGATGAAAAAACTTGCAGAGGAAATGAGAAAAGCGCTGCTTTTCAGGCTCAGCAAGCACGGCGGACATTTTGGCCCGAATTTCGGTATGGTGGAAGCTACCATCGCAATGCACTACGTTTTTAAATCCCCTATCGACAAGATAGTTTACGACGTTTCGCACCAGACGTATCCGCACAAAATGCTGACCGGCAGAAAGGACGGATACCTGTATGAGGAGCATTTTGACGACATTTCCGGCTACTCGAACCCCGAGGAGAGCGAGCACGATTTCTTCACGGTAGGACACACCTCGACATCGGTGAGCCTTGCCTGCGGACTTGCGAAAGCGCGCGACCTCAAGGGCGAAAGCGGCAACATTATAGCCGTCATCGGCGACGGTTCGCTTTCGGGCGGCGAAGCGCTGGAGGGACTTGACTTCGCGGGAGAAATGAACACAAATCTGATCGTAGTAATCAACGACAACGATATGTCAATCGCAGAAAATCACGGCGGAATGTATAAGAATTTGAAACTGCTGAGAGATACCGACGGCAAGGCGGAATGCAACATTTTTAAATCAATGGGGCTTGACTACGTTTTCGTGAAAGACGGCAACGACCTCGAACAGCTTATCGACGCATTCAAGAGTGTAAAGGACAGCGAGCGCCCCATTGCGGTACACATCGTGACTCAGAAGGGCAAGGGTTACAAGCCCGCCGAGGAGCACAAAGAAAATTGGCACTGGTGTATGCCGTTTGACCCCGAAACCGGCAAGAGCATTTTCGATTTCAACGGCGAGAACTTTGACAGCCTGACCAGAGATTACCTGCTGAAGAAAATGGCGGCAGACAAGAGCGTTTGCGCGATAACTTCGGCGACCCCGACCGTTTTCGGCTTCACCGAAGACGTCCGCAAGCAGGCAGGCAAGCAATTTATGGACGTTGGAATCGCAGAGGAGCACGCCGTTGCACTGGCTTCCGGCATTGCGACAAACGGCGGTAAACCTTTTTATGGCGTTTACAGCACATTTATACAGAGAACTTACGACCAGCTTTCGCAGGATGTCTGCATAAACAACAGCCCTGTGACGATCGCGGTATTTGCGGCTTCTATAAAAGGCATGAGCGACATTACACATCTTGGCATATTTGACATACCTATGCTTTCAAATATTCCGAACCTCGTTTACCTTGCGCCGACAACAAAGCAGGAATATCTTGCCATGCTCGACTGGGCGATGGAGCAAAAAGAGCACCCCGTGGCGATACGCGTACCGAGCGAGTGCATCGACGGCAAGCCCGCGCCGACCGATTACAGCGAGCTGAACAAGTACGAGGTGACCCAGCAGGGCAAGGACATTGCGGTGATCGCGCTTGGCTCTTTCTACCGGCTTGGTGAGCAGGCAGCGGCGGCGATCGAGCAAAAGATCGGCGTAAAGCCGACGCTAATAAATCCTCGCTTCATCACCGGAATAGACGAGGAGCTTTTGGAAAATATGAAAGCCGACCACAAGGTAGTTATCACGCTGGAGGACGGTATTCTCGACGGCGGATTTGGCGAAAAGATCTCGCGCTTCTACGGCAGCAGCGACGTTAAAACGCTGAATTTTGGCTTAAAGAAAGAGTTTCTTGACCGCTACAACGTTGAGGATATTCTCAAGGAAAACCACCTAACGCCCGAGCAGATCGCTGAGGACGCTGCGGCGCTCATATAAAAATATTAAACCGAGCAAATCAATTATTCTGACTAAAAAAAGGCAGTACCGCGAAAAATGCGGCGCTGCCTTTTGCTTTTGATCGGTAGATTTTCAGCTCTTCATCCAGTCGATGCAGTCCTGCACCCACTCGGCGGCTTTCGGCTGATTGTGACCCTCCCAAGTCGCGGTGGTGTCGTCGCAAAGCGAAAGTCCGTGGCCGCCCGAGGGGTAAATGTGCGCCTCGAACGGAATTTTGTTCGCCGAAAGCGCGGTCGTGTAATAAAGCGTGTTCTCGACGGGCACACAGCCATCGTCGGCGCAGTGCCAAATGAACGTGCGCGGGGTATGCTCGCCAACGCGCTTATCCATAGAGAGAAATTCGCGAAGTTCGGGGTCGTCTTTGTGCTGGAGTAGGTTGGCGATCGAACCTTCATGAGTCAGTTTTGGGTCTGAAAGGATAACGGGATAGCAGAGCACCGAGCCGTTCACACGCAGAGTTTCACTGTCACAGCCGAGCGTTTCCGCCAGCAATGGCATATTCCAAAGGTTCGCCATGCTTGCCGCGAGGTGACCGCCCGCCGAGAAACCCATTACGAAGATCTTGTCGGGGTCGATGTCGAAATTATCGGCGTTATCGCGAACGTACTTCACCGCCGCCGCACATTCGAGCAGGTCGGTAGGGAATTTTTTACCGCAGCAGGAATAACGAAGCACGAACGCCGCAAATCCTGCACCCAAAAAGCGGTAAGCCACCGGGTCAGCCTCGCGCTCGGAGCACCAATCGTAGCCGCCGCCCGGACAGATTACCACCGCTCCCCGCTTGCGCGAGCCTGTCTCCTCGTACACCTTCGGCACGAAACAGCTCAGCGTCGGCTGGTAATTCGGGTCTTCAAGTCCTGCTTTTGCGTAATCAACTTTAATATCAACTATTTCCATATCTGTCACTCTCATTCTGCATTTGTATCATTTGAAATCTCTGACGAGCCGTCACCCTGCGCACCTACCGAAAGCACGAACTCCTCGGTCGGTGCGACGGTTACGATATATCCGTCGGAATTATTTCCGGAAATTATGCACGGGCACTCATTGCCCTCGCCGTCGGCGGGTATCTGAACATCGGTAGTTTCCATTCCTGAATCTGCTATATAGTACAGTACCTGACATCCAACGCTGGTCTGCACGCTCAGCGGTGAATCGAAACTGTACGATTTTATGTACTCTTGGAACTCCTCAAAAGTCAGCCCCTGCTCCTGCATCACTGCCGCCGCAGCCCTGCCGACGTAGCGAAAATGCGCTACGTTGTAAGCGTAGCCAGTCTGCTTATCTGCGCCCTCTGGATAACGAAGCACAAATCCATATTTGTAAGCATTTTCCGCAAACCATGCGTAATCGCCTTTGCCGTCAAAAGCCGTCACCCCGCCGACGTCGTCGAGATACAGCCCTAGGTCGATCTCCAGACCGTCCTCGTGGTCGGCACAGGTCTTTTCCTCAGCGGGCTGCTCGATCAACTGCGGCTCGACCCAATTGCCGTAATCGTCATAGTAGCCCTCGGTGTACTGCGGCTCTTTTTCCGCCTGCGGCGCGGTGTACGCCTGCGTGAGCATAATCGTCCGCAGACCCGTTTTGTCATAAAAATCGCTGAGCATCTGATTCAGCGGCTGGAGAAGAGCCTTGTCCGCCTTCATTTTCGAGTCCGCCGCCGATGCGATCTGCAAGCCCTCGCTGTTAAAAAGGCTGCTGTAAACGCTCTCAAGCTGCGGTGCGGGATAGCCGAGATCTTCACTGTAAAGTCCGAGCGGGCCGTAGTTCATCTGTTTGGAATTTACCGTAACGTATGTAAAATTCTGCGTTAGCGCGTCAACGTCAACGCTTTCTGCGGGCGCGAGCGATTCCTCAGAGCTTACCGCCGAAGTCTGCGGCTTTATCTCTTTGCGGTCGTTGCCGAGCGCGACTTTTACCAGCCAGCCAGCCAGCGCCGCAAACATCAGCACCACCAATAGGATCAGCAGTACCGTAGCCGCTCCTCCGCCCTGTTTTTTCGGCGGCTGACGTCTTGCGGGGCGCTCTGCCGCGACATTTGCGGGGCGAACTTTCACGCGCGTGGGTCTATTTCTATTATCTGTATTTTTTGCCATCAAGGCTGCCTCACTTTCTGAAAAATTTCTACACAAATCTATTATATCACATTCCGCCGCAAATGTGAATACCTGCAGGCAAATCATAAGATTTATTTAATATTTTGTACATCTTTCACAATAAAAAGACCGCCAAGGGCGCGCACCCGCAGCGGTCTGGTTCGCTATAAATTATCTCACATTGCATTTTTTAACATAGCCGACTACCGAGCATATGAACTGCCTGCCCTCGGGCGAAGCCGCCAGCTTTTCAAAGTCGCAGTTGCAGACAACAACTTTGCCGTCCAAATAATTGTACTCGTACATCAGAGCGAGGTCGTGGTTGCGCTCGAAATTGTCGATGGTGCGGACGATTACGCGCTTGCCCTCGGCGCTGCCGTCAAGTATCTCGCTGCGCGAATTTGAAACTATCTCCCACCACTGCGGCGTTGAGAATTTCTCGCTCGGGAAATCCGCGAGCGCGGGATGCTGTGCGTCGATCAGCAGACCCATCGTGCCGACCGGCTCGGGCTTTTTCATCATTTCCGAGATCAGACGGAACATATGGTAGCACCAGAAATCCTGACAGTAATAGCCCTCGATCGAGTTCGCAATGTCGCCGAGCTGCGGCACGATGAGCACCGTTTTGCCCGCCGCAAGCAGCTTTTCCGCCTCGGCGTCCAGCTTCTCGAACATATACGCGCCCGCCGTGTCAACGCTTTCGCGCTTCGGGTACGCCATCAGCGTGTAGTGGTTGCGAATGTCGGTGTCCTCGACGGCTAGGGCGAGGGTCAGCTTTTTCGGCGCTTCAAACTCTGGTATCTGCGCCGCGAGCCTGCCCAGCGCGATGTAATTTTCCGCGGTCTTGGGCACTTGCCCGCTCAGTCTTGCAAGCTCAGTGCCGCACTCGCAGGTCAGCACAGCTGTGAATTTCTTGCCGCAAACGCCGCTCGGGCGGTAGTTGGCAAGGCGAATTTCCGCCGCAAAACCCTCGCCGCTTTCCAAATTATAGTCTTCAAATTCAGCCAATATTACCGCATCGTTGCAAAACTCGCGCCACTCTTCGGGCGAGCAGATGCCCTTTTCGTCCATGAAAGCGTCCAGCACGCCGACCAGCGCCGTACCCTGTCCGCTAAAGTCTTGGATATCCAGTACTTGGAAGCCGCCAAGCGACTGCGAGCGGAAGATCGACTCCATTTCCTCTTTATAGCACTGCACCGCGAGCGCACCCGAGGCCTCGAAATAATCGTGAGCCAGCGGCAGCAGACCCTTTTCATCGAGCCGTTCTCTGAAAACCTCGAAATTACGCGCTTTGAGCGAGCCTGTGTACTTCTCTATCTCGTCAAAATTCGGATAAGTTTCGTACTGACCTATCTCGTGGGTAACTATCGGCACATCGGGCACGAAGTCGGCGTCCGCTTCCGAAGCCTTGACCGTTTTCATCGTAGTTCCGTACTGTATCTGCACCGTGCCGTCCTCGCTGACCTCGGTCGCCGAAGCCGCGCGGGTGGGGTGGACTATGCTGTCATAATTGTGCGTAGTCGCGGGCTTATCGATCTGGATATGGCCGAGCGGAGCGTCGCACATGGCGTACGAGCCGCGAATAAGTCTGTCGTTGGCAAGGCGCACGCCTACGAAGAAATCATCGTTCTCAATGACGTTCGGAAACCACTGGAAATTGTTAGAACCCTGCGTGTAAAGATGGCGGCTGTCGCGCGATTTGTACGCGCCGATAATCTCGTTCAGCCGCTCCTTGCTGCCCCAAAGCTCGTTGCCCATCGACATCATGCAGTACGAGGGGTGGCTGCCGAAAGCGTCGAGCATACGGAAGCCCTCGGCTATCAGGAAATTCTGCTCCTCTTCGTTAAAGCCCTCCTCGCCAGGCGCTTGTATCGTGCCCCAAAAAGGAAGCTGCGGCTCCATGTAGATGCCGAGCATATCCGCTGCGATGAAAGCCGCTTCGGGCGGGCAGCAGGTGTGGAATCTGTAATGATTCATGCCGTATGATCTGGAAATTTTCAGCACGCGCAGCCACTCGTCAACGGTGGTGGGCGCGTAGCCGGTCAGCGGGAAGATCATGCCGTCATGCTTGCCGCGCAGGAATGTCTTTCTGCCGTTGATGTAAAATTTATCCTTAACAGCCTTAAACTCGCGCAGACCCGCTATGATCTCGTAAACGTCGCCGCCTATGTCGATCTTGATGTTGTAAAGCTCAGGGCTGTACTCGTCCCATGTGCGCGCGTCCTCGCCTAAGGGCAGGGTCGCAATAAGCTCGCCGCCCGTGAAAATTGCGTTTACCGCCGAGGGCCTGTGCACCGCCTTGCCCTCGGGAGCGTTGAAGCTTTCGGCAGAGATCACCGCCTTGCCGCTCTCCGCGCCCTTGATCTTCGCGACCACGCGGAACGCTTTTTCCTCAAACAGCGGGTAGATCTTCACCTCGTCGGCGTAAGCCGCGCCGTAGATCTTTACAGCCATCTCGCCCGTGATGCCGTTCCAGTTGGTCTGCGTGTCGGGCGAGGTGAGGTGGCCGCCCTTGGTCGGGTAGCCGACGTTTGAAACGCAAACGGTTATCTCCTGCCCGCCGCCCTTGACGTACTTCGTGATGTCGTAAACGTGCGGAGAAACTAGGCTGTTCTGCGTTCCGACATACTCGCCGTCGATGTAAAGTTTGGTTATGCGGGTGCGCTCGAAAACGAGCTTCGCGGTCTTGCTGACCGCCGCGCTGAGGTCGGCTTTGCGGGTAAACCACGCGTCGCCCTCGAAAAGCTTGGTATCGGTGAGAAAGCCCTCTTCGCGCGCGGGGTTATCCTCGCCCTTGCCCGCATGCGAGGTAGTGTCGGGCAGAGTTATGGTGTCGTCGAACTGCGGCAGCACTCCCCTGCATTTTTTATCGAGCGCCAGCCGCCACTCGCCCGAAAGGTCTATACGGTCTGTCATATGAATAAATCCTTTCTGTATGTACTAATATATTCACATTTATTATATCACACAAAAGTGCGGTTTGCAAGAGTGATTTTATATCAATTATAAAAAAATGAAAGTCCATTAGTGCAAATTCGCCAATGGACTTTCGTTTGATGATCTTAAAGTATAGTTCCGCCGCCTACTACGTATTCGCCGCTGTAAAATACTACCGCCTGCCCCTTTGAGATAGCCTTGTGCGGGGTATCGAAAACAACGCGCACGCCGCGCTCGTCAGGGTAGAGTGTACATGGCACATCCTGCTGATGGTAGCGCGTCTGCGCGGTACAGCGGTAAGGCTCTTTCAGCTCGTCGAACATGATGAAATTCACATCGCCCGCCGTAAGCTCTTCTCGCGCGAGCTGTTCCGCCGTGCCGAGCACCAGCACGTTATCCGCCGTGTTTTTCTCGACAACGAAAAGCGGCTGCGAGTAGGAAACGCCCACTCCCCTGCGCTGACCTATCGTGTAATTTATCAGTCCGCGGTGCTCGCCGAGAAACGTACCGTCGGTAAGGCGTATCTCGCCGTGTTTCTGCTCGCCCTCGCGCTCGGTGATGAACTTTGCGTAGTCGCCGTCGGGGATAAAGCAGATGTCCTGACTGTCGGGCTTTTTGGCATTTATCAGCCCGTTCGCCTCGGCCTTCGCGCGTATCGCCTCCTTGCTCATACCGCCGCAGGGAAAAAGCGTGTGCGCGAGCTGATCCTGCGTCATGCCGTAGAGCACATAGCTTTGATCCTTAGCGCGGTCGGGCGAGCGTTTCAGCAGCCATCTGCCGCTTTCCTCGCAGTATTCGCGCTGAACGTAGTGCCCCGTAGCGATGTAATCAAAATCCAGCAGGCGAGCGCGGTCGAGAAAGCTGCCGAATTTTAGGTGCTTGTTGCACTCGATACACGGGTTCGGCGTGCCGCCCTCGAGATATGTGTTGACAAAATTATCTATCACCATTTCTTTGAAACGGTCGGAAAGGTTAAAGACGTGAAAATCTATCCCCAGCTTGAAAGCGACGAACCGCGCGTCCTCGATGTCGTTGAGCGAACAGCAGGTCTTGCTGCGCTCCAGCCCGATGTCCTCGTTATTGTAAAGGTGCATGGTCGCGCCCGCGCACTCATAGCCCTGCTCCAGCAGCAGCTTCACCGCCGCCGAGCTGTCCACGCCGCCGCTCATAGCGACGAGCACTCTTTTTTTCTTTTCATTTTCCATAGTATTTTTCCTTATATCCCGAGTGTTTCGGCGGCTTCGCGCCATATCTCCTCGCAGCCGAAATCCTCGCCGCGCTCTTCGCAAAGGCGGCGTATCAGCTGCAAACATTCCTTGTTATAGTGCCTGCCCGTTTTAAGCATGGCGATGATCGTGCGGCTCCAAACGTTTGCGAGGTCAATCAGCCCGCTTTCGTAAAATTCGGCGACCACCGCCTCGTTATCATAAGGCACGCTGATAAGCTGCGTTTTCCAGCCGCCTCCCGCCGATTCCGCCAATATGAACTGCGCCGTCGTCTGCCCGTTGCAGGGTATGCCGACAGTTCCGCCGTTTACGATGGTCTTTCGCCCGCGCGTAAATTCATACGGCCGGTGGCAGTGCGCGCAGATGAGCAGCTCGGTAGTCATTTCGTCCATCACCTCGCGCGTTTTTGGCGAATCGCCGCAGAAAAGCTCGCGCGCGTTCTGCATCGAGCCGTGGCATATCGATAGCGGCGGGTATCCGTCGAGCTTTATCTCCATGCCGATGGGCATATCCTCTAAAAATCGCAGGTCGCCGCCCGTCAAGTTCTCGAAAGTGTAAAGCAGCGAGCCGCTTTGCGAGTTGTACTCCCACCCCTCGGTGAGATTTCGGCGGTGCTCAAGCATATAGTCCTCGCGGTTGCCGCGCACGAACCATGTCTTGTACGCGGGCGGGATATTGCGCAGTATCTGCATGGTTTTCTGCGGATACGGGCAGTCGGAAACGTAGTCGCCCAAAAACGCTATGCCGTCAATATCGTTCTGATACACCCAGCGCATACACGCTTCGAGCGCTATATGGTTCGAGTGGATGTCGCCCATAGCGGCTATCCTCATCTCGACGCACCTCCTTTTATGTGTACAATAAAACGTACTGCAAATATTTACTATACGGTTTTCTGCACTCATCTATCTGTACGATAACTTGTACTGCTTATATCAACTATCCAATTATCTGTACTCTTATCTCCTGCGTATCCAGATGCCTCTTCCCGCGCCCAGAGCCTCGCTCTTTTCGTCCGGCTGGGAAAATCCCACATACAGCAGATATTCCTCAGAATATACGCCGCGCACGCCGTTGTCGTCAACGTCGGTAAAGGCGTCCTCGCTGAGCTTGACATGAAATTCTGCGCTCTCGCCTGCCTTTAGGAAAATGCGCGCAAATCCGCAAAGCGCAGGATTTTTCGGTGCAAAAGCGCCCATGCTGCGGCAGTAGACCTCAAGCACCTCGCCCGTATCGGTATCGCCTATATTTTCCGCCGTGCAGACCACTTCACCGCCCTCACAGCGCGCGATTTTAACATACATCGACGAGTAGGTCAAACCGAAGCCGAACGGGTAAAGCACGTTGCCCTTGACATTTTTATAGGTGCGCTGAGCCATCGAATAATCGCAGAAATCGGGCAGGGCTTCGTCGCTTTCGTAGAAGGTAACGGGCAGTTTGCCGCTGGGCGACACCTCGCCGAAAAGTATCTCCGCGAGCGCCTTTCCGCCTTTCGAGCCGGGGTACCAAGCCTGTATCAGCGCGGCGGGGCGGTCGTCCTCGATATTGAGCGAGCTTCCTGCCGCCAGCACTACCACCACCGGCTTGCCGACGTCGAGCACGCTTTTAAGCAGCAAACGTTGGGGTTCTGGCAGGCGCAGGTCGGTCTTATCGCCCGAAGCGTAAGCGTTGCCAGCGTCGCCCTCTTCGCCCTCAAGCGAAGCGTCAAGACCCAAGCAAAGCACGCTTACGTCTGCATTTTTCGCCGCCGCGACCGCTTCCGAGATCCTGTCGGCGGGCAGCGCAAGACCCTCAACGCGGTCTTTGAAAAGGTGACAGCCCTCGGCATAATAAACTCTGCCGCCGAAAGCGTCCTCGATGCCCTCTAAAAACGTAACGTACCGTGAAGCCGTGCCCTGATAATTTCCGTAAAGCGCGGCGCGGCTGTCGGCGTTCGGGCCTATCACCGCTATGCTCTTGATCCTGTGCTTATCGAGCGGAAGAAAAGCGCGGTTTTTCAGCAGCACCATCGACTTTTCAGCCGCTTCGAGCGAAAGCGCGTTGTGCTCGGGGCAGTCGATAACGTCGAACGGGATATTGTCATACTCAGTTTCTTCCAGCATACCCAGCCGCAGGCGTATCTCCATAGCCTTTTCTACTGCGCGGTCGATGTCGGCTTCTTCAATAAGCCCCTGTTCGAGCGCCGCCATTAAATGGATATATGTGTTGCCGCAATTGATGTCGCAGCCCGCTTTCACCGCCATAGCGGCAGACTCTGCGGCAGTGCCTGTTACCATATGATGTGTGTGGAAATCACTTATCGCCCAGCAGTCGGAAACAAAATATCCGCCGAACTCCCACTCGCCGTAAAGCTTTTTCATCAGCTTTTTGTTGGCGCAGGCAGGCTCGCCGTTTACGCGGTTGTAAGCGCCCATAACGCCCGCCACGCCGCTTTTCACCAGCTTTTCAAAGGCGTAGAGGTACGTTTCGGCAAGGTCTTTTTGATTGACTTCGGCGTTGAACTCATGCCGCAGTGCCTCAGGGCCGCTGTGCACGGCGAAATGTTTCGCGCAGGCGGCGGCGCGCAGATGTTCGCCATCGCCCTGTATGCCTTTCACAAAATTCACGCCCAGCTCGGCGGCTAAGTATGGGTCTTCGCCGTAAGTTTCGTGACCTCTGCCCCAGCGCGGGTCGCGGAAGATATTCACGTTCGGCGACCAAAGAGTCAGCCCCTTGTAAATATCGCGGTCGCCCTCTGCGGAGGCGTAATTGTACTTTGCGCGCGCTTCGAGCGAGATAGCCGTACCGATACGGTGCATCATTTCGGTATCAAAGGCCGCCGCCATGCCGATAGCCTGCGGGAACATGGTAGCCGTGCCCGCACGCGCAACGCCGTGCAGACCCTCGTTCCACCAGTTATATGCGGGTATGCCAAGCCGCTCTATCGCGGGGGAATCGTATTTTAGCTGCGAGCATTTCTCCTCAGCCGTCATCTGCGAAACAAGTTCCTTTGCTTTCTTTTTAAATCTATCCATAAAAATCCACCTCCGGTATGAGATCTTTCAGATCAATCTTTTTCATGCTTCGCGGCGCGCTCGGCCACCGCATCTATATCTATGCCGAACTGCTTGAATACCGAGTAAGCGCAGCTTGTTTTCTGCGGCAGCCCGCGCTTTATTTTGTAGAGCCGCTCGCCGGTTTTCTCGTCGGCGCATACTACTATGCTCGCCGTTTTGCTTCGCAGGCGCTTATCCGCGTTAAGCTCGCCGCACTTTTCCGCGAGGTCGGTGAGGTGGGTCGCGAAAACGCCGCGCACGCCTATTATGCAGAATATCCGTACAAGCTCTTCGGCTATCTCAACGCACTCTTGCGGTGTGGTGCTCTGTATGCTCTCGTTCATCAGCAGCAGGCTGCGGTCGGTAATGACGTCGCTTATTGTCTTAAATTCCTTTATCTCGGTGGTAAAGCGACTGGTGTTTATGCCCGTCTGCTCCTCCTTCGGGAAATGCGTGAATATAAAATCGGCGGGGCTGAGCTCGCAGCTTTCGGCGGGGACGTACATTCCAAGCTGCGCCAGCGCATAGCAGATGCCCAGTCCGCGAATGAAGGTAGTCTTGCCGCCGTTGTTCGCGCCCGTGAGCAGATAAAAGCCCGTTTCCTCGCCAAGCTCTATGTCGTTCGGCACTACGCTCTTCTGCTCGTCCTTGTGCCGCAAATTCCAAAGGCGGCTCTCGGAGAAATACACCAGGTCGTAAAGCCCCTTCATATCTGCGCGGCGCTCGCCTGCGGGCAGTATCTTCGGGCGGCACATTCCCATTCCCGCCGAGCGGCAAAGCTCTATCAGCTTCACCGCGCCGAGGTAGTATTCTAGCTGATAGTCCAGCCCGAACATTTCCTCAAAGCCTATCTTTTGGTACTGCGCCATCACCTTATTTATACGGCGAATGTAATCGTCCGTCAGCGATGAAAGCTCTTTGAAAAGCTCTTCATCGGCGGTGTTGACAAGTTTTTCTTCGCCATATTCGTTATCTGCGTACTTGGTCTTCAAGCTTTTGACGACGTTTTTTTCGGGAAATTTCGCGCCGTGGTAGATTATCTTATCAAAAAGCGATGGTTTCAGCGTGTACGGCTGGTTGGAATAATCTACTATGCCTGCCGAAATGGGCACGAGGCGCTCGTCGAGATTTATGCCTACGGTAACGCTGCGTATGCGGTCTTTCAGCGCTTGTTTGAGCTGCTCGAGCTCTTTTTTCAGCGTAGCGAAGCTCTTATCGGCGTGATGCTGCTCGAAGCAGTCGAAAAGCTTTTTCACGCCCGCCGATTTGAATTTTCCGCCATGCTTTTCGTAAAAATCGTGCATGATGTCGATAGCTTTTACGAAAGCGTCGAAAGCCTCTATAGCGCTGTCCAGCTTTGTGAAAGAATCCGGCTCGTTCAGCCCGTAGATACTGCGGCGGTCGTTCTGCACTATCACCTCTATCACCTTGCGCACCGTTTCAGCCAGCGCAGGGTGCTCGAGAAAATCTTCGAGAATGTCGCAGCGGTAGGCTATTACCTCCTCGTCGCAGCACATCTCGCCGAACATTCGCAGTATGCGGTACTGGTAATGCGGGCAGATAAGCTCCGCCACGCGCTCAAGCTCCAGATTTGCAACGTAATCCTGCGGGTAACTTTCAAGCACCACGCGGCGCTTTTTGAGCTGTGCGCGTTTTTCGGCGGTGGGGTAGAAAAGGTCAACTATCGGGTCTTTAAATGATATTTCGTCGGTTTTCATAGCCATATGCTGTCAGCCTCTTTTCAAAAATCAGCGGGTCGGGGTGATCTATCACAGCTTGTCCTTGTTCTTGCGGCGGTACTCGAGGTAGCTTTCGAGTATCAGCACGGCGGATACGGTATCCACCACGTTTTTGCGGTCTTTGCCGCGGACATTGGTTTCATTGAGTATGCGGTGCGCGGATACGGTAGTCGAGCGCTCGTCCCAAAGCTTCACGGGCAGCTCGGTAACGCACTCTACCGTTTCGGCGAAAAGGCGGCACTTCTGCGCGCGCGGGCCTTCAGAGCCGTTCATATTCAGCGGCAGACCTATAACTATCTCGCCGACCTCGTACTGCTCAGCCATATGCGCGACTTTCATCGCGAGTATCTGCGCGTTGCGCTCCTGCACCGTGCCGATGGGCGAGGCGAGAAATTCTGTTCTGTCGCAGACCGCAAGACCGGTGCGGGCGTCGCCGTAATCTACTGCCATAATTTTCATATCTATCTTCCCTTTCGGTTATTTTGTTATTCTACGATATATATAGTTATATTATAGCACACACTCAGCAAAAGTTCAAGACCAATTTTAAGTTTAATATTTATATATATAAATGCAAGTTATACAAAATTGACGATAAATATTCTACAACATTTTTTGTTTTTCTGAGTTTTTCTGTTGCAATTTGTCTAAAATTGTGGTATAATCATATGTGGGGAAGATCATATTTATTATACAGATCAATTTTACAATGTATAAATATTAAATGGGGAAATAATGATAATATGGATCACTTCGACATAGAATACGGTCAAAAACTGAACGACTTTGAGATACCGCGTGTGTATATGCTGGTCTTTGAGTTTCTAACTATGCTCACACACCTCTCTTATGCCGTTTTTTTCTTTTGCAACAGCGTTACGTTTATGGGCTTTTTCAATATTTTCAGCGTTGTTTTCTACACATACGGCATCGTGGCGGTAGCCCGCGGAACCAAGAGCGAGCCGCTGATAAAAGCCGCATTGGTCGAGATAGTTGCGCACGCAACTGTCGCCACGCTTTTTATGGGGTGGGATTACGGCTTTCAAATGTACCTTATCTGCATGGTTGCCGTGCCCTTTATGTTCTCACTGCGGCAGAAGTTTGATTCGTTCGCGCTTTCCATAGCCATAATCGCGATTTATTTCACACTGCGCATTGCCTGCGTATATTTGGGATTTACCATCGGCGACCGCAAGATACACTCGCTCGATAAATTATGGTTCATAACGAACGGCGTGCTCAGCATGGTGATACTCGTGCTGATAGTGCTGGTTTTCCGCGCAAAGGTAAGCTGGATAAACCACAATCTCGAGCTGCAAAACGTCGCGCTGAAAGAGACCGCCTCGCTCGACGCGCTCACGGGGCTTTTCAACCGCCGCGCTATGGGCGGATACCTCGACAGAATAGTTCAGAGCGGCTTGCCGTACATCGCGGCGCTTCTGGACATCGACTTTTTCAAAAAAGTAAACGACACCTACGGCCACGCCGCGGGCGATATTGTGCTTGCCGATATTTCCGCGCTGCTGCTGAAAGAAGTTCCCGCAGAGGGCTACGTTTGCAGATGGGGCGGCGAAGAGATACTTATGATCGTGCCCGACATGAGCCTTAAACAGGGCAAAGAGCTTGCCGAACGCCTGCGAGTAATGATCTCGCAGCTCGAATTTGACGGCGGCGGCTCGACATACGGCGTTACAGTTACCATCGGCGTTTCGGAAAAGACAAGCGCCGAGCAAACATCTGACGCAGTGATAAAGATCGCCGATGACAGACTTTACAAAGGAAAATCTATGGGCAGGAACATGGTCGTCAGCGAATGACGCCGCCTACCATTTAGAAAAGGATACATATCACAATGAAGATCGACTTTCACTCGCACATACTACCTAAGATAGACGACGGATCGCGCTCGGTAGAGGAATCGGTAAAGCTGCTTGACCTCATGGCGCAGGACGGCGTTTCGGTGGTGGCAGCCACGCCGCATTTCTATTGCAGCAAGACCTCTATCCACCGCTTTCTCGACCGCCGCGCCGAAGCTTACGAAAAGCTGAAGCCCGCGCTGAAGCCCGAGCACCCAAAGATACTGCTGGGCGCCGAGGTGCTTTACAACAAGGCGCTTGTCGGCAAGGACGCGCTTACGCGGCTGGCATTGCAGGGCACGGATTTCATGCTTTTGGAGATGCCTTACGCGAAGATAACCGAGGACATGATCGACGATGTAGAGAGAATGATCTGCGACTTTGACGTAAAAGTCATGATCGCGCACATAGAGCGCTATCTGAATTTCACCTCTTACCGCTCGCTCGCGCGGCTGATGGAGCTTGACGTGCTGGGGCAGATAAACGCCGAATCGCTCACGCACCTGCGCACGCGCATACGCTGTCAGCGGCTGATAATCGACGGATATGTGCAGCTTTTGGGCACGGATATGCACCGTATAGACCGCGGCGACGCCACGCTCGGCGAAGCTTACAATATACTCGAGAGCAAATACGGAAAAGATCTCATCGAAACCATAGAAGAAAATTCAGAAAGCGTGCTCAGAAACAAGAGCGTGGCGGGCATACTTGACTGATAATTTCACAAACGTTAATAATAAATTTACAAGCGTGCTCTGTCGGCTATTGACAAAGCGCGGCGAAAGATGTATAATATCTATAACAGACTAATTTAGTCTGCCTTATCAAGAGCGGCGGAGGAACAGGTCCTGTGAAGCCCGGCAACCTAACGGTAAAACAGCCGAAAAGGTGCTAATTCCTGCGGATAACAGTCCGGAAGATGAGGAAAATCCACGAGACTTTCACTAACGCTTCGGGAGGTATCCCGGGGCGGTTTTTTTCGCTATGGAAAACTAAGGCGGTGTCGCGCAAGCTAGTTGTACGATATTGCCACGACATGAAAAGGAGTTACGCCAATGTCTAAAATTCTATTTACATCTGAATCGGTGACGGAAGGTCACCCCGACAAAATTTGCGACAACATTTCTGACGCTATACTCGACGCTATGCTCGAGCAAGATCCGCAGTCGCGCGTTGCCTGCGAAACGCTTACCACCACAGGTATGGTAATGTGCATGGGCGAGATCACGACTAAGGCGCAGGTGGATATCCCTTCCATCGTGCGCAAAGTCATCTGCGATATAGGCTACGACAACGACGCTTACGGCTTCAACGGCAACACCTGCGCAGTATTCACCACCATCGACAAGCAGTCTACCGACATCGCGATGGGCGTTGACAATGCGCTCGAGGGCCGAGAAGAAAACATCGGCGACATCGGCGCGGGCGACCAGGGCATGATGTTCGGCTACGCCTGCGATGAAACGCCAGAGCTTATGCCGCTCTCCATCTCGCTGGCGCACAAGCTGGCCAAGAAGCTTACCGACGTTCGCAAGAGCGGCGAGCTGAGCTATCTGCGTCCCGACGGCAAAACTCAGGTGACCGTTGAGTACAACGAGGACGGCAAGCCTGTACGCATCGACGCGGTGGTAGTTTCCACACAGCACGACGAACACGTTGCGCTCGAGCAGATACGCGCCGACCTCATCGAGAAGGTCATCAAGGCAGTTATCCCCGCCGAGCTGATGGACGATGACACTACCATTTACGTCAATCCGACAGGCAGATTCGTTATCGGCGGCCCTCACGGCGACAGCGGTCTGACGGGCAGAAAGATAATCGTAGACACCTACGGCGGCGTTGGCAGACACGGCGGCGGAGCGTTCTCGGGCAAAGACCCGACAAAGGTAGACCGCTCGGCGGCATACGCTGCGAGAAAGGCTGCGAAGAACGTAGTAGCGGCAGGTCTGGCGAAGAAGTGCGAAGTACAGCTCGCTTACGCTATCGGCGTTGCCTCGCCCGTATCCGTTCGCGTTGACACATTCGGCACAGGTGCTGCGGCTGACAAGGACATTTCGGAAGCGGTAAACCGCGTTTTCGATTTCCACCCCGCCGCTATCATCAAGGCGCTCGACCTCAGAAAGCCCCAGTACCGCCAGCTCGCGGCTTACGGACACATGGGCAGAGAAGACCTCGGCGTGAAGTGGGAGCTTACCGACAAGACTGAGGAGCTGAAAGCTGCTCTCGCCGACATCGTGAAGTAAAATTTGCAAACAAACATAAAGAAAAGCAGGCTGTTTGACTGGCAGCCTGCTTTTTTTATATACAACGCAGAAATTTTGTGGTTTGGTCTTTTACTTCTTTACAAACTCGAACGTGCCGCCGAAAAGACCTATCAGCACGGCGATGGAAGCGGCGACTATCACCGCGGCGATAACAACGCCTGCGACTGTCTTTTTGCCGATCTTAAAATTGCTGTCGCTCGCGGGGATAACGCTCGCGCCTTTGAGCGCCTGCGAAAGCGGCTTGTAGACAATGAACGTCACCGCGGCGTTTAGGATAGCCTTTGTCAGATTGAACGGCAGCAGCAGGGGCATTATCATGCCGATGACGGTCTTGAGGTCTGCGCCCGTGTAGATCGGCGTTATCACCATGTTCATCACGAGCATAACAGCCGTCATTGAAAAAACTGCCGATACCAGCCCGATTATCGCGCCTGAAAAGCTGCGGCGGTACTTGTAGATCAGCGAGGCGGTAACAGCAAAAGCCGCGCTGCCCGCGAAGTTCATTATCGCGCCCCAAAAGCCCGTAGTAGCTACCGTGAAAAGCTCGAGCACCGTTTCTACCGCCGCGACGAGCGCCGCCGCCGCAGGGCCGTAAACAAAGCCCGCCATAGTGATGAATACATCTTTAAAATCAAGCGTCAGGAACGAAACCTTAAATCTGAAAACGTAAAGGCTGATGTAGCCGAACGCTATAAAAATCGCCAGCACCGCCAGTTTTTTAATATCAACTTTCTTCGAGCTTTTGCTCGCCAAAGCTTCATTGCTCATTATAATTCCTCCTAAAAATCAATTTGGAAGAAACATCTTGTGCAAAAAAAGAACCCCCCGCAACGTTCGTCACAGGGAGTTCGGCTTATCTGCATTTCAGCTTTTGCTGTATGCGAAAAATTTGCATAGCCTGTTTCTTTCATCCGGACTATACCGTCGGTATCGGAATTTCACCGATTCGGCAGACCGCGCGGGTCTGTTAGCGGACTATCACCGCCGGTGTGGAATTTCACCACCCCTTGAAACATATGTATAAAATTTCTGCGTTATAAGCGTTTATTCAAACTCGAGTATCTCGCCGCAGCCGGGACAATTTACCGAGCCTCTGTCGAGGTCGCTCTGAGTAAGTCCGAAGGACACGCCGCATATCGGGCAAGCGCACTCGTACTGGGGAACTTCTTCCTCTTCCGCAGGCTGGCTCGCGGGCGCGGGCGCAGGTACTTCTGCTTCGGGAGCAGACTGAGCGGGCTGAGAAGCGGGTTCTTCGGCAGCGCAGGCAGAGCATCCGCAGCCATTCTCAGGCATAGGATCTTCGTCGTACTCTACCGCCTTGATGTCGGAAAGATCGTCTTCTTCCTCATCGTCGCAGCAGTCGCACTCATCACCGCAGCAATCGCAGTCATCGTCGTCGCACTCGCATTCGCAGTCATCATCGCAATATTCGAGATCGTCGATGTAAGCGGTAACGTTGTCGATTATCTCAGAGTTTATCTCAACTTCCTCCGCCATTTCTTCGAGCAGGTCGCTCATAGCCGCGAGCACCTGACCCTCAGGTGTAGAATCGTCGATCTTGAGGCCCGCCATAAGACCCTTGATGTAACCTACCTTCTTAGAAAGCTCCATAAAAGCATTCTCCTTTCAGAACAACATTATATGCGCTGTAAATTATGCGCGCTCCATATACTCGCAGGTTCTGGTGTCGATCCTGATCTTGTCGCCGGTGTTGATGAAGAGGGGCACCTTGATCTCAGCGCCGGTCTCTACGGTCGCGGGCTTGGTAGCGTTGGTAGCGGTATCGCCCTTGATGCCGGGCTCGGTGTCGGTAACTTCAAGAACTACGAAGTAAGGAGGCTCTACGCCGAAAACCTTGCCCTTATAGGAAAGGATCTTGCAGACTTCGTTTTCCTTAACGAACTTGAAGTTGTCGGAAAGCTCGCTCGAGCTTACGGGTACCATATCGTATGTCTCGGGATCCATAAAGTAGTAAAGATCGCCGTCGTTATAGCTGTATTCCATATCCTTTCTCTCAACGAAAGCGGTGGGGAACTTAGCGGTAGGGTTGTAGGTCTTTTCTACTACGGAACCGGTGATAACGTTTCTTACCTTAGTTCTTACGAAAGCAGCGCCCTTACCGGGTTTAACGTGCTGGAATTCCACGATCTGCATTACGTTGCCGTCTTCCTCGAAAGTCATTCCATTTCTGAAATCTCCTGCTGTTATCATTATTTTTACCTCCAGTTGTTTTTTGAAAAAATGAGCATTCTCGGCAACTGTCCGCAAACGGGCACACTTTTCCTACGAGAATTCTCCTTATAAATATTATAGCCTACTTTTATAATTTTTTCAAGTGGTTTTTAATATTTTTTTGCGGTATTAATATTTTTTTTACAGAATTATCAGCGACTTTTCGGCGCGGGTCATATTTTCGCAGCCGTTTTCGCGGATAACTACGAAATCCTCGATCCTAACGCCAAATTCGCCCTCGATATAAATGCCCGGCTCTACGGTAACTATCATGCCGTCCTCCAGCACGTTTTCGCAAGTGGGCGAAGCGGTCGGGGCTTCGTGTATCTCCATGCCGACGCCGTGACCGAGCGAGTGACCGAAATATTCGCCGTAGCCGTGCGCCGCTATGTAGTCGCGCGCGACCTTATCAAGTTCGCTACCATTTATGCCCGCGCGCGCCGCGTTTATGCCCGTCGCCTGTGCTTTCAGCACTATGTCGTAGACCTCGCGCATCTTCTCGCTCGGCTCGCCAAGGGCGACTGTTCGGGTCATATCGCTGTGCCAGCCGTCAGCCAGCGAGCCAAAGTCCATCAGTACAAATTCGCCGCGCTTTACGGGCTTGTCGGTGGGGATACCGTGCGGCATAGCCGTGTTCGCGCCGCTCAGCGCTATCGTGTCGAAAGAAAGCCCCTCAGCGCCGTTTCGCAGCATGAAATAGTCCAGCTCTAGCTGTATCTCCTTTTCGGTAACGCCCTCGCGTATGAAATCGAGCATATGTTCAAAACCGCGCTCGGCTATGCGCTGCGCCTCTATCACCTTTTCGATCTGCTCGGGGGTCTTTATGACTCTTATTTCGCCGATAAGTTCGCTGAGCGCGCGGCTTCGGTCAAGCTTGCAGTCCAGTTTTTCGGACAGTTCGTCAGCTTCGGCGAGGGTCATGGTGTCGGCCTCTACGGCTATCTCGCTCACTCCCCGCTCGGCGCAAAGTTCGTTTATCTGCTGATACAGCCCGCCGCCCGACTTTTGCAGCACTACTTCGCAGTCCTTGACGGTCTTGCGCGCGCGCTCGATGTAGCGGAAGTCGATTATCAGGTACGCTGCGTCGGGGAAAACCACTACCGTTCCCGCGGTGGACTTCATGCCTGTAAAGTAGCGGCGGTTTACAGCCGAGGTTATCAGCGCGCACTCGCAGCTTCCTTTCATCTGATGTTTCAGTAATTCAATTGGCGTCATGATCTGTCACCTCCGTCAGTCAGCTTCAAGTATGCCTTTTAGCGCTTCGATACCCAGCAGGTAGGAATTTTTGCCAAAGCCCGCGATCTGTCCCGCGCATACGGGCGCGATCACCGAAGTATGGCGAAATTCGTCGCGCGAGTGGATATTCGACATATGCACCTCTACGACGGGTATTCTTATCGCGGCGATGGCGTCGCGAATGGCGTAGCTGTAATGCGTGTAAGCGCCCGCGTTCATCACAACGCCCGCGCACTCGAGCCTTGCGGCGTGCAGCTTGTCGATGATTGCCCCCTCGTGGTTTGACTGATATATCTCGCACTCAAAGCCCAGCGCGGCTGCCTTTTCCGCTATCTCGCGGTTGACAGATTCAAAGCTGTCCTTGCCGTAATAGCCCGGCTCGCGCTCGCCGAGCAGGTTCAGATTAGGGCCGTGTATCACCAGTATTTTCTTCATTTTACATCACTCTCCGCAAAAATCCTGATAGCATTTTTTCATCGTCAGCGCGTCGGCGTCCTGCGTGCCCGCGCTCTCGCAAACGAATATCGGCGAAAGGTTTTTCTTCGCCACAAGCTCCATGAGCGGCTCGTAGTCGGGTCCAAAACCTTGATCATCGTCAAACGTCAGATGCTTCTTCTCGCCGCCAGGCACTGTGAACATTATCTTTGAAAAATGGCTGTGAAAAATTTTCAGCCTGTCAGCGCCGAGGGCATTTTCCACGTCGCCGAGCATTTTTTCGTACTCCGCCATACCTTTTATATAGCCGAATTCGCGCGCGTTGAGGTGGCCGAAATCTATGCAGGGAATGAAAGTATCGTCCAGCTTGCAAAGCTCCAGCACCTCGGCGAGGTTGCCAAGCTGGTTGACCTTGCCCATAGTTTCGGGGCAGAAGTGAATGTCCTCAAAGCCCTCCTCTATGGCGCGCTTCCTCGCGCGGGCGAGCGTTTCCTTAGCCAGCTCCAGCGCCGCCTCACGACTCATTTTCGCGCAGCTTCCGCTGTGGATAACTATTCTGTCCGCGCCCATGCGTTTCGCCGCGTCGCAGGACTGAATTATGTAATTTATGCTGTTGTCGCGCTTTTCCTCCTCAACGCTCGAAAGCGAGATGAAGTATGGGGCGTGCAGCGAGAGCGTTATGCCGTGCTCCGCCGCCTTGTCGCGCAGGGCGAAAGCCGTCTTGTCAGTAACGCGCACTCCCCTGCCGCACTGATATTCGTAGTGGTCGAGCCCCATGGCTTCCAGATAGCCGGGCGCTTGCAGAGTGGTCTTGTATTTTGCGGAAAAAGCCTCAGAATTTCCCGCTGGGCCAAATCTTGCCGACATTTATTTGCACCTCCATTTTTCACATCACGGCGTACCCGCAGTCGTCAGCCTTTTCGCGCAGCAGACGATAAAAATCGCGCGCGCCCGCAAGGTCGAGCGTTAGGGATATCTTCTCGCCGTTTTTTATCTCGATGTCCGCACGGTCGCGCTCGGGGATATAGGTCACCCGCGCGATGTCCTCGTAGCGGTATTTTTTAACTTTCTTGTTGTAGCTTACCTGCGTAAAGCCGCTATCATTGTAGCAGATCTTTGCATTTTTACGGCTCAGCACCGCTTTTACAGTCAGCCAGCCGCACCATACTGCCGCCGCGCAGCTTATGCCGAAAATTATCTTATCAAAATTTGCCGCGCCCGCCGAAGTCCTGCTCGTCACGAAGATCAGCAGACCGCTCAGCACCACGCACGCCAGCGCTATCGCCAGTTCGTTAAAGCTGCGCCGCACCGCCGAAGCGCTCACGCGGATCTCTTTCATCTCTTCGCTCATCGCTTTGCACCCTCGGGCTTTTTCGGCAGAAAAGCTTTCTCGATCGCCCGCTTGAAGCGAAACGGCAGGCTGGTTTCCGGCTCGATGGGGAAAACAAAAATCGAGCGTATGCCCTTTAGGTTCGAGCCGAGCACGTCTGTAAATATCTGGTCGCCAACTGCCGCAACGTTGCGCTTTTCCAGACCCAGCCGCTTAATCGCGCGGGTGTAGCCGAAAGTCAGCGGCTTTTTGCCCTCTGAAACGAAGTCCAGCCCGAGCTGTTCGGCGAAAGGCGTTACGCGTGGAGCATGATTATTTGAAACTATCATCAGCTTTATCCCCGCCGCCCTCATCTTATCCAGCCAATCCAGACTCGACTGCGGCGGAACGGGGTTATTATGTGTAGTAAGCGTGTTATCGAGGTCGAGAAGCAGGCCTTTTATCTGCTTTTTGTGCAGAAATTCTGGCGTTATCTCCCCCACCTTATCAAAAACATATGTTGGTTTAAACATACATATCTCCCGTGTCTATAAAAATATGAAA
The DNA here is from genome assembly GCF_020559915.1 of Ruminococcus sp. 210702-SL.1.03. Taxonomy (GTDB): domain Bacteria; phylum Bacillota; class Clostridia; order Oscillospirales; family Ruminococcaceae; genus YE71. The sequence continues at coordinate 261,352 of NZ_JAJCLZ010000001.1, forward strand.
CTGCGTAAGCCGCGTTTCTGCATCATATCTGTAAAAGAAAAAGCGGACATAAAAATGCCCGCCTTTAAAATTCATAGATCAATATTTACGCTTACGAGCAGCTTCGGATTTCTTCTTGCGCTTTACCGAAGGCTTTTCGTAGTGTTCTCTTTTACGAACCTCAGCGATAACGCCGTCCTTAGCGCAGGATCTCTTGAAGCGCTTGAGAGCGGTATCTAAGCTTTCGTTTTTTCCAACACGAATTTCTGCCAAAATATTTCCCTCCCTTTGCCGCCATTGACAGAGATAGTTTTGCTTAACGCGGTGTTTACAACGGTGATAGTGAAGGGGCTGCAAGCTGCATCTGCATTAAACGCGGCCCGCATACCTTGGCGAGCGGTTATTTCGCTCCCTCTCTGCCAAATTTAAACACCCATTATTTATTCAGCATAACTACAAACTCTATTATACTATATTTTTTCTTTGTTGTCAATAGCTTTTTTGAAATTTTCTGAAATTATTTCACAACAATATTTACAAGCTTGTTGGGCACAGCTATCTCTTTCACGATATTCTTGCCGTCGAGCAGTTCGGCTACTTCGGGCTGGGCTTTTGCGAGCGCGAGCATCTCGTCCTTCGGACAGTCCTTCGGGATATTGAGCTTGCACTTTATTCTGCCGTTTACCTGGCAAACTATCTCGATAGTCGCGTCGATGCAGAGCTTTTCGTCCCAGCTTACCCATTCCTGCCGGTCGAGAATGCCCTCGCAGCCGATGAGCTGGTACATTTCTTCAGCGATATGCGGTGCGAAAGGATAGAGGATAATCAGGAAGTCGCGCAGCTCTTTCTTGTTGATGCTGCCGACGTTGTAAACTTCGTTGAGCAGGCTCATCATCGCGGCGATGGCGGTGTTGAACTTCATGCTCTCTATATCCTCGGAAACCTTTTTGATGGTCTTGTTCATAGCTACCTTGAGCGCTTCGCTGTACTCGCCGCCCTCGGTGACCTTATCCTGAAGCGCCCATATTCTGTCAACAAAGCGCTTGCAGCCCTTTACGCTGCTCTCGCTCCAGGGCGCAGCCTTTTCGTAGTCGCCCATGAAGAGAACGTAAAGTCTGAGAACGTCCGCGCCGTAGACCTTTACCACGTCGTTAGGGTCTACTACGTTTCCGCGCGACTTCGACATCTTCTCACCATCGGGGCCGAGTATCAGACCCTGCGCGGTTCTCTTGGCGTAAGGCTCAGAGGTCGGTACGAGACCGAGGTCGTAGAGGAACTTGTGCCAGAAGCGCGAGTAGATCATGTGGCGGGTAACGTGCTCCATACCGCCGTTGTACCAGTCAACGGGCATCCAGTATTTCAGAGCTTCCTGCGAAGCAAATTCGTTGTCGTTGTGCGGGTCGCAGTAGCGCAGGAAGTACCACGAAGAGCCTGCCCACTGGGGCATGGTATCGGTCTCGCGCTCAGCGTCGCCGCCGCACTTCGGGCACTTGCAGTGTACGAAAGAATCTATCTTAGCCAGCGGGCTCTTGCCGTCAGTACCCGGCTCGAAATTCTCAACGGGCGGCAGGCGCAGCGGCAGCTCCTCGTAAGGTACTGCTACCATTCCGCAGTGCGGGCAATGTACTATCGGAATAGGCTCGCCCCAGTATCTCTGGCGGTTGAAAGCCCAGTCCTTCATTTTATACTGTACGCCCTTTTCGCCGCAGCCCAGCTCTTCGAGCTTGCCGAGCATTTTCGCGATGGCGTCTTTCTTGTTGGTGATGCCGTTAAGGTCGCCCGAATTTACCATCTCTCCGTCGCCGGTGTAAGCTTCCTTAGAGATGTCGCCGCCCTTGATGACTTCGATTATATCTATGCCGAATTTCTTAGCGAAATCGTAGTCGCGCGAATCGTGCGCAGGTACAGCCATGATAGCGCCTGTGCCGTAGCCCATCATTACATAGTCGGAGATGTAGATAGGTATTTCCTTGCCGGTAACGGGGTTTACAGCGGTGAGTCCCTCGATCTTAACGCCCGTCTTGTCCTTTACGAGCTGAGTTCTCTCAAACTCGCTCTTCTTCGCGCACTCGGTCTTATAAGCGTCGAGGGCGTCGATATTTGCGATGCTCTCGCGGTACTTCTGTATAACGGGGTGCTCGGGGGCGATAACCATGAACGTTACGCCGTAGAGGGTATCGGGGCGGGTAGTGTATATGCGCAGCTTCTCGTCAAATTCCTTGATCTTGAAATCTACGAAAGCGCCCGTGCTCTTGCCTATCCAGTTCTGCTGCTGAAGCTTTACGTTGGGCAGGTAATCTACCTCTTCAAGGCCCTGAAGCAGCTTATCGGCGTACTCGGTTATGCGCAGATACCAAACTTCCTTGGTCTTCTGAACTATCTCGCTGTGGCAGATGTCGCAGTGACCGCCCTGCGAATCCTCGTTCGAGAGTACTACTTTACAGCTCGGGCAGTAGTTTACAAGGGTCTTATCGCGGAAAACAAGGCCTTTTTCAAACATTTTCAGGAATATCCACTGCGTCCACTTATAGTATTTTTCATCTGTAGTGTCTATAACGCGCGACCAGTCGAAAGAAAAGCCGACCTTTTTGAGCTGACCGGTAAACTTCACGATGTTCTCGTCAGTTACCTGACGGGGATGAACGCCGGTCTTGATAGCGGTATTTTCGGTAGGCAGACCGTAGGCGTCGAAGCCGATGGGGAAGAGCACATTGTAGCCCTGCATACGTCTTTTGCGGCTTACTACTTCAAGTCCCGAATACGCCTTGATATGGCCGACGTGCATACCATGACCCGAGGGGTAGGGAAACTCTACCAGCGCGTAAAATTTCTTCTTAGAATAATCGTCGCTTGCCTTAAAAGTACCGTTATCTTCCCAGTACTTCTGCCACTTTTGCTCTATGGCGGCAAAATCGTAATTCTTCATTTTAATCATTCCTTTATGTTTGTAAAATTTTGTCTTATGAAAATCTCGCCTTTATGTCCTTGTTGATAAAGAGGGCGGCGGCGCAGGCTGCGTCGGCTATGCCCTCGGCAAGGTAAAACCACTGGTGACCCGCGATGTTGTTCTTTACATTCAGCAAAAACATCAGCGCGAGGAAAACGCCCGTTACGATGTGGAAATTAGGCTTAGCGGTGTAGAGCACCCAAGCCAGCGCGGCGTTTACCGCCAGCCAGACTATGTTCATCAGCCCGAAGCCCAGCAGCAGGTTTACTGCGCTTTTTACAACCATGTACCCGCCTATCAGCATACAGAGCTTTTTGCCCTTTTCAGCGCTGCCCATATCTTATTCTTCCTCCAAATAATTCTCGGCGGAGATAAATTCGCCGTCGCGCCAAAGCTTTTCCAGGTTATAGAATTCGCGCGTTTCCTTATAGAAAACGTGCACCACGATATCGCCGTAATCGAGTATTATCCAGCTAGCGCCCGAGTAGCCCTCTACGCGCAGCGGCTCTACGCCCTGCTCTTTCAGCTGAAACTCTACCTCGTCGGCGAGCGCTTTGGTGTGGGTGTTTGAAGTACCGTTAGCTATCACGAAATAGTCGGCGACTATCGTGAGGTCGCGTATGCCTATAAGCTGTATATCCTCGGCACGCTTAGAGTCCAGCGCCTTGATGATAGTCTTTAGCTGCGACTGCTGCGCGGCGGTGTTTTTTTCAGTATTCATCTGCATTTCTCCTGTTTCAGTTCTTTTTGTTATCTCTGAAATATTCAGCGTATTCGTTGTATGCCTCTATCGTGCAAAGCGGTATGGTGCTGCCCTTTTCGGTAAGATCTTCTACCGAGAACCTCAGCGCCTCAAACATTCCCTTTTCGGCGGAAATGTGGGCGTAGCGGCGCATTTTTTTCACGTCTTTATAATCGCGGTCGGCGGAGGTAAGGTCTGCCAGATACACAGCCTGCGCCAACGGCGACATATCCGCAGCCGCAACGGTGTGGTATCTTATAGCAAGAAGTATGTCCTCGTCCTCTACGCCAAAGCTCTCTTTCAGCAGCTGAGCGCCTGCGGGGGCGTGCAGCAGCGGCGGCGAGGCAAGCTCTATGCGGCTTACGCCGAGCGTGCACTTTTTTGCGAGCGCGAGCTGCTTGTCCTTTGGCAGCTCTTTAGCAATATCGTGCGTCATGCCCGCGAAGTAAGCGCGTTCGGGGTCTGCGCCGTAGATGGGCGCAAGCTCGCGCGCCATATCGGCAACGTTCATAGAATGTGTAAATCTTTTTTTAGAAAGCCGCTCTTTCAGGTAAGCTTTCAGTACGTCGTTCAATTCTCTTCCCAATTCTCATTCAGCCCTGTCATATAAATTTTTATCCATTATATATTTTACTACATTTTCATTCAAATAGCAAGAGAGTTTTGTGAACTTTTTTTTATAGATGAGCGTGCGTATCTCGGTAGACGAAAGCTCCAGCGGCTCACATTCCAAGATATGCACTTCCCCGCCCTGCGCGCGCAGCTTTTCGGCGTAAGGCTCCAGCGCGGAGGTATCCTCGCGGCTGCGGGATATACATATCAGCGCCGCCAGCGAAAGTATCTCGCGGTAGCAGTACCACTGCTCGAAGCTCAGCAGCATATCGCTGCCCATTATGAAGTACAACTTATCGGCGGGGTAAAGCTCTTTTAGTCTGCGCAGCGTCAGCACCGAGTAGCTTTTGCCCTCGTGGCGCAGCTCTATATCGCTTATCTCGGCGTTTTCAAACTCAGCGAAAGCCATTCGGCACATCGCGAGCCTGTCCTGCTCGGAAGCCAGGTCGTGCGCCTGCTTGTGCGGCGGGGTCTTTGTGGGGATAACGAGCACTTTGCCGAGATCGAACCGCGCGCACACCTCGCGCAGCAGCCGCGTGTGGCCGTTGTGCACGGGATTAAAAGTGCCGCCGAAAACTGCAATATCCATTACTTATTTTTCAGCCTTATCTTAGGCTCTTTGGGGTTGCGCTTGTAGAGTATAGCCTTTGAGCCGATGCACTGCACCACCTCTGCGCCTATGCGCTCGGCTATATCCTCCGCCGCCTCGCGCGCGGTGAGCAGCGAATTATCGAGCACCTTTATCTTTATGATCTCGTGAACGCGCAGATAATCGTCGATCTGCGCCGCCTGAGCGTCGTTCACGCCGCCCTTGCCTACCTGAAAAGCAGGCTCTATCGAATTTGCGAGCGCTTTCAGCTCGGCTCTCTGTTTTGGTGTAAGCATAATTTTTTCCTCATTTATTCTCTGAAAGTTTTTCCAGCAGATCTCTCAGCGCATTGCCGCGGTGAGAAACTGCGCTTTTTTCCTCCTGCGAAAGCTGCGCGAAGCTTTTTTCGCCGTACATGAATATCGGGTCGTAGCCGAAGCCGTTTTCACCCAGCGGCTCTCTGCCGATGATACCCTCGCAAACGCCGCGCGCCGCGACCTCTTTGCCGTCGGGATATATAAAATGTATAACACAGACAAATCTCGCCGTGCGCTTTTCATCAGGCAGACCGGCAAGCCTGCCCAGAATGTACTCGTTTTTTTCCTCGTCGGTCTTTATTCCCTTGTACCGCGCCGAGTAAACGCCGGGCTCGCCGCCAAGCGCGTCAACCTCCAGACCGCTGTCGTCCGCCAGCACTGCGCAGTCGCAAAGCTCTTTCAGCGCGCGCGCCTTTATCGCGGCGTTTTCCTCAAAGGTAGCGCCCGTTTCCTCGGGGTCGCTCACGATGCCCGCGTCTTTCAGCGAGAGCACCTCGGTAAATCCCAGCGGCGCAAGAAGCGCTTTGTACTCGCGCACCTTGCCCGCATTGCCGCTTGCAATTATCAGTTTCATATTTTAATATCCTTACTTTATCTCGTTCCAGTCGTGCTTGAAGGTAACGCGCGTTTTCCTCAGCTTATCGCGGTATTTCGCCGCCTTTTCGGGCGACATCACCACCATGCACAGCTCGTTGTAAACTACTTTTATATCCAGATCTTCGGTAGCGGTGTAAGCGCTCGTGCCTATATCCGTGCCCGTGTCCACGCCGACGAACTCTATTTCCTTGACATTTCTGGCGCGCATGAGGTCTGCCAGAGCGTCGTTGGAAAAGCAGTCTGCCTTATTCTTCTCGTAAATATTTTTCGATACTACCTTTATATCCCTGGCAAAATCAGCGTCGCGGGATTCCGGCTTCGGCATTGAGCCTTTAAAAAGCCCTTTTCCTATACTTTTGATGTAAAAAACTTCCTCAGGCTGATATTCTGAAATACGCTTGTTGATATTCTGAGTAAGCGTATCGGCGTCAAAGGAATATTTTTCCTTATTTCTGTTTTTGCCTGCATACAATTCCTGCATATTTACTACAAAAAGCACGTTATCCATAAATACTGCCCCCAAACTTTTTTCAGTTTTCTTTTCCACAAATCAATTTAATATTTTTGCATATATCTATAATCAGTACGAAAATCCGTACAGTTATACAATTATTCAAACAGCGCGTTCACGAAATCTTTCGCTACGAAAGGCTGCAAATCGTCTATCTTTTCGCCGACGGTCACAAGCTTTACAGGTATTTTCAGGTCGTCGGTTATCGTTATGATAATGCCGCCCTTTGCCGTGCCGTCTAGCTTGGTGAGGATTATTCCTGTTATGTCGCAGGCCTCGTTGAAAAGCTTTGCCTGACTTACAGCGTTCTGCCCCGTGGTCGCGTCGAGCGCAAGCAGCACCTCCAGCGAGCAGCCCTCAGCCTGCTCGTGCACTATGCGCGAGATCTTTTTCAGCTCGTTCATTAGGTTTTTCTTATTGTGCAGTCTGCCCGCCGTGTCGCAGAGGACAACGTCTGCGCCGCGAGCCTTAGCCGCCGTGAGAGCGTCGAAAACTACCGCCGCGGGGTCAGAGCCTTCGTTATGCTTGATAATATCGCAGCCCGCGCGCTCAGTCCAGACCTCCAGCTGGTCGATAGCCGCCGCGCGGAAAGTATCGCCCGCCGCGACTATCACGTTCTTGCCCTGCTGTTTCAGCGAGTAGGCAAGCTTGCCGATGGTGGTGGTCTTGCCCGCGCCGTTTACGCCGATAACGAGGATAACGCTGGGGTTTGTAGAGAGGTCGAGCGTTTGATCCTCGCCCATCATCTCTACTATCACGTCTTTCAGCTCGTCTTTTATCAGCAGCGGGTCGGTTATTCCCTTTTTCTTAACGCGCTCGCGCAGCATCTCGCAGATCTTTACCGAGGTGTTCACGCCGATGTCGCACATTATCAGCGTTTCCTCCAGTTCCTCAAAAAGTTCCTCGTCTATCTTGGTAAACGAGCCGAGCAGCCGCTCTATCTTGCTCATCATAGAGTCTTTCGTCTTTTTGAGTCCTGCTTTCAGCTTTTCAAAAAATCCCATTAGCCGTTACACTCTCCTTTTTATATCATTTTGCAGCGGCGGCAGCCGCCGTTTTAGCTTCGTCCATATCCATTTTCAGCAGCTTCGATACGCCGTCCTCCTGCATGGTAACGCCGTAAAGCACGTCTGCTTCCTCCATAGTACCTCGGCGGTGAGTAATGGCAATAAACTGCGTTTTATCGGTAAATTTACGCAGGTAAGCCGCGTATTTCGCAACGTTCACGTCGTCGAGCGCCGCCTCTATCTCGTCCAGCAGACAGAAAGGCGAGGGGCGTACCGTGAGTATCGCGAAATATATGCACACCGCTATGAATGCCTTTTCGCCGCCCGAAAGCGCCATAAGGTTTTTTATGACCTTGCCGGGGGGCGCTACGTTTATATCAATGCCGCATTCCAGCACGTTTTCGGGGTCGGTGAGCGAAAGGCTCGCTTTGCCGCCGCCGAAAAGCTCTACGAATATATCTGAAAAATGCTTGTTTATCCTATCGAAGCTCTCGGTAAATATCGACTTCATGTTTTCCGTCAAGCTTTCGATAAGCTCTTCCAGCTCGCGCTTTGACTTCTGCACGTCGCCCAGCTGAGAAGTCATAAATTCGTACCTCTCAGAAACTTCGGCGTACTCCTCTATCGCCCCTAGGTTGACGCTGCCGAGCGATCTTATCTGCGTTTTCAGCTCGTTTAGGCGTATGCCCGCCGCGGATACGTCCTCGGGCGGCTCGTACTGCTCCGCCGCTTCCGTCCGCGTAAGTCCGTGCTCGTTCCAAAGTTTGCCGACAAGTTTATCAAATTCGCTCTTTAAATTAGCGTCGCGCTCGCTCAGCCGCGTCATATCGGCGGAGAGCGTTTCGCGCTCGTTCATCTTATTTTTCTGCTCGGCGCGCAGTTTTTCGGCTTCGGCGTTCAGCTCGTACTGTCGGCGGCGGGCAGCGTTTATCTGCTCCTCAAGCGCGGCGGTTTCGTCGCCCGAGCCTGCCGCTTCGTCCGCGATGCGCTGAGTTTCCGCCTTTTTATCGGCTATCGCCTTTTCGCACTCGCCTATCTCTTCCAGCAGGCGGCTCTCGTCGCCCCTGCCCGCATCTATCGAATCGTTTATCTGCTTTAGCTGATCTTTGCAGGCTTCTATATCCTTGCTAAGCTCGGCTTCGGCGATCTTCAGCTCTGAAAGCTGCTGCGAAAGCTTGGTTCGCTGCTCCGCCGCCGCCGCGTTTTTCTCACGGCTTTGCGAAAGCTCGCTCTCCATTCCGCCGATCTCGCCCTCGAGTTTCTGCATCTCCTGCGCCGCCTGCTGCGACTGTTCTTCCGAATCGGCGAGCAATTTTTGCTGTTTTTCAAGGCTCTCATTCAGCTTATCCGCGCCGTTTTTCAGCTCGTCAGCCGCCTGCGAAACGCGCTTTTGCTCCAGCGAATTTCGCAGCATATCGTTCTTTATCTCAGCCGCGCGCGCCCTGCCGCCCTCCAGTTCGGCGGCTAACTTCTGCGCCTCCTGCGAAAGTTTCTCGCAGCGGGTCTTTTGCTCAGCGATGTCTGCCGTCAGCTTTTGCGCGGTGCGTTCAAGCTCGCTGATCTCGTTTTTACGGGTGAGTATGCCCGCGCTTTTTGAAATGCTGCCGCCCGTGTACGAGCCGCCCGCGTTTACCACCTGACCATCGAGCGTTACTATCTTAAATCTGTAACCGTATTTGCGGGCGATGGCGGAGGCGGCGTCGATATCCTCAGCCACGGCTACCCTGCCCAGCAGGCTGCGTATCAGCCCCTTGTATCTCTCGTCGCAGGAAACCAGCTCGGCGGCGAGGGCGACGTAGCCGAACTCGCCCTGCGGAGCGTCGTTCAGCAGTCTGCCGTTCACCGAGGTCAGCGGCAGGAATGTTGCCCTGCCCGCCTTAGCCTCTTTCAGCAGACGTATCGCCCTTTTCGCGCCGTCCTCGTTTTCAACGGCGATGTTTTGCAGCGCCCCGCCCAGCGCCGTTTCCACAGCGGTGGAGTATTCGTCCGGCACGGAGATAAGCTGCGCTATCGAGCCGCAAACGCCCGAGATCCTGCCCGCGGCGGCGGCTTTCATTATAAATTTTACGCTGTAAGAAAAGCCCTCCATAGCGTTTTCGAGGTCGCGGAGAATGCCTAGCCGCTGGTTCGCGCCGCGCAGCCTGCTCTCGTCCTCGTTCAGCGCCGCGCCCGCCTCTTTCAGCTTTGCCGATTTCGACTGATACAGCTTCTCAAAGCCCGCCGTGCGGTTGGCAAGCTCGGTCTGCTCGGTAGTCAGCCGCTGCTCGGCGGCAGTGAGTTTTTCCAGTTCGGCGGAGTACATATCAAGCTTTTCGCCGTAGGTCTGCTTCTCCTCGCCGAGTGTTCCAAGCGCTTCCAAAGCCGCCGCGGCTGAATTTTTCGCCGTTTCCAGACGAAATGCCGCATTCGAGCGTTTCAGATAAAGCGCGTTCAGCTCGGCGGAGAGCCGCTCGGTCTGCGTGGCCGCCTGCGAAAGATCTTCCGCCGCGCCGCCCAGCGCCTGCTCACATTCCGCCGCCTGCGCCGCCGCCTGTTCTCGGTCGTTTTGCAGATCTGCCAGCGCCGCGGTGCGCTCTTCCAGCCGCATTTGCAGGAAATACCCGCTGCTCTTTGACTGCTCGATGCTGTCGCGAAGCTGAGCTATCTGCGAATTCAAATGCTCTATATCGTTCTCGATGACGGCAGTTTTAGCCGCCGCCTGCGAATTTCTCAGCTCTATCTCGTGTATCTTTTCACGGTGCTCCTCAGCCCGCGCGCCCTGCGCCGCCGCGTCGGCAAAGCCTTTTTCTATGCTCTCGTCAAGCTCGTCGAGGGTCTGCGAGATCTGCTCGTACTCGGCTTTTTGCGTGCGCAGTTTTTCGGCGAACTGCTTCTGCGCCGCCGTCAGCTCGCTCAGGCGGTTCACCCAAAGCGAAACTTCCAGCTGCGAGCGCTCGTCGTCCAGAAGCTTGAATTGCTTCGCCTTTTCGCACTGCCTTTTCAGCGGGCCGATGCGGTTTTCAAGCTCGGAAAGTATGTCGGTAAGGCGGCTGATGTTGTCCTCGGCGGCCAACAGCTTGCGCTCAGTTTCCTCCTTGCGGCTGCGGAATTTTGAGATACCCGCCGCTTCGTCGAATATCTGCCTGCGGTCGCCCGCCTTGCTCGAAACTATCTCGTCGATCTTGCCCTGCCCGATTATCGAGTAGCCGTCTTTGCCCAGACCAGTGTCCATAAAAAGCTCGGTAACGTCTTTCAGGCGCACGGCTTTTCCGTTTATCTGATATTCGCTGTCGCCGCTGCGGTAGAGTTTGCGCGATACGGAAACTACCTCGTCCTCGGTCTTTAGCGCGCCGTCGGCGTTGTCGATGGTGATTATCACCTGCGCGAAGCTCGACTTCGGGCGGTGCAGAGTGCCCGAGAATATTACGTCCTCCATGGTCTTTCCGCGCAGGCTTTTTGAAGACTGCTCGCCCAGAACCCAGCGCATGGCGTCGCCAATATTGCTCTTGCCGCTGCCATTCGGCCCTACTACCGCCGAGATGCCCTTATTGAAAGTCAGCTTTGTTTTATCGGGAAAAGATTTGAAGCCTTGCAGCTCCAGCGATCTCAGATACATTCTCAGCGCTCCTTAATCTGCGTTTTCTACCTGCTCTATCTCAAAATGCTCCGCGCCCTCGCGGGGGATAAATCTCACCTGTGTGCCCAGCGTGCGGAGGTATTCGGCGTTGCAGCGCTTGTGACCCGCCGCACGGCTCATGTGTTTTGGCGGCACGGCTATCACGGCGCTTTTCGGCAGCTTTCCGCCGCCCGCCGCCGTCAGCTCTTTCACCATCTGCCGCAGATACAGCCTGCCCTCGCAAAGTTCGCGAAATGCGGGATGGTAAAATCCGCCCAGTTTTTTTGCTTCCACATCTCGGCTGGCGTGCAGCCCCAGTTTTATGACCTCTATGCCGCGCTGCTCGGCGTCGGCAAGAAATCCCGCGCAAAGCTCCACCGCTGTGTCGAAGTCGAAAGGCTGATATTCGCCGCTTTTATAAAGCTCGCCCAGCCGCGTGCCCTCCAGTATAACTACGGGGTAGATGCGCACGGTGTCGGGCGAAAGCGCCGCTATCCTGCGCCAAGATCTGCGCTCTTCCTGCGGCGTGCTCTTGTAAAGCCCTACCATCATCTGCAAGCCGAGCTGAAAGCAGCGGCGGCTTTTTATCAGCATTGCCGCGTAAGCCGCGTCCTTAGCCGAATGTCCGCGCTCGTTAGCTTCGAGCACCTCGTCGCTCATCGACTGCGCGCCCAGCTCTATCGCCGTAACGTGGTGCGCCTTGAGAATGTCGAGTATCTCTTCGTCGATGTAGTCGGGGCGGGTAGATATGCGTATGCCGCTGAACCTGCCCTCGCCGATGAAAGGCTGCGCCGCCTCTAGCAGCTCAAGCATATAGCGGCGCGGCACGGCTGTAAAGCTGCCGCCGAAAAAGGCTATCTCAGTATCAGCAGGGTCGCGCACCTCGCCCAGCGCCGCCGTGCATATGCGCTCTACGTCCGCCGCGCGGGGCGGCTTTTCGGTGCTGGTTATCGTGCGCTGGTCGCAGAAAGCGCAGTTGTGCGGGCAGCCTGCGTGCGGCACGAAAATTGATATATTGCTGTGCGCCATTATTCCAGACCCATAAGCCGCAGCGCTTCGCGCGCCGCCGCCTGCTCGGCGTTTTTCTTCGATTTTCCGCTGCCCTCGCCGATGACCATGCCGTTCAGCAGCACCTGCACGTCAAAATGCTTATCGTGGTCGGGGCCTGACTCACCTTTCAGAAAATACTCTATCTTCTCTTCGGGATTTCGCTGGATAACTTCCTGCAGTTCCGTCTTGTAATCGTGAAAAGCCTTGCCGCCCGCGGGGGTGATGTCTTTCGGGATAAACGAAAGCACATACTCGCGCGCTTTTTCCATACCGCCGTCGAGATAGATCGCGGCGATAACGGCTTCAAATGCGTCGGAAACTATCGAGGGACGCTCTCTGCCGCCCGTCATTTCCTCGCCCTTGCCGAGAAAAATGTGCTCGCCCAGCTTTATGCGCTTTGAGAACTCAAAAAGCGCGTTTTCGCAGACCAGCGAGGCGCGCAGCTTAGTCAGCTCGCCCTCGGGGATATGCGTGAAATGTTTGAATATATAGTCCGACACGGCTATCGAGAGCACCGAGTCGCCCAAAAACTCCAGCCGCTCGTTGCTGCGGCGGGTCTTTTTATTTTCGTTAGCGAATGAGGAGTGCGAAAGCGCCTCGTAAAGCAGGTTCTCGTTCTTGAACTTGTAGCCTATCAGCCGCTGCAGATCCTTCATTTTTTCCTGTTCGTTCATTTAGCAGCTCCTTGCCTTTCCTGACCTTTCCGCTTTATAGTGGGGTCAGGCATTTTCCTTTGCTTTTTTCATGTCGGCGAGCGCCGCGGTTATCTCGTCGATAACGCCTGTTTCGGTGAAAAGCTTCGCCTGGCGAACCGCGTTGTAGAAAGCCTTAGCGTCAGAGCTTCCGTGCGCTTTTATGACGGGCTTAGCCGTGCCCAGCAGCGGCGCTCCGCCGTACTCGCTGTAATCTACCTTTTTCTTAAATTCCTTCACGCTCGACATTATCATCAGCGCGGCGAGCTTGTTCTTAGTGCCCGCGGTGAAGATATTTTTCAGCTCGCCCGAGAAGAATTTGCCCATACCCTCATACAGCTTGAGCATTATGTTGCCCGTAAAGCCGTCGGTAACTACCACGTCGGCGTCGCCGAGCGGCACTTGCCTAGCCTCGATATTGCCGATGAAATTAACGGGCGCTTCGGTAAGCTGGCGGTATGTTTCAAGCTCCAGCTCTCTGCCCTTCGACTCTTCCGAGCCAATGTTCGCGAGCGCTACGCGGGGGGTATCTACGCCGAGTATCTTGTTCATGTAAGCCGAGCCCATTATGCCGAACTGCGTCAGCATCTCGGGGCGGCAGTCGGCGTTCGCACCGCTGTCAAGCAGCATCGTAGGCGCGCCTGCGGTGGGCAGCACTGTAGCCAGCGCGGGGCGCTTTATGCCCTTTATCCTGCGTACTATCATGGTAGCGCCTACCACCAGCGCGCCGGTAGAGCCTGCCGAGAGGAATGCGTCGCCCTCGCCGTCAGCCAGCATCTTCATGCCTACCGCCATCGAGCAGTCTTTCTTGCCCTTTACAACGGCGGTCGGCTCTTCGCAAACGTCTATCACGGTATCGGCGTGGCGGATAGCGAGCGCGGAAATATCCAGCCCGTTATTCTTAGCGCAGTCTTTTATCTTCTGCTCGTCGCCGACTAAGGTTATATCTACCTGAAAATCGTTGTGCGCGTCGATAGCGCCCTTTATGACCTCCAGCGGCGCGTTATCTCCGCCGAAAGCGTCTATTACTATGTTCATATTTATCCTCCAAGCTCGGGCTTTTACAGCTCCGCTATAACAGCGCTCATATCTGCCAGACCGCGCAGCGCGGCGGCTTCGTAGCGTTTTTTCTTATCCCTTATCTTCTCGCCCAGCGGCGGCAGTATGCCGATATTGCAGCCCATAGGCTGAAATTTCTCTACCGCAGGGTCGCTGATATACTTGCTCAGCGCGCCGAGCATACTCGTTGCAGGCAGCGTGACGTAAGGCTTGCCCTGCACCGCGCGCGCCATGTTCAGCCCTGCGATGATGCCGCTCGCCGCCGACTCTATATAGCCCTCTACGCCTGTCATCTGCCCCGCGAAATATATCTCGGGCCGGATGCGCATAAAGAACTGCTCGCTCAGCAGCTTCGGCGAATCTATAAAAGTATTGCGGTGCATCACGCCGTACCGCAGAAACTCAGCGTTTTCAAGTCCCGGTATCATCGAGAACACGCGCTTCTGCTCGCCGAATCTCAGATTTGTCTGAAAGCCCACGATGTTGTACATACTGCCCTGCGGGTCTTCCGCGCGCAGCTGCACCACCGCGTAGTAGCGCTTGTTGGTGACGGGGTGGTATATGCCCACGGGTTTCAGCGGGCCGTAGCGCATGGTGTCCGCGCCGCGCTTCGCCAGTACCTCTATCGGCATACAGCCCTCGTAGACCTTAAAGCCGTCTTTCGAGAAATGCTCTTTCTCAAAGTCGTGCAGCGGGGCGCTCTCGGCGTTCACCAGCTCGTTATAAAAGCGCTCGTACTCTTCCTTTTCCATCGGGCAATTGATATAATCCGCCGCTCCCCTGCCGTAGCGAGAGGCGTAAAACGCGCGATCCATATCTATGCTCTCGAAAGAAACTATCGGCGCTGCCGCGTCGTGGAAGTAGAGGTAATCTTCGCCTATAAGCTCGTGTATGCTCTGCGCCAGCGCGTCTGATGTAAGCGGGCCGCTCGCGATTATCGTTCTGCCCCGCGGTATCTCGGTCACCTCGCGCGAAACTATCTCTATCAAGGGGTGCGCCTTTATCTTCGCGGTCACGGCGTCGGAAAAGGCTTTGCGGTCTACCGCCAGCGCCCCGCCTGCCGAAACGCGGCTTTCCTCGGCGCACTGCATAGTCAGCGAGCCTAAGCGGCGCATCTCTTCTTTCAGCATACCCGCCGCCGAGCCTATACGCTCAGCTTTCAGCGAGTTTGAGCACACCAGCTCGGCGAAGCCGCCGTACTTGTGCGCGGGGGTGTATTTTTCGGGCTTCATCTCAAAAAGCCGCACGTGCACACCCGCCGAGGCAAGCTGCCATGCCGCTTCGCAGCCCGCAAGCCCTGCGCCGACTACGTTTATTTTTTCGTTCACGTCATTCAGTTCATTCACGCTCATATATCCTTATCGCTTTCGCCGAGGTCTTTCTCGTAGCCGCAGCCCTCTTTGTGGCACACCAGCTTGCCGTTTTTGCCGCCCTTGCGGAAAAGCGTAGAGCCGCACTTGGGGCACTTGTCCTCCATCGGCACATCCCACGTCATGAAGCGGCAGTTCGGGTTGTCCTCGCAGCCGTAATATTTCTTGCCTTTTTTCGATTTTTTCAGCAGCACCTTTTTGCCGCAGTAGGGGCAGTTTCCGCCCGTTTCCTGCACTATGCGCTTGGTAAAAGTGCAGTCGGGGAAGCCGGAGCAGGCCATGAATTTGCCGAATCTGCCTATTTTTATCACCATAGGCTTGCCGCAAACTTCGCACACCTGGTCTGTTTCCTCGCAGGGCACTTTCACGCGCTTGCCCTCCATAGCTACTTCAGCTTCTTCAAGCTCGTGCTCAAATTCACCGTAAAATTCTTTCAGCGTGTCTGTCCACTGCATCTCGCCGTTTTCAACTTTATCGAGGTCATTTTCCATATTCGCCGTGAATTTCACGTCTACTATCTTGTCGAAATGCTCACTCATGAGCTGGTTGGTAACTTCGCCCAGTACCGATGGCTTTAGCTGTTTGCCGTCGCGCTCAACGTAATTTCGCGCAAGTATGGTAGTTATCGTCGGCACATAGGTAGATGGTCTGCCGATGCCCGTTTCCTCAAATGCCTTTACTAGCGTGGCTTCGGTGTAGCGCGGGGGCGGCTGAGTGAAATGCTGATTGCCCGAAAGGCTCTTTAGCTGAAGCTCGTCGCCCTTTTTTACCGCCGAAAGGTCGTTTTTCGGTTCGCCGTCGTCATCGCGGCTCTCTTCATACAGCGCAGTAAAGCCGTCAAACTTTACAGAGTAGCCCGTAGCCTTGAAAATGCAGCCCGCCGCCTCTATATCTACCGAAACGGTGTTCATTATGCACTTCGCCATCTGGCTGGCTATAAAGCGCTCCCATATCAGCTTGTAAAGCTTGTACTGGTCGGCGGTAACATCGCTGCGCTTTACAATATCGGGGGTAAGCTCGGGGTGGGTGGGGCGGATAGCCTCGTGCGCGTCCTGAGCGTTGCCCTTTGTCTTGTATTTATTCGGCGTTTCGGGAATATAATTCTCGCCGTATTTTTCCTTTATAAAATCGTAAGCCTGCGCGCGCGCCTCGTCAGATACACGCTGGCTGTCGGTACGCATATAGGTTATAAGACCCACGGGACCCATATCCTGTATCTCAAGACCTTCGTAAAGCTCCTGCGCGACTTTCATCGTGCGCCTTGCCTGAAACGAGAGCCTGCGCGAAGCCTCCTGCTGAAGGGTCGAGGTGGTGAAAGGCGCTGCGGGCGATTTCCTGCGCACGCTTTTCTTCACGTTCGCCGCCGTAAACACCGCGCCGTCGAGCCGCTCGAGCGCAGCGTCGGTCTGCTCTTTTGAAAGCAGCTCGGGCTTTTTGCCGTCTACCAGCTCCAACTTTGCGGAGAATGGCTTTTTAGCGCCCTTTGCGAGAAATTCCGCGTCTACCGACCAATATTCCGTCGATACGAATTTGCGTATCTCCTCCTCGCGGTCGCAGATCATCTTTACCGCTACCGACTGCACTCTGCCTGCGGAAAGACCGCGGCGTATCTTGCGCCAAAGGAACGGCGAGAGCTTGTAGCCCACTATCCTGTCGAGCACGCGGCGCGCCTGCTGAGCGTCTACCAAATTCATATCTATCTGCCGCGGGTGCTCCATTCCCGCCTTTATTCCCGAAGCGGTAAGCTCCTTGAAAGTTACACGGTTGGCGTCGTTTAGGTCGAGCCCCAATATCTGTGCCAAATGCCACGAAATAGCTTCCCCCTCGCGGTCAGGGTCTCCCGCGAGATAAACGTGGTCGCACTTTTTGGCTTTCTTTTTTATCTCTTTGATTATCGGCTCTTTGTCCTTGATATTTATATAATGCGGCTCGAAATTGTTTTCGATGTCTACGCCCAGCTTTGATTTCGGCAGGTCGCGCAGGTGTCCGCGCGAGGCTATGACCTCGTAGTCGCCGCTTAGATACCTTTTTATAGTCTTGATTTTTGTAGGTGACTCTACTATTATCAGATTTGACAAGTGTGATTTCTCCTTTCCGAACCCACCTTAACGTTTCAATCTGTAACGTTTGCCCGGCAGCTCATCTATTATCTTTTTTATCTGCAATGTCATGAGTTCGTTTATAAGAACGCTGACGGGCAGCGAAAGCCTTTCCGCCAGCAGGTTCATATGCAGCTCGCCCTTCTCCAGCGCCTTGCAGATCTCCTGCTGGCGCGGCGAAAGGCCGCTCATATCTATTGTAGCAGAGTTTTCGCTTTTGTGCAAGTCCTCCGCCTGTTTTTCTTTGATTTTTTTTGTATTTTTTGTTTTCTTTTTGGCTGATACGGTCTTTGCCTGCTTTTTATTCTCAAAAATGTCAGGCAGTATCATATCCTCAGCCTTGCCAGAATTTTTCAGAGCGCGTATCACGTCGTACGCCCCGAATATCGGCACTGCCCCCGCCCGCAGCAGGTCACGCTGACCGTAAAATTTGCGGTCGGTTATATCAGCGGGCGGCAGGGCGAATATCGGTCTGCCCAGCGCGCGCGCCTTTTCGGCGTTATCCAAACCGCGGCTCACGTTGGAACATTCGATGAAGATCACGCCGTCCGCCAGCGCGCAGAGTATGCGGTTGCGCGAACCGAACGTAGGCGCTCGGTAATCGTTACTGTCCGTAAATTCGGACACTAAAACTCCGCTGCCGACTATGCCCTCGTCCAGCTTATCTACCGGCGATTTGCAGAGTATGCCGCGTCCGCAGACGGCTGCCGTTTTGCCGCCCGCCGCGAGAGCCGCCTTGTTCGCCGCGCAGTCAAGCCCCTGCTCGAAGCCGCTTATCACCAGCGCGCCCGCTTCCACGAGCTGCGAACATATAATATTCATCGCGCTCACCGAATATTCGCAGGGCGTGCGCGTGCCGACTATCGCGATTGCGGTCTGCGAGCCCAGCACCGTAATATCGCCCCGCGCATACAGTACGGGCGGCGGGTCGGGTATCCATTTCAGCCGCTTCGGGTAAAGCTCGTCGCCGAAGCCGACCGTCTGCACGCCTTTTTCAGCCCACTTTGCGATAATCGCGCGCGCCTCGGAAAGCTTTACCGTGTGCGCCGCCTGCCGCTCGTTCGCCGTCATGCCCTCTACCGCGCCGCGAGCCGCCGCTTTGCAGAAATCAAGCACGTTATCGTAGCTGTCGCTGAGCTGCCACATACGCTCGTTCGCCGTGCCGAAAACCAGGCTCAGCCACACCCAAAGCGCCGTTTCGCCCGCGTTACTCATTGCAGCTCATCTCCCAAAGCAGTATAGTTCCCGCGATGGCGGCGTTGAGCGAGTCCATATCACCTTTCATCGGGATGGTCACCGCGCGTGTGCAAAGCGCGGCGTCCTCTTGCGAAAGCCCGCGGGCTTCATTGCCGATGACAACCGCGCACCCGCCCGAGAAGTCAAATTCCCGCGCCGACTCACCGCCGTGCACCACCGCCGCGCAGGTCTTTATGCCCGCAGCGTTCAGCAGTCCGACCGCCTTAGCGTAGTCCTTTTCGATGTAAAGCTTGACGCGCGGCATACTCGCCATAGCCGAGCGCACGACCTTAGGATTATAAAGATCGACTGTATTTCCCGTCATGATAAGCCCCTCTATGCCCACTGCGGCGGAGGTACGTATCATAGTGCCGAGGTTGCCGGGGTCTTGCACGCTGTCGAGCACGAGGTATTTTCCGCGCGGCGAGATCTCTTCGGCGGTAAGCTTACGGTCGAGCTTTTTAGCTATCGCGAAAACGCCCTGAGTTTTTTCCACGCCGCCCATCTTCTCGGCGACCTCGGGCGTTATTTCAAATCTGCGTCTGGGGTCGAAATCCTCAAGCGCGGCGGTATCGAGCTGACCGCGGTATTTTTCAACAGCCTCGCGGGTATAAAACACCGCCTCTATCCCGAAAAGCCCTTTTTCGGCAAGCTGAGCGAGATCTATACAGTTTATTATACCCTCGGCGACGAAAAGCCCCGTTTCGCCGCGTGCCTTTTTGCTTTCGTAAAGCTTGCGGTAAAGCTTTACCTTCGGGTTATCCTTGCCTGAAATGAGCATTATAAATGTCCTCCAAAAATACGAAAAACGCGCAGGCTTTTATCGGCTTGCGCGTCATTTGTATGGATTAAAGAGCAGCCTTAGCCTGTTCAGCGATAGCTGTGAAGCCTGCGGGATCGTTGATAGCGATCTCGGAGAGCATCTTTCTGTTAAGACCGATGCCGGCCTTCTTGCAGCCGTTCATGAAAGTGGAATAATTCATTCCGTTGAGTTTAGCTGCTGCGGAGATTCTGGTGATCCAGAGTCTTCTGAAATCTCTCTTCTTCTGCTTTCTTCCGATGTAAGCGTACTGGCCGGACTTCATTACCGCCTGCTTAGCCATCTTGAAATGCTTGCTCTTAGCGCCGAAATAGCCCTTTGCAAGCTTAAGAGTTTTATTTCTTCTCTTACGAGTCATCATTGCGCCCTTAATACGAGCCATAGTAAATTACCTCCTGAAATTTTCTGAAATTCTCATTTAATAAGCCTAAAGGCCCGTGTTATTACTTCTTGTAAGGAATGAGCGCCTTAATGTTCTTTACATTAGAGTCATCAGCGATAGCTGCACCGCGCAGGATTCTCTTGCGCTTGTGATCCTTCTGCGTGAGTCTATGTCTCTTATTTGTGTGCTGGAATTTTACCTTTCCGCTGCCGGTAACGTTGAAACGCTTCTTGGCGCCGGAATGAGTTTTGATCTTAGGCATAAATTTATCCTCCTTAAATTTTGATCACTTTGCTGACTTAGGAGCGACGAACATGACATATCTGCGTCCCTCCATTTTAGGCTGCTTATCAACAACGCCCGATTCTGAAACTGCCTCTGCAAACTTTTTGAGCAGCTCTTCGCCGTATTCCGGATGTGCAAAGCTTCTCTTGTAGAAGCGAACTTCTACTTTAAGTCTGTCACCATTTTCCAGAAACTTGCGAGCCTGATTGACCTTTGTGTTAAAGTCATGAGTATCGATGTTAGAGGAAAGTCTTATTCCCTTAACTTCCATGACCTTCTGATTTTTCTTCGCTTCCTTCTCGCGCTTTGACTGCTCAAAGCAGAACTTGCGATAATCCATGATCTTACATACAGGCGGCTTTGCATTCGCGGCGATCATAACAAGATCCTTATCTTCGCTGTAAGCCTTCTCGAGTGCGTCTCTTGAGGACATTAGTCCGAGCTGATTACCCTCGGAATCCACTACTCTGATCTCTTTTTCGCGTATATCCTCGTTGATCTTGTAGTCTTTGTTGTTAATAACAGTACACCTCCATCAGAAAATAAAACGGACGCAGAAAAGCTTTCCGCGTCCGTAAAATATCGCACATAAAAACGCTTCTTAAAAAGCGCGTGGCGTAAATATCAAAACGGTTACCTTTTCGCAGCCGTAAAAGCGCTTAAGGTGAGAGCGGAAACTGCCCTGCTTTCATTTCTAATATATTATACACCACCGCCGCCGATTTGTCAACAGCGTTAATTGTAAACTTTTTATGACTTCGTGCAAACAGTCAGCCGGTCACATTCCCCTGCGGAAGCGCTGCTGCGGCTCTTCTACCGTGAAATTGATCTTGAACTGGTCGAATCTGCTGTAATCAGCCTGCGGCTCGGGGCCGCCGGGGTTGCACATATAGTCCTCAAAGCCGTAAGTTTCGATGAACTTAGCCGAGTTAGAGTTTATAGAGAGGTTATTGAAAACGGTGAGCAGCTCGTTGCCGATACCGTAAACTTCTATAACGAATCGAATGGTATTGAAGAATATATCTACCGCGCTCTGAGTTATAGCCTTAGCCTTATTCACGTTCTCGTCGTACATCTGCATTACGGTGAGTATAGCGCGGCGGTTGTCCCTAGCCTGAGTGGTAGCGTCGAGATAATTCTCAAGGTGGTGGATCACCCAGCGCTCTACTTTTTTCTTGGAAGCGCTGATAACGCGCGCGGTGATCTTCTTTTCCAGCTCGCGCTGACGGCGCAGGATATGCTGCGAGAAGATCTCGCGGTTAGAGAAGCCTTCAGCCAGACGCTCTACCGAATCCTGAAGCAGAGGAAGTATCTGCTCGAGCAGGCGGGTCATTTCGCGGCTGTACTGCATAGCGCCCGAAGCCTCAGCGGTGAGCACGTCGAGCAGGATAGCCTTTTCTTCCTTGCCAGCCGACTTCGCCATTTCCTTTATCTCAGCGGAAGCGTTGCCCGCGATGATGTCCTCGATATGGTAAGCCTCCTTGACCTCGCAGAAGTAGTTGTAGAAATCGTTGAAATCAACGGCTATATCGTGGTTCTGTATATACTGTTCTATAAGGATAAGGTCTACGGGTACGCCGCCCTCTTCGTGAAGCAGCATCATATCCGACATATCTTCCCAAGCACGGGCGGTAACGAAGCTCTGCTTTCCCGATTCGGTCGAGTCGATGCCGTAGAAGTGGTCGGGAAACTCGGTAAGATAGGTGATGATAGCGGTATGTACCTGCGCTTTCAGCGCGAACTCTTTCCAGCAGTTAAAGTCGGCAACGCAGTCTACCTTTTTCAGACGGTCGAGGGTAGCGATATCGAAATCGGTAACGGCGTGGTTGAACTCAGGCGGGTTACCTGCGGTGGTAACTACCCAGCCTTCGGGTATCTGGTGTTTGCCGAAGATCTTGTACTGCAAGAACTGGAGCATCATAGGAGCTATCGACTGGTCTACGCAGTTAATTTCATCGAGGAAGAGTATGCCTTCCTTGATGCCTGTTTCTTCCATGGTTTCATAGATATTCGCGATAACTTCCGACATCGTGCTCTCTGATACCTTAACGTCTTTACCGATGAAGTTTTTCTCAACTATCATGGGCTGACCGATAGCAGATTCACGGGTCTGGTGAGTCATAGCGTAAGAAACCAGGTTTACCTGCATCTCCTGCGCTATCTGGTCCATGATGGCAGTTTTACCGATACCCGGAGGGCCCATAAGGAACACAGGGCGCTGTTTCTCCAGCGGTATAAGGTAATCGCCGTACTCATCTTTCAGCAGATAAGAGCGTATAGCGTTTTCTATCTGAATTTTTGCTTCTTTAATATTCATACACTATCCTCCGTAGATTCAATATAAAAACGGCGCGTCACCGGCTTGTTTTAAAAGTGACACAAACCATTCATATATATTATAATCTATTGCTAAAATAAAGTCAACCGAATAATGAAGCTTTGTAGGATTGTACAAAGTGTTACGTTTAAATATGTGTAATTTGCGAATAAATTATTACATCCAGCATTATCGTCGCATAGTTTTGCAAAATTTGTGCCGCCTAAAATTCACAAAATACCGCTTGACATTGCCCTAAAGCTGATATATAATAAAACTTCAAGCATAAAAAAAGTTGAAAACAGTTCTGTTATAGATACGGAGGAAATAAATGACAGAGATCTTTTTAGACGCACTTATCGACACGCTAAAGATAATACCTTTTTTATATCTGGTATACCTGCTGATAGAGTACACTGAGCACAGCCACGCTGACAAGCTTTCCGCTGCGCTGCGAAAGCTGGGGCCTTTCGGCTCGGTAGGCGGCGCGCTGCTGGGCAGCATACCGCAGTGCGGATTTTCCGCCGCGGCTTCAAATCTCTACACAGGACGGCTGATAAGCGCGGGCACGCTTATCTCGGTATACATCGCCACCAGCGACGAGGCTATACCTATGCTTATCTCGAACCCGAAATTCGCGTCGGCGCTTTGGAAGCTTATCGTGATAAAAATAATCATCGCGCTGATAGTCGGCTTTATAGTTGACATCGTACTGAAAATGCTGCACAAAAACGACGAGCAGCCCGACTACGAGGACATCTGCCGCGACTGCCACTGCGACCACCACAACATCTTCACCAGCGCGCTGATACACACCGTGAAGATCTCGCTTTTCATCTTCATAGTCAGCCTTATCCTCGGCGGCGCTATAGAGCTTGCGGGCGCTGAGAAAATCTCGCATTTTCTCATGCAAGGCTCGATTTTTCAGCCTTTCATCACAGCGCTTTTCGGCTTTATACCAAACTGCGCTTCGTCCGTAGTGATAACACAGCTCTACATCGAGGGTGCGCTATCGTTCGGCTCATGCATAGCGGGGCTTTGCACAGGCGCGGGCGTAGGCCTGCTGATACTTTTCCGCACCAACCGCAGGTACAAAGAAAACTTTGCGATAATGGGCGTCATGTACGCCGCCGCGGTCATCTCGGGACTTATCATAAACGCCGTGCTTTGACGGCGCTGACAACTGCATAAAAAATAACGGCTGTTCGCTTTTTGGGGTGAACAGCCGTTTTGATTATTTATCGCCGTAATGTGTTCCGCATTGCATTATTTCAAGTTGCTCGCCGATTATACGAAATACGATGCGGTTTTGTTCGTCTATCCGCACGCTCCAATATCCTGAAAGATTGCCTCTGAGCGGTTCGGGCTTGCCTGAACACTCATAACCGTTCCTATCTATATCTTTAAGCAGGCGATTTATCTTTTTTAGAGTTTTCTTGTCCTGTGTCTGCCAGTAGAGATATTCTTCCCAAGCAAGATCATGCCACATTTTTATCATTCGTCGTCAACCTCTATCAATTCATGTTCTTTGAGGGTGCTCGCTCCGTTTTTTACGCTGGCAATACGTCTTTCCAGTTCTGCCATATTTTCGGCGCTGTAAAACGGGTCGGCGTTTATCTCAAACGGAATACGTCTTTCTCTTCCTACTTTAACAAGGAACATCGTTATAGCGGTCGACATATTAAGACCCATATCCTTTAGAGCCTTTTCTGCGTCAGCCTTGACTTCTTCATCAATTCTAAAATTTACCTGTGTCATATATTCCACGCTCCTTTCTATATACATTATACCACAATAGTACATACATTGTCAACTAAAAGCTATACATTTTCATCTTTTTGTCCAAAATCAACGGCTGTTCGCTTTTTGGGGTGAACAGCCGTTGTTTTTTACTCATATCATAAGCAGATTTTTCTTGAAATTATCCAGCTCTTTTCCCTCGCGGTATACTGACATCGCGAAGTACTCTTTGCTGTTTTCGTAGCCCTCTGTCCTTACGCGGGGGTTGAATTCCCACATAGCCCAGCCATCTTCGTCGGGCTTGCCGAAATGGTCTATCGTCCAGAGGGTGTATTTGCTGAAATACGGCTGAACGTACTTTTTATAGCACGCCGCGTCGCACATTATCACGGGCTTTCTGCCGTAGTAGTCCTCCAGCGTGTCGAGAAACGCCGTCAGATTATCGCGCACAGCTTCCGCGTCTTTCATTTTCAGATTGTAGACGCCGTACTTCGTCAGCTTCACCATCGGGCGCAGCATACCGTGCATATCGCCGCATTCCTCTATGAAATGCTCCGCCTGCTTCTGCCCGTCGGTGCGGAAATCGAACTCGTGCCAGCAGCCTACCAGCAAATCCTGCTTGCGGGCGTTCTTGCGGTTCTGCTCGTACTGCTCGTCAACGAATGACGTGCCTTTCGTCGCGCGGACGTACACGAAGCTTATCGTCTGCTGCGACATTATCTCCCAGTTTATCTTGCCTAAGCTTTGGTCTATCGCAGCGCCGCGCACGGGGTAATCGCGCTTTCGCGGCTCGTTGAACCATATCTGCCCGCGGTAGAAAAAGAACGCTATGTTCAGCAGTATAACGAAAACGCTCAGTATCGTCAGCCCCACCATCAGCTTTCGCAGACGGTGCTTTTTCTTTTTCGGCGGCTGCGGCTCTTCGCCGTATCCGTAGTCCTCCTCGGGGGGATAATACTGCGGCTCGGCGTAGGCGGGTATGCACTGCGGGTCGCGCGGGGGAACTCTCCTCGGCGGCGGTGCGGGATTTGCAGGACGCGGCTGATTTGTCGGCCCGACAGGTCTAGCCGGTCTGCCATACTGACCATGCCCGCTTCCCTGCCCCTGCGGATAGCCCTGCGATGCGCCGTGAGAAGGGTTTACATATTCGTCGTTTATCTTGTGTTTTGCTTCTTCATTCAGCTTGAAGTTTTTCTTTTGTTCGTTCATTGCATTCATCGCATCGCTCCCGATATTCGTCAGAGCCGGCTATCAGGTCTGCAAAATTGTAGCTTTCCAGCTTTTCTCTCACCATATCCGTGATCTCGCCGAAAGCTTTCTGATAGCAGCATATACCGTCCGCTCCGCGGCTGCATTCGTGCTCGGCGGAAAGACATCTTGAAAAATAGTATGTACCCTCTATCGCCTCGATAACGGTTTTGAGCGTAATGTCCGCGGGCTGCATTTTTATCTGGTATCCGCCCTGCGTGCCTTTATACGATCTTATAATATCCGCAGCCACCAGCTTACGCAGTATCTTCAGCGCAAAGCGCAGCGTAACGTTCGCCCTGCCCGCTATCGTGGCAGCGTCTACCCTGCCGCCGTCTAAGCAGAGCACCGATACTATCCTTACTGCGTAGTCGGTCTCCAGTGTGATATACATGGTATGATCTCCTTCCGAAAGGGGATTTAATCGAGGTAATCTTTTACTTTGTTGCTTCTATTCGGGTGACGCAGCTTTCTCAGCGCTTTCGCCTCTATCTGTCTTATGCGCTCGCGCGTTACCTTAAACTGCTGACCTACTTCTTCCAGCGTGCGCGATCTGCCGTCTATCAGACCAAAACGCAGGCGCAGCACCATCTCTTCGCGCTCGGTAAGGGTGGAGAGAACCTGGTTTATCTGCTCTTTCAGAGCTACCTGCGAAGCGGCTTCCTGCGGTGCGGGCGCGTCCTCGTCGGGGATAAAGTCGCCTAGGTGAGAGTCTTCCTCTTCGCCGATAGGCGTTTCAAGCGAAACGGGGTCCTGCGCTATACGCATTATCTCGCGAACGCGCTCTACGGGCATATCGAGGTACTCGGCTATGTCCTCGGGCGAGGGGTCGTGGCCGTTCTGGTGCAACAGCTGGCTCGAGGCCTTCTTTACCTTAGTGATAGTTTCTACCATGTGCACGGGTATTCTTATAGTTCTTGCCTGATCTGCGATGGCGCGGGTTATAGCCTGGCGTATCCACCATGTGGCGTAGGTCGAGAATTTAAAGCCCTTGGTGTAGTCGTACTTCTCTACCGCCTTTATCAGACCCATGTTACCCTCTTGGATAAGGTCGAGGAAGCTCATTCCTCTGCCGACATACTTTTTCGCGATGGAAACTACAAGTCGCAGGTTAGCTTCTGCAAGGCGCTTTCTCGCCTTAGCCGCCTCTTCCTCGTTGCCGCCAGACATCTTCTCGGCTAGCTGTATCTCCTCCTCGGGGGTCAGCAGCGGCACTCTTCCTATCTCTTTAAGGTAGATCTTTACGGGGTCGTCGATGGCTATGCCGTCGGTAGAGAGCCCGATGTCTATCTCCTCGGGGGCGATCTCGTCCTCGGGATTGATAAGGCTGAGCGAATCGTCGGGCACTATATCGTCTATTATCTCGATATGGTACTGCTCGCACGCTTCGTAAAAAGCGTCCATCTGCTCTACGTCAAAGTCTAGCTTTTCTAGGGCATCGGTTATCTCCTTAGTAGTAAGCTTGCCGTTAGCCTTGCCCTGCTCCATCAGGTTATCCATAATGCTTTTCTTATCCATCATCTATCTCTCCTTTTATATTCGTGCCGCTTGCGCGCTCACATCTTATTCTTCCTCATATTTTCTACCTTAGCGGCGAAATCGTCGTCTGAAAGCTCGCCGCCGCTCAGCTTTGGGCGGTATGCCAGCAGCCGCTGCACGCAGTCGTCCGCCACCTCGCGGGTTATGCCCTCGCGCCTGCCGCGCTCGAGTATCCGCGTCACCGCGCCTATCTCCTCGGGGGTGAACTGCTCATTCATTGAGCTTACCGAGTGGTCGCGCATGGCTTCCATCGAACTGCATATGAACTCATACACGCGCCGATTGAACTCCGTTACGAATTTCTCAGGCGGGCATATCTTCACTATCTCAGGGTAATAGTCCGGATTATTGTACAGATAGCAGATCAGCAGCTCTTCGGCGTTGGCTTCGCCGGGGTGCGCCGCCGCCTGCGGGTTTAAGGGGTCACGCCTATCAGCGAAACGCAGCATTTCCTGCGTCTGCTTTTTTTGCTTGCGGTAATATTCACGCCGAGCGGAGTTTTTTATCTCCTGCTCTAAAAGCTGATACTGCACGCCCAGCTCTTCCGCGACGCGGTGACCGTAAAGGTCGCGCTCTACGGGTGATCCAAGTGCGGCGAGTATCTTCACCGCGGCGTCCTTATACTCCAGCTTGCCCGCGTCGGTGGCGAGGTCAAGCCCGTTTTTCGCCTTTTGCAGACGAAATGTAACAGCGCCCGCCGCCTTTTCCAATAGCTGTTCAAAAGCCGCCGCGCCGAATTTGCCGATAAATTCATCGGGGTCTTTCGCGCCGCGCATCTGTATAACTGTGGTTTTAAGCCCCGCCGATGATAGTATGCCTATCGCTTTCTGAGTAGCCTTTTGACCCGCTTCGTCGGCGTCGTAGCATATGACTACCTCTTTAGCGTAGTTGGAGATAAGCTTCGCCTGCTCGGGGGTGAGCGCCGTGCCGCATGAAGCCACGGCGTTGTCAAAGCCCGCCTGCGTCAGCGAGATAACGTCGAGATTGCCCTCGCAGAGCAGCACCCTGCCGCTTTTCACGGCGGAATTTTTGGCGATGTTCATAGAGAACAGAAATTTATTTTTATTGTAGACCAAACTATCGCGCGAGTTTAGGTACTTGCGCTTATCGTCGCCCAGCGTGCGCCCGCCGAAGCCGACTATATGCCCCGTAAGGTCTATGAAGGGGAACATCGCGCGGTCTACGAAAAAGTCAAAGGTCTTTTTTGTGTTGTTTTTTGAGCGCGAGATCAGCCCCGCGTCCTCCAGCTCGCGCTCGGTATAGCCCAGCCCGAGCATATGCTGTTTCAGCGCGCTCCAGCTATTCGGCGCGCAGCCCATGCCGTAGCGCTTTATCGTCTGCGGCGAAAGGCGGCGAGTCTGCATCAGGTAGCTCACGCACTTAGCGCCCTCGGGCTTTGAGAGCTGGTGGTAAAAGAACTTCGCCGCGTCGCGGTTCATATCGTATATCTTCTTTCGCCGCTCAGCTGTATTGCCGCTGCCGCTTTGGCGGAAATCGTCCTCGGGCATCTCCATATTTGCGCGCTCGGCGAGCATTTTTATCGCCTCGACATAATCGAGGTTGTGATATTTCATTATAAAGCTGATAACATCTCCGCCCGCGCCGCAGCCGAAACAGTGGAAAAATTCGCGGTCGGGGTGTATATAGCAGCTGGGCGTTTTTTCGTTGTGAAAAGGGCAAAGACAAACGTAATCCCTGCCTGCGCGCTTGGTCGAAACATACTCGCCCATCACCTCGGCTATCGGGTTCGCCGCTTTCAGCCTTTCGAGAAACTCAGCCGAAAATGCCAATATATCATTTCCTTTCAGAAAACTTCCCGCTCAGCGCACGTTCCACGAAGCGGGCACATATATCTCTACAAATCTGTCTACCGCGTATTTGTCAGACATTCCCGCTATGTAGTCGCATACTGCCGTTTCTCTGCCGTAGCGCTCAGCGAGCGAGCGGTAAAGCTCGGGCAGCTTATCGGGGAATTTATAATAGTAGCTGTAAAGTCCGTCGAGCATAGAGTAGGTCTTTTTCTCCTCTGATTTGCAGGTCGGGTTGCAGTAGACGTTATCGAACATAAAATCCTTTAGCGCATCGTATGCGCGGCGGATATTCGGCGACATCTCCATACGGTAAACGCCGTTGTTCACAAGGTCGCTGACGAGGGTGGTTATGCGCTGAGATTTCGAGTGGCCCAGCACGCCCGTTATTTCCTCGGGAATATCCTCTTCGGTAAGAATATCCGCGCGGATAGCGTCGTCAATATCGTGATTAAGATAAGCGATAACGTCGGCGAAGCGCACTACTATGCCCTCTTTCGTTTCGGCGAACTGGTTCGTGTGTTTCAGTATGCCGTCGCGCACCTCGTAAGTAAGGTTCAGGCCATTGCCGTTATTTTCTATCAGCTTGACCACGCGCACGCCCTGCTCGTAGTGCTTAAAGCCGTTGGGATTTATGCGGTTGAGCGCGCGCTCGCCCGCGTGGCCGAAGGGCGTGTGCCCCAGATCGTGCCC
Source organism: Ruminococcus sp. 210702-SL.1.03 (assembly GCF_020559915.1). Lineage (GTDB taxonomy): Bacteria > Bacillota > Clostridia > Oscillospirales > Ruminococcaceae > YE71. The sequence goes on from NZ_JAJCLZ010000001.1 coordinate 290,586, forward strand.
CATGGCTATAGCTTCGGTAAGGTCTTCATTCAGCCGCATAGCCCGCGCGATGGTTCTCGCTATCTGCCCTACCTCAAGCGTGTGGGTAAGGCGGGTGCGGTAGTGGTCGCCGGTGGGGCTGAGAAAGACCTGCGTTTTCAGCTTCAGCCGTCTGAATGAATTGCAGTGTATTATCTTGTCGCGGTCGCGCTGGAACTCGGTGCGCAGGTCGCAGAGGGGCGCGGGGCGTTCCCTGCCGCGAGTCTTTGAAGAAAGGCAGGCGGCGTCGCAAAGGTATTTTGTTTCAAACTGTTCGTGAAATTCTCTTGGAAGCATTTGTCAGCACCTCCGTGATCGCAAAGCGGATAATATCCGTCAGAAAAAAATGTCAGCTAAAAAGCGGCGGGCGTGTGCCGAAAATTGTACACTTGTACAAGCGCAAGATCCCCCGCCTATATATTATACAAATTTCGCGCCGAAAATCCCTTTATTTCAAACTAAATTTGTGTATTTTTGTAGACTTGCACAAAATATCAAGAGAAATCCTCCATAATATCAGGCGTTTCATCTAATTGCAGTTTGCCGTTGGCGGCGTTTATAAGCTTTTCTTTAAATTTTTCGACAAGGTCTTTTTTTACGAGCATTACAAGTTCGACATCGCTGCCGAAATTTTCCTCCAGCATTTTGACCTCAAATTCGGGCATCAGCCGCGCTAATCTGCCGTAAAGATTGTAGTCGCAGCGCACGGTTATCTTCGAGCAGCGGCGCATTATCATAATATCCGCCGCCGAGAGCGCCTCGCGGCAGCTTGCCGAGTATGCCCGCGCAAGACCGCCCGTGCCGAGCAGTATGCCGCCGAAGTAGCGCGTTACCACAACGCAAATATCTGTAAGCCCTTCCTTTTTTATAGTTTCGAGCACCGGCACGCCGCCCGTGCCCTGCGGTTCGCCGTCGTCGCTGTAGCGCGATATGTTGCCATCGCGCAGGATATAGGCGTAAACGTTATGCCGAGCCTTACGATTGGCAGCTTTTACAGAATTTATAAACTCCACCGCCTGCTCTTCCGTTTCCACGGGCGCGGCCGAGGCTATGAAGCGCGAGCGCTTTTCCTCTATCTCGCCGCTGCATGACGAGCGCAGCGTCATGTATTCATCTGACATATTATACGCCCCTTTCGTGATATTTCAACAAAAACTGCGTGTGCAGAGTGTAAAAAAAGGGCGGCATATCAGCCGCCCCTTCAAATCGTGAATTAGTCGAGATTAAATCTCTTCTTAAATCTGTCAACACGTCCGCCGGTATCAACAAGCTTCTGCTTGCCGGTGTAGAACGGATGGCACTTAGAGCAGATTTCCACCTTAATATCCTTCTTGGTCGAGCGAGTCTTGATGACATTGCCGCAAGCGCAGGTAATGGTGGTCTCCTCGTATACGGGATGGATTCCTTCCTTCATTACAAACTTCCTCCTTCCAAACGAAAATTATGAACTCATAGAAGCCCATCAATTTATGTTCAGACAGTAGTTCTATGCAGCATTCAATAAATATAAAAGCCGTATCAACACGACCTTATATATTTTATCAGACTTTTATGCCTTTGTCAAGCATTTCACATTACATTTAACATTTTTTTAACATCTACTGCATATCCGAGATAACGTAAGGCAGCTCTATCACAAAGCACACGCCGCCGTCGTAGAGGTTTTCGACAAATATTTTGCCGCCGCAGAGGTCTACCACGCGGTGCACCAGCGCTAATCCCAGACCATTGCCCTCAGTCTTGCGCGAATTGTCGCCCTGATAGAATTTGTCGAAAATTTTCTCGGCGACCTCAGGCGGTATCTGCGGGCCGTCGTCGGAAATGCGAACGGTTATGTTCTTATCGGTGCGGAAAAGGCGCACGCCTATATGGCCGTTTTCGGGCGTGAATTTTATCGCGTTGTTGATGATATTCTGCCATATCTGCGCCATAAGCTCCTCGCTGCCGAAGTAGTAAACGCTGTCCAGCTCTATATTCAGCTCGATGTTTTTCTTCGTCCACTCAGGCTCCAGCACAAGCAAAATCCTGCGTATCTGCTCGTCGATGGAAAAGCGCGTTTTGTTGCTTACTGTAGTCTGATTTTCCAGTTTTGAAAGGCGCAGTATATCGGTCGTCAGTTTCGAGAGCCTGCCCGTTTCGTTCACGATTATCTGAGTGTACTCGCGGCGGTCGGCATCGGATAAGTTATCGTCCTGCAAAAGCTTTGCAAAGCCCTGTATAGAGGCTAGCGGCGTTTTGAATTCGTGCGAAACGTTGCTGATAAAGTCGCCGCGCAGCGACTCTATGCCCGAAAGCTCCTGCGCCATTTTGTTGAAGTTATTGATGAGCACGTTCAGCTCGGCGTCTTTGCAAAGCGGTACGGTAACGTTGAAATGTCCGCGGGATACCATAGCCGTAGCGCCCGTGAGGTTGCGGACGGGGCGGAGTATGCGGCGGGTGAGAAATACAGTAAGCACAGAGCCTAAGATTATGCTGACCATAAGCGCTATCAGCATAGCCATTATCGTCATCCAGTAGTAGTTGTCTTTGGCAAACGATGTAATGCTGAGATACTCGCCGTTTATAACGGTATAGCCCACCACCGTAGGTATAAATCCCGTGACCTCGACGTAGCAGTTGTGCTCGGAAGCCTCGATCTTAACGCGGTAATACTCGGTGCTTTTCGGCTTTATGACGGTAACTTCCGAGGTGTCGTTATTGCATATCGAGATTATCTCGCTGGTGGTATACTTTCCCACGCTTTCAAGCCGCTTCATCGAGTTTGCGAGGGTAACTATCTGATTTTCGATGTTGCCTACCAGCGAGGGGCGCATTATAAGCATAAGCGCCGCCAGCGAAATGATGGATGACACCAGCATTACTACAAGGAACATCAGCGCAAATTTGAATTGCAGGGTGGTCTTGCCCGTTTTGATCTTGGTCGCTTTTTTCATCAGTTCACGTCCGTTTCGTAATGTCCTACTTTTTCTTTACAGCCTTGTATCCAAGCCCGCGCACCGTCACGATGTCGAAATCATCATTAGGCGTATAGCGCTCGCGCAGGCGCTTTATGTGAACGTCTACCGTGCGCTCGTCTACTTCGCTCTCCAGCCCCCAAAGTTCGTCGAGAAGCTGGCGGCGGGTGAAGATCTTGTTCGGGTACGAGAGCAGCTTGAAGAGCAGCATAAACTCTTTGTTCGGTATAGTTTCGGGCGACTTGCCCTCAAACGTGACTGTAAGCGCGTCGTAATTCAGGGTGCAGCTTCCGACGGTAAGGGCGTGGTCGGAAGCCATTTTTGCGCGGCGCAGCAGCGCGCCCACGCGCAGTATCATCTCGTCGATATTGATAGGCTTTACCATGTAATCGTCCGTGCCCGCCATAAAGCCCTTTTGCTTATCGGTAAAGCTGTCCTTCGCCGTTACCATCAGCACGGGCATTTCGTAGCGTGCAGCGCGAAGCTGTTTTACCAGCTCGTACCCGTCGATCTTCGGCATCATTATGTCCGAGATCACGAGGTCTACCGATATGCGCTCCATAACGTCAAGCGCGTCCTCACCGTCTACCGCGGGGTAAGGCATATAGCCGTTTTGCTTGAGCGCCGCGCACATCAGCTTGCGCAGGCTGTCGTCGTCCTCTGCTACAAGAATCGAAAACATTCTTTTTTCCTTTCTTAAAAAGCTAATTGTTAAGTTTTTGTAAACTCTTGTGTTTTAATCAAAATTGCCCTTTTGTGACCCGATAATTCATATTCGGTTCACACAGGGGTGCTAATATATAGTTGTCGGAAGGATAAGGCGCAGATGTGCCGAAAACTTCCCGCCTGTCGGTTTAGGTTAGAGTTCAGAAGATGTTATCTTCCCCCCTCTCACCGGTCTGCAAAGATCGCAGATAGAGTTTTCTGAACTTTAACCCAAACCGACAAGCGTAACTTTTGAATTAACCTTATCCCTTTCATAATTCTATAAAAAATTAATGCTCATTACCACGCCGAAATTGTAGTGAGCGTTAATTTTTTTATGGCAAAATTTATAGCGAAGATAAAAAAGCTGCCGCGGCATTTCTGAGCCGTAGCAGCTTTTATCCGCTTTATACGTTTTATCAGCAGCTTTTTGCAGGCTCAGAGCTTTTCCGCAAGAAGCTGATTTTTTATGCTCCAAAGCTTTTTTGAGAGGTCTACATAGTACTTATGCGGATTCTCGAAGCGCTTTATCTCGTCCCAAAGGGTGTCCACCTGCGCCGCGCAGTACTCGCATATCTCCTTGTACGTCGGCTCTTTGTAGACCTGCTTTCCGTTTATGAATATCGGCTGCAGCAGCTCTTTCGCGGTGAAATTTCTCACCATTTTCTTTTTCCAAGTGTAATCGGGGTCGAAAATGACGAGATCGCGGCTCTCGTCGATCTTTTCGTCGAACACACAGAGCTGATCGGCTATCGCCTTTCCGCTGTCGCGGTCGTAAAGGCGGTACACCTTTTTATAGTGCGGCGTAGTGACCTTGCTTACGTTTTCAGAGATTTTTATCTTAGGAACTACCTTGCCGTTTTCCTCAACGGCGCAGAGCTTGTAAACTCCGCCGAATACGGGGTAGGAGCGCGAGGTTATCAGCCTTTCGCCTACGCCGAAAAGGTCTACCTTAGCGCCCTGATATATCATATCTCGAATGATGTATTCGTCCAGTGAGTTTGAAGCAACTATCTTGCAGTCGGGGTAACCGGCGTCGTCGAGCATCTTGCGGGCTTTTTGCGAGAGGTAAGTAATATCGCCCGAATCGATCCGCACGCCCTTAGGCCGGCAGCCCATAGGCTTCAGCACGGTATTGAAAGCGCGGATGGCGTTCGGTATGCCGCTCTCAAGCACGTTGTAAGTATCTACCAGCAGTGTGACATCGTTCGGATAGCATTTGCAGTAGGTCTTGAAAGCCTCATACTCGTCGTCGAACATCTGCACCCAAGAGTGCGCCATAGTGCCCGTAGCGGGAAAGCCGAAAAGCTGATCGGTTATAGTGCAGGCGGTAGCAGCACAGCCGCCTATGCCCGCAGCCCTAGCGCCGTAGATAGCGGCGTCAGCGCCATGTGCGCGGCGAGAACCGAATTCAGACACCGCCCTGCCCTGCGAAGCGCGAACGATCCTGTTAGCCTTAGTAGCTATGAGCGACTGGTGATTTATCATCAGCAGCAGATACGTTTCCACAAGCTGCGCCTGTATAGACGGCGCGCGGACGGTTATCAGCGGCTCGCGCGGGAAAACTACCGTGCCCTCGGGAACTGCGTAAATATCGCCCGTAAATTTGAAATCGCGGAGGTATTCGAGAAAGCCCTCGTCGAAAGTATTCTTTGAGCGCAAAAACTCTATATCCTCATCGGAAAAATGCAGGTTTTTGATATACTCGATCACCTGCGAAAGTCCGCAGCAGATGGCAAAGCCGCCCTCATCGGGCACGTCGCGAAAAAAGAGATCGAAGTACGAGATCTTATCCTTCATGCCGCTGACGAAATAGCCGTTGCCCATAGTAAGCTCGTAGTAATCACAAAGCATGGTGTAATTATATGGATTCATAGCGCAGACCCCCTGCCTTTATCCGCAGTGCCTTATTCGGGGCGAACTACGGTTATCTGAAGACCCTCCATAACGTCGTAAGCCTTAGCCTCAAGCTCGGCGTCGGGAGCGGCGGTGTACTCGGTATTTATGATGACCTCGGTCTCGGGCAGCGCGGTCTTTATCATTACGGCGTTTGCGAGAACGCACATATTGGTAACTACGCCTACCAGCTCTACGGTATCGTAAGACTTAAATTTCAGGTGATCTGCAAGCTCGAGCGAGCCGAAGGTATCCTTATAAAATACCTTATCCTTATCGGTGCGCTCTTTAGCGGTAAAGCCGTAAAGACGGTGGCCGGGAGTGTCCTCTATGCAGTGCTCTACGGGCAGCTTTCTGCCCTCCTGAGTAGTAAGGTAATCTTCCTGATGAGTATCCATAGTGTAGATAACATCTCCGCCCTCTTTGCGGTAATCGCGGATCTTATGCGCTATCTTTCTGTCGAGCGCCTCTGCGCCCTCAAATCCCAGAGAACCGTTTACAAAATCGTTCTGGTAATCAACAACAACAAGCAGTTTCATATATGCTCCTCCAATTCAGAGATCCGCTGCGGTGGATCTTTCCGCGCGGTCATTATCATTCATAAAAGCCTTTCGCTGCGTGGTGAAATTATTTGCAGCGATAGGCTTAAAGGCAGCACCGCACAACTATTGTGTACGAGATTGCGTGGTTCAATTTATAATTGAACCGTCAGATTTTTCGTCAGATTGCCAAAAGCCGACGCAGGCTAACTCGCGTTAGTCAAGGAGGTTTTTGGTGATATGGCGGAAAACTGTTTTAGCTACGCAAAAACTCAAGCAAGGCGTGCACAAAGCCGCTAGGCGGTAGTTGTGCGGTGCTGCCTTAATCATTATAACATTTTTTTCTCGTTTTGAAAAGGGATAACGCCCTTTCGGCATATACTTTTTACATTTCATTCATATTTGATACACACGGGATATTTCTGCGTGCAAAAAAAGCGCCCCGCGCAGCAGCACGCAGGGCGGCATTTTCTCGACTCATCAGCGAAGTATGTCGTCTACTATACTTTCAGCAGCGTCAAGCCCGTCGTCGATACCGTCGGCAACATCGTCGCCTACGCGGTCGGCTTTAGACATCAGCGTATCGCCGCTCTCGCTGCGCGAACTGCTTGAGGAGGACTCGCTCTTCTTAGAGGTGGCAGCCTTTGAAGTGTCGGTCATCTCGTCCTTATCGGCTGCGGAGGAAACTTTGCCCTCAGACGAAGCGTTCGACGAAACATCGCCTTCGTTATCGCCGCAGGCGGTGAGCATTGCAGCGGCGGTGAGCGCCGAGAGAATGAATGCAAACATTTTTTTCATATCTGCGTTGATCCTTTCTGAATTTGATTTGCCAGAACTTTACGGCTGAAAATATTATCTGCAATAAATCACCAAATATACGAAAACAGGCGAGCCGTTTTTTCAGCCCGCCTGCAAATTTTCCAAAATTTTGATTTAATAAAATCTCTTCTTAGCCTTTACTATCGCGAATGCCACCGCGCCGCCTACTACGAGAATTGCGGCTGCTATCACGATGATTATTCCTACCGAGCCGCCCTCGCTGGACTTTTCCACCTCGCTGGTGTCTACGGTAGTCTGCTTTTTGTTCTGCTTAATAACGTCGCCCTTGTCAGAAATAGGTGCGTTGGCGTTGTAGGTGTCGAGAGTAACAACAGGGTTCGCGTCGCCATCGGTAGCGTACAGCAGAGAGAGGTTGTCGAGATACATAACGTCGCCGGTGTAAGCCTGCGCCAGCGGAACTTTTATCAGTATCTCAGTAGTCTTTGTGTCGGTGGGGATAGTGATAAACTGCTTCTCGTAATTGTTTACATTTGAAGCGGCAGAGTAAGCTATCGTCTTTATCGTCGGGGTGGTAAGCTCCTTATCGGCGTTCTGACCGAAAACGTATGCCTTATCCTCGTTCAGCAGGCCCTCGATATTCACGTTAAATCTTGTGTAGAAGCTGAGGGTGTAGCCGTCGAAATTATCCAGCCCGAATTTCTCAGCGCTGAGCATTATGCCCATGCTGTCCTCAGAGCCGCCCGCGTAATCGGGAGGGTTGGTAAGGTTTGCCGTCAGCTTTGCCGAAGCGCCCTGATAGACTACGTCGCGCTCGCTCTTCAGCGAATAAGCGCCGCTGCCCGTATCATCGAAAACGTCGATGTACTTGCTCCAGTCATCGCCGTCGAAAGCGAGGGTAGGCGCAACATCTTCGCTCGTATCAGCTGAAGTTGTAAGCGCGGCAGCGCCCGAAAGAGCCACGCCGCATATAAGCAGTGCAGAAACAAATTTTTTCAGTATCATTTCAAAGTTTTTCCTTTCACGATTTTTTCGCTGATTATTTATCCAATTATATTTTATACCAAAATATTGATTTTGTCAATACTTTTAGCTGTCAGCATGGCACATTCCACGATTTGAACAAGTGTGTAATCGTATCAAGACATTTATAATGTAATTTCACAAAAAAGGAGCGGCTCTCCCGAAACCGCGTTCGGAAAAGCCGCAGGAATGATCGATCAGTTTAGCAAGCTTTAAGTCGGATGTTATCATCTGACTTCAAGGCGCTTGACCTCGGGCTGAGCCTTCTGCTTTTTCGGCATAGTCATGTAGAGAATACCGTTTTTGTACTCAGCGTCGATCTTGTCGGCGTCGATACCGCTTATGTCGAAGCTGCGCTGGTAAGAGCCGTAGCTGCGCTCGCGGCAAACGTAATTATCGCCGTCCTTTTTCTCTGAGGAATCGCTGTGCTCGGCGCTCAAAGTAAGCGTATTGCCCGAAATATCGAGCTTGATGTCGCTCTTCTCAAAGCCGGGCAGCTCAGCCTCCATCAAATATTTATCGCCCTCGTCCTTGATATCGGTTTTGAAGGCTGCGGGAGCCATGCCGCCGAAGAAGTCGTTCTCAAAATCGTGAAATGCGTTGAATAAGTCAAAGCTTTTTCTCTCAAAAGGTGTAAGTCCATACATAAGTCATGCCTCCAATTTCTATATTTCTTTTTAATTGACCAATTTGTATGATGTTTGATTGTTGATGTTTGATGTGAACTATCTGAATATCTTTTGTTTCATTCGTTCCATCGGTACCATTTCCTTTCCTCTTTCTTTAACTATATGATACGGCTCTTGTTTGAAAAATAAGTTACCGATATGTGAAAGTTTGATGAAATTTAGCACTCACATTTTGAGAGTGCTAAAAAGTTTGCATTGGCTCACTCGGCGGATGTGCATAAAAATATCCCCGCGCATTTTGGCTCTGCACGGGGATAAAATTCTAAAGATCAGTTCTGAGTAAATCTCTTAGGCTTTACAGCGGTAACGTCCTTATCGTCGGTGATAACGCCTTTAAGACCAGCCGCAAGACCTGCAAGACCCTGTATCTCGCTGGGTATGATGATCTTGGTAGCCTGACCATCGGCAGCCTTTTCAAAAGCCTCAAGGCTCTTGAGCTGGATGACCGCCTCGTTCGGGTTAGCCTCATTCAGCTTTCTGATACTATCGGCAAGAGCCTGCTGTACCATTTCGATAGCCTGCGCTTCACCCTCTGCCTCGAGTATCTTCTGCTGCTTTATAGCGTCTGCCTGAAGTATCTTAGCTTCCTTTTCAGCCTGCGCGCGGAGTATCTTCGACTCCTTTTCGCCCTCTGCAACGAGCACCTGCGACTTCTTCTCAGCCTCAGCCTGAATTACCTTTTCGCGGCGCTCACGGTCGGCCTTCATCTGCTTTTCCATCGAATCCTGTATCTCAGGGGGCGGGATGATATTTTTCAGCTCTACGCGCTGTACCTTTATGCCCCAGCGGTCGGTAGCTTCGTCAAGCTCGCGGGTGATGTTGCCGTTGATATAATCGCGCGAAGTAAGAGTAGCTTCGAGGTCGAGGTCGCCGACGATATTTCTCAGCGTGGTAGCTGTGAGGTTCTCTATCGCCTTGATAGGACGCTCAACGCCGTAGGTGAACTGCATAGCGTTAGTTATCATGAAGAAAATTACGGTGTCGATCTTCATAGTTACGTTATCCTTAGTGATAACGTCCTGCGGCGGGAAGTCGATCACCTGTTCCTTTAGGTTCACGCGCTTTGCGATAGTGTCGATAAAAGGTATCTTGATGTGCAGGCCTGTGCCCCACGAAGCGTGGTAAGCGCCCAGACGCTCAACTACATACACATACGACTGCGGAACGATCTTGATATTCGAGATGATGATTACCAGCAGCACCAGCACGATTATCAGAATTACATATAATGGATCCATTTGCTGTTTTCCTCCTTAATATAAACGGCTCTCGCCGAGTGTTTACTTAGCCACGATGAGCTTAGCGCCTTCGACCTTTTTGACGGTAACTACTTCGCCCTTCGCTATGTCGTCGCCGTTTTCCGAGCGCGCCGCCCAGTCAACTCCGTCGAGCTTTACCCTGCCCTCGCCGGTACGGCTGCAAAGAGCCTCGATAACTACGGCAGATTTGCCGATGTCGTAATCCTCGTTCGGGTCGGGCGCTTTGTTCTTTTTCATGCGTTTAACGAGCGCGCGGGTCGCGGCGAGAAGCAGCGTACTGCCTACCACGAAGATAACGAGCTGCCAAATAAAGCTCAGCCCCGCGAGCGCGGCGAACATTGCGAGCAGCGCGGCTATCGCGAACCAAATGGACACGAGCGCGTTTAACGTTACCGCCTCAGCCACAGCGAAAACCAGAAAAGCTATCGCCCAGCCAAGCACCTGCGTGTTTGAAACGAACGAATCTATTATCTCTTTCAAAGCCTTTCTCTCCTTTCCAAGGTCTGTGAGCGCCATTTGCGCCGAACCTTTTTACAATTATAACACAAAGTTTACGAAATTGCAATAGTCGGCGGGCAATTTACAGAATTTTTATGTGGAATTTTTTCTGCCAAAGCCCTTGACACGAGCGAAAAACTATGCTATAATATTATAGTCAAAAAACGGGATGTAACTCAGTTTGGTAGAGTGCTTGCTTTGGGAGCAAGATGCCGCAGGTTCAAGTCCTGTCATCCCGACTTTTGTGTCAGCCTTTCGCTTCGGCGGGGGGCTGAATTTTTTGTGCGCAAATACAAAAACCCCGCCGACTTCGATCTTCCGAGGCCGACGGGGTCTTCTTTATACAAAAATGTCAGTATGTAAATGTCACACTTTATTTTCGGTTTTTATCAAGCGTTTACCTTAACGCTGCCCTTGAACTTGGTCGCTTCCTTGTAAGGTCTTGCCAGCATATAGATGATAAGAGCGATAGCTGCGATAGCTACGATAAGTCCGATAACGTTGACGCTGCCGGTGAAGAGCAGGCCGAGCTGGTTTACGATAAGAGCGATGAGGTAAGCAAAGCCGCACTCATAGCCGATAGCGAACCAGAACCACTTGATGTTGTTCATCTCACGCTTGATAGCGCCCATCGCTGCAAAGCAGGGTGCGCAGAGCAGGTTGAAGATGAGGAAGCTCATGCCGCTTACGCTGGTGAACGCCGCTGCGATAGCGCTGTAAACAGTGCCGTCGCCGCCGCCATAGAGGATACCCATAGTACCAACGATATTTTCCTTAGCAACAAGTCCGGTAACTGCCGCAACAGTAGCCTGCCAGTTGCCCCAGCCGAGAGGTGCGAATATCCAGCAGATGCCCTTGCCGATCTTAGCAAGTATGCTTGCGTCCATCTGGTCTTCGGTCAGCATTCCGAAGCTGCCGTCTACCCAGCCGAAGTAAGAGGTGAACCAAACTACGATAGTCGAAAGCAGGATGATAGTACCCGCCTTCTTGATGAACGACCAGCCGCGCTCCCACATCGAGCGAAGTACGTTGCCTACGGTAGGCATATGGTATGCAGGAAGCTCCATTACGAAAGGTGCGGGGTCGCCCGCGAACATCTTAGTTTTCTTGAGCATGATACCCGAGATTATGATAGCCGCGATACCGATGAAGTATGCGCCTACTGCTACGAATGCCGAGCCGCCGAAGATAGCGCCTGCGATCATAGCGATGAAAGGAGTCTTAGCGCCGCAGGGGATGAACGTAGTAGTCATTATGGTCATACGTCTGTCGCGCTCGTTCTCGATAGTTCTGGAAGCCATTATTCCGGGGATACCACAGCCCGTACCGATAAGTATCGGGATAAAGGATTTACCCGAAAGACCGAACTTTCTGAAAATCCTGTCCATTACGAAAGCTATACGAGCCATGTAGCCGCAAGCCTCGAGGAATGCAAGGAGGATAAAGAGTACCAGCATCTGAGGTACGAATCCGAGTACCGCGCCTACACCGGCTACGATACCGTCGATGATAAGACCATTCAGCCAGTCAGCGCAGTTAACTGCGTCAAGGCCCTTCTGGATAAGTACAGGTATACCGGGGACCCATACGCCGTAATCAGCGGGGTCAGGCTCACCCTCAGCAAACTTATCGCAGGCTTCGGTCAGGTCTGCCATAGTAGCAGTTTCGGTAGTAACTTCAAGAGTTTCTTCGTCTTCTACGTCGTACTTGAAATCCGAGCTGTATTCAGCAGTTTCCTCCATGATAGCTTCCTTAGCGGCAGCGCCGTCGAAATCGTCAGCCTCGGTGTCGATTAGAGCTTCGAGGTCTGCGGTGTCAACGCCCTGGTCAGCCAGATAAGCAACATAGCCTTCTATGATAGCGTTAGTATCGCCGTAATCTTCCGCGGCAGCCTCAGCGTCGGAAGAGCCGATGCCGAAGAGGTGCCAGCCGTCGCCGAACAGACCGTCGTTAGCCCAGTCGGTAGCGGCAGAGCCGACGGTTACCATCGAAATGTAGTATACGATGAACATTACTACTGCGAAGATGGGAAGACCCAGCCAGCGGTTTGTAACGATCTTGTCGATCTTATCAGAAGTGGTAAGTCCGCCCTGATTTTTCTTCTTCAAGCAGCCGCCGATGATGGAAGCTATGTAAACGTAGCGCTCGTTGGTGATGATAGACTCAGCGTCGTCGTCCATCTCAGCCTCGGCAGCCTCGATGTCCTTTTCAACGTGATCTCTTACCGACTGAGCAAGTCCGAGCTTTTCAATGACCTTTTCGTCGCGCTCAAAGATCTTGATAGCGTACCATCTCTGCTGCTCCTCGGGCATATTGTGAACGCAAACTTCCTCGATATGTGCGATAGCGTGCTCTACGCAGCCGCAGAAAGAGTGCTGAGGTATCATCTTTTCGCCGCTCTTAGCAGCTTCAACAGCAGCCGCAGCAGCTTCCTTTATACCGGTACCCTTCAGCGCCGAGATCTCTACTACCTTGCAGCCGAGTTCTTTTTCGAGCTGCGCAAAGTTGATAACGTCGCCGTTTTTCTTTACAACGTCCATCATGTTTACAGCCGCTACAACGGGTATGCCCAGCTCTACCAACTGAGTGGTGAGGTAAAGGTTTCTTTCGAGGTTAGTACCGTCGATGATGTTCAGTATAGCGTCAGGACGCTCGCTGATAAGGTAATTTCTCGCAACTACTTCCTCAAGGGTGTAGGGCGAAAGCGAATAAATACCGGGAAGGTCGGTGATGGTAACGTCTTTATTGCCTTTCAGCTTGCCTTCCTTTTTTTCTACCGTAACGCCGGGCCAGTTGCCTACGAACTGATTTGAACCCGTAAGAGCGTTGAACAGTGTGGTTTTGCCTGCGTTCGGATTTCCCGCAAGCGCGATCTTAATCTCCATCTGATCCAATCCTTTCAAAAATGTTAGCCTAGTCTAACTATTTGACATGATACGAGGAAGACCCGCATCAAACTATCTCGACGAACTCTGCGTCAGCCTTTCTGAGCGAAAGCTCATAGCCGCGTACAGTGATCTCGATAGGATCTCCCAAAGGCGCTACCTTGCGGATATAAATATCCACTCCCTTAGTAATGCCCATGTCCATGATCCTGCGCTTTACAGCGCCCTCGCCGCCAAGCTTTTTCACCTTAACGGTCTGTCCGATCTTAGCATCTCTCAATGTTGCCATCTATCGTTTACCTCCTCATACATAAGATACAGCGTAAAAACGCTGATAAATTTACACCATTATTTTAACAGCCATTTCCTTAGAAACAGCTACTCTGGTCTCTTTTACGTTTACGATAACGTTGCCGCCCATCTCGCTGATGACCATTACGTCAGCACCGGGCACGAAGCCCAGATTTTCAAGAAACTTTCTTGTAGCCGCGTTTCCGCCGACTCTTTTTATGCTGTGCTCTTCGCCTACGTTCGCCATTGTTAATGGAAGCATATCCCACGCCTCTTTTCATTTGTTTTTAGAGTTACTATGTTACAAAATTGTATGTTCTTATGGGTTTACATAGTCTAACTCTTTACCATATATAAGATTAGCACAAGCTAACCGATTTGTCAACCCCTTTTTTCGCACGTTTTTCATTTTCGTAACATTAAACAAAAACGGGTTAGAATAACCTAACCCGTTTTATATAAAATTGATCTTGTCTAATTTTTCTTAATATTTCGTCAATATGAACGGAAATATCAGGCAGTTTTTACATTATCGTTTTCTGAGGAAGAGCTTCCCGCGGCGCTTTCCTGCCCGCTTTCAGCTGAAGAACTGCTCTCGCCGCCGAAGATATTTTTCAGCTCAGCCGTCATATCTTCGCCCGTATAGCTTTTGCCGTCCACCGTGCACTCGGTAACTTTCAGGTCGCTGAGCGCGAAGCCGTCAAGCGATACCGCGAACACCAGACGGAATTTCTTGCACTCCGCCACCACGGTTATCCTGCCGGAGCTTTCGCTCTCGCTCCACTTTATCTCGTTGCCGTCCGCGTAAGCTTCAAGTCTGTCTTTTATGCTTTCCAGCGCCGCCGAGCCGCCTATGTCCTCAAGCCCGCTTATCGCCGCCACGCTGCTGTCCTGCACATACGCGAGCTTATCATCGTCATCCATCATACGCACCTGCACAAATCCGTTATTGACGGCGGCGTAGATGGTCAGGATAACAAGTATCACAAACGGCGCTGCGCCCATACCCGTATTTTTGCCGCGTTTATAAATATATAGGTGCGGAAGTATCAGCGAGCCGCCTAAGCGCATATCGCCCGCGCCCGCCTTTTTGAGATAGCGCCTATCGGCTATGCAGGCAAGGTAAAGCGCCGCTACGGCCGTAACCCAGACGATAACGCCCAGTTTGAAAGAAGTAGCCGAGAAAGCCTCGATAAACAGCGCGATGATAGGCACAGCCACCGCAAACCACACGCGCGAATTATCATAGCGCGGGGTCTGCCGACGGGAAAAATCAAAGCCGTTATTGTATTGGTTGTATTGGTTATACTGATCGAACTGTCCATTTTGGTTGAATTGATTATATTGGTTGAACTGACCGTTCTGCATAAGCGCGGACACCTTTCGTTTTTATTTGTATTTATATCGTAACCATTATAACACATATCGCGCCGCAAGTCAAACATTGTTACCGTTTTTTAAATGAAATAAATTCGGAAATTGTTGCTTTTTTTAAAGCCTTGTGTTATAATAAGGTATGACAGCAAAATGCGCCGCTTCGGCGCGAACGATTACCACAGGAGTGTGATATATAAAAATGAGCGAAAGAAACGATAATATACAAAACGCACAGCACGGTGTAAAGGGCGGCATGAGCAAGGAAGAAATGGCCAGAAAGATAGCGGGAAACCTTTCTTCATATTCCGCCGACGATGTGCAGTACCGTGAGGACGCCAGACGGCGCGCGGCGGTGCACACTGAATTTGCGGGCGAGTGCGCGCCGGTGAACAATCCGTATCTCAATTTTTCAAATGAGCGCAGGCAAGGCTCTTCGTCAGGCAGACCCGCGGGCGGAAGATCTTCAAAGTCGGGAAAATCTTCAAAGTCGGGCAAGTCGGCGGGCAGCAGGAAGAAAAGCTCTTCCGCCAAGGGCGGCTCTAAAAACGCGCGCAAAAAGAAGAAAAAGAAAAACAAGCAGCGCCGCGTACTATCGGCGGTGATAACCCTTACCGTGATGCTCGCGGCTGTTGGCGGCGGCGGTGCTTTTTGGTACACCCACGGCAAGGCGAAATATGATGGCGTGTTTCTTGACAACACATTTATAAACGGCACTGAGGTAAGCAGGAAAACGCCGAAAGAGGCTGCCGAGCTGGTAAAGCAGGACTCGGATATGCCCGATGTGATAACCCTTACCCGCCCCGACGGAAGCGACGTGCGCATACCGCTCAGCGACATCGGTCTGAAAGACAATCTGCAAAGCTCGGTGGATAATTTCTACAAGGAGCAGAACCATTCGCAGTGGTTCACCGCAAAATCGCAGAAGAGCGAGTACAGCTTCAAGCTAGATTTCAGCTACGATGAAAAGAAGCTGGATAAAGAAATAAACCGCAGGATAGTAGAGGGTCAGGCGAGCGTAGAGCCTGAGGACGCGTATATACAGCGCACGGGCGACGGCTTCGAGATAGTGCCCGAGGTAGTGGGCAACGGCATCGACGAAGACAAGGTGCAGGTGCTTTACGATTACATCGACGGCTTCTTAGAGCGCGGCGAGTACTCGATAAATCTTTCAAACTGCAACTGCTACGATACGCCTAACGTTAGAAGCTCAGACCTTAAAGAACAGCTAAATCAGCTCAATTCGCTTTACGATACCGAGTTTACTTTCGACTTCATATACACCACTGAAACGCTTTCGGGCAGCCAAGTTATCGACTGGATAACTTTTGAGAACGACAACCCGCTCGACGGATACACCGTTGACAAAAAGAAAGCTATGGCGTATGTGGAAGAGCTTGCGGACAAGTACGACACCTATGGCAAAGACCGCACTTTCAACTCTACCTCGCGCGGAAAAATGACCATCGAGCAGGGCGAGGGCGATTACGGCTGGTGGATAGACCAAAAAAAGACCTGCAATCTGCTGGTAGACCTGATAGAGGACGGTGTAAGCGTTACCACCGAGCCTTACTACTACACCAACCCCGATTCGCAGTACACATACACCTGCAACCCTAAAGTACGCACCGCTGACGACGACATCGGCGACACATACTGCGAGGTAGACCTCAAGAAACAGCATTTCTGGTACTACAAAAAAGGCAAGCTGGAGTACGAGTGCGACATAGTTTCGGGCAAGCCAACCCCCGAGCGCAACACGCCGGGCGGAGTTTACAAGCTATGGTACAAAGAGCTGAACAAAGTTCTCAGCGGCTCGACCTCGGCGGGCGAAACATGGTCTACGCCTGTAACATTCTGGAACAACATCTCGACATTCGGCGTGGGTCTGCACGACGCCACATGGCACACCTCGTTCGGCGGCTCGAGATACGTCAACTACGGCTCGCACGGCTGTATAAATATGCCTTACGACGCCGCGAAATTCGTTTACGATAACGTAGAGCTTAACACGCCCGTAATAATGTACTGGTAAAGGAGGCGGCAGATATGGCATTATATTGCAGGAAATGCGGCGCGAAATTGGAAGACGGCGCGCGCTTCTGCCGAGCCTGCGGCGAAAAAGTACCCGAGCAGTTCACTCAGCAGGAGCAGGAGAATTACGGTCAGTACGACCAATACCGCCCCGCCGATGATTACAGCACCATGTACGCGGGCGGCGAAAGCTTTAACGATACGCAGTATCAGCAGGATCAGCAATATCAGAACGATTATCAGCAGGACAGCTATCAGCAAAATGATTATCAGCAGGGCGGATACGGTCAGCCTTACGGTGCTCCGCAGGACGAGCCTCAGGGCTACTACGACAACAGCGGCGAGATGCGTCAGGCGCGCAGCCCTATACCTATAATAGTGCTGGTCATCTGCATGATATGCGCTACGGCGGTATGCCTGATATTCCTGCTTGCCGCGCCGCGCAAAACTGAGGACAACAGCAAAAAGGACAAGGGCGGCGAGATAACTATCTCGCAGACGCAGACCACCCCGACAACTACTGCGCAGACGGAAGTCCCGCCCGCAGACAGCGAGGACGATGATGACGGCGAGGACAGCGAAGCGTCCACCGCTACAAACGTGATAGTTCCAGACCTCAAGGGCTGGGATTACAACAACGTTGTCGGCAAATACGGCGACAAGCTGAGCTTCGTGAAAAAATCCATCTACTCTGACAGCGTGAGCAAGGGAATAATAATCTATAATGCGCGCGTTGGCGAAACAGTCGCGCAGGGCACAACGATAGAAGTTACCGTGAGCCTTGGGCCAAAGGGCGGCACTACATCAGCCGCCGTGCCGAACGTTATAGGCAAAAGCTACTCCGAAGCGGAGAAAGCCGTAAAGGCGGCGGGCTACAAAGTCAACAAGAAAGAGAAATACAGCAATTCCGTCGCTAAGGGCAAGGTAATAAGCACCGACCCGAAAGCGGGCACTGCGCTCACGGCGGGCAAGAGCGTTACCATAACCGTCAGCAAGGGCAAGAAAAACACTAAGGTAACTATCCCCTCGGTAGAGGGCGCGGACTACAACACCGCAAAGAGCCGCCTTACCAAAGTGGGGCTGAAAGTAAAGCGCAAGGACGTTTACGACGAAGCTTACGACAAGGGCACTGCCACCCGCACCGACCCGAAAGAGGGCACTAAGGTGGAAGCAGGCTCTACCGTAACCATCTACGTCAGCAAGGGTTCGCAGTACAAATTCGTCACCGTGCCGAACGTTATCGGTCTGAGCGAGGAAAAGGCTACGGAAAAGCTGCTGAAACTGGAGCTTGACCCCGACATCAACTACGACTACACCGTAGATAAGAGCAAGGGCGTGCTTTCGCAAGACCCTTCGGGCGGCGAGAGAGTAAGAGAAGGCTCTGCCGTAACGCTGACCATCGCGGCGGGCAAAGCGGAAACTAAGACCTATACCCTGCCCGAGAGCCAATATCTAAAAAACGGCAATTACAGGATAATGCTCTTTGACGCAAATACATACTATGAAGACGACATCGACCCGAACAGCGACAAGCCCGCTTACGAGGTGAAAACGCAGAACGGATTTGTGATGAAAAACGGCGAGCAGACCAGCAATACCGACATCAGCTTCGACATCAAGGTACTGGGCAGCGCTGAATACTACGTTGTGATACAAAACAGCTCTACGAAAGAATTTGTAGTGTACGGCACTATCACATACTATGACGGCGCATTTACCGACGACGGCTTTGACGAGG
Source organism: Ruminococcus sp. 210702-SL.1.03 (assembly GCF_020559915.1). Taxonomy (GTDB): domain Bacteria; phylum Bacillota; class Clostridia; order Oscillospirales; family Ruminococcaceae; genus YE71. Next base: position 309,266 of record NZ_JAJCLZ010000001.1, read on the forward strand.
ACGGTCTTGCCGAAATAGCAGATTAAATATCAAGCAAATACAACAGCCGCACGGGCGTGAAAACCTGTGCGGCTGATCTTTTTGATGTTGAATTTCTGTCAGATGCTGATAGGCTCGAGCTTGCCCAGATCATACGGCGTTTTCTGATAAACGCAGTGGTTCAGCCAGTTTGCGTAAAGCAGGTTCGCCGAACAGCACCAGTTGAAGCGAGGCACGGCGTTTACATCGCCATAGGGGAAATAGTGGCGCGGCTTTTTCGGGTTCAGTCCGCGCTGTATATCGCGCTGATACTCTTTCGCGAGGGTGTCGCGGTCGTACTCGCAGTGACCCAAAATAAATATCTGCCGCTGAGAGAGGTCGGAGATTATGTGCACGCCCGCTTCTTCAGACTCGCAAAGTATCTCCAGCTCTTCCACTTTCTGCACATCTTCCTTGCGTATCTCGGTATGGCGCGAATGGGGGCAGAAAAATGTATCGCCAAAGCCTTTGAGCAGAGGGTGGTTCTTATCGAGAGCCTTATGCAGAAAAACGCCAGAGATCTTGTTTTCAAGCAGATATTTCGGCACGCCGTAGTGGTAATAAAGCCCCGCCTGCGCGCCCCAGCAAATGTGTATAGTGGAGTAAACGTGCGTTTTCGTCCATTCAAAAACGCGGCAAAGCTCATCCCAGTAGTCAACTTCCTCAAACTCCATCTGCTCTACGGGCGCGCCCGTGATGATGAAGCCGTCGTAGCGGTTATCCTTTACCTCGTCGAAAGATTTATAGAATTTCAGCATATGCTCCTGCGGGGTATTTTTCGGCACATGGCTTGTCTGCACCAGGTCGATGTCGACGTGCAGAGGGGTGTTTGAAAGCAGTCGCAGAAGCTGCGTTTCGGTAACTATCTTATCGGGCATGAGGTTTAGTATCGCTATCTTCAGCGCGCGAATATCCTGATGCTCGGCGCGGTTTTCCGGTATTACGAATATGTTTTCGTCCTCCAGCGTAGCGAACGCGGGAAGATTATCGGGTATCTGAATAGGCATATTTCTATCACTTCTTTTTTCATATTTTCTGTTCTTTATTACATTAGATTATTATACCACAAAAATCAGCCGTATGCAAGCGCCGCGCTTTAAATTCAGCTTTTTTTAACATATCGACAATATAAGCAAAAAAAGAAAGACCGCATTTTCGGCGATCTTTCTTCCCCTATTCATATCTATAAAAAATCAATGCTTGTTGGCTTATAACAGACCGTAAAGGAACATTACTGCAAACACCGCCAGGCAGACTGCCAACACGCCGAGCAGCGCGAAGATAGTCCTGCGGTTCTGCTTTTCCTTTTCCTTGTTTTTCTTGAACTGCTCTATCGCGCTGAAAGCGTAGTTCTTGCCCGCGCCGCCGGGATTGAGCATATCGTCGATCTTTACGTTGCGGTATCTCTCCTCGCGGGTGAGCTTTCTCGGCGTCATTTCGTAAGGCGCGGCGAGCAGCTTATCATTGTACTTATCCATGTTAATAGCGTCCATAGAAACGTTGTTCTTCGCGGGCGCTTCGAGCGAATCGCCGTTTTTTATAGCGTGGCGGGTATCTACGCTCTTCATCGTTTCGCCGCGGCTTTGGTTCGAGCGCAGCATTTCGATAAGCGCGTTGGTGTAGAGGTTCTCGTCCTCTTCCTCGCTTTCCTCCTCCATAATGGCGGCGGCGCGCTCCTCTTCCTTCTTCTCAGCTTCCTTTACGAGCTTGGTAAAGCCGTTCGGCGAGCGGCGCTCGTGCTTCTGCGCGGCGGCTTCCGACTTATTTTTCGCAAAAGGATTTATGCTGTTGAAATCGCTCTGAGTCTGAGCTGTCTGCTCCTGCGGCTCTTCGGCGGCCGCCTGCGACCTCATGCTGCGGAAAGATCTTCTCGGGGCAGAGGGCTGCGGCTGAGCGGCGCTCTCGTTATCCAGCTTGAGCGGCTCGGGCTTGGGCGCTACGGGCTGAGTAGGCTTTGGCGGAGCTTTTTTCTCCTCGGCAGGCTCAGCGGAGCGGCGTTCCATACGTCTGCGCGGAGCGGGGCGCTGCACGGGCTTCGGCTCTTTCGCAGGTGCGGGAGCAGGCTCCGGCTCGGCAGGCTTTTCGGGCTGCACCTCTGCGGGCGCAGGCTCTTCATATGCCGGCTCAGGCTGCGGCTCTTCATAAGCGGGCTGCGGCGCAGGTTCTTCGTATACAGGCTCGGGAGCGGGCGCAGGCTCTTCGTAAGCGGGCTGGTCCTCCTCGCAGACCTCTTCGGGCGCTTCCTCAGCAGGCTCTTCGGCATTGAGCACTTCCGCGTCGAGCGGCGCGTTTGAAGCCTCGGCAAAAGAGTTGCTCTCCGCTTCTTCGGTATCGGTGGAGTAGTGCATCATCTTGCCCGTCTTGATGTCGAAATATTCCTCGCCGTCTTTCAGCGCTATTTTCAGCTTAGGCGCAGGCTCGCCATCTTTAGGCAGATTGCCCTGCGGAATGTCTATGTACTCAAACTCCTCGTTCACGTCGATCTTGGCGCACTCCAGTATCTCGGTAGCGGTAGTGCACTTCATCGAGCCGCGCACCATTTCCTTGATGGGCAGCAGGATTATCTGGCAGAATGTGCTGTAAAATGATTTGTACACCGCCATGCCGGGGTCTATCATCTCCTGCGGGAAGCGGCTGTCAAAAAATTTCGACCACTGGTCGGGTGAAGAGAGTATCATGCTGTCGATATGCTTCGCGAGCTGTATCCAGAGGTCGCGCTCCTGCATCTCGCGGTCATTTATAATGAGCCACATATAGCAGCGCAGGAAGCAGTCGTAGCAGGTAATGTCGCGCAGGTTGAGCGCTATATCGTCGATATTGAGCGACACCGAAAATTCGGGGTCGGAGTATGCAAAACAGCGGTAGCCGTTTGAAGAAAGTTTGGCGTAAGCAGTCTTTAGCGTTTGTGCCGAGCGCGAGAACGGCGGCAGCGAATCGAAATCAAAGTCGGTCTTGTAATTAGATATTTCGCCATTTTCCGACATATCAAGCATTTTCTGATAGCTGCGTTCTATCTCCTGCATTGGCGTATTTACAGCCACACCAAGTATTCTGAAAGGGTTATAGGCGAAAAGCTCCATAGCGGTGATGCCTATTGAAATATTTGACATATTGCGATCAGCCCCCTGTTTGGAATTTTAAGAAATTTATTGTTACGATATTGTTTATTCAGCGCAAACTGAAATATAGTTCAAATATTTAATTTATTTTCAGCAGAAAAACACTCTATATAGATTATAGCAAATTTCCCAGTGCTATTTATCAATATATATTTAACAACTAATGAACATATAATGAACTTATTACAAGTCTATCATCTGTTAAAATTTAATTTTTTGTTAAATGCGCCGAAAATCATTGCAATTGACGTAAAAATCGTGTATAATAGTAATAAGTAAGTGCGCCTATATGCAGAAAGCTCACGGCGGCACTTCATTACACTACGCTATTTAAGATGTATAATATAAAAATTTATGAAAGGGGAGTTTTTTATGGGACTATTCAGCAGAAGAAAATCTGCTCAGCCAGCCGCACCGAAGCCCGCGCAAAAGCCCGCCGCCGCGCTAGACCCGAATGAGATCTGGAATACGCCTAAAAAAACTGCTAAAGTAAAAGAATCAAAATTTGCAGACGAAACTACCGAAGCGCTCGCAGAGCCTGTTTCAATAGACCCCGAAACCATCAAGAAGAAAATGGAAGCGCTGGAGCGTGAGCTGGAGGAGCAGAAGAACAAGCCTGCCCAGAGCTACGAGCCCATCGCCTCAGTAAAGGACGACGAAGTTGTTTCGGCGCAGGCGAAGTACGAGGAGCAGTACCGCATCGAGCACGAAAAGTACCTCGCGAGCCACCATCAGGACATCGACTCCGCCGACTCTGCCGACGTTGACAGCAAGATCAGCCACATGGTGGAAGAGCACAACCGCGCCGAGGAAGAAACTAAACGCAATCTCGGCAACATAGAGGGCGCTGACCCCGAGCAGATAGCAAGCGGTCTTAGCTCGCTGGGCGTGGCGAAGGACGTTACCCTCGACGCTGATTACAAGAACATAAAGGAAGTTTCCGCCGACGAAGTAGCCGAAAAGCTGAGCGGACTGGGCGTTGCGAAGGACGTTACCCTCGACGCCGACTACAAGAACATAGAAGAGATCTCGGCCGAGGACACCGAAGCTATGACGCGCGAGTTCCTCGAAAAATACGGTTCGCGCAAAGCGTGAGCGTAAAAAGGGCGGTTTCCCTGCCCTGCAATATATGGTAGACCGTTACCGCGCGCAAAACGTGCGGTATTGCCATTATTATGCTATTGTAAAAAATATTAAGGTAAGGAGAGTTTCAGAAAATGCTGATAAACACAGATAACGCTATAATCAAATATTCCGATAAGGGTAAGCCTTTTCCGTATGACAAACTGCTTTTCGCGACCATCGAGCCTTACATTTTAGAGTTCAAGAACGCAAGACTCGATAAACTTACCGACGAGGACGCGGCAAGATGCCTTGCGAGAATATACAAAAAGATGGAAGTAAATGGCGTGCCCGTGCTTGAGTTTTTCAAGACCGAGCTGGACAGCTGGAAAGACCTAGACCAGCACACAAAGACGATGAACCTCGCAAACCTCATCGCGCGCGACATCTTCTGCTGCTTCGATAAAAACCGCTACGATGAAAACGACGAATTTGCAGTGTGCGACAGGATATACAGCATTAAAAACAAAGACGGCGAGAACGACTTTATATACGCCGAGGAACACGTTAAAGGCAAGCTGCTCAAAAAACAGCTTTCGGAAGAATCAAAATACTTTAAGCAGCTCATGGAATTCAACGCCGCAGGCAGACTTCCCAAGAGCAGCGATGAATAAAGCGAGGTAATCACAATGGTACAGATAGAAATGGAAAACGGCAAGAAGATCAAGATAGAGCTTTACCCCGACGCTTCGCCCATAACCGTGGCTAACTTTGAAAAGCTGGTAAAAGAAGGCTTTTACGACGGGCTGATCTTCCACCGCGTTATCAAAGACTTCATGATACAGGGCGGCGACCCTACCGGTACAGGCATGGGCGGCGCTGACGAAAAGATAAAGGGCGAATTTATCATCAACGGCGTAAACAATATGGTAAGACACGAGCGCGGCGTTATCTCTATGGCGCGTTCTGCCGACCCCAACTCCGCCTCTTCGCAGTTCTTTATAGTACACAAGACCTCGCCGCATCTCAACGGTAAGTACGCCGCTTTCGGCAAGGTAGTAGAGGGCATGGACGTAGTTGACGAGATAGCCGAAACAGCTACCGACTACATGGATAAGCCCACCACCCCGCAGGTGATGAAGAAAGTTACCATCGTAGACTAATAGTGTGAAATTTTTGTGAAATGCTTGACAAAAGCATTTTGCGGTGGTACAATATATTTCAGAATAAAAGATCAATGCGATGAAGAGAAATCTCGCACTTTCGCTTACAGACTTGCAACAGAGAGCGCTTTCGACGGCTGAAAAAAGCGCGCGGGTCTTGAAAATGCGTGTACCGTTCTCCGAGTGCGTTTAATAAACGCCGGTTCGGCGCCGTTATCCGTCGGGCATTATGTTCGTAATGCGCTGAGTGCTGCTTTTGTGGCAAAACACGGGTGGAACCGCGGTCTTTCATTATAATGAAATGTCGCCCCGAAGTTCTTAGAGAAAATTCTAAGGCTTCGGGGCTTTTTGTTTCATATTTTTACAGACTGCGAAACATATCAGGGAGGCAACAAATAAAAATGCTTGCTTTGCGAAGAACGCTTGCGGCGCTCTGCTACACCGCAATGCTCGCCGCTGACGCCGCATCGACATACATAATATACGATTCGGTAACTGGCGGGATAACATATTACTACGGTATGCTGCTTTTTATACCGATATTCATATTTTCATACTGGATGTCGACTTTCTTTTCGCAGCTTACCTACGGCAGACAAAACGGGCGGCGGATAATGCCAAGCTGGCTGCGCACTATGCTCAACGTCATCGGCAGCATCGCTAGTCTGGCGCTGATAGCTTTTTGGGGATACATTTACGTTACCCAGTCGCTTTACGACGCGCCGAACGAAAATCTGCTCGCGCCCGAAGCTTTTAAGATAAGTCAATACTTATAACCACTTATAATGTATATAAATGAAAGGATGGTAATTATGATAAAACTTACGCTCAAAGACGGCAGCGTCCGCGAAATTGAAAACGCTATGCCCGCCAGCGAGATAGTTAAGGGAATCGGAATGGGTCTTTACAAGGCTGCCTGCTGCGTAAAGATAAACGACGAGGTGAAAGACCTGCGCACCGTTATCGACAGCGACTGCGAGTTTGAAGTAATGACTTTCGACTCAAAGGCAGGCGCGGAAACGTTCCGCCACACCGCAGCGCACCTTATGGCGCAGGCTGTAAAGAATCTCTACCCCGAAGCAAAGCTGGCAAGAGGCCCTGCTACCGAAACGGGATTTTACTACGATTTTGAAGTTGCAAAGCCTTTCTCGCCCGAAGATCTGAAAAAGATAGAGGCTGAGATGAAGAAGCTCGCGAAAGAGGGCTGCCCTCTCGAACGTTTCGAGCTGCCCGCTGACGAGGCTGTAAAGCTGATGGAAGAGCGCGGCGAAACTTACAAGGTAGAGCTTATCCACAAGCACGACGACCGCGGCGAAGCGCTCAGCTTTTACAAACAGGGCGATTTCGTAGACCTTTGCGCAGGCCCGCACCTTATGAGCGTTGCGCCCGTAAAGGCTTTCAAACTGCTTTCATGTACCGGCGCTTACTGGGGCAAGGCTGACGAGGGCAGACAGCTTTCGCGTATCTACGGCACGGCTTTCCCGAAAGCTTCGCTGCTGGAAGCACACCTCAAGGCTATGGAAGAGGCTAAACTGCGCGACCACAACAAGCTCGGCAGAGAGCTGGAATATTTCACCACGGTAGATACCATCGGTCAGGGTCTGCCCGTACTGCTGCCTAAGGGCGCGAGAGTAGTTCAGCTCCTCCAGCGCTGGGTAGAGGACGTTGAGCAGAGCAAAGGCTGCCTGCTTACCAAGACTCCCCTTTTCGCTAAGAGAGAGTTTTACAAGATCTCTGGTCACTGGGACCACTACCTCGACGGAATGTTCATTCTGGGCGACCCGTATGACGAGGAGAAGGAATGTTTCGCGCTGCGCCCGATGACTTGTCCTTTCCAGTATCAGGTATTTCTCAACAAGCCGCGTTCTTACCGCGACCTGCCTATGCGCCTTACCGAAACTTCCACGCTTTTCAGGAACGAGGACAGCGGCGAGATGCACGGACTTATCCGCGTTCGCCAGTTCACAATCTCTGAGGGCCACTATATCCTGCGTCCCGACCAGCTGGAAGATGAATTTTCGGGCTGCTTAGAGCTTGCAAAATATATGCTCGACACGGTAGGTCTGCTTCAGGACTGCACATTCAGATTCTCGCAGTGGGATCCCGCGAACCCGAACAACAAGTATGAGGGCACTAAGGAACAGTGGGAAGAAGCGCAGGCGGCTATGAAGAAGATACTCGACGACCTCGGCGTTGACTACGATATAGGCATCGACGAAGCGGCGTTCTACGGCCCTAAGCTCGACATTCAGTACAAGAACGTTTACGGCAAGGAGGACACGCTGGTAACTATTCAGATAGATATGCTGCTGGCTCAGCGCTTCGGTATGTACTATGTCGATAAGGACGGTCAGAAGAAGCTGCCTTACATCATTCACAGAACTTCGCTGGGCTGCTACGAGCGCACGCTCGCTTACATGATCGAGCATTTTGCAGGCGTTCTGCCGCTCTGGCTCGCACCCGAGCAGGTACGCCTTATGCCGATAACAGCCGCGCAGAACGATTACGCGCGCTCCATCGCCGAAAAGCTCACCAACCTCGGCATGAGAGTTACGGTAGACGACCGCGACGTGAACATCGGCCCGAAGATAAAGAACGGCAGACTCGAGCGTATTCCTTATATGCTGATAATCGGCGAAAAGGAAGCGGAGAGCGGCACGGTAACTGTTCGTTCGCGCAAAGAGGGCGAGCTGCCCGATATGCCGGTAAGCGACCTCATCAACAAGCTTGTAGAGGAAGTTGCTACCAAGGCTAAGTAAACAACACAATATAAAAACCAACGGCGTGCAGATCGTAAAAGACCTGCACGCCGTTTTTGCTGTATTCTTAATGCTTTAAATCCACACTATTATAAATGTATCAGCCCCAAAGCTTTTCGGGGTAAACGCCCGCCGCTATGTGCTCCTTAACAGCCGCCTGCGCCGCCGCCTTATCGACCGCATTGGTAACGCCGAACCACTTATCGGTGGTCTCAAACATCTTGCAGTCAGCCTCGCCATTGTGGATAAGCTCGTTTATGAACGAGGGCAGCAGATATTCCGCGTCGGGCGACTGGGAATTTGCAGCGAGGAACTTCTCAAAGCCATCGCCCAGTTTACCGATAAACTCGGGCGGGCAAGCCCACATATTCATAGAAACGTGCGTGTCCTCGCTAAGGGTCTGAAGCTCTTCCGACTCTTTGGAAACTGCGGCTACCATCTTGCCCTCAGCGCCGTTTTCGCGGTGTATCTTGTAAGTTTCAACGATGTCGGTAAGCATAGCGTTTTCGTCAGCCGAGCATACGCCGCGGGTAACTGTGCCCACTGCGCTGAGCGTGTTTGCCGCCATGAAGCCTGGCATAGCGAGATGCAGCCTGCCGTCCGCAGGGTGGTCGGCAACGAGAAAATCGTGCATTTTCACGAAAGCCTGTCTGCCGTAAACGTCATCGGCATTGATGACCGCGAAAGGCTCGTTTACAACTCCGCGGCAGGCGAGCACGGCGTGGCCCGTGCCCCAAGGCTTAGTGCGCGAAACGCCAGCGTATTTTTCGGGAACGTCGGAGGTATCCTGATAAACGTAATCGGTATCTATCTGCGCGGAAATGCGGTTACCGATCATTTCATCGAAAGCCGCCTTGATGTCTTTACGGATAATAAAAACGACCTTATTAAAGCCCGCAGCCTTAGCATCGAATATGGAGTAATCCATGATTATCTCGCCGTTAGGGCCTATGGGGTCGAGCTGCTTTATCTTACCCTCGCCGTAGCGAGTACCCAGACCCGCAGCCATTATTACCAAAGTTGTATTTTTCATTTTTACGATCTCCCTTGAGTTTTATTTGTTCAAATTTTTACGAATTTTCGTGAATTTAATAATAATCCTGTAACAATTATTATCGCATATTTTCGAGCAATTGTCAACAGCTCTGCGCAAAAAATGTAACGAACGCACAAAATTTTACACCAAAATCAAAAATTCAGATAATCAAAACGTTTTCATTGTAACATCTAACATGATTTTTATTAAATATGCAGAAAACGTCACAATTTTTGATTGACAGAGTGAGTTTTATGATGTATAATCAATAGAGTGAAAAACGGATACTCTGATTGGTGCAAAGAATTGAAAGAAGTGTGATATACATGGAAAAATGGGCACTTATTACAGGCGCAAGTTCGGGCATCGGCGCTGAGCTTGCAAAGCTTTACGCAAGCCGCGGATACAACATAGCGTTAACTGCCAGACGTGCGGATAGGCTCGCAGACCTCGCTATGAAGCTTCCCGCCAAAACGCGCATACTGGTGCACGACCTCGCCGACCGCGAAGAGTGCGAGGCGCTCTACGACGATGTTTCAGATCTGAACATCGAGCTGCTCGTAAACTGCGCGGGATTCGGCGCGGTAGGAAAATTTGAAACTTTGGATCTCGACAGACAGATACAGATGACGGACATAAATTGCGTAGCCCCGCTGATACTGACGCATATGTTTTTGAAAGACTTCAAGTACCGCGACAAGGGCGCTATTTTAAATGTAGCGTCCTCGGCGGGACTGCTGCCGGGCGGACCTAATATGGCGGTCTACTACGCCAGCAAAGCGTACCTCACATCGCTCACGAGCGCCATCGCGGAAGAGCTGCGCGCCGGCGGAAGCAGCGTGAAGATAGCCGCCCTCTGCCCCGGCCCCGTAGACACCGAGTTCAACGACGTGGCGGGCGTGAAATTCTCGCTTAAAGGCATCACCCCCGCCTACTGCGCGAAATGCGCGGCGCGCGGATTGGACAACGGCGAAGTTATCATCATACCGGAGGAAAAGATACGCCTGCTGAGCTTCGCGACCCGCTTCGCACCCCGCCGCCTGACCGTGGCGGTAACGGGATTACAGCAGAAGCGTAAAATATGAACGCATATAAGTAAAATGCAAAATGCGAATATTTTCACCTAACAGGCATAATTTTGTTTAAAATTTATCACAATTAACCATAAAACGATTACAAAGTTTGTGCAATAATACGATTGAAAAAAAGGCGGAAATAAAGTAAAATAGTAATATGGAAAACGTATAGCTATAACTATGCGTAGAAAACAATATCTTATATCAGTAATTATTTTGGAAAGGAAGTAACTACTTATGAAACTTAAGAAAGTTTTTGCCGGAATGGCTGCTTCTGCGATCGCCATGTCCGTTTGTGCAATGACATCTGCAACTACTGCTTCTGCTCTCGATACTGAGGGTCACGCAGGTATCGCGTTCCAGACCAACACTACCTGGAACTTCCGCGACCTTTACGGCACCGACGGCACCGACGTATTCCCTGCTGCTAAGGTAGGCGTACAGGGCGGCGCATATGGTAACGGCTCTGTAGAGTGCAGCGATACCACCATTCAGTATGATGGTACTTACACCGTATCTATCGCTACCAGCGGTAAGATCGAAGAGGCTAACACCGATAAGGCTGACAACGAAAAGGGCTTCTACCTCAACGAGGAAAAGACCCTTACCAGAAAAGACTCTCCTTGGTCTATGCTCTGCAACTATGAGGCTGCTGAGTCTGACAACAGCGACCTGACTCAGGATCAGATCGAGTGGGTAGAGGGCGGAAAGACCGATAAGTTCAACATGCTCTCCATCACCACCGATATTCCCTGCGAATACAATGACGATGACAAGCCCGAGATCAACGGCACTGTTGTTGAAGTAAGCGACATCACTGTTGATATGTGCGGCACTCAGTACACTGCTACCGGCGACGACGTCAAGTACAAGTCTGACGTTGACACCCTCACAGTTGCTCTTATCAACACTTATGGCGACAGCACCATCGACCCTGCGGCTATGCCTGCTTCTGATGGCACTATCACCGTAACCTTCACCGTAAAGGGACTCGGCGAAGATCCTAACAAGGGCGGCGACAGCTCTTCTGAGGGCGGAAACAGCTCCAACACCTCTTCTACCTCCAGCGGATCGACCTCCAGCACTAAGGGCGGCAGCAACGGCGGCAGCGGTTCGACCTCTAAGGCTTCGACCACCAGCACCACTTCTTCCGCTGCTGAAAGCGACAAGACTGCAAACGCTGAGGCCGGTGCACCTGCAGGAATCGCTCTTGCACTTGCTGCAGTAGCAGGCGCTGCTGTTGTAGTATCCCGCAAGAAGTAATTTCAACATCTAACACAATTTAGATATTTTGCAAAAGGAACTTCTATTCAGGAGTTCCTTTTGTTGCATTATGCACAAAAATACATATTTCGACCTGAGCCGACGAAAAAAATTTCAAATAGGTATAGACAAAAGCTTAAAATTATTGTATAATTATTGTATGCAAATAAATTTATCGAAGGAATAAAAATATGAGAGTTATAACAGGCTCCGCGAGGGGCAGAAAGCTTAAAACGCTTGATTCGATGGACATTCGCCCAACGCCTGACGCGGTAAAAGAAGCTATTTTTTCAATTATACAGTTTGACGTGCAAAATGCTTCGGTGCTCGATCTTTTCGGCGGCAGCGGTCAGCTTGGAATAGAGGCGCTGAGCCGCGGCGCGGCGCACTGCGTTTTCGTTGACAAAAGCAGCGAGGCTATCGGCGTGATAAAGGAAAATCTTGCCGCCTGCAAGCTCGCCGCAAACACGCGCGTTCTGCATATGGATAGTTTGGAGTACCTGCAAGTCGCGAAATCGGGGCTGGACATCGTGCTGATGGACCCGCCTTACCGCAACGGTCTGCTGGAAAAGGCTCTGCCGCTCATCGGCAAAAAGCTCAACGCGGGCGCGTTCGTTATCTGCGAGCACGAGAGCGAGCTTACCCTGCCCGACGAGTTCGACGGGCTGACGCTTCACAAGAGATACCGCTACGGCAAGGTCGCGGTGACGGTATACCGCTCGCCTGCGGAAGAAGAGCTTTGAGTGCGGGGTGCGGAAGATGAGAATAGCGGTTTGCCCGGGCAGCTTCGACCCGGTAACTAAAGGACACCTCGACATAATCGAGCGCGCCTCGCGGCTTTTCGACAAGGTCATCGTGCTCGTTTCATTCAACCCCAGCAAACGCACCACGGCGGCTTTCACGATAGAAGAGCGAATGAAGCTGATAATGCGCGTTACCGAGGGCATGGAAAACGTGCTCGTCGACTGCAACTCTGGTCTGCTGGCGGACTACCTCGAACAGACGGGGGCTTGCGCGATAGTAAAAGGTCTGCGCGCGGTCTCGGACTTCGAGTACGAATTTCAGATGGCGCTCGCAAACAAAAAGCTTTACCCGAAAGCGGAAACAGTATTTTTGACCACCAGTACCGAAAATATGTATCTCTCCTCAAGCGTTGTAAAAGAGATAGCGAGCTTGGGCGGAGATATTTCGGGATTTGTGCCGCCTGAGATACTGGACGACATAAAAGAGCGGCTGTTTTTAAAAGATCACAAATAAATTTACATATGAAAGGATGTTTATAAAATGAACTTTGACGAGATCATTGAGATGATGGAAGATCTGCTAGATAATTCTTCGGCAGTGCCTTTCTCGAACAAAAAAGTTATCGACTGCGAACAGATGAGAGATTACATCGACACGCTGCGCCTCAACCTGCCCGGCGAGATCAAGAAAGCTAAGGAAACGCAGAGCAATAAAGACGCCATAATCGCCGACGCCAAGAAAGAGGCTGAGAACATAAAGAAGCAGGCGGACGAGCTTGTGGAAGCCGCTAAGGACAAGGCACGCGAAATCGTCAGCGAGACCGAGATAATCCGTCAGGCTAAGGAGTACGCAGCGCAGATGATCCGTCAGGCGCAGGAACAGGCTGACGAGATAGTTGCGAGCGCTAAGGACAAGGACGCAGAGATCCGCCGCGCGCTTTCCGACAGCGTGAACACTTCCCTTTCAGACGCAAAGAATGTGCTGGAGAAGAACCTCCGCGACGTAGTAGCGACCATCGAAGCAGTTGAAAAGCTCAACGCGCCCAAGGAAGCACCCGCTGAAGCTGCTGAGGAAAAGGCTGAGGAAACCGCGCAGCCCGCTGAAGCTAAATAATTTTTTCACACACATAAAAAAGCGAGGGGCTGTAAAAAGTCCCTCGTTTTGGTTTAAGGCACATTTTCGTCACTTGCACTCGCGCTCGAGTATCGCAATAACGCCCGATAGGTCGTCGCAGACGCCGAAAAGCTTCGCGCGCGTTTCATCGTCGGGCTGCGAGAGGTCGGGTATCATCACGGGCTTGCAGCCTGCGCGGTACGCCGATGTAACGCCGTTTGGCGAATCCTCCAGTGCTATGCACTCGGCGGGGTCAAGACCCAGCTTCTGCGCGCCGACCAAATATGTATCAGGCTCCGGCTTGCCGTTGGCGATCATATCGCCGCAGACGAACTCATCAAAATAATCGTAAACGCCCACGCTTTTGAGATACCGCGCGGTGCGCTCGCGGTCGGTGGCAGTGCAGACGGCGCATTTCAGCCCGCTCGCCGCGATGTACTCCAGCAGCTCGTCAAGCCCCTTTTTCTTTTCAATGCCGTTTTCCGCGATAAAAGCGTTCATCAGCTCGATGCGTTTCGCGCGAACGGCTTTGTAGTCGAAATCCTCGCCGAAAATGCCTTTAAGGTGCGGCTCGGAATACTTCGCCGCCAGCGAGCGTATGCCGAGAACGTGCTCGGGGGTCATGGGGTAGCCGAAAGAGCGCGCCGATTCGCACCAAAAACGGCTCAGCAGCTTTTCGGTATCCACCATAAGCCCGTCCATATCAAACAAAATGCCTTTTATCATCGTAAAAACCACCTTTCAGGAGTTGTTATTTATGCCGCAGAATGATATTTCTGACAAAATAAAGTATTCATACAAGACCGAGAAGCACGACGCGACTTCCCTCGCGGTGTACAACGTCGGTCATGAGAAGTGCGCGCCATCGCATAGCTGGGGCGTGGGAGTTCGCAGCTGCTACCTTATCCACCACATAATCTCGGGCAAGGGCGTTTACCGCACGCCGCACGGCGAATTTGCCCTCGGCGCGGGCGACACTTTCCTCATCTACCCGAACACGCAGATCAGCTACGCCGCCGACGAGCAGCAGCCGTGGGAGTACTACTGGGTGGGCTTCGCGGGGGCGGACGCGGGGCTGATAATCGGGCAGACCGACTTCACGCCGGAGCAGCCTGTGATGCACGCCGTTTTTGGCAAAGAGCTTGCCCGCTCGCTGGAGCAGATCTGCCTTTACAGCTCTTCCCCCGCCGCCGCGAACATGAAGATGACGGGGCAGCTTTACCTGGCGCTCTCGCTGATAGTCGAGCGTTCCGCCGCAAAGTCCGAGAGCAGCCCCGCCCGCAAGTACGTTGATGAGGCGCGCAAGTACATCAGCTACAACTACTCCATCGCCATCACTGTGGAGGACATCGCCGCGTTCGTCGGGGTGAGCCGCGTAACGCTTTTCCGCGCGTTTACCGAGTGCGAGGGTCTGCCGCCGATAGAGTACTTAGCGCGGTTTCGCATAACGCAGGCGGCGCGGCTGCTGCGCGAAACGGCAATGAACGTTACGTCAGTCGCCTACTCGGTCGGCTTTGACGACAGACTGTACTTCTCGCGCGTGTTTAAAAAATACATGGGCGTATCCCCGAAAGAGTACGCCCGTAAATATTCTGCTGAGGGTCAATTGTAGATCTTCTTTTTGATCTCGCGCTGACAAGCGTCAAAATCGAGGTCGAGGGTGCTCTGCTCGTCGTGAGTGCCGTAATAATACGCACCCTCCTGCGGTATGCGAAGCTGCTGCATATCGTAATTCATCGAGAAAAGCAGCTTGTAGAACATAACATACATCTCGCCCTTGGTCATATTAGTGGTCAGCTCAGAGCAGCAAACTTTCATAAAATTATCCATCTTTAGCGGGCTGAGCGTTTTTGCCTGCGAAATTATTTTTGTGATAACGGTGCGCTGGCGCTGTGTACGCTCAAAATCAGCGTTGCCGACGTATCTCAAACGCGCGTAAGCGAGCGCCTGATTGCCGTTTAACAGCATATCGTCGCCGCCGTGGCTGAGGTAATCAGTGCCTTTTTTGTTGCCGAGGTACTTGTTCTGCTCCGCCATAGGGTCGGTCATGTACTGCGCCTCGTCATCGGAAAGGTCAATGTTAATTCCGCCCACCGCGTCAACTATGTCGATAAACGAGAAAAAGCTGACGTACACGAATTTATCTACCGCAACGTCAAAATTCTGCTCGATGGTATCCATCAGCAGCTCCGCGCCGCCGTAGGAGTACGCCGCGTTCAACTTAGCCCAGCCGTGGTCGGGTATCTCGACGTAGCAGTCACGCATCAGCGAGGTCATCGTCATCTGCTTTGTCTGCTTGTTTATCGAAAGAAGTATCATCGAGTCAGTTCTGCCGCGCTCGTTCTCATCGCGCGTGTCGCTGCCGATGAGCAGTATATTCGTAACGTTTTTGTCTGACATGGAAGCGTTCGTGACCAGCCGCTCGCCGGTATCTACCGAGTTCACAAGCCAAATGTAGCGGAAGATAAGCAGCTGCAAAAGCAGCACAAGCACGAGCAGTACCACAAACACGCCCTTGAAAAACTTCTTTACGGCGCTGCCGCCCGAAAGCTCTTTTTTGCCCTTTTTGGAATTGGCGTAGCTGTTCTTTTTGCCGAACTCGATGTTCTCGCTCTCGCGCTTTTTCTTAGCGGCAGGCTCGTAGCGCTTAGGGTCTGCCTGAACGCGGCGGTACTGCGGCTTACCCTGCGGCTGACGGCGGGGTGCGCGCTGACTTCCCTGCCGCGGCTGAGAATGCGCCTGCCTGCCGTACTCCTGCTGCGATTCGCTGTACTGCCGCAGATATGCGTCCTGATACGCCTGACGGGCGGCGTCGCGCTTTGCCTGCTCTATCGCGGCAAGCTCTTCCTCAGAATAAAAGCGCAGATCTTCGCCATCGTCGTCATCATAATTTGTATTATCCATGCTCTGGTATTTTTTTAGCTGCTGCTCGTACATCTGCTGATATACGTCGCTTTGGCCGTTTTTCTTTTTCTTCATAAAAAAATACATCCTTAAAATTTTTTCACAAGTAAGCAGGCTTGAAGGCTTGAGGGTGCGCAAAAAGACCCTGCTCTTTATATTATAGTACGAAATCGGCGAAATGTCAAACTCTTTGCCGCAATTCTCAGAAATTCGTCACAATTTAGGCACGCGAACAGTGCAAAGATCGGCGTGTGAAACAAAAATCCATATATTTTGAAACAAATCAAGCTTGAAATCGGCGGAAATGTGTGGTATAATGAGTACAGTAAAAGGATCATGACCTACCGACCCGCCGAAACAAAACGCACGGGTCAAGAAAGGAAGGCTTATTATGGCAAATATTCTGGTAACCGGCGGCGCAGGAT
Source organism: Ruminococcus sp. 210702-SL.1.03 (assembly GCF_020559915.1). GTDB lineage: Bacteria > Bacillota > Clostridia > Oscillospirales > Ruminococcaceae > YE71. The sequence continues at coordinate 325,948 of NZ_JAJCLZ010000001.1, forward strand.
TCATCGGAAGCCACACCTGCGTAGAGCTGCTCGAGGCAGGCCACAGCATAGTAGTAGTGGACAACTTCTCTAACTCGAAGCCCGAGGCGCTCAAAAGAATAAAGAAAATTACAGGAAAAGATTTTAAATTCTACCAGCTCGACATTCTCGATCTGGAAGCGCTAGATAAGGTTTTCAAGGAAAACAAGATCGACGCAGTTATACATTTCGCGGGTCTGAAAGCTGTCGGCGAATCGGTGCAGAAGCCCGTGGAGTACTACCACAACAACATCACAGGCACGCTGATGCTGATAAAGGCGATGCGCGAAAACGGCTGCAAGAAGATAGTTTTCTCCTCCTCGGCGACGGTTTACGGCGTGAACAACCCCGTGCCCTACGTAGAAACTATGCCGACAAACTCCTCGACCAACCCCTATGGCTACACTAAGGTCATGATCGAGCAGATACTCAAGGACGTTTGCGTTGCGGACGACGAGTGGGCGGTTTCGCTGCTGAGATATTTCAACCCCATCGGCGCGCACAAGAGCGGTCTGCTGGGCGAAGACCCCAACGGCATACCGAACAACCTCTTCCCCTACATCGCGCAGGTGGCTGTCGGCAAGCGCGAGTACCTCGGCGTTTTCGGCAACGACTATGACACCCCCGACGGAACGGGCGTGCGCGACTACATCCACGTTATGGACCTTGCGAAGGGACATCTCTGCGCGGTAGACTACGTTCTGGCGCACAAGGGCGTTGAGGCTGTAAACCTCGGCACAGGCAAAGGCTCGAGCGTTTTCGACGTGCTGCACGCGTTTGAAAAGGCTTGCGGCAAGGAGCTGCCCTACAAGATAATGCCCCGCCGCGCAGGCGACATCGCATGGTGCTACGCCAACACCGACAAGGCGAAGGAGCTTTTCGGCTGGACGGCGCAGTACGACCTTGACGAAATGGCGGCCGACGGCTGGAATTTCACCAAGAACAATCCTAACGGACTTTGATCTGAATCGAATAAAAAAGGCAGTACCGTTCATTGAGCGGCACTGCCTTTTTTGTTATTTATTGAGAGTGACGTTTACCCAGTTTACGAGGTCTACGAACGTTTCTCGGCTGAGCACAGAGAAATATTTGTTGCCGCCGCCGTCTTTATCGAGCTGAAAATCGGTGAAGCAGTAGCCATCTGACGAGAGAGTCATGGTGCGCGGCTGACCGCTTTGCAGACCAAGCGTGAATTGGATATAGTCGGCATTATCGTCTTTTGTTGGCACAGAAGCGGAATTTTCTCTGCCAAACGAAGCTATGAGCGTTTCCAACTCAGAGTAATCTTTAGAGCCGAAAATATAGCTTTCGCCGTACTCGCCGCCGATCTTCAAGCTGACGAATCCGTAAGCCGCCTCGTACACGCAAAAGTTGTAATATTTATCAAAAGTGATATAATATGTGCCCGCCGCCGAAACAGCCTTGTACACCGCCTCAAACTTGCGCGAAGTCTTGATCTCAGACTTATCGGCAGGTTTCGCGGATGTCCACACGGTATCATAGATCGGCGCGCCGTCAAGCTGCATTATATAAGTGCTTTTCGCATCGGATCCGCTGCTTTCATCGGCGGCCTGCGGAGCAAAAGTTATGCGCGAGCCATCGAAATCGCCGATGTCAACGAGCTGAGCGCCGTTCGCGTCCGCCTGAAAATACGCCGTTTCGCCGCTTTCGTACTTCAATTGCAAAATACCGGGTGAAACTGCCGAGATATTCTTGATATTTGCTGCGTCAAGAAGCACATTGCCCGACCGGTCAAGCAAGCCATAATGTGAATCATCTGTATAGATATAGTAAATATCATTGAAGCAAGCGGTGCATTTGTAGTCGGAAAACGGCTGATCTTTCGGCTCAACGAGGGTAGCAGCCGCATCAAAACTCGTGTAAACGGGCTTTGCAAGCATATCCGAATCGCCGTATTGATCAAGAAATTCAGGATATTTATATGACTTTAGTTGAATATCGCCATTCTGATGAGCCGCACTTTCCGTACGCGAAGTGCCCCCCAGCGAGGAATCGCCCTTGCCGCTGCCATTACAGCCCGCCGCGCCGAGAGCCATCACCGCTGCTGCCGCGACCAGCGCCGCCTTTCGCTTAAAATTTATCATAAAACCACCTTTTCTTTCATGTCGAAACACATTATTATTATATCACATGGCAAAGATTTTTTCAAGTCTTTTTACAAGCGAAATCGTTTTCGATGTAAATTCGGCAGCATTTGTATTGACACTCGCGGCTAAATAAGGTATAATAAAAGCAGCCGCGTGAAAGCGGCGTTCCCGAAAGGATAGGATATAATGAAGATCACACAGAATCTGGATAAAAACTGGACGATGCGGACGGAAAAATACGGCACGCTCCCCTGCAAAGTGCCGTGTTCGCTGTACTCAGTGCTGCTCGACAACAAAAAGATCCCCGACCCGTACTACCGCGAGAACGAGTACATCTCCACGCCGCTGAGCGACATGGACTGCGAGATTTCGACCGAGTTTGAATGCTCTGACGAGCTGCTAGCCGCCGAGAGGAAGATACTCAGCTTCGGCGGCATCGACACAATTTCGGAGATTTTCGTAAACGGCGTTAAAGTCGGCGAGAGCGACAATATGCACTGCGCGCTGAAAATCGACATATCGGGCGTGATAAAAAAGCACAATATGATAACTGTAAAGATCACCTCGCCGACGAAAATAATCGCACAAATGCAGCAAAACCGCCCCCTTTGGGGCGTTGCATCGACGATGGCGGGTTACCCGCATATGCGCAAAGCGCACTGTATGTTCGGCTGGGATTGGGGCCCGAAGCTGCCCGACATGGGCATTTGGAGAAGCGTTGAGCTGACGGCTGTCAACGGCGCACTCATCACCGATACACGCATTTCTCAACGGCACAGCGAAAATTTCGTGAACGTTGATATTTTCGTTAATTCAGATTTTGAATTTGGCAGATGTAAAGTTACTATCACATCGCCGGATAGAGAAACATTCACCGCAGAAAGCAACGCAAATGCAGCATCTGCAAGCGTTTCAATAGGTATTTCCGACCCGCAGATTTGGTGGGCAAACGGTCTTGGCAAACAACCGCTTTATAACGTAGTTACCGAAATTTTCGATAAAAATGGCGTTAAAACTGACGAAAAGCGCGAGCGTATCGGTCTGCGAACGCTCATTATCAGCCGCGACAAGGACGAATGGGGCGAAGAATTTTGCTTTAAGCTCAACGGCGAAAAGGTTTTCGCTATGGGTGCAAACTACATTCCCGAAGATCAGCTGATCGCGCGACGCTCAGAAAAGCGCACGCGCCGGCTTCTTGAGGACTGTGCGGCGGCAAATTACAACACGATACGCGTGTGGGGCGGCGGTTTTTACCCTGACGATTGGTTTTACGACATCTGCGACGAGCTCGGTCTGATAGTTTGGCAGGATTTTATGTTTGCCTGCTCGGCTTATCTCCTTACGAAAACGTTTAAGAAATCGGTGCGCGAGGAGGTACGTCAGAACGTTCTTCGCCTGCGAAATCACGCTTCGCTGGGTCTGTGGTGCGGCAACAACGAGATCGAATCAGCGTGGGAGGGCTGGGGTCTGCCCGACGATCCGCAGGCAAAAGCTGATTATCTGACTATTTTTGAGAACATCATTCCGCAAATTCTCGCCAAAACAGATCCTGAAACTTCGTATCACCCTTCGTCACCGTCATCGGGCGGAGGTTTCAAGCAGTCGTCCTCCAACCACGCGGGCGACATGCACTACTGGGATATTTGGCATAATTTGAAGCCTATTGAGGATTTTAGGAAATATTACTATCGTTTTTGCTCGGAATACGGCTTTGAGTCAGTGCCGGCGCTGAAAACGATGCTGACCATTGCCGACCCCGCGCGCGGCGACCTCGACCTCATGTCGCCCGTGATGGAGGCGCACCAAAAATGCGAACAGGGCAACGAAAAACTCATGTTTTACCTCGCGCAAATGGTGCGCTACCCCTACGATTTTGCGCAGCTCATCTACTCGTCGCAGCTTTTGCAGGCGGACTGCATTCGTTCAAGTGTCGAGCATATGCGGCGGGCACGCGGACGGTGCATGGGTTCGCTGTATTGGCAGGTCAATGACTCCAATCCTGTAATTTCTTGGTCGAGTGTTGATTATTTCGGTCGCTGGAAAGCGCTTCATTATTATGCGAAACGTTTTTACGCGCCCGTTCTGCTCTCGCTGAATGATTCTGACATTTCTGCGTTGAAATTCAACATTTCCAACGAAACTCTCTCGTCGGTTTCGGGCGAAGTGTATTGGGATCTGCGCGATAACAAGTCCGAAATTCTGGACAGCGGACATTTTGCGGCAAACGTAAACGCTATGTCTGCCTGCGGTTTCGCGCCTGTAGACCTTAGCAAACTGCTCTCCACCGAGCATGACAAGCGCACGCGCTATATCGAATACAGATTGGAGATCGGCGGAAAGACTGTCAGCCGCGGAAGCACGCTGTTCACTCGGCCGAAAACGTTTGAGTTTATTCGTCCGAATATTGAAATTTATGCCAAAGATATTGGCGATAGTTGGAAAATCACGCTTAAAAGCGACGTTTTTACCAAGTCTGTCTGCCTTGATCTTACAGACCGCGACGCCGTTTTCGACGACAACTGGTTCGACATTCACGGCGATGAAGTACGCGTAAACCTCTGCAAATCCCGCGTTTCCGCGCCTTTTCTAAGCACGGACGAACTTCTCGAAAAGCTGACCGTGCGAAGCTGCTTCTTTGAATTAAAATAATTGCGAAAACGTTTAAGCAAATTCCGTCCCGATTACTGATCGGGACGATTTTTTTTGCAAAAAGCACTTTACAAACGCGAACATATGTGCTATAATAGTTTTAAAGAACATTTGTTCGTATAGATATTTAACTGATTTTTGTGTATTATGGAGAATATCAACAGAGTTTACATTGCTATCGACCTAAAAAGTTTTTACGCGAGCGTGGAGTGCGTTGCCCGCGGGCTGAACCCGATGACCACCAACCTCGTTGTCGCAGACGGCGGCCGAACTGAAAAAACTATCTGTCTTGCGGTGTCGCCCTCGCTGAAATCTTACGGTATAAGCGGGCGGGCGCGGCTTTTCGAGGTCATCGAGCGTGTTGCGGAGATCAACGCGCTGAGGAAAAGTTCGGCAAAAATCGAAAAATTCAGCGGCAGTTCGTTCGTCAACCCCGAGGTCGCCGCCGACCCCTCTCTAGAGCTGGGTTACATCACCGCCCCGCCGCAAATGGCGCGCTACATGGCGGTCAGCACGCAGATCTTCAAGATCTACCTGCGCTACGTTTCGGCGGCGGACATTCTCGTCTACTCGATTGACGAGGTCTTCATCGACGCTACGGGCTACCTCGCGGTCTACGGCGGCACGGCGCACGAACTGGCGATGAAAATGATACGCGATGTGCTGCGCGAAACGGGCATTACCGCCACCGCCGGCATCGGCACAAATATGTACCTTTGCAAGGTCGCAATGGATATTGTTGCCAAACATATGCCAGCCGACGCCGACGGTGTGCGCATAGCCGAGCTGGACGAGCGCAGCTACCGCCTCCTGCTTTGGAACCACCGCCCGCTCACTGATTTTTGGCGGCTGGGGCGCGGCTACGCGAAAAAGCTTGAGTCGATTGGGCTGAACACGATGGGCGACATCGCGCGGTTTTCGCTGACGAACGAGGAGCACCTCTACCGCCTTTTCGGGGTCAATGCCGAACTTCTCATAGACCACGCGTGGGGCTGGGAGCCTTGCACCATCGCCGACGTGAAAGCATACGTTCCCGAGAGCAAGAGCGTCAGCACTGGGCAGGTGCTGCACACCCCCTACGATTGCGAGAAAACGCGGCTGATAGTGCGCGAAATGGCGGATATGCTCTCGCTCGACCTCGTTGACAAGGGACTGACCACCGACCAGATAGTACTGACCGTGGGGTACGACGTGCAGAACTTGCGGTGCGACGCGCTGGGCGGCAGTTTTCGCGGCGAGATAGTTACCGACGCTTACGGTCGCAAACTGCCGAAACAGGCGCACGGCACACTTTCGCTCGGCAGGCACACCGCCTCCACGCGCGCCATTACCGATGCCGCGCTCGCGCTTTTCGACCGCATAATCGACCCTACGCTGCTGACCCGCCGTATCTGCGTCGTCGCGGGCAGGGTGCTGCGCGAGGAGGATATTCCTGAAAGCGAGGAGTGCGAACAGCTCGACTTTTTCACCGACGCCGCCGAGGAAGAGCGCCGCCGCGGGCAGTCCGCCGCCGAGGAGCGCGAGAAGCGCCGTCAGCAGGCGATATTAAAAATACAAAAACGCTTTGGCAAAAACGCCATTTTCAAGGGCATGAATTTGCAGGAGGGCGCTACCACCATCGCCCGAAACGGGCAGATCGGCGGGCACAAGGCGTAAATAGACAAAAAGATCCGCAGCGGAGATTATCTGCTGCGGATGATTTTTTTATACCTGAGCGCCGTAACCGTAACCGGAGTCCTTATAGCCGCTCTTTTTCTTCTTTTTGCCGTAATTATTATTCTGTCTGTCGGGGTGTTTCTTGATCTGATGCTGCTGCCACTTAGTCCAAAGCGAAGGAGCGAGGAACATCGAGGTGTAAACGCCCGAAACTATGCCGACGATCATAGGCAGCGCAAAGCTCATTATCGAGGTAACGCCTCTCAGCGCGCAGACTATGCAAACGATTATCATAACGCTTACAGTGGTAACGTTGGTGTGGATATTTCTCGTAACGGTCTGCGTTACAGAGAGGTTCGTAAGTTCCTGAATATCCAGCTTCTTGCCGTAAAGGCGCTTGTTTTCGCGGATACGGTCGTAAATAATTATGGTCGAGTTTATTGAGTATCCCATGATGGTGAGCAGTACCGCGATGAAGTTCGAGTTTATATCGAAGCCGAAGATTATGAATGAGCCGTAAACCATTACCATATCGTGCAGCAGACCCAGCACCGCGAAAGCGCCTGCCGAAATACCGCCGATATTTCTAAACCTGATGCCGATGTAGATTATCATTACTACTACCGCGAGAAGCAGCGCTACAAGGCTCTTAGCAAAGAAGGTCTTGCCGTTGGTAGGAGAAACGTTGGTAGATTCCAGCGTGTCTACTTCGTTATCGGGATAAGCTTTCTGAAGTTCTTCCTTTATGCTCTGCTGCTCAGCATCGCTGATGCCGTTTTTGGAAGCGAATGAGAGCTGCAGCGATTTCTTTCCGCTGGAGAAGTCCTCACCTATGGTAACGGTGCAGTCCTCGCCGCAGGCGTCTTTAACTATCTTCTTGACGTTGCTATCGTCAACACTGCCGTTGTAGCTGTATGAAAGCAGCGTACCGCCCTTGAACTCGATGGCGATATTCGGTATTCCCGCGATGGTGAGTGCCGCGAATATGATGACGAGCACGGAGGAGATGATAGCGTAGACCTTTGTGTGCTGTACTATCTTTATGCGCTTTCTCTCGAGAACGGGGGTAGCGTCTACCTCGTCCTTTACGCCGAAGAAGCTGCGTTTTCTAAAGCACTTGAATCTCGCGAGTGACTCGAGCATAAGGCGCGAGCAGAAGATGCCGAAGATGAAGTTCGTGATTATACCTACCAGCAGGGTGAAGCCCAGCGAGTAGATAGTGCCCGCCATGGAAGCACCGAAGAACGAGAATATAGGCTTGAGCAGCGTGCCGAAAATGCTGTCAGTAGAGCCAAACGAGCCCATGAGGATAACGGCAACGAAAATTACCGTGATGTTTGAATCGAATACGGCGGCCCAAGCGCGCTTGTAGCCCTGCTCGATAGCTCCGCCGAGCGTTTTGCCGAGCCTCAGCTCTTCCTTTATACGCTCTGCCACGATGATGTTCGCGTCAACGCCCATACCGATAGAAAGTATGATACCCGCGATACCGGGAATGGTGAGCGTGAAGCTGTCGAATGCCGCGAAGAAGCCCGATACGCAGGCGATAGAGCCTACCACCTGACCTATAAGCGCGATGGTAGCAACTGTGCCGGGAAGTCTGTATGTAATGATAAGGTACAATGCAACGAATGCAAAAGCGATGATACCCGCGAGCAGCATAGCCGTTCTGGCGCCTGTACCGAGGGTAGGCGAGATGATATTGGTGCTGGTAGCGGTAAGCTTAAAGGGCAGCGAGCCTGCGTTTATCTTATCTGCAAGCGCCTGCGCTTCATCGTAGGTGAAGCTGCCCTCTATCTGGCATTTGCCGTCGGTGATGGCGGAGTTTACGGTAGCGTTAGAGATACAGGTATCGTCCATCCATATCGAGATAGAGCCCTTGCTCGAAGCAAGCTCGGTAGTAGCCGCGCCGAAAGCCTTTTTGCCGTCTTTATCAAGCTCGAGGCTTACTACATACTGAGTTTCGCCGTTATTATCGGTATATCCCATAGCCTCAGCCTTAGTAACGTTTTCGCCGGTCATTACCTGCTCGCCGGTCTGCTCAGAGCCTTTGACGAAGGTAAGTATAGCGGTCTCGCCGAGCTCGCCGACCGCCGACTCAGGGTCGAAGTCGGTCTCGCCCGCCTGCCAAGGGAACGAAACTATTATTTTATTTTTGGTATAGTCAACGTATACCTCGCTGTCGGTGATATTGAGGTTCAGCAGGCGCTGTTCGATAACTGCCTTAGCGGAATCCATATCCTGTTTTGAAGCGTCATAATCGCCCTCGGGGCCGAAGGTAGCGTTTACGCCGCCCTGAATGTCGATACCCCAGCGTATTTCGTCAACGCCTTTGATTATAGTGTTTTCTATATCGCCGTACTTAGTGTGAAATCCAAAGAATGTAAAGTAGGCAAATGCAAGAATAAGGGCAAAAACTATAAAAAACACCGGTTTTTTTGCACGTCGCACTTTTTTTCCTCCTAAAAGCAAAATCAGTCATATCATTTCGGCGGCAGGCACGGCAAGCGCCATTACAGCCAAAAGTCAATTCGTCTTTTTATTATACTACTTTTTGTTGTAAATGTCAAGAGAAAAAATCGACTTCTGACTTATTTTCGGGGGGGTTGATACATTAGCTGAATTGTGGTATAATTATAATAGTACTAATTAAAGTAATGAAGGTGGATAATTATGACAGACGTTATAGAAAAATTCCTGCGCTACATCGCGGTGGACACGCAGTCAAGCGAGGAGAGCGAAACTTTTCCCAGCACTGAAAAGCAGAAAAATTTGGCGCGTATGCTTTACGACGAACTGTGCGAGATGGGCGCGGCGGACGTTTATTTCAACGAGCGCGACTGCTTTGTTTACGCGAAGATACCCGCTGCCGATGGCGGAGAGTCGGCGCGCAGGCTGGGCTTCATCGCGCACATGGATACCTCGCCCGAAGCTTCGGGAAGCGGGGTGAAAGCGCGGTTCGTTGAAAATTACGACGGCGGCGATATTCTGCTGAACGCCGAGAAAAACATCACGCTTTCGCCCGCGCAGTTTCCCGAGTTGGCGGCTTACCGCGGCAAAACGCTGATAGTAACCGACGGCACTACCCTGCTCGGCGCGGACGACAAGGCGGGCGTTGCCGAAATAATGGCGGCGGCCCAGCGACTGCTGACGAGCGGTCTGCCGCACGGCGAGATCTGCATAGCTTTCACGCCGGACGAAGAGATCGGCGGCGGTATCGACAAATTCGACATCGAGCATTTCGGCGCGGACGCGGCTTACACAATAGACGGCGGCGGATTGGGCGAGCTGGAGTTTGAAAATTTCAACGCCGCCTCCGCGCACATCACTATCACCGGTCTGAACGTGCACACGGGCGAGGCTAAGGGCAAGATGATCAACGCCGCGCAGCTCGCCGCCGAGTACGAGATGCTTCTGCCCGCCGCCGAAAAGCCCGAGCACACCGAGGGTTACGAGGGATTTTTCCACCTGCTGAGCATTTCGGGCGACACCTCTCGCGCCGAGCTGAAATACCTTATCCGCGACCACGACCGCGCGAAATTCGAGTCGCGCAAAGAGCTTATGCGCCGCACCGCCGACCTGCTGAACGCGAAGTACGGCAAGGGTAGAGTGCAAATAGAAATTTCTGACACATATTACAATATGCGTGAGAAGATAGAGCCGCAGAATATGTTCCTCATCGAAAACGCGGCGGAGTGCATGAAAGAGCTGGGCGTACAGCCGAAAATACAGCCGATACGCGGCGGCACGGACGGCGCGAACCTCTCGTTCCGCGGACTGCCCTGCCCTAATCTTTTCACGGGCGGGCACAATTACCACGGCGTTTACGAGTACGTCTGCGCCGAGTCGATGGAACTTGCCGCCGAGCTGATAGTCAAGCTTGCCTGCAAAGGATAAAAAATACGGCAGAGTTTTTACGCTCTGCCGTTTTTTTACATCATTTCCTTCACTGCTTTCGCCAACTTCTTCATCAGCTTTTTACCCGCGACCCCGTTCTGCTTGTACCCAAGCTTGCCTAGCACCGCGTTGGTCGCTTTCTCCGTACCGCCGCCAAAGCCGCCGTCATCTGCAAGGCTCTCAGGCACGCCCAGCG
>NZ_JAJCLZ010000010.1 GCF_020559915.1 Ruminococcus sp. 210702-SL.1.03
TGATCGAAAAATGAATCTCATATTTCAACTCACGCGCTCACGTGGAGCGCGACGAAGAGCCTGTGGTAGTATTTGCCAGATTCAAAAATTTCAACTCACGCGCTCACGTGGAGCGCGACATTTGCCACCAGATGATCGAAAAATGAATCTCATATTTCAACTCACGCGCTCACGTGGAGCGCGACGATTAGACACAGCAATAGTGTCAAAACAGTTGGCAATTTCAACTCACGCGCTCACGTGGAGCGCGACACGCAAGAGTAGATATGGGAACAAATGTAAAAAATTTCAACTCACGCGCTCACGTGGAGCGCGACCCTCGATTTCTTCTGCCGTCAGTGGACGAAATTCATTTCAACTCACGCGCTCACGTGGAGCGCGACTTTCCATAAACGCCTTTGTCGTGATATTCACTAGATTTCAACTCACGCGCTCACGTGGAGCGCGACCCTAGATGTTGTTGCAGTTGGACGCTTGCTCCACATGATACGGATCCGATCCTTTTTGGTTTGCAAAATATCGGCGCGATGTTCATAAATCGTTGATATTTTGCGGGTCATTTGCCGCGAAGCGTCCGCGCGATCGGTTTCGCTTTCGCTTCGCAGGTGTCGGTCAGTCTGTCAGATTATCAGCACGCCTTCAGGATCATACCCCGCTTTTGTGCCGAAATGTTCTATCCTGTTTTTCCAATTGTTGCCGAGATAGTATATCCGCAGGCTGTCCTCTTGCTGATCTATTATCTTCAAAAGCTTGTCTTTCAGCTTCAAAAATGTGCCGTAGTCTACGTCTATCTCAAAAACGCTGTTCTGCACGCGCTGACCGTAGTTCTGGCACTCTTTTGCGACTTTTCTCAGCCGCTTTCTGCCGCTGTTGTCCGTTGTAGATACGTCATAACTTACTAATGTCATCATTTTTTTGTCACCTACTTCAGCAGATAGCATGGGTACTCGCTTATCTCGCCGCGTATGTATTTTGCCATCAGTGAGCTTTGCACATACGGCAGCAGCCCCAGCGGTATTTTCTCGCCCAGATATGGGTGGTCTATCCTTCCGCGTTTGCGTTCCTGCCAAGCCGTCAGCACCTTTTTCTTGCCGTCTTTGCTGAGGTATACCGCGCCGCTCGGCTGTGTTTCAAAATCTTCCGCTTTTATCATTTTCAGATTTATCATCGTCAACACCAGCCGCTCGCATATGCAGCGCGTTTCCTCTACCATGTCGCACGCCAAACTTGCTCTGCCGGGGCGCAGTGAATGGTAAAATCCGCAGCAGCTGTCCAGCCCTACGCTCTCCAGCGCCGATGTGTGCCAGCTGACGGCGATGGTGTACAGAAACGAGAGCATAGCGTTCACGCGGTCTAGCGGCGGTCTTTTGGTGCGGTTCAGCAGCTTAAATTCTTCTTTCTGCTGACGTATCAGCCGGTCGAAAATATCGAAATATGCTTTGGCGCAGCTGCCTTCCACACCCATTATCATCTCTTTGTCCTTCATCTCGTAAACGCTTTTTATGCCGCTTTCGAGGTAGCTTATGCAGTCGGTGAGTGCGCCGTCGGCGTTTATCTCGGGTGCGTCGCGCATACTGCGCTTTATCAGATACCGCGTGTTTGAAAGCTTTGCCGCCACGCAGTTCTGCATCATCTCCGTCTGCTCAGTGCCGAATTTTTCAAACTGCGCTTTCCGCAGATAAACGTTGCCCTTCGGCTTGCCTTGAACTCTCGCCAAAAATTTTCCCTGCGGCGATATGAAGTTTATCGGTATGCCGTATTCGGTGCACTTGCCCATCAGCGCGGGCGAACAGCCTATGTAGTTGAAAATGTATATGTCCTCGATGGTGGTGAATGGCAGCCGAAATTTCTCGCCGCTGTATTCGCCGTCCTCGTTTTTCGTGCGGCATACTACGTTCTCGCCGTCTAGCGTCAGGTACGCCGTTTCGTCGATTATGTAGAGTGAATTAAGCAGTTTTCGCAACCTCTCAGCCCCTTTACTGCGCGTCGTTCATCGACATCACTATCTCTTTTACGCTGTATTTTTTCACTTTCGGGAAGCACATATCCGCCAGCGAACACCCGCTGCATTTCTGTCCGCGGGCGCGCTGAGGTATCTCGCCGCTTTGCAGTATCTCCCGCATCTCGTGCAGATATTTCCGCAGCAGTCCGTCATACTTTTCACGCTCCCGCCCATCAAAAGGCAGCTTTACCCTGCGCCGCACATCGCCGTAATATATGTAAGCGTTGCAGTTACAGCCGAAAATGCTGTCGGCGCATATCTTCTGCGCGTAGACCTGTATGGCGTCGCTTTCGTTGTATTCGCCCGACTTCGGCTTGCGCGGCTTGTATTCCACGATGTCCACGTCAAAATTTTCGCCGAGCTTTTCGATATACGCGCCGCTCTTTTTCCGAACAAATTCTATGCAGTCAGCCACGCCGAAAATGTCCAGCTCGGGGTCGTCGCAGTAAAGCGCAACGTCGCTGCGCACTATCTTTTCTTTGCTCTCAAAGCTGCGGCTGCCGCTGTGCACATTCTCGTGCATCAGGTTAGCTTTTACCACAAAGGCGTTTTCCGCCCAGTCGTCGTTTATTTCCAGCAGAGCAAATCTGCGCGGACAGTACATATAGTGCTGTATGCTGCGTATGTTTATCGTCCGCGCCTGCTCTCTGTATACCTCGTTCTCCAATTTTTGATCAGAGCTTTTCTATCATCTCTACGCCTGCGGGCATATCGCGGTCTATGCTTATCTCGTAGTCCGAAAATGCTCTGGGTACAGCCGTATCTTCTTTCAGCTTTATGCTGATCTTGTCGAAAAGCGTCTGCGCGGGGGCGTTGCCCAAAGGCGACTCGTGCTTGAAAACTATCAGCTTTCTCATGCACATCTTTCCGCGCGCCGCGCTTCTGTCGTGCTCAAACATATTGATGACAGCGCTCCAAAGCAGCTCTAGGTCGTCTTCGCTAAAGCCCGTTATCTTGTCGGCGAGCATCGCGGAAACATAGCCCTCGGCGCGGTAGAGCGCGTAGGGGATAAAGCTTTTTCTGCCCATTTCGGTGTCGCCGACCTCTTTTCTCTCAGCCGTGGTCTTTGCCTGTCGCGTAATGCTTATCTCCTGCGGGAAAACGGGATCTAGGCTTCTCGCAAAGTTTATCTGCACAGGCCCTCTTACTATTCCACATGGGTCGTCGCCCGTGCTCATTACTGCGCCGAATGTGCGCACATCGTAGTAATTTTTGCATATGTAGTCGCGCGCCTGCTTCTGCGTTTCGGCGGGCGTGGTCTTGCCGTTTCCGGTCGGCAGGTCGAGCGCGTTGTAAGCTTCGGTGAACTTGGTGTTCAGCGCCTTGTCAGCCTTTATCAGTATGTTGAAGCCCGGCTCGCCCTCTTTTACAAGCTCTACGAAATTTCTGATTTTTCTTTTCAGGCATACGTCGGTAACGTAGCCGAGGTTGCTTTCGGGGTCTACGCGCGGCATATTTCCCGCGTCAGGGTCGCCGTTGGGGTTGCCGTTTTCTACGTCGAATATCATTACAAATTCATAGCGGTTTTTGATAGCGTTTTCCATAGTTTTATCTTCCTTTCATTATTCGTCGGCCTGCGCAGCCTTTTCTTTGGTTTCATTTTTGGTGTAAAGCTCACTCTTCTGCTGGTAGTAGTTCACGATGAACATACCCTGATCTTCTAAGCTGAGCTGCTTCGGGTATCTGTCATTAAGCCCTGCGTTTAACTCGGTAAGAAGCTTATCGTAATAGATAAAAGCCGGCTTGCCGAGCTTTCTCATGTGGTTTCTTGAAAGCTTCATCAGTATCGGGAAAATGGTTGCGGGCTGCGAGCAGGCTGACGAGAAGTAGGTGTCGCCTATCGTCCTGTTAAGGTCGCCCGTTACAGAATCGCACTGTATCTTTTCCAGTACGGCGAAAAGCCTGCCACAAAGTGCCGCCGGCTCTCTGTTGTCTTGGTTTATCAGCATTTTAATGTCCTCCTTTTTGTAATTGCGTATCAGGCAGGCTTTTATTATGCCCGCGCGCGCGTTATTTAGCTTTATAAAATGGTTATTGTCGGCATCGCTGTCTGTCTTTACACGCCTTATCATTGTGCTCAGCAGGGAAGTGGGGTAGTTCGTTCCGTTAAATATCGCCTCAAAAATACCCGAGAGCAGGGGCGGCGGTACTCTGCCGTTGCTTGATTTTGGCGATACCAACTCGTGGAGCATTCGCCCTGCCGAGATGTATTTCGGCTCGTAGCCGATAGCCATATTGCGCTGGTGCTCCATTATGTTGTCGATGATGTCGCCGTACTTCCTGCGCAGGGCGAACTTTTGGCACACTCGCGAGCTGTTCGCCGTAAGTCCCGCAACGTAAAAATCCACCCTCTCGTCGATGTCGGGAAACTCGATCGGCATACCTTTCAGCGCCTTTGCGAAAGTATCGTTCAGCGTGTTGTCAGCGCCCGTCAGCAGTCTGCTCACAAGTCTTGATTCGTTCACGTCGTCCCGCTTCATTGCGAAGTAGACAAGCGTCAGGTCGTCCATCACCTTGTGGTGCGCCTCGTCAGCAAGCAGGCGGTTGAGCGCCGAGGTGTACATCTTCATAGCCTTTTCGGAAACGCCGCTGTTGAACGACTGCGTTTTACCGTACGATTCAAAAGCGTCCTCCTTAGCGCTTACCATAACGCAGCCCGACGCTATACCGCCCGCTATGCCTTTGATCTTATCGTGTATGCGCGCCTGCGGCAGACGTTCGCCCAGTATGCTGCATACCGCCAGCTCGGTGTTTTCAGCTTCGGCGGCAGCCTGTTTCTCCGCCAGATATTTTCCGTAAGCTTCTCTAAAAGCGGGGTCGTCCTGCAAAAGCTTGTCCGTGTCAAATCCGAATTCGTAGTAAACGCTCGCCGCACCAAAGCGGCTGCCAAGCCCCAGCAATATCGGGTCGCTTGTGTGCTCCTCGGGATTCCACGTCTTTATGAAATTGCAGTACGCGCGGCAGAGCGGCGAGTCGATGCCCTCGAAAAACGCAAGGTTCACCTCGCAGAACGCTTTGTGCGATTTCTTTGCTTTGTCGGTCTTGTCCTCGGTCGAAAGCGTGCCGTCCTTTTTGTTGTAGTTCAGCCCGAATATGTAGAGTGGGCGGTGCTCGATGACGTTTCCGTCGATACCGGGCTTCTGCGTGCGTATGGGGAGCTCGGCGACTTTTGGCGCAAGCACCAT
This sequence comes from Ruminococcus sp. 210702-SL.1.03, assembly GCF_020559915.1. Classification (GTDB taxonomy): domain Bacteria; phylum Bacillota; class Clostridia; order Oscillospirales; family Ruminococcaceae; genus YE71. Next base: position 5,188 of record NZ_JAJCLZ010000010.1, read on the forward strand.
CTTTTCCTTGCCGTTTTTGTTCTTTATCGGTTTAGATTCTTCCACGCTGATGATATTATCTATACAGCCCTCGGGCGAGAGCTGTATAAGATAGTTTACGTTTTGTTTGCAGTATCCGTCCTGAACTTCTTTTTTCTGTATCAGGCTGTAATCGCAAAGTGCTTTTATCAGCATTTTAGCTCCTTTCTGTACTCGGCGACGTCTATAACGCCGTCGATCATGTACGGATGGTAGTACATGGCGTCTGCTTTGTCGGAAAACTGCGGGTGTTCCCAGTCGCCGTTTATCGGCTTGCCGCCGTCGCGAAATCTCATTCCGTAAAGCATAAGCCCCAGATCGTGCCTGCCCATGTTTTCTTCGGCAACTTCGCTGAGGTCGAGATCATCGACAAGCTCCAGCCGCTTCACCGAAAACTCTCTGCACCCTAAGCATGGCTGGCGGAAGCACTGCCCCTTTTTCAGCCTGCGAAGCATGATGTTGTAGTGCTTTTCCTCGCACTCGTCCTCGTGGTCAGAGCGTATGAACGTTCGCTCGATGTGAAACTCTATCCCGTATTTCACGTCTTTGAGCACTACCGAGCCGCGCTGCGTTCGCACATCGGGCGTGTAGATAACTGCCGCGCCGCCGCCGTTCATCTGCGCTCTGACCGCCTTTAGCGGCAGCTTGGTCTTTACCTCATTGCGCCGTATGTTGACGGTCTTGATCGGGTTGAAAACCACGATCTTGTCGATCACGATGCAAAGCGACGGCTTCCAATACACGCATTTGAGCATTCCCTCGAGTGCGCCGACAGTGGGCACATCGTAAGTTACCCTCTCGGTTTTCAGCTCAGGTCTGTTAAAGCCGGCGTAATCGCCTTCAACGATCACTTTAAAACCGTAAGCCATTTGATCATCTCCTCTAAACTTATATTAGTATTTCGTTACTGTAATAATGATACTCCATTTTGAATTAAATGTCAATAGTGTAATGTTACAACTTTTAAATGCCTTTTTTATGCAGTTATAACAAAATCCCTGCATTGACAAACATCTTGTAAAAATGCTATAATAAACATATAGTCTGCGCGAAAGCGTATGTGAGTTGCAATATATTGGTATTGCGTTTGAAAACTGCCGCCCCCATCTCGGGCGGCTTTTTCTTTGTATTTGCGGCTCAGCCGAAATACGCTTCCCCCTGCGCGGAAACTATAAGCCCCGTTTCGGCATCGTAGCGCTCGGGCGTGTTCAGCAGATAGAAACCGCTCACTTCGCTCAGCACGCCTTCTTTCAAAAGCGTTTCAAATTGGTAGCGGTACACCGATACCGAGTGCCTTTGCAGCTTGCGGCGAACGCTCTTGCCGCCGCTTTTCAGAAGCTCTATAAGCTTGCGGCTTTCGGGCGTTTCAATGATTATCGCCGTTGTGTCAGACTCTATATATTGGAAATGTTCAGCGTAGCTTCTGAATGGCAGAGATTCCTCGTAGTTTGCAGTATGTCCGTTGCATTCGTTTGCCGCAATGCTGAATTTTTCGATAGAGTTTATGTCCATCTCCTCTTTGTTGAAGCCGTATTTCAGCCTGTAATACTCTTTCACGCAGGCTTCGCTGTCGATGTTTTCCATAGAAGTGTTCGTATTTTTCACTGCGGTTTCCGTAAAGTGCACCAGCCGATCAAAAGCAGGATTCGCCTTTTCGTCAGTCTTGAAAATGTACACATCGCCTTTGTCGTACTTGCCCTCGCGGTTGCAGCGTCCGCCCGACTGCAAAATGCTGTCCAGTCCCGCCATCTCGCGGAAGACGCATTTGAAGTCGAGGTCTACGCCCGCCTCGATCAGCGAGGTGGACACTACTGTGATATGCGCGCCGTCGTTCAGTCGCTCATGTATTTTCGCAATAACGCTGCTGCGGTGCGCGGGTGTCATGAATGCCGAGAGGTGGTATTTTTCGCCGCCGAGCTTGCGGTATATCTCCACCGCCGTGTCCTTTTTGTTCACGACTATCAGCGCGTTAGGCTTGCTTTGCGCCATTTCGGCAACTGCGGAATAGCTGCTTTTGCCGAGGTCATTGTATCTGCATTTCTTGAAATATCCGAAATCGCTTTTGTCCGTTATCAGCTCGGCAAACTTCACGTCGGGCATATATTTCTTGAAGATAGCGGAGTAGTCGGGCATGGTAGCCGAGAGGAAAAGTGCTTTGCTGTTCATGTATTTGGTTATGTAGCCGATAGCTTTCAGGCAGGGGCGCAGCAGCTCGGTCGGTATAAGGTGTATCTCGTCAAATATCAGTATCGAGTCGCGCAGATTGTGCAGCTTTCTCAGCGCCGAGCTTTTGTAGTGGCAGAGCGAGTTGAAAAACTGCACGCTTGTCGTCACGATGAATGGCGCGTCCCAGTTTTCGGTGGTCTTTATCAGCAGGCGCTCGGCTTTTTCCTCGTCCGGCTTGTCCGCGCCGCGCTTTGGTTCGTATGAGTAGTTCGAGTGGTGCTGGAGCACGGGCATGGTTTCCTGAAATATCTGCTCCATGCTGTCGGCGGTCTGCTCTATTATGCTGATCTGCGGGATAACGTAGATCACCCGCTTCTTGCCGCTCGTGAGCGCTATTTTCGCCGCCGTGAGCGTCTTGCCAGAGCCTGTCGGCATATCCAGCAGCATTATGTTTTCGTTCGTTTCGGCGGCGTTTTTAAAAGCCTGCCGCTGTATCCTGCCGCGCGCTTTTTGAAGTTCAGTGGTCTGCGTAAATTCCGTAAATCGCCCGTTCAGCTTTTCCAGCGCTTTCTCCATATCTCCCGTCAGCCCGCGCTCGGTATTCGGATAGAAAAATTTTTCCGTGTCCAGAAAATCCGCGTCGGTAAGGCATGAGAAAACTTCGCGCACGAAAAAAGCGAACCTCTCCATCATCTCGGTGTTGTCCTCGCCGCAGCTCTCCAGCTCCTCCAGCGCCGCTTTCTGCTCTTCGGCGCTCAGCAGTACCTCGGGCACTATCTCCTTGTACCTGCTGTAATCTGCGCTGCCGCTGTATTTTTTGCCGAGCATATTTTTCAGCGTGGCGAGCTCCTGCCCGCTCCCTTGCCCGTCAAGCAGCCCCGTGTGGTGGCTCGCAATGCAGTATTCCATCAGCCAGGCGATAATATCCTCAAAATCGCTCAGTTTTTGATACTCTATCGCACCGCAGGCAGCGTGGCAAAAGCTTTTCTTTGAGCCGTACAGCCGCTGTTGAAAGTCCTCCGCCGCTTTTCCGATGTCGTGCAGCTCGCCCGACCGCCGCGCCATCGGTTTCAGCATAGGTATGCAAAAATTCTCCGCCATTATAGAAACGTTTTCCAAATGCTCTTTCAGCGTTTGCTTTCTCCCATCCTCGCTGATGTGTGCGTAAAGTTCGTTTTCCATAGGTACATCTCTCCTTGTTTTGGCAGTGTATGTATTCGATGTATATATTATAACATATTTTTCAATTTTAATGGTATCATTTTTGACACAATTAAAAGAAACTTTGTTCGCCCAAGCTCCTGCAAATTGTAATATATACATATTATAACATATCTCAAACAAAAATAAAATATATTCTTCACATTTTATTCTCAACAGCTTATAGAAAAAACGTGTCAAAATATATCGAATGTGCACAAAAAAACGGCTCGGATATTCTCCAAGCCGTCATGATATTCTGTTTCATTTCTTCCAAACCCGAACCCAAACCTCAACAACGTTCCCGTTGTCATACGAAAACGCTGCCGTGACCCCTTCGTCCGTCGGTTCGTATTTGTGCGAGATACCGCGTACAGGCACGCTCAGTGTGCCATACTCCGTCTTGATCTTTGCAATAGTTTCTGCGTTTGGCTCGGCGGATAGCTTTAAGCCCGTTTCGCCGCCCGTCCGCAGAAGTTCGGCGCGCTCGCTCGTCAGCTTCATCATCACTTTTCCCGCGCCGTCTTTGTACTTTATTATGTGCCGGCCATCGCCGCCGCGCAGCTCGCATTCGCACTCCAGCTCCGTGCGCTCGCCGCCCGTTACCGTTACCAGCCGCAGCTTCGCGTTCTCACCGCTCGCGATCTTGATAGCTTTCATGCCGCCACCGACCTTACGTCAGCGAACATTGCAGTATCTCCGCGCCGCTTGCTCCGCCGCCTAAAAATCTGCTCACGTTCTCCGCAAAAAGCTCCGCGCTGTCGGTGCAGTAAAGCTCTATCTTCGCCTTGTGATCTTCGCCTTTCAACGCGTTCTGCGCCTTTAGCGCTTCAAATGCCTGCTGAGCCGTTACCGCGCCCGGCGAGATCAGCTTTACGCCCTCGCCCATAAATTCGCGCACAACGTCCTCCAGCAGCGGGTAGTGCGTGCAGCCCATTATCAGCGTGTCGATGCCCTGCGCCTTTATCTCGCTCAGATATTCGCGAACGAAAAATTCCGCGGGCGCGCACCCAGGCGCAGTGTAGCCGTTTTCCGCCAGCGGTACGAACATCGCGCACGCTTGGCTGAATACCTCCACGTCAGGTCTTATGCGGTGTATCTCCTGCTCGTAACAGCCCGAACGTATAGAGGCGGGCGTCGCGATAACGCCTATCCTGCCGTTTTTCGTGGCCGCGCAGGCTTCGTCTACCGCGGGTATTATCACGCCGCTGTAACAGGTTATGGACGAGCCGTCAAATATCGGCACGGTCTGCATTACCGCCGATACCGTTCCGCAGGCTACCAGCAGCAGCTTTACGTTGTGCTGCTCCATAAAGCGTATGTCCTGCCTCGAGTATTCCGCTATCGTGTCGCGGCTTCTCGTGCCGTAGGGCACTCGCGCGGTGTCGCCTAAGTACACTATGTCCTCGTGCGGCATCAGCCTTATCAGCTCTTTCACGCAGGTAAGTCCGCCGACGCCTGAGTCGAATACGCCGATAGCGCCGTCTGAAATGCTGCCGCTGAGAGTTTCTATCATGTCAAATCATTCCGTTTCTATTAGTTTCTTTCAAGCGCTAGTTCTATCAGCTTATCCTCCTGCCGGGCGGGGGTCATGCCCGCGTGCTCCATCAGCTTCGGGTACATACTTATCGGCGTGTGGCCCGGCAGAGTGTTTATCTCGTTGAGCAGGGCAGTGCCGTCGGGGCAGAGGAAGAAGTCGCAGCGCGAAAGTCCCGCGCAGCCTATCGCCTTGTAAGCCTTTACCGCCAGCGCGCGAATATTCTCTATCGCTTGCTCGCTCATGCGGGCGGGGATTATCGTTTCCGAATTGTCGTCCTCGTACTTCGATTCAAAGTCGTAGAAGCCCTCGTTTGCGCTCTTTATCTCGCCAACGGTAGATGCAAAAGGCTCGTCGTTGCCCATCACCGCGCACTCGCACTCTATTCCTGTAACGCCCTCTTCTATGAGCAGCTTGCTGTCTGAAAGAAATGCCAGCTTTATGCCGTTTTTCATCTCCTCAGCGTTTTCCACGCGCGAAACGCCTACCGATGAGCCTGCGCAGCAGGGCTTTACGAACATCGGGTATTTCAGCTTCGCTTCTGCTTCGGCTATTTTATCATCTATCTTATCCATCTCGCTGTAACGCATAGAGATGAATCTCGCCATCTTTATCCCGTTCGCTTCGAGTATCAGGTGGGTCATTTCCTTATCCATGCAGTTCGCCGAAGAGATCATGTCGCAGCCGACGAAAGGCACGCCGCTGAGCTGGAAAAGTCCCTGTATAGTGCCGTCCTCGCCGTTTTTGCCGTGCAGTACGGGGAATATGCAGTCTACTTTTATGTTGTCGAAAGTGCCGTCCGCGCCGAGCACGATAAAGCCTTTGTGCAGGGTGTCGGGGCTCATGATGCAGGGCACGTTGTCGGGGTGCTTTTCCCATTCCTTGTTTTTGATAAGCTCGGCAGGGCCTATGTATTTTAGCCAGTGGCCCTTTTTGGTGATGCCTATGCAGATCACCTCGTACTTATCTTTCGGTATGCTTTCTATAACGTGCGCCGCCGAAACGAGCGAAACGTCGTGCTCGCTCGACTTTCCGCCGAATATTACTGCTACTTTGAGCTTTGCCATTTTTATCAGTTCCTTTCTGCTGATTTGGTCTATTTTATTTTATGCCGCCGAGCGGCGTTTTATTTCTCTTCCACATACTCCGCCGCGGCTTCAAAACTCATTCCGCCGCCGAATATGTCAAGCGCGCTGCCGATAGTGAAATCCAGCCTGCCGCCCGATATGTCGCGCAGTTTGTCTACGTCGTTAAAACTCGAGATGCCGCCTGCGTATGTGCACGGTATCGGCGAGAGTGCCGCTATTTTCGTCGCGCCTTCCTCTATGCCGTTCGATTTTCCCTCAGCGTCCGCCGCGTGTATCAGAAATTCTGCACAGTTTCGCGAAAGCAGGTCGAGCGTTTGCTCTGAAAGCGCCGTGTCGGTGAATTTCTGCCAGCGGTCGGTGACGATATAGTACTCGCCGCCCCGCTTTTTGCACGAAAGGTCGAGCACCAGCCGCTCTTTGCCGATGGCTTCCGTCAGCTTTTTCAGCCGCGCAAAGTCTATCTCGCCGCCGCGGAAAACATAGCTCGTAACTATAACGTGCGAAGCGCCCATGTTCAGAAAATCGACCGCGTTTTCGTCCGTTATCCCGCCGCCTATCTGCAAGCCGCCCTCATACTCGCTCAGCGCCAACTGCGCCTGCCGCAGGTCGGCTTCGTAGTGCTCGCTGCCGCGCGGGTTGAGTATTATAACGTGCCCGCCGCTCAGCCCGCGCTCTTTGTAGAGCCGCGCATAGCTGTCCGCATTTTTATCTGAAACGAAATTGTTCGCAGCCTCGCCGCCCTCGTCTTTCAGCGATGAGCCTACTATCTGCTTCACCTTTCCGTTGTGTATGTCGATACATGGTCTGAAACGCATTTTTCAGCGCTCCTTTCAGTCAGTAAATAAGTGCATTTCCACATACAGCCCTATGCCCTCGGCTGTCTGTACGCGCCGCACGTCTAAAAAGCAGTTGTTAGCCAAGCCGTCTTTTTTCATCTTCGCCGCCAGCCCGTTCAGCTTTTTCTCAAGCGCTTTGCTCTCGGGTTCGTATATATCGTCTATCGCGTCCACGCCGTCCAGCGTTATGCCGGTGCTTTCGTCAAAGAGCAGTACGAAGTCCCGCCTGCCCTGCGCTAAAGCGTCTTTTGCCGCGCCGTATATCTCGCCGAGGTCTGCTATCTTCACCGCGCTGCGCGTGTAGTAGCTGTTCGCAGCGCTTTCGGTGTCGGGGCAGCCGTCGGGCAGCACATGGTCTGTTTCTATCTCCTCGCGCGAAACGTTGAAATATGTGTGGATGACCGGCCGCGCGGCGCTGTCGGGAATGGGGTCGTCCCATGTGCAGTCAACGTAGTACCAGCTGCCGTCGAGCTTTACCGTGTTCCAGGCGTGCTCTTCACCGGTCGCGTCGCTCGAGTACGCCGTGCCGCATGGTATGCTGAGCATTCCCATGAACATTCTGAATGTGGTGGTGTAGCCTTTGCATATCGCCTTGCCGTTTATCAGCGCGCCGTATGGGTCGTCGCAGTGCTCCGCGGGGTTCGGTATCGCGCTCAGCGAGCCTTCATCGTAGGTCACGTTGTAAATTATGTAGTCGTGCACGGCAAGCTCTTTTTCGTAATCGTCCATGCCGTCGGTAATTATCTCGTCCAGCACCGCCGCCGCTTTTTCGTATATCTCGCTGTCAAACTCGCTCAGCGCCGATGGGTCGCCCGCGCGGTAAGCTTCCGCTATAGGCGAAACGTCGTACATATACGCTTCCTCAGCTTTGTCGGATTTGTCAGCCTTGCTCTCAGCCGCCGAACTATCCGCGCTTTCTAAACTTTCCGTGCTTGCCTGAGAAGCCGCGCTCTCTGCCGAGTCGGGCTCTTCGTAATATCCCGATGGATCTCCGCCGCTGTGCGCGCAGCCTGTACATATCAGCAGGGCGGCAGCCGCGGCGAGCAGTGTGCTTTTTATCATGTCGTTATCTCCGTTGTTTTCTATAAACAATACCTAAAATTATTATAACACACTATCGCCCAAAAAGCAACCCCGAGCGCAAAAAAAGCGCAGACCCTTTCGCAGGTCTGCGCCGCAGATCATTTTTTTGTGGTAACGCTCTTAGCCGCCGACCATGCGCCGTAGTATTTCTTACCGCTTACGGTGGTGTATGTGCGTACTCTTACATAGTATTTTTTCGCCGATCTTAGCTTCGTCACGCTCTTTTTAACGCTCGTGCCGTCGCTTACCGTCACCTTTTTAGCCCTTCTGAATTTTGCGTTTTCCGCGTACTGTATCTCAAAGCCCGCAGCGTAAGCCGTCTTTGCCCACTTTACGGTAAAGCCCTTTGACTTCGCTATCAGCTTCTTGACCTTCTGCTTTTCGGGGTTTATCTTAAAGGTCTTTTTGATAGTTCCCGCGTAGTCGCCCGCGCCGACTATCTTTACAGTTGCCGTGCCGACGTTCTTGCGGCTCGCGTATTTCAGCGTGTAGTCAGTGCCGCTTTTCAGCGTTTTGCCATTGTAGGTCACTTTTATCTTCTGCGTTTGGTTCTTGCCGTTGTATACCTTGTCGGCTATGCCGCTTACTTTAGCTTTCGTGATGTCGTACTTCGCCGCTTTAACGGTCGCCACGTTCGACCAAGCGCCCGCGTATGTCTTTCCGCCGACCTCTGCCAAGCTGCGAACTTTTACATAGTAGGTCTTGCCGCCGGTCAGTCCGGTTATCGTGGTGCTTGCAGTGCCGCTGACTTTTTTGCTCATGCTGCCTGCGAAGCCGGAATTCGGGCTGTACTGCACCTCATAGCCCGTCGCTGTTTCGTCCTCCGGCCAGCTTAATTTAATGCCCTTGCAGGCGCTCTCGGCAGCCGTTATCGTCTGCTTCATGGGCGAGATGATGAACGTTTTTTCAACACTGCCGCTGTAATTGCCGATGCCTGTTACCGTAGCTTTAGCCGTGCCGACTTTCACGTTGTTTGAGTAGCTTACGGTGTAATCCTTGCCGCTGACGAGCGTCTTGCCGCCGTATTTTACGGTAACTGCGGGCTTTATTTCCTTGCCCGTGTATGTCCTGCCCGCTATGTTGCTTACGTTCGCCGCCGTAAGCTTCGTGCGTTCTACCGTCACCTTGCATACAGCTTTGCTGCCGTTTGGCAGAGATGCGGTTATCTCAGCCGTGCCCGCGCCCATGGCGGTAACCTTGCCGCCGCTTACCGTAGCGACAGCCGTGTTCGTGCTTTTCCATGTCACATTGTCCCCCGCGGGCGTGACCGTTGCGCGCAGCTGGAATACGTCGCCCGGCGCGAGAGTCTTAGCCGTTTCGCTCAGCGTTACCGTCGCGCTGCTGCTTCCGCTGTCCAGCGGGTATATCGAGAAGTCGGGCAGGTCGTCGAGGTTTATCGCGCAGTCGCTCTGGTAGACCCTTTTCCACATCGTCTTTTCGGTGTATTTTTCCGAGCTGGATATGCAGAATTCGCCGCTCCATGTGCCGAAGTACGACCACGCCGTGCCCGCTTCAAACGCCTTGTCGAGGTCGAAAAGGCAGCCGTTTTCGCTCAGCGCTACTATCTTGCGGCTGTTCGAGTATTCCGCCGCTTCGATAAATTTCGAGCTTTGCGGCGAGTAGCGGCGCGTGCCGGGGTAGATGTCCTCGCCGATTATGTCAACGTATTCGTCGCCGGGGTACCATTCAGCCGCCTGACCGTTGTATACCCATATCAGATTGTCGAGCCGATACTCGTTCGTCAGTTTTTCGTATACCGCTTTCCAAAGCTTTTTGTAAGCCTCAGCGCCGTCGCTGCCCCACCAGAACCAGCCGCCGCTCGCCTCGTGCAGGGGTCGGAAAAGCACGGGTACGTCCGCCTCTTTCAGCCGCGTGAGCTGCTTTGCTATGGCATCTACGTCGCTCATCAGCGCGTTGTAAGTTTCGGGGTCGCTGCCGTCCATCACCGCCGAGAGGTCGAATTTGTTAAGGTCTGCGTTATCGGTGTAAAAACCGCCCCACCAGCGCGGATTGCCGCTTTTGTCAGTGCCCGATTTGAGGAATTTGTCTGGCAGGTTCCAGTGCCAGCAGAATGTCACTATGCCGCCCGCTTCGGAAAATTCTATCGCGTTTTCCACCGCCTTGCTGCTGTCGCCGTGCTTCACGCGCGCAGGGGTGTAGCGCATCATGTCAAGACCCAGCATAGCGGGCGTTTCGCCCGTCGCGTTCTTTATGCCCTTAAATTCGCTGCCGTTCAGCCCGCCGTCGCAGTACTGGCCCGTGATGACCTTTTTGCCGTAAACGTCCGCCATGTAGCTGAAAAGGCGCTTGGTCTTGTCGCTGGCGTTGGGGTTTGAGAGCTGCTTGGAAACGGCGTAGATGTTTTCGGGTATCGCCGACTTTTCCAGCTCTATGTAGTCGAGCATGAAGTAACCCCAGCTCATCGTCATTTTGATGGTGTTCGCGCCCTTGTTGAAATACAGCCGCGCCACCGTGTACTCCGAGTAGCCTTCGCCTTCCGCGCTCTTGAAAGTGCCCGCCGATTCGCCGTTTATCAGCAGATCATTGAACTTGTCGCCGCCCTGACCCTTGCTGTAAATGCGTATGTCGTAAAATCCCTCTTCGGTCATGTTCACCTTCTGCGTCCATGTGCAGGTGGCGTCGGTAAAAGTCACCGCCTTTGAGCCTGAGGCGCTGTTGTCCTTTTCAATATACGCCGCGCCGCCGAGAGTGCCGTTTTCGGCTTCAAATCTCATGCTGCCGTCGGCGAATGCCGCAAACTGCGCCGAGTTGCCCGCGAGCATTATCGCGCTGACCGCCGCAGCGATTATTTTCCTGATATTCATGATAATAACTCCCTTTGTGTCGTAATTCAGTGACTTAATTTTATCATAACCATTGTGCTTTGTAAAGCCTTTTTTGTGCAAAAAAGCGAGAGCCGCGCGAAGTTTGGAATGAAAACGTTTCACACGGCTCTAACAAGCGTTTTGTTTAGTTAAATTGCCAAATGTGTATCAGAGTATCTCGCCGCTTACCGATATGGTGGTCACGCGGCAGGGTATGTCTTTTCCGCTTTGCAGTATCGCCTTTTTCGCCGCCAGCTCTATGCCGCCGCAGCAGGGCACTTCCATGCGCACCACCGTTACGTCCTTGATGTCGTTGCGGCGCAGTATCTCTGTCAGCTTTTCGCTGTGATCTGCGCTGTCCAGCTTCGGGCAGCCGATGAGCGCTATCCTGCCGCGAATGAAATCTGCGTGCATATCGGCGTAGGCGTATGCGGTGCAGTCGGCGGCGATGAGCAGGCTCGCTCCGTCAAAATACGGCGCGTTTATCGGCGCGAGTTGTATCTGTACGGGCCACTGGCTGAGCTGCGAGGGCGTGTGCGCGGGCTTCGCTTTTACCGTTACCGCGGCGGGCTTTTTCAGCGAACGCGCCATGCTTCCGGGGCAGCCGCAGGGCAGGGGAGCGCTGGACTTTTTCGCCTTTTGCGCCCTGTTCGCCAGCACCGCCGCTTCGTCATACGCCGCCGCCTCGCGCTCGATGAATGTTATCGCCCCCGTGGGACAAGCGGGCAGGCAGTCGCCCAGACCGTCGCAGTAGTCGTCGCGCAGCAGGCGGGCTTTGCCATCTGCCATGCCGATAGCGCCCTCGTGGCAGGCGTTCGCGCAAGCGCCGCAGCCGTTGCACTTTTCTTCGTCGATGTTGATTATGCGTCTTTTCATTTTATTACCTCCGAAATGTTTCGCTTTTTTCGATGTATCGCTTGACTTTATGTACATATTATAATATAATCAAAGCAGAAAGTATGTTGTTTCTACAACATTTCAAAATTTTTTGCGAGGTATTTTATGGATGTTGAATTGCTGAAAATGCTCGCCGCCGACCCGCTTTTCGAGGGCGTTTCGGCGCAGCAGATAGAGGATATGTCTACCTTTTCGCAGGAGGTCGGCAAACTGCACCTGCGGCTAAAGCGCTACAAAAAGGGCGCGGCGGTCTGCTCGGCGGGCGAGGTCATCTCGAGCTTCGGGCTGGTGAAGTCGGGGCGGATAATCATTGAGCGTGCGGGTTTCGGCGGCGAGAGCGCGCTTATCGGCACGGCGGGCGCGGGGCAGCTTTTCGCCGAGGTCTACGCTTGTTCGCGGCAGCCGATGATGGTCACGGCGCGCGCCGAGGGCGAGTGCGAGGTGCTGCATATTGGGCTGGAGAGCCTTTTTGCCTGCCGCCGCGAGGGTGCGGAACGCGTGCTGAAAAATCTTCTGCGAATCACCGCCGCCAAAAATCTCGCCCTTACCCGCAAGATAAGCTGCATCACCCCGCGCACCATACGCGGCAGGCTCGCGGAGTACCTTTTATATATGTACAGCCTGCATGGCTCGGCTTTTGACGTGCCGTTCTCCCGCGCGCAGCTTGCCGATTACCTCAACGTAGACCGCAGCGCACTTTCAGCCGAACTCGGCAGGCTCAAAAAAGAGGGGCTGATAGACTGCCGCAAAAGCAGCTTCGTCCTCAGCCCCGAGTTCATAAACGGCGCGGTTTAATGACGTGTGTCGCCGTTTACATATTCAAATTTTATGCTGTGCAGTTTCAGACCGCTCTGCGCGAAGTACAGGCGGAACGTTGTGAAGCGCGAGAACATCGGCGTCTGCTTGGTGTACGAAACAGGCTTGCCGCCCGTGCCGTTCCAGGTGAATGTGCCGCTCGCCGTGCCCATGTTGAAGAGGGTCAGCGGTATCTGCGCCAGCTCGCTCTGCCCTGAGCTTGCCGTTATCGTAACGTTGTAGATGCCGGGGTGCGAGATGTCGAGCGCGAAGCTGTGGTGAGTGCCCTTGTCGGTGCAAACGCCGCTAAGGTCAAGCTCTATCTCGTAGCCCCCGACCTTGTAGAACTCTACGGGCGTATCGTCCTCCTCGCCGCCGTCCTCGCGGTTGATAACTTCAACTTTTTCCTCGGCGTTTTCAAGGCGCTTGAGGGCGTTGGTGTGCAGTAAAGATCCGCAGATGTCCGCCGCGTTTCGCTGAAGTTCGGCGCGTTTCAGACTGCCGTTTTCCAGCGCGGCAAGCGTGTTGTCGCTGCCCGAGCCGCCGTCTGCGCACACCATGTAAACATCTCCGCGCGCCGCCGCCATAGCCGCAAAATCGTTCTTGTCAGCCTCGCCGCCGCGTCTGTTTATATTCGCCCACCAGTCGGTCATGGTGAAGCCCGTAAAGCCCCACTCGCCGCGCAGTATTGTGTGGTTGAGGTCGAAGCTGCCCGCAGTCCACAAACCGTTGACCCTGCCGTAGGTGGTCATGACAGATGTCGCGCCGCCCTCTTTTACGGCTATCTCAAAGCCTTTGAGGTATATCTCGCGCAGCGCGCGCTCGGAAACGGCGGAGTCGAGGAAGTGGCGCGATGTTTCCTGATTGTTCGCGCAGAAGTGCTTTATCGTGCCCGTAACGCCCGCCTGCGCCATGCCTTTCAGCTCGGCGGCAGCCATTTTGCCCGTCAGCAGAGGGTCTTCCGAAAAGTACTCGAAATTTCTGCCGTTTAGCGGGTGGCGGTGAATGTTCATGCCGGGGCCGAGCAGGCAGTCCACCTTGTTCGCCGCCATCTCTAAGCCCGTCAGCGCGAAAAGCCGCTGCGCAAGCTCTTTGTTGAATGACGAGGCTATCAGCGTGCCGTTCGGCAGACTGAATGCTTTAGTGCCGCAGTCGAGGCGCATTCCCGATGGACCGTCTGAGCAGCAGCCCGCGGGTATGCCGTAGCCCGTGAGCGCGTCGGTAACGCCGCCGAAAGCCGAAGCCGTGCCCGCCGTTACGCGCGGACTTCCCATTCCCTCGCCGCGGATAATGCACGAAAGGTCGTAGTCGGAAAGCTGGGCGATAAATTCCGCCATGCTGTTCCTGCCCGCCGCAACGTCGCTGAGTTTTATCCCGCGGTCGCCCGTGTATGTCAGCTCGGCGGGCATATTCTCCTCTCGGCGCGCCTGCTCGTCAACTCGGCTGAGCGGCACTTCCTCGCGGCCTATCGCAAAACCCTCGCCCTGCGGAATAGGCTTTATGCGCTCGAAAGGCGTAACGGGCGCGGCCGCCTGCTCGTGGCGGCTGATGACTTCGGTCTTGTCGATAGTGAAGCTTGCCGCCTGCACCGCGCTGCGCACGTCTGTGCCGACGAAAAATCTGTACTCGCCCGCTTCCAAAACATAGCAGTTGATGTTGCCCGAAGCGCCCGAATCATCGTAGCTCGCAAGCTGCGCGCGCGGGATAGTCATGCATATCTCCTGCTGCTCATTCGGCGCTAGGGTGCGGGTCTTTTCAAACGCGCACAGCTGGCGGGCGGGCTTGCCGAGAGCGCCCTGCGGCGCTGAGAAGTACGCCTGCACTACCTCTTTGCCGCTGTATTTGCCAATGTTTTTCACCGTTACCCTCAGCGTAAGCGCTTCCGCCGTCTGCTCTGCGGCGGTGGTCTTTACCTCAAACTGCGTGTACGAAAGTCCGTAGCCGAAAGGGTAGAGCACCTTTTCTTTGGCAAAAGTTTCGAAATATCGGTAGCCGACGTAGATGTCCTCGCGGTAAAGGTCGCGGTCGGGGTTGCCGAAATCTGCCGCCGAGGGGTAGTCGGCAACGTCGCGGGCGATGGTGTCTGGCAGCTTTCCGCTCGGGCTTACTTTTCCCGTGAGCACCGCCGCCGTGCCTGTGCCGCCCGTCATGCCGCCCTGCCAGATGTACATTACCGCGTCGGGGCGTATCTCCTCCATCCATTTCATGTCGATGATGTTGCCGACATTCAGCAGTACCGCCATTTTCGTAAATTTCGCGCGCACCCGCCTCAGCATATCCATCTCGTCGGCGGTCAGCAGGTAAGAGCCTTCCGCCACGCTGTTGTCCTGCTCCTCGCCCGCCGTTCTGCCTATGACGGCTATCGCAACGCCCGCATTTTTCGCGGCGTTTTCCACTATCTCGTCGGTAAGGGGCATCTCTTTCTGCGACCAAGGCTCAGCGCCCCAGCCCTCGCCGAGGTCGAAAGGGTTCGCTTCGTCCCAGCGGCGGTAGGTTTCCAGCAGTTCTTCGTCCAGCTTTACTCCCGCTTCTTTCAGCCCGTCTACTATATTCACCACGCGCGAAACGTTCACCATTCCGCCCGAGCCTGTGCCGCTCTTGTAGTAGTGGAGCTGTATCCTGCCGAATACCGCGGCGGTGTCCTCGGCGACGAGTGGGAAAACGTTTTCATTTTTCAGCATTACTATGCCCTCAGCCACCATCTCAGCGGCGGTGTCGAGGTATTCGTTCCAGTCAAGTATCTTTGCCATATTTTATCTCCTTAGCTTTGTATTTTGATTTTCAAGATATTATAGCACACCCCGCCGCGCAGTTCAATGACGTAATTGTGAATAATCAGCAAAAAAAAGACCGCAGGTTTTTTACGCCTGCGGTCTGTGTGTTTTAGGCTTTCAGCTTTTTGGCTTTTCCTTGAAAACTGCGTTCACGCTGACGTATGTGTCTGCCGCGTTCTCCGCTATTTTCAGCTTGCCGTTCGTGATGGTGAATTGGTTTTCTAGGCCTTCCTGCAGCTGCCATGTCAGCTCATAGCCCTCGCGCTCCAGCGCGGGGAGCTCTACCTCGTCGCCCGGCTCTCCGTAGAGAGTCCATGAGCGCATATATAGGTCGGGGTCGCCTGTTTCGCCGAACATACTCATATCGCGCTTCGTGCATATCTCTATCGTAACGCTTCCGCTGTCTACGAATTTGCCGTAGAAATAAACGTCGCTGTCGGGCATAGTGAAGCTGCCCTCTTTGTTCAGCTCGACATTTCCCGTTATCCAGCCTGTGAATCTCTTGCCCTCGGGAATATCCACGGAAAAGTCGTTCGTGCGCAGGTTTTCCTGTCCCGCAGGTATGTCTTTCATAGTCTGCTCGGTAAGCTCATTGCCGTCGATAATGAAGTAAACGTTGTGTACATTCTGCGTGTATTTACCCGTTACGGTGAAGTCCCTCGCGGGTATCTGAACGGTGCTCACGCCTTCCACTGTTGTGATGAGTACGTCCGTTCCGTCGCCCGTCCAGTAGAATGTGTATCCCTCGCGCGCCTGCTGCTCGGGCAGTGTGAATGTGCTGCCGTACTCGGCTGTCGCGGTGGTCTTTGCGCCCTCTACGTCGATGGTTATGGTGTAGGTCTTTGGCGTGGTGGTCGCGGTGAAGGTTACGTCGTGGTCGGGCATCGTGAAGCTGCCGTTCACAACTTCCGCGTCCTCGGTAGTCCATTCGGTAACGTCGTATCCCTCGCGCTCGTATTTATTTAGGACCTTAGTGCTCTCGCCCACCTTTGTGAAGTCAGGGCCGTTGCAGATCTCGCCGTCTACCTTGTAGGTAACGTAGCACTTTGTGGTAGTGCCGTATACCGTCAGCGTTTCGGCGGGCATGGTCTTCGGCATCTCAATATCCTTGCCGCTCGAGTCCTGCCACTTCCAGCCGCTGAAAGCGTATCCCTCAGCTTCTGCGGGGACGTCTGGCGCGGTCAGCTCGTCGCCAAAGTGCTTTCTCTCCGACTTGATGATCTTGCCGTCCAGTTCGTATATCAGCGCGTATTCTTTGTATGTGCCCTCTTTCCATATCGGCGTGATGGTGGTGTCGCCTTTAAGTATCAGCTTGCCGTCCGCCGCGTACTCTTCGCCGTTTTGGTCTTTCCAGCCCGCTATGACGTAGTCGCAAAGCTCGTCGCTCTTTTTCGGATTGAAAAGCTTCGCAAGCTCAAGTTCGCTGCCGTAGTCAAATTCGTACTCGGTGTAGCTGCCTGCCGTGCCGCCGTTCGGGTCGAGGGTTATCGTGTACTTGTTTATGGTGTTTGCCCAGATGTATTCTATCTCCAGATCCAGTTTGTCGATGGAGTACTGGTAGCGCGAGGTCTTGCAGGTGTGGGTGTAGTCCACGTCCTTTACCTTATCGGGCAGCCAGCCCTCGTATATCTTTAGGAATTCAACGTAGTCGTCAAATCCGCCCGTGAAGCTGTCGGTCTGCTTGCCGTTTTTCAGCTCGCCGTACTGCGTGTGTACTCTTACGTTGTAGGTCTTTGGCGTGGTGGTGTACACCGCCGTGAGGGTGACGGGTCGGTCGAATCTGCAAGGCTGACCTACCGCGTATATCTTGCCCGTGCTGCTGTCTTTCCAGCCCGCAAGCTCGTAAGTGTTGTAGTCGTCGTCCTGCTTTGCAGCCCAGTTTTCCAAAGTAAGCGCGTAGTCCTTGTTGGATACCGTCTTGCGGACGGGCATACCTGTAAGAAGTTCGCCCTCGCCGCCGTCGAGCGTAACGTCTACCGTGCGCAGGAAGTCGAGCCGCAGGGTAATATCCTGCATTACGGTAAGGTTTTCAGGGTGCTTATAAGACGTGCCCGATATAGTGTCGAACCAGCGCTCGTAGATAGTGTACTCTACTCCCTCGGGGGCTTTCATCTTATCCTTTACGGCTTGAAACTCCTCTGCGGGTATTTTGTCGCCGCTTTCGAGGTCTAGCACTTTGTAAGTCTTGTACTCCAGCGTATCCTCGTCGAAATACTCGAGCGTTACCTTGCACGGCTCGCCCTTGTAAACGGCGTAGTAGGTGACGTCCTCAGTCATCTTAGGCAGATCGGTGTAAGTTTTGTACTTCACTTCGCCGTCCTTTTCGTCGGTGTAGCCTATGAATTTCTTGCCGTAAGGCGCAGACTCGCCTATACAATCTATCTTCTTGCCGTAGCGCACGCCAAGATCAACGCTGTATTCGGCGTTTCGGTAACCGCGCTTGACTACCTTCATATTCAGCGTGTCGAAATCATATGACGCTATGTATATGAAAGCCAGTTTGTTGTAATCGTTAGGATGTTCGCCGTTAAAAGCAATTCTTGCCGTGTATGAATAGTCGCCGCCGTATACCTTATTATAGCGCACGCCCGTCTGTTTTCCGCTCGTGAGTATGTAGTCGTTCGTCACGCAGCCCTCTGTCAGTGCGCCTACGCCGCCCGCAGGTACTTTTCCGAATGAATTGCTCGGGCCTTTCCATACTTCCCAGCGTGTGAATTTCAGGTGTTCGTTGCCCGAAACGTCAGGCAGTACAGGTGTTTCGCCGATGTTCACCACCTGCATATCCGCCGCCCAGCAAAGCGCTTCGGTGTCGAAGTATATGAAAGCTACGGTCGCCTGCGCAGTTACCGCCGAGTATACGAAATCGGTGTCCTCAGTTACCATAGTCCAGTTGGGGTCGCTGTTCCACTTGCCCTCTTTGAACTTGTATGTGCTGAGGTAGTCCTCTACGCGGAAAGCTCCCGCCGTTTTGCCTGCCAGCACTTCGCGGCTGCCGAGCAGTTCGCGCTTGCCGTCTATCTCGCTGTAAAAGTTCACCTTGCAGATCTTTCCTACGCGGTCGCTGTCTATTCGGCTGGTGTCTGCCCACATTACTTTCATGTTGGCTATCGTGTTTCTGCCGTAGTCCGCGCCGCGCGTGAATTGCAGGTATTGACCGTTGTAGCTGACGTGCGCGTTGCACTCTACCACTGCGGGCGGGTCGTAATTGTAATAGCTGTGCTTGAAGCGCACGCTTGTGTACTTCCAAGCTCTGTTGTCCCATGTCGCTTCAAAAGCGTAGTTTGAAAAACTCAGATCAAGCGAGTCCCAAGAGATCTCTCGGCGCACCGTTTCGCCCGTAGTGATGTCTAAGAACGTGCCTGTTATCGCGGGCAGCGAGGACATCGGCACGGTGGTGTACTTCGCCTTTTTGTTCGAGTTGGTTAGTATCAGCTGTGCTTCAGGCTCGTTTACCGAGAGCAGCAGCTCTTTGTTGCCCATGTGGAAGAGCGGTACTTTGATCTCAAAAAGTATGCCCTCAGCCTTTAGCTTAAAGACTTTTGATTCGGCGATAACTTTTAGCTCTACATATATGCCGACTTCCATATAGTAGCCGCCGACCGCAGTCTTGTACACGTTATTGTACTGCGAGTAGGGTTTTACGGCGTGGTACTGCGCATAGCCGTAAATGTCGAGGTACGCGCCTACCTCCATGCCCATGCCTACCTCGCCCAGTCTTTGCAGACCGAAGAACGAAATAGTCATTCTGCCCTCAAGTCCCGTCTTTATGCCGATGTAGCCGCACATCGAGAAATCGAAGCTGTATCTGTTGTCGCCGTCGAGGTCGTTTTTGTAGCTGCGAAATTCCTTTGTGGAGGAGTTGCCTGCTATGCCGACCTGCGTAGCGTCAAGCACCGAGAATTTCGTGCTCATGCCCGCCGCGAAGTTTACCTTGATAACGTAGTTTAGGTCGAGGTTTATGTCAAATACCGTTATCGGCTCTATAAGCGGTATTTTCGATTTGAAAAGCGGTATCTCGCAAAGCTGTATGTAGTCGCCCTGGCTTTCGAGCATCTCTTTCATCTGCGCTACCAGCGAGTTCTGGTCGTTTTCCTCTTCGCTGTTCATCATGTCGGTTATCTCTTTCGAGATGTCGCGCCACTTTTCGTTCTTCTTGTTGGTAGAGCATACCAGTACTTTGAACTCTATATCCGTCTGCGAGTAGATGTTTACAGCGTAGTCAAATTCCAGTTGGCTCTTTTTGAAAAGCTTGAATTTGAAAGATTTGTAGCCTTGCAGCGAAATGTTCAGGTACTCTGTTATGCTTATCGAAGCGTTTATTTTCAGTTTGTTCTTTACAGTGCCGCTGTAAGAGAATGTAAATCTGATAGCGCACCAGTTGTTCGGGTCGGGTATGCGGAAATTCTCGTTCTCCGCTTCAGCAATGGTAACTTCTACTTTCAGATTTTTTTCAGCTTCTGCGAAAGGTCGAAAAGGCTGTCGTCTTTCAGCCGCGCGCCCTGCGTGAAATCGGTGAGCGCGGGGTCGTCGGCGGCGTAGTTTGCCAGCAGGCTCTCTCCGCCAAGCTCGTTCTTTACGCTTTCGCTGTCCGCCAGCAGCGCCGCCATCATCATGTTTATCTGGTCAGCGCCCTCGCTCATGTAAAGTTCGTCCGCCATAGCTTCGGGGTCGAAATCGTCGGCGAGAATGGCGTTCGTCATGTCTTTCTTGAAGCTGATGTCAACGTTGTCGAAAACGTCCTCAGGCTCGCTGTCCTCGAACGATATAACGTAGTCATCGCCGCTGGGGGCAGTATCCAGCACGTTTATAAAGCGCGAATTTTCGTCAACCTTTTCAGTGCCGTCGCCCAAGCAAAGGGTGTCCTTCGCTTTGATGTCCTTTTCAACGAAGTAGTCCGCGTCAACTATGTATTCGCTGTTCTCTTTCTTTTCCTTGAAATGGGCGGAGTCAACGTACTTTATGCCGGAATCCATATCGAGTATCATGCTCTCGGGCTTGAAAATGCGGAATGTGTACTCGGTAACGCTGTCCTCTAAGTCGCGGAAAGTCACCCAGTCGCTGCGGGTAACGCGGTAAAGTCCGCCTTCGGTGTAATCCTGCTCGGGCACTACCGTGTACTCATTTCCCGAAGCGGAAACGCTGAAACTCTCGGGCATTTCGCCCGAAATAGCCTCGATGTCCACCGCGCTTAGCAGGTTGTCGGAGGAGATAGGCGTATTGCTGACCAGCGTGAAAGCGAAGTCTGCGGCGCAGTCCTCTTCGTAATAAGTGGTTCGCGGTTCGACTTCGATGTCGTTTTCCACCTCGCCGAAATCCGCGTAAAGCGTTATGTCGTTCTCAAGAGCGGTGTCCTCAAAAAATTCCTGCGTGTGCTCGGGGTCGGTGTACCAGCCCTTAAAGGTCTTGCCAGCCATGTAAGACTGCGGCAGCAGGTCGGGCGTTTCACCCTTTACCACCGTAACAGGCTCTACCGCCGAGCCATCGGTAACGAAGCTTATCGTGATAGTTTCGGTGTCGTCCAGCAGGGGAGTGCTCGCAACGCGCGCTTTGATGACCTGCTTCTGACCGTTTATTTCTACTTCGCGGGTAAGCTCGAGCGTGCCGTCGGGCAGGGGATCGCTGAGCTCGTCGGCGCTTACGGGTATCTCCGCCGCCGCGAAGCTTAGGCACATCGCCGCGCACATGAAGAGCGAGAGCATACGCCTGCCCTGCTTTTTCTTAACGCCTATCGCAATGAGCGCCGCGCCCGACATGAGTGCGAAGCTAAGCCAAACGTAAGCCGCGCCGCTGCCCGTGCTCGGGTTTGTGTCGGCGGGTGCAGCCGCCTGCGAAGAGGTGGTCTGGCTGCTTGAAGCGGGCGTGCTGCTGTCCGCCGCGGAAGAGCTGTCGGGCGATGAGCTGTCTGCTGATGACGAACTGTCGTCCGTGCCGCTGTCGGGAATATCGGCAGTCACCTTATTGGAGAAGCTTTCGCCCGTCTGAACGGCTGCACGGTCTAGCGCAAGGCTGCCGCTTTGCAAGGTCATGCCCTCGGGCAGGAATATCTCGGTAGAGATGTCCGCCAAGCCGCCGTCATTTTGCACATCTAGCGTTATCTCGGCGGCGTCGCCCGCAGAGTAAGCCGCGCTGTCGGTAGTAAGCTTAGCGGACACCCCGTCGGAGTCGGCAGCGTAAGCCGCAGCGCTCATGGCGCAGGAGAGTGCGAAAAAAGCCGCAAGCCCCGCAAGAGCCGTTCGGTTTCTGAGTTTGGTTTTCATAAAATTACCCCCTTTTTGTGGAAATTCCTCTATATCATTTTATTGATACCATAAATAATGCCTTCCGCCGCGTGAAAATATACATTTATAATAGGGCACATCTCAGCGGGCATATACAACAAAGATTGGCATGAATTTGGCATATAACTCTATGTTCATTCAATTATAACATGGCACAGTGCGTTTGTCAATAGATTTTTTATAAAAATTTAACATTATTGACTATTGGTAAGGAAGAAGTATTGGCAATAAAAAACGCACGATCGCGTCGTGGCGAGCCGTGCGGTATGATATGATGTTTTAATTTGAATGTGGGGGGATCTCGGCGCTCTTTTCAGCATATCTGCACAAATAAAAAAACTCGCAAACCGTTCTTTTGCACGATCTGCGAGATATAATACTTGGCGCGGATTGAGAGATTTGAACTCTCGCGCCGGTTTCCCGACCTACTCCCTTAGCAGGGGAGCCCCTTCACCACTTGGGTAAATCCGCAAAAATATGGCGGACAGGGTGGGATTCGAACCCACGGTACGTTGCCGTATCACCGGTTTTCAAGACCGGCTCCTTAAACCACTCGGACACCTGTCCTTGCTGTCCTTGTGAAGTCTTGGCTTGCGCCTTAACGACTAGTATATTTTATCATATTTTTCTCCGCTTGTCAAGCATATTCGCTTCGATTTTTCTCATATGTTCGATATTTGTACAATCTGCATAATTTAAATATACAAAATCTGTACTAATGCACAAAAAAGCAGCGTCCTCCATTTCGAAAAAACGCCGCAATTCATGTCTTATTTTTCGCTGTCTTTCAGCGGGGTCATGCTCTTCGCACATATCGCCATCGTCGATGCGTTGTGCAAAAGCGCCGACCACGATGGAGCAAGCAGCCCCAAAGCTCCGCACGCAAGCAACACAGAGTTGAACCACAGGATGAATCTGTAATTGCTGTTTATGCGCGCCATTAAGGCTTCGCTCAGCCTGCGTATCCGCGCAAGCTCTGTCAGGTCTGCTCCGCGCAGCGTTATGTCCGCCGTTTCGCGCGCGATGTCCGATGCGTCGCTCATCGCTGCTGATACGTTCGCCGCCGCCAGCGCAGGCGCGTCGTTTATGCCGTCGCCTACCATTATCACGCGGTGACCCTCTTCTTTCAGCCGCTCTACCCAACTGTGCTTGTCCTCGGGCAATACCTGCGCACGGTAGCTCGTTATGCCAAGCTTCTCAGCCGTTATCTCGGCCGCCTTCGCGCTGTCGCCTGTGAGCATTACTATGTTCTCGATGCCGCTTTCTTTCAGCAGCTCTATCGCCCGCTTCGCTTCCGCGCGCGGCGGGTCGCTTATGCAGAGCGCGCCCGTCAGCTTTCCGCCGACCGCTAGGTATACTACCGAGCAGGCGCCCGACTTTTCGTCTATCTCGCGCTGCTGGTCTTCCGTTATCTCAACGCCCTCGTCCTCGCAGATAAAATGCTTGCTGCCGATGACCGCGGGCTTTCCGTGCAGCGTGGTGGATATTCCGTGCGCCACTATATACTGCACCTCCGCGTGTTCCTCGGCATGGTCTATGCCCCGTGCCGCTGCGCCTTTTACTATCGCTCGCGCAACGCTGTGCGGGAAGTGCTCTTCCAGACAAGCCGCTATTTTCAGCGTGTTCTCCTCTGAATAGTCGCCCAGCGCTATCACTTTTTCAAGCACCGGCTCGGCGTTCGTAAGTGTGCCCGTTTTGTCGAAAACTATCGAATCCGCTATTGCAAATTCTTCCAGATATTTTCCGCCCTTTATCGTAATGTCGCAGTCGGCCGCCTGCTTTATCGCAGAGATGACAGCTATCGGCGTTGAAAGCTTTATCGCGCAGGAGTAGTCCACCATCAGCACCGATACCGCCTTGGTGACGTTCCTCGTCAGCGCAAGCGTCAGTATAAAGCCTAGGAAGCTGTACGGCACTATGCTGTCCGCCAGCCGCTCCGCCTTGCTCTGTACGCCCGCTTTTAGGTTCTCAGAGTTGTCGATAAGCTCGATTATCCTGCTGATCTTAGTGTCCGATGAAAGGCTGCGTACTTTTATCACGATAGAGCCTTCCTCAATCACCGTACCCGCGAATACGCTGCTTCCCGCCGACTTCATTACCGCCAGCGGCTCGCCTGTCATAGAGGCTTCGTTGACGTATGCTTCGCCGTCTGTAACTTCGCCGTCTACGGGTATCACGCTGCCAGTGCGTACTCTTATGCAGTCGCCCGCTTTCAGCTCGCTCATTGGTATCAGCAGGTCGGATTCGTCGCCCTCGCCCGCAAGCCATACTTTGTCAGCCTTTATAGCTAAGCTGTCGGTCAGCGCGGCTTTAGTCCTCGTGCGGGTGTAATCCTCAAGCAGCGCGGATACCGAGAGCAGGAACATTACCGTGCCCGCCGTGTTGTAATTCTTCTGCGCCAGACAAGCGCCGATGCTCGCGCCGTCTAGCACCTCTACCGTAAGCTTGCCGTCGAAAAGCGTGCTTATCCCGCGCGCTATGTATTTCAGACCGCTGTAGATTATCAGCGCCTTGCTTATCGGCGAGGGCAGCAGAGCCTTTTTCACATACCTGTCCGCGATGAGCTTTATCAGGTCTGATTTAAAAGTCCTGTCAATCTCTTTTACGTCGCAGCCGCTGGGTGATACAGGCTCGAGAGCGGCGGGCACAAGCTCCCGCACGAACTGCAATGCCTTTTCGCGGCAGCCTTTTTTGTACGTCAGCAGTATGCCGCCGTTTTCACAATGCGCCTCGCAGTCCAGCACCCATTCGTTTTTCAGCGCGTACTGCTCTATGGCCGCTTCGGCGGACTTTTCAAAAGCGTCAGCTCCGCCGCGCAGCCTTATTCTTCCCGGCGCGTCGTAAACAATTTTCGCTCTCATTATTCAGCCGCTTCTTTTCCTTCGTCGGCTTCCTCGTGCAGGCCTGCCTCTACCTTAGCGTCGTAGCAGATGTCGGAAGCTTCGTCCTTCATGTTGCGCAGAGTTTCCTGAGCGTCGCTCTTGAGCTTCATGCCCTTAGCGATACCGGTAACAGCCAGCTCGCGGGTCTTCTTTGCCTTTACTATCTTCTTGCCGATAACGAGGGCAGCCGCGCCGCCTACTGCGTACCAAAGCTTCTCATTTTTCAGACATTTTAACATAATTATTACCTCCGCAAATTTTGTCTATTTCGGTCGATTTGTCTGACCGTATTTTTTGCCGCATATGTTTACACGGCATTTACAAATATATTATACCGCCAAACTCGGAATTTGTCAATAGATGTCAAAAAACGCTAAGAAAAGATAATTCTTTAGTCAAAAGTTTACCTGAGTAAACTTAGCAAAATGCGTCTTTTAGGGCTTGAAATCGCGTATGAAATATGTTATAATGTGAATATGAGATGAATTGTGCATAATAATAGACTTTTGTCATATTTTCACCGAAAGGAGCGTGTATCACATGGAATTTATCGAGATAAAATGCCGCAACTGCGGTGCGTATATCAAGGCTCACGAGGGCGATACCCGCCTTGCCTGCCGCTTCTGAGGGGCGCAGTACGTCCTGCGGCAGACCGAGGAAGAGAAAGCCGTGCGCAATATCGACTTCGGCGGGCGGGGAGCGCTTTTCCGTTCGTTCGTGCCGCCGAATTGGCGCTGGCAGGTCTTTGAGGATAATTCCTGCTCGTTCAGCGCGGCGGTGACTTACGGACTTGTCCTGCGCCGCCCGCCGCAAAATGAGCAGACTGCCGAGCTGCGCTTTTACCCATTCGCCTACTACAAAGATTACGCACAGGGCACTATGGTTACCGCGCCGGGCGTTTTCGGTCAGAAGGCGAGCGATTATTTCCTCGACGGCTGGTCGGGGCTGCGCTACCGCAAGCTCGTCAAGCCGCAGCAGTACGCTTACGAAAGGCTCACGGCGGTATACGGCAGGCTCGACGACATTCGCGTTATACCTTTAGATAATGCGCCCCTAGCCCGGCGCGCGCAGGATTTCGCTCAGCAGACTTCGCAAAAGCTCGGAAAGCCCGCGCAGGTATCTCCGCACAAATTCAAGATAACTTTCAGCCAAGGCGGCGCGCAGTTCAGCGGCTTTTTCGCGACGATATTCTGCTGCCTGCCCGTTAGCCAACAACAGCAGCGCGGCGGCGGATTTTTAGATATGCTCTCGGGGTTCGGAATGGGGCTTATGCCGCTCACGCAGAAAAAGGGCGAGCCTGACTGGGGCAGGGCTTTTGACATAATGCTCATCTCGCGCGGCTGCGATGAGGCGGAGATGGAGCGCATTTTCGAGCGCTTCACGGCTGAGATACAGTACGGCCCGCTCTACTTCGCGCTGGAACAGCAGGAGCTTCAAAACGTCGCGCAGATAGAGCAGAACGGCGCTGCGCAGCGTCAGCAGATGGCTATAAACGCATCTCAGCGCGTTTCGCAGACCCTCTCGCAGACGAGCGACATTGTAAATTCCGCCTGCGCCGACCACGCCCGCGCCGTTGACCGCATGATAGATAATTCCACGCAGGGCATACGCGGCGTGGATAATTTTACCGACTCGAGCGGTACGCGCTATGAAGCCGACGTTCGCTACGACCACATCTACCGCAGGGGAGATACTTTCGTCGGCAGTACCGACGGCGGGCTTGAGCTTGCCCCGACTGGGAAGAGCTGAAACGCGGCTGATAGTCTGTCACAGAATTTTCAGATAAAAAATTTGCTCGGGGGCTTGAAAAATCTTTTGATATGGGTTATAATAGGAGTTAAGAGGTATACATTATGTATCCTCGAGAGGAGTTGAATTTTCATGAATTTTAAAGTTACAGAAGATACCATTATCGGCGACATCATGGACGCTGATGAAACTACTGCGGAATATTTTCTCGAAATGGGTATGCACTGCCTTTTCTGCCCATCGTCGCGCGGCGAGACCGTAGCGCAGGCTTGCGAGGTACACGGCGTAGACCCTAAGGAGCTTATCGCAAAGCTCAACGCGCATTTTGCAGGCTGATCTTAGTACAGCACAGCCGGTGCGCGTATCGCAAAGTCAGATTTGCAGATCATACGGAGGCGCTTGATAAATTAGGCGTCTCCGCATTTTTATAGATTGGAAAGATCATTGATGATATTCAAGCTGGAAAATAAAAGACTGGCGCTCTGCGCCGAAATGCTGGCGGAAAGCCATGTTGACCACGACCCGCGCATAGCCGCCGATATTGGCGCAGACCACGGCTACCTAGCCTGCGCGCTGGTAGAGAGCGGTGTTTGCGAGCGCGCCATCGCCGCAGATATTAACCCTCAGCCGCTAAGCTCCGCCATCGAGCACATCGCCCAAAGCGGGCTTGCCGATAAGATAGATGCCGTGCTTTCCGACGGGCTGGAAAACGTCCCGCAGGAGGGTGTTACCGACGTGATTTGCGCAGGCATGGGCGGCGAGCTGATAGCCGCTATACTTTCGCGCGGCGAGTGGCAGAAGCAGCTGCGCGGGTGCACGCTGATACTTCAGCCCATGACCAAGGTGGACGAGCTGCGCCGTTGGCTTTTTGCAAACGGCTGGCATATCATGCGCGAGCGCGCCTGCCGCGACGGAAAATTCGTCTACTCGGTGATGGCTGCGCATTACGCGCCCGAGCTTATAGACTATCCCTGCGACGGCAGGTATCTTACGGCGGGCAGGCTAGACCCCCGCGAGCCTTACAGCGCGGAGTACATATCCACCGCGGCACAGCGCATGAAAAAAGCGGCGCTCGGCAGGCTCAGTGCTAAAAACGGCGACACCGCGCAGGCGGAGGATATGCTGCGGCTTGCGGAACAGCTTATGAAAGAGATAGGTGAGTAAAATGGCAACAGTTGGAGAAATTTACGATTATATAGATACATTCGCGCCCTTTTCGCAGCAGCAGAGCTACGATAACAGTGGAATATGCGTCGGCGGCAGGGATATGCCCGTGAAAAAGGTGCTCACGGCGCTTGATATTACCAAAGCGGTGGCTGATGAGGCGGCGCTCGGCGGCTTTCAGCTGGTGATCTCGCACCACCCCGTCATCTTCCGCCCGCTGAAATGCTTGACGGCGGAGCAGCCCGCAGTCGCCTTAGCGAACAGTGGCATTGCGGCTGTCTGCGCGCACACCAGCTTCGACTCGGCGCAGGGCGGCATGAACGATCTGCTGGCGCAGAAGCTTGGCTTAAAGCCCCTGCAAACGCTCGTTTACGAAGAGGGCAAGCCCATCGGCTATGTGTGCACGGCGGCTTTTGAAACATCGGCGGCGCACCTCGCTTCGCAGTGCAAAAAGCGCCTTGGCTGCAAGGTAGTTCGCTACACTGAAACGCCCGCGAGCATCGCGAAGATAGGCATATGCTCGGGCAGCGGCGGTGGACTTTGGCGCGCTGCGGCTGCGGCGGGCTGTCAGGCTATGGTGACGGGCGATGTGAAGCACAGCGATTTTGTAGAGGCGGCTGACAACGGCTTTTGCCTTATCGACGCGGGGCATTTTTACACCGAGAATATCTTTCACGCCGCGCTTGCGGAAAAGCTGGCGGAGGAGTTTCCCGAGCTTGTGATAGAGCGCTCGAAAGCTTTCACCGACCCGGTAAGCGTTATCTGAATTATCTGAACGAAAGGAAGTGGCTGTAAATGGCACTTGACGGAATATACCTCAGCTTAGTGCGAAAAGAGCTTTCGCCGCTCATCGGCGGCAGGGTGGATAAGATACACCAGCCCACTAAGGAAGAGCTGATAATAGGCATACGCACGCGCGAGGGCGGTTACAGGCTGCTGCTAAACAGCGCCGCGGGCACGGCGCGCGTACACCTCACCCGCGAGAATATAGAGAACCCCAAGACACCGCCGATGTTCTGTATGCTCATGCGCAAGCGCCTTTCATCGGGCAAGCTGGTAGACATACGGCAGGACGGCTTTGAGAGAATACTGTATTTCGATTTCGACTCGGCGAACGAGCTGGGCGATATTGAGCGGCTGACCATCGCGGCGGAGATAATGGGCAGGCGCTCGAACATAATTTTGATAGACGGCGAGGGCAAGATGATCGACAGTATAAAGCGCGTTAATCCCGAGATGTCCTCGGTGCGCCCCGTGCTGCCTGGCATGGATTACACACTGCCGCCGAAAAGCCCGCGCGCGAATTTGGAAGAGCTGGACTTCGGCGTGCTGCGCAAAATGCTCGCGATGTATGAGCGCAAGCGGCTCTCAAACGCACTGGTGCAGACGCTCGAGGGCATATCGCCCGTTTTCGCCGATGAAGCCGTTTGGCGCGCCTGCGGCGAGGACAAGGCAGTCTGCGATGTTAGCGAGGAGGAATTTACTCGGCTTGAAAACTGGCTGAAAGCCGAGTCGGACAAACTGCGCGGCGGCGAACACCGCTACATCACCCTCTCGGACGAAGAGGGCAGGCTGAAAGATTTCTGCTTTACAGATATAGCGCACTTCGGCTCGCTCATGCAGATAAAAGAGCACGAGAGCGCCTGCGAACTGCTTGATAGCTTCTACTCTCAGCGCGGCAGGCTCGACCGCATAAAGCAAAAGGCGCAAGACCTTTTCCGCCTGCTGACCTCGCTTTCAGAGCGCACCGCCCGCCGCACGGCTAATCAGCGGCAGGAACTTGCCGAGTGCGCCGACCGCGAGAGCCTGAAAATTAAGGGCGACCTGATAATGACCAACCTCTACGCCGTGCAGAAAGGCATGACTTCGCTGCGCTGCGAGAACTTTTACAGCGAGCAGGGCGGGGAGATAGAGATACCCCTAGACCCGCGCCTTACCCCCTCGCAGAACGCTCAGCGGTATTACAAAGAGTACAAAAAAGCGGACACCGCGGAGAAGAAGCTCGTAGAGCTGATAGCGCAGGGCGAGCGCGAGCAGCAGTATATCGACTCGGTGCTCGATTCGCTGACGAGGGCTGATTCCGAGGCGGATATATCGCAGCTTCGCGAAGAGCTTGCCGAGCAGGGCTACATCAAAAAGCGCTCGCTGAAAGCTAAGACTATGAAGTCGCTGCCGCCGCTGAAATTCGTTTCCGACGACGGCTACACTATATTGGTCGGCAGGCACAACCGCCAGAACGACCGCCTGACGCTGAAAGATTCGCAGAAGACCGATATTTGGCTGCACACGCAGAACATAACAGGCTCGCACACGGTGATATGCACTAACGGCACAGAGCCGCCTTTTTCGACGATAGAGCAGGCGGCGCGCATAGCGGCTTACCACTCAAAGGCACGCGAAAGCTCGCAGGTGCCGGTGGATTACACGCTGATAAAGTACGTCAAAAAACCTGTCGGCGCAAAGCCCGGCATGGTGATATTCACAAATCAGAAAACGCTGTACGTCAAGCCCGACGCGGCGGAGGCGGAGCGGCTGAAAAAGTAAGGAACGTGAAAGCGTATGAGGATACTTTTGGCAGAAGACGAGCGCGAGCTTTCAAACGCACTGACGGCTATTTTGAAGCACAATAATTACTCGGTAGACGCTGTTTACAACGGCGCGGAAGCGCTCGACTACGTGCTTTCCGCCGAGTACGACGCTATAATAATGGACATAATGATGCCGAAAATGAGCGGGCTTGAGGCGCTGAAAAGGCTGCGCGCGGAAAAGTGCAGCGTGCCAGTGCTGCTGCTGACGGCGAAAAGCGAGCTTGAGGATAAAGTCACCGGCCTTGACGCGGGCGCGGACGACTATCTTACTAAGCCTTTCGCGATGAGCGAGCTGCTCGCCAGACTGCGCGCCATGACCCGCCGCTCGGCAGACTACGCCCCCGAAGAGCTGAGATTCGGCAACGTCACCCTCAGCCGCGCGACATTTGAAATGAGCACCCCGCAGGGCGCTGTACGGCTGGGCAACAAGGAATTTCAGATGATGGAGTACATGATGAAAAATCCGAATATGCTCATCTCTACCGAAAAATTCATGGAGCGCATATGGGGCTGCGACACCGATACCGAGATAAACGTGGTGTGGGTGTACATATCCTATCTGCGCAAAAAGTTGCGGTCTATCGGCGCGAACGTTGCTATAAACGCGGCTAGGGGCGCGGGTTATTCGCTCGCGGTGGAAAATGCTTAGGCGGCTTAGCGTAAAGTTCTCCGCCGCCGCCATCGCCGTGATTTTCTGCGTAGAGCTGCTTATGACGGGGCTTATCAACGGGCTGAACATCTACTACACCATCTCAGAGGTGGACGAGATAATTGACAGTATACTGGAAAACAAAGGCAAGATGCCCGAGAATTTCGCCCCGCGTGAGCCGAGAAAGGACGACGGACGGCGCTTCGACGAGCTGCGTTACAGCACCCGCTACTTCACCGTGATGATAGATCCATCGGGCGAGGCGGACTTCATCGACACCGGGCATATCTCTACCGTAACGAGCGAGCAGGCGCAGGAGATGGGCTTGGCGGCGGCGAAGCCGGATAAAAAGCGCGGTTTTTACAGCGGCTGCGATTTCCGCTACGCAGTGAACGATGTGCCGAATGGCGGCAAGATGCTGGTATTTTACGATTTCAGCGAAAAGTCGGCTTCACTCGGGCGTATGCTCGAGATCTCGGCTGTGATAGCTGCGGCGCTTTTGGCGATCTCGGCACTGCTCATCGCCCTTTACTCAAAACGCGCGGTAAGACCCGTTATCGAAAGCATCGAGAGCCAGCGCAGGTTCATCACCGACGCGGGGCACGAGCTGAAAACGCCGCTAGCCGTGATACGCGCCGACGCCGAAGTGATAGAGCTTACGGGCGGCGAGAACGAGTGGACGAAGAGCATACTTAATCAGACCGACAGGCTTAGCGAACTGCTCTCGCAGCTTCTAACGCTTACAAAATCGCAGGAAAATCTGCAAAGCAGCTTCGCGGAATTTTCGCTGAGCGAGGCGGTGGAGCAGGCGGCGCAGGGCTTTAAGCCGCTCTTCGATTCAAAATCGCTGCCTTTTGAGATAAATGTAGCCGAGGGGCTGGCGCTTTTCGGCAGCGAAACGCTGGTGCGCGAGCTGGTTTCGATATTGCTCGAGAACGCTTCAAAATACTCGTCGGCGGGCGGGAGCGTCAGCCTTACCCTTGTGCAGACGGGCGGAAAGGCGGTGCTTAAAGCCGTGAATTTCTGCGACGACCCGCCGCAGGGCGATACGCGGCTGCTGTTTGAGCGTTTTTACCGCGCCGATTCATCGCGCACACGCGAAACGGGCGGCAGCGGCATAGGGCTTTCTATAGCCCGCTCGATAGCCGACGCGCACAAGGCTAAGATAAGCTGCAAGGTAGAGGGCAAACGCGTTGGATTTTGCGTTAAATTTCCTAAAGTGTACAAAAAAGCGGACTAATACACAAAAAGACCGAGGCTCTTTTTATCGAGCTTCGGTCTTTGTATTTTACAGATAATTGCAGTTTACATCTTGAAGTGCACGGGCATACCGTTCTTCATCGCAATGTTCACCTCGCCCTGAATGAGCGGCAGGAAGTACTTTATCGCTTCGTCAGAAACTTGGTTGCCCTCCGCGGTGATCCACTTCGCGGGGAAGAATTTTTCCTGATTTGCCATCAGCGCGGTGTCGGCGCTCTCGATGGTGACAACGTAAGGCTTGTCGGATATGCGGCGGAATATCATGGTAACGCCGCTCTCGCCCGCCATCGCGCACTTTACCGCCTCAGAGCCTATCTGCTCCGCCTCGTCGATGTCGGTCTTTGAGCAGATGTGGCTGGAGCAGCGCTGCATTACGTTCAGCTCTATCGAGCGTACCTTGCAGCCTATCTGTTCGCGGACGAGCTGTTCCAGCGCCTTTCCAACGCCCGAGAGGTACTTGTGCCCGAAATTGTCTGTAACGCCGCTGCGCGCGCCCTCGTCCTCCAGCTCTATGCCCTCGGAAACGGCGACTATAACAGCCTTGTGCTTAGCACGCTCGGCGCGAACGTCCTCGAGAAATCGCTCCGCCGAAAAATCGCTCTCGGGCAGGTAGATGAGGTGCGGGGCTATCTCGTCATTCGCGCGCAGTACGCAGGTCGAGGCGGTGAGCCAGCCCGCGTGCCTGCCCATTATCTCGATTATAGTTACCGAGTCGATGGAGTACACCGAGCTGTCGCGGATTATCTCCTGCACGGTGGCGGTAACGTACTTCGCCGCCGAACCGAAGCCGGGGGTGTGGTCGGTAACGGGCAGGTCGTTGTCGATAGTTTTCGGCACGCCGACGAACGAGATCTTAGAGCCTATCTTTTCCGCGTACTGCGAAAGCTTGTGCACAGTGTCCATAGAGTCGTTTCCGCCGATGTAGAAAAAAGCCTCTATGCGGTGCTTTTCAAGGCACTCGAATATCTTTTTGTAGAGCGCTTCCGCGTCCTCGCCGCCAGGCTCGGGCAGCTTGCGGCGGCATGAACCCAGCACGGTAGATGGCGTCTGGCGCAGCAGCTCCATATCCTCGTTGGTACGTATTATGCGCTTTAGGTCTACGAGGTCGTCGCCGATGATGCCCTCGATTCCGTTTCGCGAGCCGAAAACTGCGTCGATCTCTGGCGTTTTGAGCGCCTGCTTGAAAACGCCGACCAGCGAAGCGTTTATAGCGCAGGTAGGGCCGCCTGACTGTGCAACTGCAATATTCATATTATTATATCCTTTCGTTTTTTACTGATGTACTTATAGTATATCACAACGCCAGCCTTTATTCAAGCGTTAAAAGTGCCGATTTTCCCCGCAAATATTGGCAGCGGATAAGTAGATGTTACAAAAATCGTTTACATTTCGGCGCATATCGGGCTAATTTGCATGAAATTAAAATAAGCTATTGCAAAAATATTCGCCTTGTGCTATAATTGATATATGCAGATATTTTGCTGATATATAGCCGCGATGGTTTGAAAGGCGCGTAATTGCTGACCGAGTAGATCAATAGGGAAGTCGGTTTGAGTCCGACGCAACCGCCATTACTGTATTAGACGCCGAAGCCGACGGAGTGCGCAGCTTTTTATAAGCGCGCGGTCATTGTTCGCATACCGCGAATGAGAAGACTTTTCCGCCGTGCCGAGTCTTGAGCCAGGAGACCTGCCGCGCGGCGATGGATCAACGCTTTTTGGGCAATGGGAAAAGCGCGGGCCAGCGTATCGCTTTTTATGCAGATAAAAATGTTTTTTGAGGTCGCGCTCGCGTGCTTTTTCAAAATGGCAGATGGGCGTGGCTTGGTTTGCTGTACATATTTTTATCTGCCGTGAATTGCCGCTATGACTGATCTTCCCGCAGCTTTCCTTATTATAAAGAGGAAAGCTTTTTTTGCACCCCGGTACGCCCTCTGCAAATATTTATAAGGGAGTCTTTATGAAATGAAAGGACTAATGAAAAGATCGGCGGCTATCGCGGCTGCCACAGCGCTTTCGGTCAGCGCGGTACTCGCAGCAGACGCTTTTGGCGGCACGACCAAGTCGCCAACACCCGTAAATAAGAATGACACAGCCCTTTACTGGGTAGCTAAGCTCGGCAGCGGCTGGGCGGCTGCACCCGGCGTGCCCGCGGTAGTTGGCGACGACCTTGTAGTTACCAGCGGCAGCAAGCTCAGAAAGATCAATAAGGAAACGGGCGAAGTTCTGAGCGTAGAGGGACAGATGGAAAAGTCCACCTCTTACGGCATTACCGCTCCGCTTTACGCTGACGGCAAGATATTCGTAAGCGAGGGCGGCGGAATAGTACAGGCTTTCGACGCCGATACTCTCGAGTCGCTCTGGGTATATCATGACCCGCTGGGCGGACAGTCGAACTCCGAAATAATCTATTCTGACGGATACATCTACACAGGTTTCTGGAACAGCGAAACTAAGGACGCGAATTTCGTTTGCCTGCCCGTGGCTGATACCGACCCCGAGCAGACCAATGAAGAGCAGGCGGCTGCATGGACATACGCTGCCGCAGGCGGATACTACTGGGCGGGCGCATACGCTACCGCAGACGCTATAATCGTCGGCACAGATAACGGTCTGGGCAACGGCGACGGCGAGGGAAGCTCGATACTGGTATTCGATAAGCAGGGAAGCGTAGAGAACAAGGCTGCTACTATTTTAAGCGAAGCTTCCGATCTTAAGGGCGACCTGCGCTCGGCAGTAAGCTACGACGCTGAAACAGGCTACTACTTTATCACCAGCAAGGCTAAGCTGGTTTACCGCTTCAAGCTGAGCGATGATAATAAGGTCACCGACCTCGAAGAGCTTGATCTCGGCGGCATGAGCACCTCTACCCCAATCGCTGCTAACGGCAGAGTTTACGTTGGCGTTTGCGGAGGCGGACAGTTCAGCCAGTACAGCGGCCACCATATCGCGGTTATAGACGCTGAGAGCTTCAAGGTAGTTTACACCCTCGAAACCGACGGTTACTGCCAGTCGAGCGCGCTGGTAAAAGACGATAACGGCGAGAACTACGTTTACTTTACTTCTAACTACACCCCCGGCAAGGTATACGCTTTCCACGATAACAAGGATATGACCGAGCCTGAAAAGACCGAGACTGTTACCGAAAACGGAAAAACTCACGAGAACGTTTGCCCGATACTCTTTACACCCGTAGGCGGACAGGCGCAGTACTGCCTTACCAGCCTTTTTGCTGACGAGGACGGCACTCTCTACTTCAAGAATGATTCGGGCTACGTTATGGCGCTGGGCAGCAGAGTTGACAAGCTCACCGCTACCGGTACTAAGATCTACAAAGAGGGCGAGCTTTTTGACGAGAAGAGCCTGAAAGTTACTGCTACTCTCGCAAACGGCGTTGAGAAAGACGTTACAGCGCGCGCGGACTACGATTTCAGCGAGCCGCTCACTACCGACGATACCGAAGTAAGCGTATCCTTCGACGGAATGCTTTACGGCGATACCGACGATGAAACAGGCCACGAGTACGCTCCGCTTTACGCAGACATCGACATCACAGTACTTGCCGAGGCTGATTACGACGCGCTCAAGGCGGCTGAAAAGGCTATCGACGATATAGGCGAAGTTACTCTCGAGAGCGGCGACGCTATAAAGGCTGCCCGCGAAGCTTACGACGCGCTTTCCGAAGACCTCCAGAAGCTGGTAAGCAACGCCGACGACCTTATCGACGCTGAAACGGCTTACAAGAAGCTTCAGGACGACGCTTCCTCTGCGGCAGATTCTTCTTCGGCGGCTGATTCCTCCGATGCAGACAGCTCTTCTGCTGCTGATACATCTTCCGATACAGATACTTCCAGTGTAAACAGCTCTGCGGCTGATACTTCCTCCGCAGCTTCCTCTGAGGGCAACTCTTCTGCGGCAAGCTCGAGTGCGGCCTCCAGCTCGGCAGCTTCTTCGGCAGCATCGTCCGGCGCAAGCAGCAGCTCGTCCACATCTTCTGCGGCCGACAACACTAACCCTGCAACCGGCGGAGCGGCGGCTCTTTCGGCAGTAATGATACTTGCAGGCGCGGCTATCACTGTATTTAAGAAGAACAAGTAATTTGAACGTTTTTCCCGAAAGGAGCTGAACTGAAATGGCTGACATTGGCAGACTGGCGATGAAAATATCGGCGGCGGCGTGCGCGATCATCATCGGCGCGAGCGCTTTCGGTCTGGAACACAAGCAGTATCAGCCTGACGGTTCGGACAAAATTTCGGGAGAGCCGCAGAGCATTCTCGCGAAGCTGCCTGCTGACAACGGCTTTGCGGAAGCTCTGAACGGCGATGAGAATGCCGAAGCGGAACACGAAGATCTTAGCGGTGATGAAGCGAAAAATGACCGCGATGATGATACGGAGAGCGAGGCTTCGGCTTCTCCGCGGCTGCCTGAGGAGCAAACTTCGGGCAGCGGCGGAGGAAATAATTGGGGCGGTACGTCGGACAGCGGCGGGTATGCCGACCCGACAAATTCGACCGGTGCGGATACCGACCTCTCGTCGGGAAATTCATCGGGCGGGGGCAATCAGCTTGCGGACGACGAGAGCCGCACCGACACCCCCGGTGATGACCCGCAGGACGGCGCGGAAACTGACCAAGTCTACTTCAAAACGAGCATAATCGACGGCGAAACCGTGGAAAACGCGCAGTACGCTTTCACGATAACGCATCTGAAAAAAGAACTGAAACTCAAACGGCTTGACGTCAGCGTAAACGGCTCGAAAGTGCCTTACAAGGGCGAGGTTACGCTTTCGGCGGAGAACGGCGGGCGCAACAAGATACGGGTAGCGGCGACGTATACTGACAAAGATGGAAAAGTTTACTCCGGCTACCGCGAGTATACGGTATATCTGAAAGAGGCGCAGAGCGAGCCCGACCCGCCTCAGCCGGCCGAGCCGAAGCTTGAAACCAGTCTGTATTCGCACACGCAGTCAGACCCGCAGCTGAACTTCACGGCGTATGTTAGCGGTGAGGCTGAGAATGTAAAGATAACCATTTATCACAAAAATAAGAAGCTGAAAAGTGCGGACGGCCAGTACTCGTGTACACTGGATATGGGGTTAAATACCATACGAATCAGCGCAAAATACGAATACGATGGCGAGCAGAAGCAGGAAGATCTGACTTTTGAAATTAAACTTATTGCGCAAACTACGCCGGAAACCGCGCCGTATCTGGCGTACCAAAATGTGCCCGAAAATGTGCGCGGAACGCTGTATACGCTGGATCTGGCGCCGCGCGACTGCGACGGCAACAAGCTTTTTTACAATAATCTTTTTGTGCGCTTGAACGGCGCGGAGATTCATTACCAGTGGGACGGCGAGTACACAAGCTACCTGCTGAATTTGGTCGGCGGCGAGAACACGCTGGACATACGGATCACCGATAATCAGGGCAGATATGCAGATTTTTCCTATGCGATACAGTGCACGGCTTTGCAGGACGGCGACCTAATCGGCGTTGCGACCATGCAGATCGACGCGAATGTGCTCGGTCTGGGAACTATTGTCAGCGACATGACTGTCGGAATCCGTCAAGGCGAATCGGCGGCGGAGTCGATAGTGAACGCTTTGGAGAATTACGGATTTAATGTAAGCAGTACTGGAAGCTTTGGCGAAGCGTTTTACATTGCCGGACTTCACAAGGCAGGCATGGCGGCGGGCGCGGCGATCGACCCCGAGCTGAAAAAGCGCATCGACGCCGACCCGATGATACATTACACGAGCAACAGCGATCCCGATGGGCTGAGCGAGAAGGATTATACGACCGGCTCAGGCTGGATGATAACGGTAAACGACCATTTCACGAGCTACGGAACGAGTGATATGCACCTGAAAGACGGTGACAAACTTCGGCTGAGATACACATTGGCGTACGGAAAAGACATAGGCGGATACACTGAGGGCGACGAAAATTATGACATTTGCTTCTAAATTTTTGCGATTTTTTTGCACCACGGTAATGGTTTTTACGCTGGTCGGAGGGCTGAAAGCGAGCGCGGAAGAGCCGAAAAGGGAACTTCTGACGGCGGAAATTTACCAAGAAAGCGTGCAAAAAGCGCTCAAGTGGGAGCGTAAAAAGCTTGCTTCCGATAGCCTTTGTGATGGATTTTTGGCGCATGATCTAGCGGGAACTTCCGAAGGAGATTGGTTCGTTTTGGCTGAACGCGTACTCGATATTGATGATAATTATGATGATTACGCTCGCGTTTCAGTTGAAAAATTAGCAGATTTTATGCTTGGACCCGATGGCGGATACCTAACCGAGCCTGCGAGAATAGCTGTTGCGGCGGTGCTCTGTGATGAAGATCAGCGCGAAAATTTTGCGAAATTAGTGGACCTGGACATCTCGCAGGCGGGCGCAAATGAGCTTGCATGGCTCGCCGCGGCACAGAATTTTTGCAGTCTTGACAATGCAAAAACGGTCAAAAAGCTCTGCAAAATGCAGCAGTCGGACGGCGGTTTCGGGCTTTCAAACAGCGATGCAGACATCACTGCGATGGCGCTCATGGCGCTTCCGAAAGACGGTGAAAACGCAGAAAAAGCGCTGGATTATCTGAAAAAATACTTTGCTGAAACGGACGAAATATCGTGCGAAACGGCAGCACAAATGATAATTGGACTTTGCGCACAGGGCGTGAATTGCAGCGAAAGCAGTGATTTTACAAAGGAAAACGGCGTACGGCTGACGGATATTCTGCTGAGCTATCAGACAGATGACGGCGGTTTTTCACACGTTTACGGTGACGAATCGAACACGATCGCAACGATGGAAGCGCTTGCGGCGCTGGCTGTTCAGGGGTATTTTTCAGTCGTCGGAGAGTATTATTTGAACGAAAACTTTGCTTTGACAGACGTACTTTCAACTGAAAATCCGTTTGCAGAGGGCTTTTTTAAGTACGATTCTGATCAAATCGAGTCGATAGATGAACCGCTTGCAAGTGATTTCTCAATGATTTCAGAACTGAAAAATCGTGCTGATGAGTACGGCATTGATGATGAAACGCTTGATATTTTGAAAGAAAAGTATGCGATTTCAAAGCGTAAATGTGATGAGATCGAGAAGCTTAATGCTAAAATCAGAGAGAATTTTTACCCTGCAAGCGATGTGAATTTCACAAAATTGAGCAAAATTTCAGCGCTGAATGAAGAAATTTCTTCATATAAATCGGCTGATAAAGAGCTGATTTTGAGCGCTAACGAGTTGTCTGAACGTGAAAAAGCTTTAAAAAAAGAGGCTGCAGCGGGTGCAATTTTAATTATAATTTTGGCATGCAGCGGCGTTATATACATTATAAAAAGGACAAAATCACATGAGCAATTACGCAAAAAAGATATTTGATGAAGTGAATAAATCGCTCAAAGGCAAGGAGAAAGCTGTGAAAAAGGCTGTTGTTACACTCGCTGCGGGCGGACATTTACTGCTTGAGGACGTGCCAGGAGTCGGAAAAACTACGCTCTCAAAGGCGCTTGCGGCGGCGGCGGGACTTGAAACCAAGCGTGTTCAGTTCACGCCGGATACTCTTCCGAGCGACATTACGGGCTTTACGCTTTGGGACGCTGCTTCAGGACAATTCAGATTTCACAGCGGCGCGGTAATGACGAACATTCTGCTTGCGGACGAGATAAACCGCACTTCCCCGAGAACTCAGGCGGCTCTTTTGCAGGCAATGGAGGAAAATTGCGTAAGTGAGGACGGAAAAACTTACGAGTTGGAGTCGCCATTTATGGTAATCGCGACGCAAAATCCCTACGGTTCGGCAGGCACGATGCCGCTTCCAAACTCACAGCTCGACCGTTTTATGATGAAAATCTCACTCGGCAGACCCACGCAGACGGAGCTTTCGGAGTTGCTTTTACACCGCGCCGAGCATCCAAAAACGGAGATCAACGCGGTCTGCGGCAGGGAAGAAGTGCTGAAAATGCAAGTCGATTGCGATAAAATTTTCTTCTCACAGCCGATTGCGGAGTGGCTTGCGGCGCTTATCGAGGCGACGAATTGTGATGAAAATGTTGCTCAGGGAGTAAGTCCACGTGGCGCGATCGCGATCATGAAAGCAGCAAAAGCTATGGCTTATTTTGATGAGCGCGACTATGTTTTGCCTGCTGACATCGCGGAGATTTTCACGGAATCGGCAGCACACAGACTCGTTTTGACACCAAATGCAGCGGCTCAGAGCGTAAAAGCAGACGAAATTTGCACGAAAATTCTCGTAAATTTACCTCCGCCGCACATGAAAGGAAAGACAAAGTGATAGTTGAAGTAATATTATCACTTTTGATTTCTTTGATCGTTTGGCAGATTTTTGCGTCAATCATCACATTTTTAATTCCGATTCATTTGAAAAATGAAACGAAAATCAGCAAATATCGAATTGAATTGAAGCTGAAAAACACATTGAAATTCGATTTTTCGTGGTCAATTACTGCGAAAATTCAACTTGAAAATCTGTATACTAACGAGAAAACTGAACTGAAAATCAAGCGTACATCTTCTGTAAACGGGTTGCTTTCACTTGGAATCGATGTAAAAAACTCAACTTGTGGACTGCTTAATGTTGAGATTTCTGATGTGAAAATTACTCGTTTCGGTTCGATATTTGGTCGAAAAATTCAAATCGCAAACTCTGAACCATGTCTTATAATGCCTGAGGTTTTGCCTGAAATTTTGAATTTTGAACTATCTGATAGCAATATTTTTTCTCAAAAAAAAGGCAATGGACTGCGCGATGGTGTTCGTGAATATCAATTGGGTGATTCGATGCGCGATATTCATATGAAACTGTCTGCAAAAGCTGGAAAATACATGATTTCTGAACGACCTAACGGTGGAGAAGGCGTAGTGAATATTGTATTTTGTTATTCCGATGATGTCGATATTTCTCAAAAAAATGCATCGCTTTTGCTAACTTTAATGTACGATTGCTTTGCAAAAGGCGGGGAGTGTGCAGTGAAAATCGGCGATGAAATAGTACATGTTCAAGGTGAATGGGACGTCCAAAGTACTTTTCTGAAACTTTTTTCTAACGATAAAAAGTCATTTTTTTCTCGTTCAGCAAATGATTTTGATGGTATTTTGATTGAAAATGGTGAGGTGCATAAGACTTGAAGTT
This sequence comes from Ruminococcus sp. 210702-SL.1.03, assembly GCF_020559915.1. Lineage (GTDB taxonomy): Bacteria > Bacillota > Clostridia > Oscillospirales > Ruminococcaceae > YE71. The sequence continues at coordinate 46,123 of NZ_JAJCLZ010000010.1, forward strand.
GTCGATTTTGAAACAAAACAGCTCTGATAAAATGGATTTTGCATCATCATTTGCACTTTTGTTCTTAGCAATTTGCTCGTTATTTTTATCGTTTTCTCTGATTTTTGATTCATTTTCTGCAATATATTTTTTTATAATGTTAGCTATTTCCATGCTTTTTTCAATCTCGATCATCAAAAAATCCAAGAAAATTTCGCTTATTATAGCGGTCATCTTACCGATTCTTTACGTTATCTTTCATAATGATTTAATTGATTTTTTTGCCGCATTGCTCAATAAAATTCAGCTTATCATGTTTGAAAAGTATGCCTTTTCAGTGCATTTATTTAATTCAAGTGGCACATCTTTTGCTGCAAAAATCATTTTTCTGAGTTGCCTTTTGCTTCTATTTTCTTGGATCTTTTTCAGTGATTCTAAAATTTTGAAAGCTGTTTTTCTTTCGTTAATGATAGTTTTTGTGGCCTTTTTAGGCAATATTTTATCTGTAGTTTTGGCGATTTTTTGCACATTAATTATGATTTTTTATAATAAAAAGCGCTCTTTTTTGGATGTGATGTCCCGAAGTTTTGCGATAATTTCCGCATTATCTATCTTCATCTCTGCGCAATTTATGCAGGTTTTCTCAAAAAAAATCACCATGAATATTTCAAATTCAGTATATGGCGGCGATGGTTTTCAGTTGCCAATGGGTGATCTAAGTGATTCAAAACCTTTCCGGCCTAAAGGTTTCTCATCGCTTGAAGTTGTGATGGATACGCCCGAAGCCATGTATTTGCACGGTTTTTTGGGGTATAATTATTCTGATGGCAAATGGCAGACGGCAGATTATTCGCAGATCAGTGATTACTCAGAAAAGTTGGCTTATTTGGATGCGCAGAGGTTCATTGCAGATTCTCAGACTGTCATTTTCGCAGAAAATTTTGCTGATGATTTCTCTTTTAATAATGTAACTGTGACGAATCTTGGCGCAAATTCAAGTGTATATTACACTCCTGCAACGGCAAAATATGATGCTTCACCTCGCTTTTTTTCGTCAGGAGGATTTGAAAATTCGAAAAAATTTGGCGAGAAAACGCCTGCTTCATCACTAACTATAGCAGATCTTATCCAAAATTCAAGTTCTTTTTCTAATAAATATCATGATGAAAACGACTTGCTTGACGAAACTTTTATTTCAAATTCAGCAATCTTCGACGAGATCTACACACAGAATTTCACTAAACTACCCGACAATATCAACCGAATTTTAGATACTGAACTTGCTAAATATGATGTTGAGCGTGGCGATTTGAATGACATTGCCAACGTTATTTACGATTATCTTGGTGGTTTTTCGTATGATAATAATTCTTCTAATTTGACTTTGGAACAATTTTTACAGACTTCTAAATCGGGATATTCGATTCATTTTGCAAGTGCTGCGACCGAGATCTTTAGATATTATGGCATACCTGCGCGCTATGCAGAGGGGTATATTGTTGATAAAAATGCGGTTAAAAACAAGCTTTCCGGTTCGCAAATTACTCTTACAGATGCCGATTTTCACGCTTGGACTGAGTACTATTTAACGGGGATCGGCTGGATCCCATTCGAGTCTACGCCCGAGTATTTTAATAAAATGCCGCTTCCAAATGGCGTTTCAGCAGAAAAATTGCTGGAACTGACGCAAAATAATGCTGCGATTCAGCAAGGAAATAATGTGGCTTCGGGTGAAAGAATTGCCGATAAAATTATAGATGATGAAGAGCAAACGAAGAATTATTATTTGATTTTTGCTCTTGCTCCGCTGTTTCTGGCTGCGATTCTTGTAGGTGTGCGAATTCTATATATAAGGAATAAGCTGAAATATGACGCTTCATTTGCTCTCCAAACTTGCGTTTCTCTCCTTAATTACCAGCAAAAACATGTTGAAATGGCAAATGGAATTTACGATTTTTCTGCATTAAGTGATGATTTACAAAGCCAGCTTGATGATTTCCAGAGTGCTTTAATGGAGAAAATCTATTCAAATCATTCTACAGTTCAAATTTCTGATTCACTTGGATTATTTAAAAGTGTAAAAAAATCGACCTTTGCAGATTTAAATTTTTATCAAAAAATCATGTACACTATAAAGGTCTATTTTTGATTTAAGGAGTATTAATGGATAAAATCAAGAAAAAACGCGTTGCAGAATATTCGGCGATTGTCATTATATTTGCATTATTTGCAATTTTTTTTATTAAAAATATTCATCTTTCGACTACAGATGATCATGATAACAATAAAGAAAATCAAAATTATCATGCAGATCTTTCAATAAATTTCGATCAAATATATGCCAAACATAATTATAAAAGGCTGAAAGAAGAATTGAAAAGTGGCGATCTTTTGCCTGAAAAACATTACTTTGCTGATAATGAAACGATTAGTTTTTCGGAGAATGACACGGTATTTGATGTTCTTTTATGTTATTGTGAGGAAAAAAATATATCTCTTGATTATCAAAAACCGTCTGAAAACATTTATAAAACAGCCTATATTAAAGGTATAGGCGGGCTTTATGAGGGCGATTGCACGAAGAGATCGGGCTGGGTCTATTCGGTAAATGGTGATAAACCGAATGTTGGAATGTCGGATTATGTTCTTGAAGATGGCGATAATATTGTCATTTATTTTACGATTTATTAGGGATTATGACGTATGAAAAAGTTTTCGCAACTCAATTCTGGAGTTCTATTTTTGTTTTTTTTGTCAGTGATCGGCATCACAATGTTCACTCAGAACGTCTATTTGCGTGCGATTTCTCTTGTGATTTCGATTATAAATGCATGCTTTTTTGATGTTATAACAGATTATTTTAAGGACTTTCGGTTCTATTTAGCCGTGTTTTTGGTTATCACAGTTTCAAATCCGCTGTTTGTTCACCGAGGAAATACAGTACTTTTTTATGTGAAAAACACACCAATAACGCTTGAAGCAATGGCGTATGGAGCTAATTTTTCGCTTTCCATGATCGCAGTTTTGGCTTGGTTTCGTATTTTTTCTACACTAATGACTGCTGAAAAGATCGTCGAGATTTATGGTAAACGCTTTGCAACATTAGGACTGATCGCTGCTTTGACGCTGAGATATGTTCCAGAATTCAAGCGACGTTTTGCCGAAATTGCCGATGCTCATCGTTCAGCAGGCTTGATATGTGAGGATACTTGGTTTGAAAAAGTCAAAAGCTATCTGAAAATATTTATGTCGCTCGCTGAATTCTCATTTGAAAAGTCGGCAAATACGGCTGTTTCAATGAACGCCAGAGGTTATTTATTACATAAACGCACGCAAATTTCGCACAGAAAATTTCAATTTAACGAACTTCTTGTGCTTATTTTGACGCTTGTCATTACAGTTTGTGTGATAGTTTTCTCCCTCACTCACAAACTTTCAACCTCGTTTTACCCGTCATTTAAAACGGATTTTTCCATGCTCCCGACAATTTTATTCACGATTTTAACTCTTATACCGACATCTTTTGAATTGGAGGATAGACTAAAATGGCATTTATCGAATGCGAAAAATTAAATTTTTCCTATCCTTATGCTGGTGATAAATCGAATGGTTTTGCACTTCATGATATAGATTTTTCACTTGAACAAGGTGATTTTTTGCTCATTTGTGGGACAAGTGGTTCGGGAAAATCTACTCTTTTGCGTCTTCTTAAGCCCGAAATCTCTCCTAATGGAAGGCTTGACGGCAAAATAATTTACGCCGGAAAATTTTTGAATGACTTGCCTAAAATAGCATCTGCTGCCGAGATAGGCTATGTTTTTCAAGACCCAAACGCCGCTTATGTGAACGAAAAAGTATATTCTGAACTTGCATTTTTACCACAGAATCTAGGCTTGTCACCCGAAACTATCGAACTTAGGATAGCTGAGATCTGCGCTTTTTTCGGACTTGAATCTATCATCGGATCAGATATTTGCAGCCTTTCAGGCGGTCAAAAACAACTTGTGAACCTTGCCGCTGTCATGACAGCCTACCCTAAATTGCTGATTTTAGACGAGCCAACATCCCAGTTAGACCCCATTTCTGCTGAGAGATTTAGCGATATAGTTCTGCGAATTCGGCGTGAAATGGGCACTACGATCATTATTAGCGAGCACAATACCGAGAAGTTTTTCAATTTTGCTGATAAGATTTTGTATCTGGAAAATGGTCACCAGCTTGCTTTCGATGATCCGTCTTTGTTCGTAAAAAAAGCTGCAAATCACGACTTTCTGCCCACTTCAGCTAAGCTTTTCTCATCGTTTAAACTTGACAATTGCCCCGCTTTCACGACTTCTTCAGCAATGAATTTTGTGCGAGGTCATTATAAAAATGCTGCTTGCGATCAATTCATAGAGAGCAAAAATCACTTGAATGGTGATGCTGTTAAGGTGGAAAATGCCTACTTTTCATACACGCGACGCGGCAAAGATGTCATTGATAGCCTCGATTTTAATGCTGATTTTGGACGAATCCACGCGATCTGCGGTGCTAATGGCTCGGGAAAAACCACACTTTTTAAGCTCATAAGCGGTCTAAAAACTCTGCGTGACGGCAAAATTTATATTGACGGAAAGCGCATTTCTTCGTACAAATCGGGCGCTCTTTATCGAAATTTGATAGCTTCTCTGCCGCAAGACCCACACGATATTTTCATTTGCGAGAGTGTTAAAGAGGACATTTCTACCTCTCCCGACGGCGAAAAATACGACTTTGAAACCGTAAAAACGTTCTGCAAAAGGCTGAATATTTCCGAAAAATTGCTTGATCTTCACCCTTACGATCTGTCAGGAGGGGAGATCCAGCGGGCTGCTTTGGTCAAACTTTTGCTGCTTGAGCCGAAAATTTTGTTGCTCGATGAGCCGACTAAAGGGCTTGATAAGCGGTGCAAAAGGCAGCTTTCAACGCTTTTAAAAGAGTTGGCGGCGGAGGGTAAAGCCGTGATTTTTATTACGCACGACATGGATTTTATTGCTGAAACTGCCGATGATGTCACTCTGATTTTTGGTGGAAAGGCTGTTTCAAGTCTTCCTGTGCGGCAATTTATCATGCAAAATTCTGTTTATACGACGGCAGCTTCGCTGATTGGCAGAGGTTATTTTGACGAGACAATGACCGATTCCGAGCTTATCTCAAGTGCAGTCAGCCGCAAAAATGAGCGAGGTGATGGCGATGAATAATTCGATTCCGTCGCTAATTTTTGTGTCAGTCTGCGCGATTTTCCTGCTGATCAGCCTTGTCAAGACCGCTCGCCGCAAGAGCGCGGGGTTCATCTCGATAACGGCGGTGCTCACGGCTCTTTCGGTCGTCGGCCGCATTGTTTTCACTCCGCTCGCGGGTTTCAAACCGTGCACTGCGATAATCATAATCGCCGGCGTGTCGCTGGGCGCGGACGCGGGTTTCATCTGCGGTGCGCTGACGGCTCTCATCTCCAACATCTACTTTGGGCAGGGAATGTGGACGTTATTTCAGATGTTCAGTTGGGGGCTTATCGGCGTTCTCTCGGGCATTTTGAGCTCGCAGTTGGGCAAATATAAATGGAATATATATCTATTTGGAGCATTTTCAGGTGTCCTATACTCCTTTATAATGGACGTTTTCAGCGTGATTTGGCAGGACGGCGGCTTTAATTTGGCGCGATTTATCGCTTATGCGGCAGGCTCAGCGCCATTTTGTGCGGTGTATGCGTTTTCAAACGTTGTGTTTTTGCTGATCTTAGGGCCGCGAATGATACGTTCGATCGAGCGGGTGGTCTTGAAATACGGTCTGCTGAAAGAAAATTAGTGTCCGGTTTTTCGGACTTATCAACTGCATATAACAAAAAAACCGCTGATTTTACAGCGGTTTCTCTTTGTGAAGTGGAGCATAGGGGATTCGAACCCCCAGTAAAACCCCTTTAATACCTTGTAAATACAAGGGTTCTGAAAAATGCTTGTCAAATTTTTGTCAAGTCATTGTTCAAAAGGTTCTCAAAGTAACTGTCAATTCTAGTGTCCATTTTCTCACGTTCGCTGCTGAATGTTTCCTGATAGACACGTTTCAACGTTGATGTTGTAGACCAGCCGCCGCGTTCCATCGCGTATTTATCGGGTACACCGAGCAACAGCATTATTGACGCGTTTAGGTGACGGAGGTCGTGAAACGTTAGATCTGGATAACCGTGCTTCTTGACAACACGCTTAAATCTCTTATATATGCTTTCGCCGCTTAGCTTTGTTATGTATTCGCCATCGACCTTATCTACCATGTCTTGTATGATAGGTGGTACGGTCATTTTACGTCGGCTTTCTACTGTCTTAGCGGCTTTTTTCTCAATGGGTGTATTGCCGACATTTACGATTACACGATCTATAAGCAATGTACCGTCATGAAAATCTGATTTTTTTAAACCGCGTATCTCTGAAACTCTGAATCCTTGCCATATACCCAGCAGCACCAGTAGTTCAATCGGTGAATCTTTGAACCAGCTAAGAACTTCCGCTGCCGATGGATATTCCTTGTACTGTTTCTGCACTTGCGGCAAAGTTACTTTGTAGTTGAGCGCGGGATAATATGTACGCATTACCGCAGAAATCAGCCCGGCCGCATTATGCACGGTCTTAGGGGAATATCTAGCAGCGAGATTATTGATCTCATTTTGTATCATTATGCCGTTGATACGGTCAAGCTTCATGTTTAGAAATTCCGTTGAAAGTTGGTTTTTAGGTATGTTTCGGTATTTGTCAACGGTTGTCGGGGATAGTATGTTAGATTTCATGCTGATATAATCTTCTACACATTCCGCAAATGTCTTTTCGGATAATGGCCGCGTTTCAAGAGATTTCAGCCATTCGTCCGCCATCGACTGTACTACTGATTTTTTCGCATGAGTAAATGACTTTGTGCAGCCTGCTTTTGCGCTGTATACTCTCATGCGGTACTTGCCCGAAGCAGTCTTTTCTATTTTGCCCATAATATACCTCACAAATTTGCAATAATAAATATGCACAACGTATGTGCATATTGTTCGATATTTACATTATTCGTCGAATAGTATTTTACCCTTTTCAATGTTCAAGCGATACCAACAGCCTTTTGAATATAACAGATCATCATGCAGACACTTTTTCGCTTTTGAACACTCGATGTATTTGGAACAGCAGCCGAACAGAATTGACGGCATATAGTTTGCGGCTGTATATCTTAGCGCTATATCCGCGTATGTATACAATTCATCGAGCATATCATGTGGGTAGTCTATATCTATGGTTCTGTCAATGGCATTTTCTTTATATTTAACGCAGTGCAGACTATCATAATCATCAACTAGCTTGTTGCTTATGGTGAGCCTGTAAACGAGTTTCATGCGCTTTATGCGTAACGCGAAGTTTGAGCCGAGATAAACCGAATTTGTTTTATTATCAGCAAGTGTTTTGATAGTAAATGCAGAAGCGCCGTCCCTCGATATATTATAATCCGTTTCGACGGTTGCTATAATCTCTTTTAATCTATCCATGTACATATTTATCACCTTTTTCTGAACCTGGAAATCATTTTATCGAAGAACTCATTTTCATTGTATATTTCAATGCCCTTGCCCTTTTGTTGCAGCTCCAAAGCCTTTTTTATCTTGTTGCCGTAATTGCCGCAGCGCCAGTTTTGGCTTCCCAGGTCGCCAACTATCAAATAATCTGTTTTCTGGGTCACGTTTTTGGTTATTATTGCACCGAAATTGGATAGAAAATTACCGACGGACGTTCTTTCGCCGAACTTAAATTCACCTGTTAAGCATATAGTTTTATCTTTAATGTCAAGTGATTCGTTTTCGTGTTCCTGAGCAGTTACGGGATCTAATAAATCAGCAAAAAGCTGTTGCAGATACTCTATTTCCGTATCATCTACTACGCCATCGGCCAGCACCTTTTTGATTGAACGGTCTATATCTGCAAAAGGGTATTTATTGATAAACTCGGTGTGTTCATTCAGCCAATCACGTATTGTATAGACATTTTCCGTTGTTAATTCGCCGCTCTCGAGAATAGTTTTCAACGTATACTGAATTTCTTGAACGGCTTTTGTTTCGGGAGAATATTTTTTCGGCTTTTTAGCAGAAGTAATTCTCTCAGGTGCTGAAAAATCTTGTTTCATAGCCTGATATACATAGTGATTAGCAATGCAATCAGAAAGCGAGCGGTGAGCTTGTTCGTTGACTACGCCATAATATTCAGCAATGGTACTAAGCTTCAGATTAGTCGTATTTAAGTGACAAAAGCGGGCGTATCTGTATGTATCTACAAAGTCATTGTGCAGTTCCTTACCCGTTATGTCATTGTAAACATCATATATAATGTTTACATCAAACCGTGCGATATTATGTCCTAAAAGAATGTCATCGCCAAGAAAGGCAACGTAATCATTTATAACATCGTCAATGGTTGGTTTGCCCGCGACCATTTCATCTGTTATGCCGGTAAGCTTCTGTATTTGAATGGGGATATGTGTAGGAGGACAAACGAGGGTCGAATATTTGTCGGTTATCTGATTATCGCGTACTCTAACAGCCGAAAGCTCTATAATGTCGCAACCATAAATGTTCGTACCTGTTGTTTCAAGATCTATTACAGTATAATTAGACAGAGTTTCAAGCAAGCTATTACCCTTATGCCTTACCTCTTCTGTTTCCTCAGAATTATTGTTACCTGTTTGCGCCGTAGTATTTCCGACTACAACTTTAATTACCATTTTTATATTACCCCCTCTTTCTAGTCGTTTTCACGTGTCCAGCGCACATATTTTATGTATCTGCGGATTTCTAGTAATTCTTCACGAGATAATCCGCTAAGTAGTTTTGACACTTCGTCCACCAACGAAGTGTCTTTTTTTGTGCCATGGGCGAGATACTCAATAGATACATGAAATCTTTCAGCCATTATGGCAAGTTTATCAATGTCGAAAGCATTTCTGCCCGTTTCTAATGCGCTGTAACCTCCGGGCGATATTCCCAAAAGGTTTGCCATGTCTTCTTGTGTCAAGTGGTTTTCTTTTCGGAGTGCCTTAACTCGGTCCTTGATCTCCACATTATCACCTTTTTTGCTGTATATATGATTGAAAATTGGAGTAGACTTTCTTTTCAAGCGGGCTTGTAAGAAACTTATTCCGAGAGTATAGGATTTCCATACGTTCCGCTCTTACCTGCGCGGCCGTAAGCGATATGTCGCACAGCTCAGAGATCTCACGCGCTGTGTGAATATCTAATCCCCATAGCACACACGCCGGAGCAAGCAGCCTTGCCGCGAAAACGTCCGCTTCCTGCTCTATGGTCGGGCGTGACGTGTCAAATGTACGAGCATAGTGTTTGTCACACATAATGTGCCCTAAAAGAATATGCCCGAGCTCGTGTGCGACTGTAAATCTGCAACGCTGTCTAGGCTCTGTATCGTTATAAACGATATACCATTTGGACTTGATAAGATATGTTGCGCCGCTTTCACCCTCTGACAGCTCATTGATAGAGCTGTTTTTTATTATCTTTATACCTAATTGCTTAGCGATCATAGACGGTTTAACGGGCAACTCTTTTATATCAAAATCAATCAGGCATTGCCACGCGGCATTACGAGCGTTTTTGTATGAACCATATATCAACTTTTATCACCTCGCAAGGTAGTATACCCTGCGAGGTTTTTATTATGTATTAAATATCGTCGTCCGTTTCAGCGTTTTCAAATTTCGCTGTGCGCTCAGAAGTCATTTTCACTGTGTCGATCGCGCGGCCATCACCGCTGCGGGCAGCTTTCTGACTTACTGCTATATTTGGTTCTTCAATGCCTAATAGTCTGTCAATTGCTAGGTGCATTTCGGGCATTTGACGATACGCTTTGATTAGCCTTTCTTCATGCGGCGTTATATAAAGTGGTTTGCCGTTCTTGATTTGCGGTTGATAATCAAACAAATAATTGGCATCACATTGCAGAGCCTTCATCAATACCAGAATAGTTTCATCATTCGGTTTATTGTTGTTCTTTTCGTAGTTGCTAATCATTCGATTACCTATCCCCGTAAGCTTTTCTAAATCGGCTTGTGTAAGCCCGAGCTCTTCGCGACGTTTTTTTAGTTTATCGCCTATCATTTCAAGCACCTCCAATCTCTATTAAACATTATAACACAAAATCCAAAAATATCAAGAACTTTTCCAATAAAATTTGATAAATCCAATATTTTTGGTAAACTGCACAAAAAGTCATACAAAAATTTGTAAGCTCTGTTCTAAGATAATTGGAATTAGCCTATTGACATTCTAATTAAATTGGAGTATAATAAAATCAATCCAATATTATTGGAAAACGGCAGGAGGTGAATATTTTGAATAGACCCACAATTGTAGCTTATAACGTCAAAAGGATTTTGAGAGAAAGAAAAATATCACAAAAAAATTTCGCAGAACTCAACGGGATTAGTTATAAAAAGCTAAACAATAAGCTTAACGGATATGAAAGCGTATATCCCGAAGATATAGTATTTTTCTATAATTCTCTTGATTGTGACGTTAACGAGCTTTTTAAACCCCGCGCAGAAAGCGCCTGAACATGAAGCGAAGAAGGGAGGTGAAGCAAATGAAACTTTGCTTTTTGATAGTCTGTATTTTGCTGATAATATCAGTAATCACGGCGCTAAAATGGAAAATTTCTACCCGGGCGTTAGTATGGTTCTGCAAGGATAAGTCCATAGAGCCGACAGATGAAGAAATTGCCGACTATACGAGGAAGGTAGTCGGCAAAATGTTCAAATTAGATTGAGGTGAAGCAAATGAAAAATGACGAACGTAAAGCGGGCGTGCTGTCTGTTATATTCTGCGTATCGCAGATGATAGCCTGCTTCGCACACAGCCTAACGGGCATGGCGGTATCAACAGCAATTTTCATGCTGATACTCGCACAGTCGGCGAGCCGAAGCAAGCTGGAGCGCAGATTGCGCAAATATCGGCACGCCGCTGATCGCAGGATAGCCGACGAGCTGAATAAATAAAAAAAGAACCCTCCCGAAAAACGAAAGGGTTCAGAGCGCCGACCATCTCACAAGTAAGCACTCAGTTAGAACATTTAAGCCCGTGTAAAACTTATTATGCCCATGACTTTATTATAACTGGTGCTGCGAGATTTGTCAAGCAAAACACAAAAATTTGTGCGAAAAACAAAATAAAAATTCAAAAAGGGGGCGTTTTTATGCCGAAAACATTTTTGCGCGAAATAGACCGTTTTGAAAGCACAATGCGCGATAACTTCAAGCTGCTGCGCGCATTCGATAAGGTCGAGGACACCGCCCGTATCATGGGCTGCTCAAAGGGTACTGTAACAAACCGTACATCGCACCCGCTTGACCTGACACTTGCTGAAATATATCTTATATGCCGTAGCAAAGGTATCACTGTTACAGATTTCGTCAGCGGCAGGCTCGAGCTCAGAGGACGCGAACCGAGAAAGGAGTGATAAGATTGACGAACCGAAAGTTCAAAGACTACCGCAAAAACAGAATAGCATATAACGTGGTTGTTGATAATTACAAAATGCTCTGTATCATACTGCTTACGCTTCACGACCTTTACCCAAAGACTTTCTACGCAAAGAAAATGCAAGAATGGCTAGAGGATTTCGCCGATAGCTGCAAGATGATGAACGATTACGAGAACGACGGCGCGTATGATTTCAAGATGAAGCAGTTCGTTGAAGAATGCGGGATAGACGAGGACATTTGTATAAAGATCGTGCGCAAACATTTGAAAAATCATAATTGGCAAAACGCCGCTGTGTTAGCTGAGAATGTCAAGCTTGCTCTCGTTCAGCTTTCGTGCGATTACGGCTTCGGAAAACAGCGGTTAGGCTGCCTTATAAAAACGCTGCTTACAACAAGTCGCATCAATGCCCTTGAAGAGATAAAGGCGTTTGGCATTGAAAACGAATGGGACATAGGACAGATGGACTATACAAAGCTAAAGCCCAAAAAGGAAAAGAAGATCAGCCTTGCGGAATCGCGCGAAGCTAAAGCAGGCCTTGAAGCCTTTCGTCGATGGACGAATGAAAACGTTCCGAAAAAGGAAGAGGGGTGAATATCATGAACAAGGCAGAGATCTATAAGCTGCTTGTAAAGCTGGGCGTTCCCGCAGGACACGATGGATTCAAATATATCATGGAAGCTGCGATTTCGGCAGATACAAGCAAAAGCAATAATATGGGGGATATATTCTCTACGGTCGGCGAAAAGTATCTCAACAGAAAAAACAATTCTGCAAGCAGAAATAACGTTGAGAAAATGATACAGCGTTCAATAGAATACGCGTATGATCGCAAGCCCGAATTATTCAAAGAAATGTTTGGCTATGATGAAAGACCATCTAACAAGCAGTTTATATGTGCGATAGTGAATTATTTTCGCTACGGCGTTGAAAATACCACATCTAGTATATCATGATAATATGATATACCAGGAGAGATATTATATTTAGGAGGTAAAATCATGAAATACAACTGTAACAACACGCTGGACTATGTGCACGAAGCAGCACGTATGTGCAGAACATACAGAGGAGGCTGCTTCGACTGCCCGTTACACGGTCTGGGCTGCGAATTGGACGACATCACGCCCGAACACATCAAGCGCGTGCAGGCATGGTCGGACGCTCACCCCGAGAGCAGGCTGACAGACAAGCAGGTCGAGATATTTAAGGCGCTGAACCTGCTTGGGTTCAGATACATCGCAAAGGACAGCGACGGCAAGGTATACGCGTACACCGAACGCCCCAGAAAAGGGCTTGAGATGTGGGGCGGGAATGGCGGATACTTCGACCTGAACCTGAAATCGAAACACATTAGGGCGGGAGTTTTCGACGCTATTTCGTCGCTAGTTGATTGGAGCGACACAGAACCGCTTTATATAGCTGACTTACTCGCCGCCTTTCTCGAGGAGGAAAAACAGTGAGCGTTAAGGTGGAAAAGCAGGCCATCGAAAGACCATATACCCGCCTGCTAAACGAGATAGGCAAGCGAGAGATCAAACATAAGGCTATTCAAAAAGCGCTTGGAATATCTAAATGTTCGCTTTCAGTGAAGCTTCACGGGAAGAGAAATGCAAATTTCACGCTTGCGCAGGCCATTATCATTCACGAAAAGTTCTTCCCTGATATACCTATTGAGGAACTATTCAAAAAGTAAGAGTTGAAACGGAGTGATTCCAATGTCTGAGGATATAGACAGCTATATAAGGTCGTCATATTCGTTCAAGGAGATCAACACATATACAAAAGAGCTTTCGCTTGAAACAAAGGAACGAATATCAGTTGAAGTAATAAAGCGAGCGTTAAAGCTCTGCCGACATAAAGCCGCGATCGCGTTTTCGGGCGGAAAAGATAGTGAGGTTGTCGCAGATCTTATTGAGAGATATTTTCCCGAAGAGTTCAAAAGAGTACATTGCATTTTCGGCAACACGGGTATAGAGTTCCCCGAAAGTTTGAAATTTGCGCGCAAATACGGGCGTGAACACTTCGCCGACAGATTTCACGAAACGGAGCTGTCAAGGCTTGAAGAAGATGAATTGCGATATGATTTCGCCCGCGAACTTGTAGAGGAGCTGGAAGACGAGGGCGCTCTTGATGAGATATTAAAGCCCGACGGCAAGTTAAAAGGGCAAAAAGCGTTGATAGCTGCCGCGAAAAAGCGCTGTTATCGGCTAGATCACAGCAATTGTTTTTTCGCAGGGCATAGAAAGACGTTTGCGTATTGCATTGAGCAATACGGCGCGCCGCTGCTCGGTAAAGCGGCGAGTAGGCTTGACGCGCATAGAATCAACATCGAATGTTTTTTGAAATACTCAAACTCGTTATCAGAAAAGGACGATCTGAAAGAGTATTACGGCATTCTTCAACAATGCAAGTTTTCGCAGCATTGCTGCAAGCTTCTGAAAAAAGAGCCGTCCGAGCGCCTGCAAGCCGAATTAGACGTTGACGTTATATTCAAAGGTCTTATGGCTGCCGAGAGCCATTCAAGACTTACCAGCATTGCAACACGCGGGCATATCTTCGCAAGTCATAGACCACATATTGAAGACGGCGCATTTTATCACGTCAACCCGCTTGCGTTTTGGACTGATGATGACGTGTGGGCATATATCCACAAGTATGATCTCGAGTATTCGCCGCTTTACGATATTGAGTACACGGACGCCGACGGAAACAAACAGCATATCACGCGCAACGGCTGTATCATGTGCGGTACAGATATTCAGTACAGGGATAACCATTTATCTATCTTGCGGCAAACGCACCCCCGAGCCTGGCGGGTTTGTATGGAAAGCTTCGGTTATCGCGAAGAGTTGTACAAGCTGTTCCGCTTGAAGCGTAACGTGAACATATTTGACAGTTTCACGGACGAAGGTACAAGTTCGCGCATGATCTCGAAGTTCGGCAGTACAAAAGCGTTGCTAGATACCCGTCCATGTGCCTTTGATGAATTTGGCGAGCTTGTAGATCTGACGGGAACAGGCCTTGAAAACGAGTACGACGCTGAAATAGCTATACAGAATGACGGTCAATTCAAGTGGATATAGGAGGGTAACAATGAAGATCAAACCGGAGCAGATATTGCCGCTTGTTCTTATTATTATAAACGTCCTCGCCGCTATCGTCTGCTTTATTCGTAAAGACATTAGGGGCGGTGTGTATTGGCTCGCAGCGGCTATTCTCAATCTAGTTGTTGCTTTCTAGTAAAAAACAAGGAGTGATTATAAATGAAAGTAGTATCAAGAAATATAGATCTGCCAATAGGCAAGATCTATCCACACCCTGACAATCCGCGAAAGGACGTCGGGGACGTAGCAGAACTTGCTGAAAGTATCAAAGCAAACGGCATTTTTCAAAACCTCACGGTTATAAAGGGCGGCAAAGGTGCGCCGACGGCAGACGATTACACCGTTATCATAGGACACCGCAGGCTTTCGGCAGCTAAGCAAGCGGGCTTAAAGCAAGTTCCTTGTATGGTAGTTGAAATGGACGAGCGAGAGCAGGCGGCAACAATGCTGCTCGAGAATATGCAGCGCTCCGATCTCACCGTATACGAGCAAGCACAAGGCTTTCAAATGATGTTAGACCTTGGAGAAACGCAAGACGGGATAGCAGAAAAGACAGGCTTTAGCAAATCCACGATCAGACACCGCCTTAAATTGCTTGAACTCGACCAAGAGGAGCTTCGCAAGGCACAGGAACGGCAGGCTACATTTTCGGATTATATCGAGCTTGAAAAAATCAAAGACCCGAAAAGCAAAAACGAAGCGTTAAAAGCAGTGGGTACAGCGAACTTCAAGTGGACCGTAGAGAGATTAGCGCGAGCCGAAAAAGAAGCGCTTAATACAGTTGCGAACAAAGCGTTACTTGACAGCAAGCTTAAACAGATAGATAACAAGGAAAGCGTTAAGTGTAGAATGCTGACAAGTATATCAATTACCCAGGACGTTAATAAATTCGCGGATTGGCTAAAAACTCAAATCGAAAGCGGCGCAAAATACTACGGCATATCATCATATGCGTGGGTAGCTGTCTATGATGACGGCAAGACGTTGACAAAGGAAGAACGAGAAGCCGAAGCAAAGCGAAAAGAGGAAGAAGCCCGCCGCGCAGAACGTGTAGACAGAGTAAGCAAGTTGGAAAAGCAGGCGCAAGAGCTACGCAAAGATTTTGTAAAGAGCTTTGCAAATAAGGAGCATATAAAAACACTTACAGAAGCTTTTCTTGCTGAGCCCTATCTTTACGATATTATATATGATGATGTTGCAAAAATGCTTGACGTTAGCACGGAATACGAAAAGGCAGAAAGTCTGGGGGATTTTTTTAAGTGCAAGGAATATCGCGAATGCGTAAAAAAACACCCCGAAAGAGTTATGCTTGTAATGCTCTGCACGATATATGAGGGCATAAGCACAAATAAGACAACACTTCACGATTATTACGGCAGATACAGCCGCAATTCAAGGCTTGAAAATTGGTACGCATTGCTTACCAAAGTCGGTTACATGATGGGCAGTGACGAACGCAGGTTGTTATCAGGCGCTCATGAGTGTTTTTCCGGACTTTGATAGGAAAGGAAAACATCGTGAGTGAAAAAAGAACTGCGGAGATAATAGCGGAAAATAGGCGTTTAGCTGAACGCCTAAAATTAACGCTTGACGATTACATAAGTCTTTATAAAGTTTGTGAAGAACTGTTAAGGCAGTATAAGAACAATGAAAACGTTAAAGCGGGCTTTGAAAAAATTGAACAAGAGCTAGATGAAAAAATGCCGTGTCCGTTTTGAAATCTAAAGGAGTTGATAAAATGACTGATGAAGAAGCAAAGCAAGCATTTTTGAAACAATGCAGCGTAGTTGAACGTAACCGTTCGGCGAGGTCAGATATTCATTACAAGTGTATATCAGCGCTTATTTATAGGCTGGTCAATGGCAAGCCTGCTTTATCGGTTGAGCTTGCCGACCGAAGCACAAATAGCGTTACGATAGCTAAACCAGATACCGTAAGAGAGGAAATTTCATGAAAGTAAAAGTTGTTCCAATGAGGGAATATCCACAAGAGATTGAAGAAACAGTTCAGAAAATCAACAAATGCCTTAATATATCTCTTTTCGATTGGCAAATCGGCTACATTTTTTACAATAAGCCATTGCCAAAGGAAATATCTTTTGCTAGGCGTGCAGGGAAAACACTTGCAGCCGCTCTAAGAATGTGCCTTAGTAAGGCAGAGCCGATTTGCTTACGAGAGCCGATTTGCTTACGGCGGCGAGATATTGTTTTAGAAGGTACGGAAACGCACAAGGTGTTGTCTTATTTCGGCGATGAAGATGTAGCGAACAAGTGCAGAATGAACATTTTCTACGAAACAGCTAAGGAGGTTTACTTCTCTCTGAAAAATATAGACGTAGAACTGCGTGAAATAATATTTGAATAGGAGGAATCATAATGCATGAAATCAATTTAAGACCAGGCGAGGAGTTTTGGTATAACAACATACGTTTTATTTGCCTCGACATTATCGACGGCAACTACTTAGCGATAACGGCTGAATGTTGGTGTGAAAAGCGTTTTAACGAGGAGTACAAGGACGGCTGCAACAACTGGGAGAAATCCACTCTCCGCCGCTTTCTTAACGAAGATGTACTCGAGGAACATTTTAACACGGAACATCTTGTAAAGCAAACGTCTGATCTTATTGCCGATAACGGCGATAAAGCTTACGGAACGTGTGAAGATTATATAACGCTGCTCACTTGCTACCAGTACCGCAAGTATAGAGATTATGTGCCGCTCTTTGAAGAATGTATGTGGACGCTTACTCCGTGGAGGTGCGACACCGGCGACGCTTGCAGCGTGCGTGGCGTCATCCCGACAGGAGCTATCAGCGACTACAGTGCGCGCAGCAGTCACGGGCTCGCCCCGGTTTGTTTATTTAATTCTGATAATCTCATATTGAGTCGCCGAACGGAGCTGCTTGACGGCAACAGAAACGAGGAGGGTTGATCATGCAGAAGAATACCAAAAACAAAGCTATACGGATAGCAGAGTTTAAGGCCATCATGGCTAACGCCGTTTCTCGCAATATAACAGATCAGCTTGACAAAATGGGATTTTTCACTGCGCCTGCGTCAACTAAATATCACGGCGCATATAGCGGCGGGCTGTTCGACCATTCAAAGATTGTAGCGCAGCAGCTCGTAGACCTCACTGATAAGCTAGGCCTGAAATGGCAAAACCCGAGCAGTCCGTATGTTGTCGGTATGTTTCACGATCTCTGCAAGTGCGATACATACAAGTACGTTTCTAACGGCGATAAATCGGGTGGACATTTTGAGTATGTCAGGGACACGGTTCTTGACGGCCACGGCGATAAGTCGGTAATAATTGCACAAAAACTTCTGTACGGAATGTTGACAGACGAGGAAATAGCGTGCATACGTTGGCATATGGGCGCGTTTGACGACAAGGAGCGCTGGAACAATTATAGATATGCTATTACGCAATTCCCGAACGTGTTGTATACGCACACGGCGGATATGATAGCGAGCACAATACTTGATACATGATAGGTATTCCACGTTTATCATTGTAAATAGTATCGTTTTTAAAACAGTCTGCTTCGCAGGCGTTAAGGGCTTGTAATGTATATTAACTTTGTGCCCGTGATTATAAGACCTGTTCGAGGGGGCAAAGGGGTTGCAGGGGAAAAGGGGGAAACTTCCCCCGTTCCCCCTGCGTTAGTAAAGCAAGGGAGGTTAAAGCTATGCGTGTTTTGTATCGAGAACAAAGGCATGATTGTAATGATTATCTTGATATAGATATATTCCCAGTGCTGAAACACAGCAGCAAGGGTAAGCGCGCTAAGAAGTCTAAACCTACATCACTGACGCAGGAACGATATAATCACCAGTGCAGAGTTAAGAAGCTTGAACGTTTGGTTATGACGAATTTCAAGCAGGGCGAAGCCGTGTTTTATAACCCATCGTACAATGATGAAAATTTACCCCCGAATGATGTAGCAGCAAAGCGGGCTTTGCAGAATTTTTTTAAGCGGCTAAAACGATACCGCAAGAGAAATGGCTTGCCGGAACTTAAATACATAGCCACGACGGAAAAGGGTAAGCGCTCGGGGCGTTATCATCATCACCTTATCTTAAACTGCGCGGATATGTCAGTATCAGCGCTTGATAAACTGTGGGGCAACGGATATGCGTATGCTTCACTCGTTATATTTGATAGCGATGGGGTCGCGGGGCTTGCAAAGTATTTCTGCAAGAAAAAGCAGCCAAATACAGCAGACGAAAGCGAGGATAAAAGGTTAGGGAACGCGTGGAGCAGTTCAAGGAATTTAGTACAGCCGAAAATCACAAAACGTGACGGACGGATAAGCAAATCTAAGGCATACGAATTATACACGCTGGGCAATGACGGCAGCAAAGAGTACGAGAGATTATATCCGAATTATGTGTTTTCATATGCTCGTCCGCTTTATAACGAGATCAACGGCGGTTTTTATATATCTGTTCGTATGCGGCGTGTTTGTGAACGACGAAAGCGGAACAGGAGGGGATATAATGGGAGCTAGTTATTACTGGTACAAAGATAACGGCATATGTGTACGCTGCGGACAGCGTAGAGCCATAGAGGGAAAAACACTGTGCAGCGTGTGCCAGGAGAAGATACACAAATGGTATAAAGATAACAGAAGTAAACGTTGTGCTAAGGGTCGTCAGCAGTATAAGGAGCGTAAAGCGCAGGGCGTATGCGTGAGCTGTGGTATATCGCGCCCCGTTGAAGGTCGTGTTCGCTGCGCTACGTGTATGAAATATCAGCGCGCTGCCGGCAGAGAATCATATTTAAAGAAGTTAGAAGAAAGGAGCAAAAAAGCATGAACGATAATTACAATTATCGTTGGTACAAATCACACGGGATATGTGTATCATGCAGGCAATGTAAAGCTACCAATGGTAAGGTACTTTGTGAAGCCTGCCGCCGTCGTGCTCATGAACGCTATGATTCCAAGCAAAGAAATAAACTGCATGAAAGGTACAAGTATAGGAAAGCTAAGGGGCTATGCGTGCGTTGCGGTGTATCACGTTCTGCAAAAGATCATGTACTTTGTGCTGAGTGTATGGACTATCAGCGCAAAGCAAGCAGGAAATCATACAAAAAGAGGTTATCAAATGAAAAGTAATTTTGGCGAAATCGTAATAAGAATGGAAAAACGCCCATGCGTTGTGAACGGTGAGCTTAAAGCGATATTCCATTGTTGGGAAAATCGCTCTGAGATCATACCGCCGTCAATCACTCTGGGAGGACATAACGGCGGGGTCGTTAGTGGAGTTATCGGCATTGTCGAACGTGAAGATGGTCAAATTCTGCGCGTGACCGACCCGACGGCTATCAGATTTACAGACAATATATTCAGTGAATATAGTTTTGATGAATCAGCAAAGGAAGAAGAATGAAAATGGCTGCAATTATAATTACCGTTATATTATCCGCCATAGCGGGTATACTGTGGGCGCTGTGCGCGGCGGGAACTGACGGAGATTTTGAGAATGAGGAGGACGAGGAAAATGAAAACGCATGAGCTTAAACTTGACATAGAATTTTGTGACGCTGTTCTAAACAAGCAGAAAACATTCGAGGTGCGGAAGAATGACAGAGGTTTTCAGACGGGTGATCTAATAAGATTTACACCGACTGACGGTATCTTTCATCGTAAGTTGGACGGCGGAACAATAGAACACGCCAAGCACGAAATATCAGAGCGCACATACAAGATAAAATATATTCTCAATGGCTGGGGGATAAAAAACGGCTATGTCGTACTGGGAATCGAGGAGGTGTGACGATGAAAGCAATTGAAAAAGAATTAAAAAGCTGCCCGTTTTGCGGTGGGGAAGCAAAAATAGAACATATTGAGGACAGTTATTTGTGCTATGCGATATGCACAAAATGCCACGCAACAGCACAGGGCTTTTTTAATTATCCTGGCAGCAACAGCGAAGAAAAATCCGTTCACGCGTGGAATAGAAGGGTGGGTGAGCTGCCTGCCGCCGACGTGCAGGAAGTCAAGCACGGATATTGGCAGAACAAATATAGAAGTGGCACGACAATTAAAGAGGGTGTTGTATCTTCCTGTTGTGATATGTGGAATAACAGAAAATCGCAGTTCTGCCCGAATTGCGGTGCTAGAATGGACGGTGAAGAAAGATGAAACATTCAGAACTTGAAAAATTCTTAGGCAAAACTGTTGAAATAACAATCTTCGATGGTGATACATATAGTGGTATTCTGCACAAAACTGGCGAGGAGCAGTTCAAAAATAATTGCAATCTGTATTTGCCAAAAAAGTACTACTTCGTGGTAGATGATTGCGGAATACTCTGCGGCAACTGCATATTCAAATGCTCGCACGTCAGTAAGATACGGTCGTTAGGTGGTGAGATCAAATGAAAGCTGTAGAGAAACCAACTCTAAAAACTTGCCCTTTCTGCGGAGAAAAGGTAAGAAAGTTCATATCGCCTTTACAGCAAACGGTAATGTTTATGTGCGACAACTGCGGGGCTGATGTATGCTTCTATGGCGCGGAGCATGAACCGCGAGCGTCGCAGGCATGGAACAGGAGGGCGACAAGCAATGACAGTGACCGAAATCATTGATAAAACGGCGCGGGCTGTTGTAATGGAGCTGAAACAATCAGATATGCTCAGTAAGAGCAGGCTCGGGAGCTTTAAAAAAACGGAACGGATATTGTACGAATATCCCGAGTTATGTCGCAGTGATGATGAAGAGGTACGCAAATTTGTCGCGGAGATCGACCGCGCGCTTGACAAAATATCTGATGATCCGTATTTTGAGCTTATTGAAATGAAATATTTCCGCGGCTGGACACATGAACGTATAGCAGAACATTTCGGCGTAGATGTATCGGTAATATCGAAACGTCGAACCAAGCTTATAGATCAGCTTAGACCGATGATCTTCACGCGAGATTTTGTCCGCGAAATGCTTGATATGTAATATAATACCCTCTGAAAATCAATCTCAGAGGGTATTTGTTATTTTATACGAATTTTACGCGAAAACTTTGTGCAATAATTCGCATAAAATCTTATTAAAAAGGCTTGACAATATGTATAACATATGTTATACTATAATTAGAGCAAGGGAGGTGAGAACATGACAAATGAACAGTTTCGCTCAGTAATTAAAATGGTCATTCAGATCATTAAGGACAGCGAAAATACCGAGGAAGCTGTGAAAAAAATAGAAGCCTTACTCGATGAATAAGACTTCTAAACAGTAAAACACAAAGACGGGCGGCGGTCGCCGCCGCCTATCTTATGTTTATAATATAACACATTTAAAATGCAATGTCAAGAAAGGATTTGTTTTTATGAGTGGCACAGAGAAAAAAATGACACCTCAGCAGAAATACGATAAAGAGAATACAAAAACTTATGCGGTAAAGGTCATGAAAAACACCGAACCCGATATTTACGAGAAGCTGGAGAGTATCGACAATAAAGCAGGATATATAAAGAAACTCATTCGTAAAGATATAGCTGCTAACTCCGAAGATCTCACCGATGGCGAAACGGGTATGACAAATTATCAGTTTAAAGTTTTTTTGAAGATGGTAAAATCAAAAGCGGAAACCTCCACAAGAGAGGAATTTATAAAAACGATAGATGATATAATATCAGATCTATAACAGAATGTGCAAGCAATTGATAAATACCCTCTGAGATTGATTTTCAGAGGGTATTTGTTATTTTATACGAATTTTACGCGAAAACTTTGTGCAATAATTCGCATAAAAACTTATTAAAAAGGCTTGATTTTTGTACGTACATATGTTATAATAAGATTACAGTAAGCAAGGCTTACAAGTCACGGGGCAGAACGAGAAAGGAGGAAATATGAGCAAGATGACCGCAAAGGAATTTGACTTGTTGATCTCATTGATACTCTCAATGCTGAAAAAAGGTGAAACCGAAGAAGTGATAAGGCTTCTCGAGGAAACCAAAAACAAAAAAAGCTCCGACTAAATAAGCCGGAGCAATGGAAGAAAACTAAGACGGGCGGTTCTGCCGCCGCCTATCTTATTTTTTAATATATCACGTTTTGCCCCGAATGTCAAGATAGGGCGTGATAAAAATCGAAAACAACAAGAAAAAAATGGGCAGACCAACCACCGAAAAAAGAGATAAGCGATTTGAATTAAGGCTTTCGGAAGAAACGTATTCTACACTGGAAGAATGTTCGGCAATTCTCAATATAACTAAGGCAGAAGTTATACACAGAGGAATAGCATTGGTAAAGGCGAATATAGACGCTAGCGCCGAAGATCTACACTGATGGCAAAACAGCTATGCCGTCACGCTTCGCTTGATAGCGTGAGCTGAAAAATAATAACCAAATATCTACACTAGCACCCGTTGAGGAAATTCAGCGGGTGTTTTTTTGTGCATAATGGCACATTCGCGGCACATTCGCGGCACATTTTAGTATATTGTCTAATCTGATTTGTGCGTGTATAATAGGCTTAATAAATAACGGGACGGGGTGAACAAATGTCAAGCGAAATATGGGTCGCGCTGCTTAGTTTTGCGGGAACGCTGGTCGGAAGTTACAGCGGATTGAAACTTACATCGTATCGCATTCAGCAGCTAGAAAAAAAGGTCGAGGAGCACAATAATTTCGCCCGCCGTATTCCCGTGCTGGAAGAAAAAATGAAAGTTGAAGAACATCGTATAGCAGATCTGGAGGGTGCGGCGAAGCATGAGAAATAAGCTTATAAACCTACTGACGGTAAAAAGCATAGTAACAATCATGTTATCAGTAGTCTTTTGCGTCCTGTCGGTGAACGGCGTAATAAGCGGACGTGATTTTCTCACGATATTCACTACGGTCATAGCGTTCTATTTCGGAACGCAGACAGAAAAGAAAGCGGATAAGGAGTGATTAAAATGAAAAAAGGCATTGACATTTCATATTGCCAGGGCTCGCCTGACTTCTCAAAAGTGCGCGGCGCGGTCGATTTCGTGATAATGCAGATAGGTTACGGGCGTTACGCGGGGCAGATAGACAAGACTTTCGCGCGCAATTACAGCGAGTGCAAGAAGCACGGCATACCCTGCGGCGGGTACTGGTTCAGCTACGCGACGACTGCCGATGAAGCACGGCAGGAAGCAAAGTGCTGTATAGCTGCTATTAAGGGCAAACAGTTTGAATACCCCATTTACTTTGACGTTGAGGGTAAGTCACTTGTAGGACGCAGCGGCGTTTCGTCAATGTGCAAGGCGTTCTGCGAGGAGCTTGAAAAGGCGGGCTATTTCGCGGGAATTTACATGAGCCGCAGCCCAGCTCAGACCATGCTTACTGCGGACGTTGCAAAGCGTTACGCGTTATGGCTTGCGGAATACGGCTCAAAACTCAACTGGTCGGGTGATGTTGGAATGTGGCAGCATACGTCAGCAGGGAAGATCGACGGTATAAACGGCAATGTTGATTGTAACAACTGCTATGTTGATTACCCGACCGCAATAAAGAAAGCGGGCTTGAACGGATATAAGAAAACGTCGAACCCGTCTGAAAATAAGACCGATAAGAAACCGAAGCAGAAAACATATATCGTCAAGAAAGGCGATACGCTCAGCGCGATAGCGGCTAAGTACAAGACAACTGTATCTGCAATAACTAAGAAAAA
The DNA here is from genome assembly GCF_020559915.1 of Ruminococcus sp. 210702-SL.1.03. Taxonomy (GTDB): domain Bacteria; phylum Bacillota; class Clostridia; order Oscillospirales; family Ruminococcaceae; genus YE71. The sequence continues at coordinate 70,387 of NZ_JAJCLZ010000010.1, forward strand.
CGGCATTAAAAACCCTGATATTATCTACGTCGGACAGAAGTTGATAATATGACCGAACCTAAAATTAAACCGCAGTATAAATTGTTTGCAAAGTATTATTGCGGCGAATGCGCGGGAAATGCTGAAAAATCAGCCATTGCCGCGGGGTATTCGAGATCATACGCTAGGGGCAATAGTCATAAATTGTTGGCAAGAAGCGATGTGCAGGAATATATCAAGTATATCAACACGCTTGCCGAAACTGACGATGAAAAGATTATCGCAGATGTATCAGATATTCAGGCATTTTGGACGGCAGTTTTCAGCGACGCGGGAAACGCACTAAAAGACCGCCTGAAAGCGTCTGAACTGTTGGCTAAGGCCAAAGGGATGTTTAAAAACGACGACTGGTAAGAGGTGATATAATGGCACATAACAATGTTTACGGAATTTGCGAAGATAAATGCCAAGTTGAAGTATTTAGCAAAGACGAAGCAAACGAAAGATACGACGGGAAAGCAGACAGTAACCACGCGAGCAATCAGCCAACATACGGCATAGGTACGGCGACAAACTACGGACACGTTAAGCTAACGGACAGCACGGCGCAGCCGTCGGGAAGCCTAGCGGGGGTTGCATTAGCTGGAACGGTTGGATATTCGCTAGCTATGCAGATTAAGAGCGCTAAACAGGCTATGCAAATACCCGTTAACGGCATTTTCTTTTCATTTCAGCGATACGAGAACGAAAGTAGCATTAACGAACTGCTAGGCTATGGAACATGGAATTATTTCGGTTCATTTAGCAATACAGCCGAAAAGATAACAATGTACGCATATGCGCGATTTTCATAATTCTATAAATTCCATAAATTAAATTCTGACGGTGATATTATGGCTAATTTATCATGGTTCTATACTGGCAGAGCGTGGGCGGAGTTTATGGCTGTATTAAAAATGCAGCGCACTAACGCCCGCGGCGAAATCATATGCGAATACTGCGGAAAGCCCATAACGAAGAAATACGACTGCATAGGACATCACAAGATCGAATTAACGGAACAGAATGTTAATGACGCTAGCATAGCGTTAAACCCCGATAACATAGCGCTATTACATCACGTTTGCCATAACAGAATACATAACAAGCTAGGCTATAAACCTAGAAATGTTTATCTGATATATGGCGCGCCGTGCAGCGGAAAGAACACCTATGTTTCAGAGATCGCCGAACGAGGTGATTTGATAATAGACATGGATAATATATGGCAATGTATAAGCGGGCAGCAGCGATATATTAAGCCGCCTTGTCTAAATGATATAGCTTTCAGCGTGCGCGATACATTGCTAGAGGGCGTTAAATATCGGCGCGGGCGCTGGCTTAATTGCTATATTATCGGAGGCTATCCGTTGATTAGCGAACGTGAAAGGATATGCAAGGAATTAGGCGCAAGACCGATCTTTATTGAAGCGACAGAAGAAGAATGTTTGTCGCGGATTGAAGTATGTAACGACGGAAGGAATATAAACGACTGGAAAACCTTTATAAAAAAATGGTTTGAAAATTTTTCCGCGTGAAAATAGCCCCCCGAAAATTTTTGCACCAAGCATTTAGGGAACTGTTAGGGGGAACTGCTTTCGCGCAGAAAGTGAAAAATCAAGATTTTTGATTTTGAAAAATGGTGAAAAAATGAATAGAAGATCTGAACTTTTTGAATATATTGGCAAAGACGAAAATCTTTTGCCCGTAATTGAAAATGTCGTTTATTTAGAGGGCGTTTTAACAGATCTGAGGGAAAAACCAAAGATCAAGATTAACCCTAAAGACCCGACGCAGCAAAAATTATTACCCGCTGCGAAGCTGTATAAAGAATATATGCAGCAATATCTAAACGCTATCAAAATATTACTGCGTGCAGCAGGAAAAGACGGCGCAGACGAAGACAGCCCGCTACGGGAATATTTCAGAAGCCTTTCGGAAAGTGAAAACGCTTGCTGATTAACGAAAAAAAGATATATACCCCCGATAATTCGGCGCTATTGGAATATAAAGCACGAATTGAAACGGGTGAAATACTGGTAGGGCGTGAATTGTGGCAAGAATTAACGCGGCTTGCGGACGATATGAGCAACGAACGTTACTTTTATGATACCGCGGACGCGTTAAAGCGTATGCACTTCATGGAACATTGTGTAAGGCTGACAAAATCGCCTTTCTACAATAAGCCTATGATCTTAATGTTATGGCAGAAAGCATTTATAGAAACTATTTACAGTTTCAAAATGACCGAGGAAAGCGCAGAAAAAGGATTTTCTATCGACCGATTTAAAAAAATCCTGCTACTGATCGCCCGAAAAAATACGAAATCCGAAACGTGCAGCGGACTAGCAGAAACAGAACTGTTTATAGGCAATGCGGGCGCGGATATAGTATGTAGCAGTAACGACGACAATCAAGCGTCAATAGTCTATGACGCTATCGACACTATGCGGCAGCTAATAGACCCGCGCGACCTTGACACAAAAAGAAATCAGCGGTTTATTTTGAATAAAATATCAAACAGCAAGATTTTTAAACTGTCAGATCGCACGCGAAATAAAGAGGGGCGAAACATAGATTTTGCAATAATTGACGAAACACACGAAATGACAACTAACGTTATAGCGAAATCTATTGAGCAGTCGCAGAGCCTTAAAGATAACCCGAAATTTATAAATATCACTACGGAAGGATTTGTAGTTGACGGCTATTTAGACGAGGAGCTAAGAAAAGCCCGAAAAATCATAAGCGGGGAAGATACGGGAATAGCTGCCGAAAGGTTTTTACCGTGGCTTTATACGCAAGACAGCGAAGCGGAGATATGGCAAGACCCGCGGACATGGGTTAAAAGCAATCCGACGCTAGGCGCTATAAAGAAATGGGGCTATCTTGAAGAACAAATAGACCTTGCGAAAAATTCAAAATCAGATCGTATTTTCGTACTATCGAAAGATTTTAACATAAAGCAGAACGCCGCCGAAAGCTGGCTAAACATTGAAGATTACAGCTATAAGGCTGTATATGATTTAGAAGATTTTCGCGGCTGCGTATGTTTGGGAGCGGTTGACCTTGCGGAAACAACGGACTTGACAAACGCAAAAATATTGCTTATGCGAAAAGACGATAAGACGAAATACATATATAGTCATTACTTTATACCCGAAGGCAAGCTAGAAAACGCGGACGACGCGGCAGCGGGCGCAAAATATAAAGAATGGGCTAAGGCGGGGCTATTGACAATCACAGACGGGAACGAAGTTGATTTATCAATAGTTGCAGATTGGTTTTACAGCCTTTTCAAAGACTATAAAATAAAGCTTTTCAAATGCGGCTACGATCAGAAATTCGCTACGGACTGGATAAGCAGAATGGGCGAATACGGTTGGACACGCGAAAGCAAAGATCTAATCATGATCTTACAGAACGCGGACACACTTTCAACGGCGATCAATTTATGTGAAGCTGACTTTAAACATCAGTTAATCAACTATAACGAAAACGAGGTTGACGCGTGGTGCTTAAAAAACGCACTAATAGAACTTGACCGAAAAGGAAAAGCGCTATTAGTGAAAAAAGAACGCATAAGACGAATTGACGGCGCGGTAACGCTAGTTATTTTATATGAAACGTTTCGCCGCTGCCGTACTGAGTTTATGCAAATGCTGAAATAATGGGGGCGATAAATTGTTCTACTACAAAACGCTTTATTCAAACGACTTTTTAGAAAGTGCTATGAATAGTTTTACGATCGCGTCAAACGGTGATTTTCTATTGACCGTTAACGAGCCGACAATTTTTAAAGTTGGATTGGAGGAAATACCCGTATGACGGTTTTAAAACTGGGCGAAAGCCTTAAAACGTTTTTCACAAACCTTAACGCCAATTTTTTGGAAATTAGCGGGAAGCTGACACATAGCCCCGTTAGCGTTAAGCAGATTTATAGCGGTTCGGCTACAATCCCCGCAAAAGAGGACGGCACAAGCGTAACGATCACGGCAAATACAAACATTACACAGTTTGACGGGCTAATATTTATCCGAGAAGACAGCGACGCAAGCATAATTATTCGTAAGCCGTCAATCGGTACAATTTTCAAGCCCGTAAATCAGCAGGCAGATTATACGCAAATGTTTGAAGGCATGAACCTATTTATGTGTAACGCTGAAATAATCAGCAATACGCAGATCAAACTATCAAGCAACGTATATAGCGGCGTTGGAGCAAGCGGCACGCCCGTTGCAGTATTCAGAGCGAACGGCAGCAATTACGAAAGAGTAATCGCAGGGCTTGAAGTGCAAGGCGGATATGCTGTAATCACAGCAAGCGAAGCGTTCGCGGGCTATGTGCGTTGTATCTGATTAAATAAGGCGGTGAAAAAATTGGGGTGGCTTAAAGATAAGCTATTTAAAAAACCCGTGAATAAAACAGGGTATGCCGATATACTTAACGGGTTTACCCCGATTTATTCGCAATTCGGTAGTAATATATATGCGTCGGACGTAGTGCAGCAGGCTATTAATTGCATTGTTTCGGAAATCAAAAAGTTAAGACCGCAGCACATACGCGAGATCATAGAAAGCGGTTCGGACGTAACAAGCGTTAACAGCGACATTCAAAAAGTTTTGCGGCAGCCTAACGAAATAATGACCGCCGCGGACTTTTTGGAAAAAATCACATGGCAACTTTTTTTCAATTACAATTCGTTCATTATTCCGACCTATTACACATGGGAGGACGATAAAGGCAATTTTCAGCGGAGATATACGGGGCTATATCCAGTACAGCCCGCGCAAGTCGATTTTATCCAAGACGCTAAAAACGATCTTTATGTAAAATTCCGATTTGTAAACAACTACGAAACAACGTTGAAATATAGCGACGTGATACACATTCGTTACCGCTATTCTGTTAGCGATTATATGGGCGGAAATGAAGCAGGGCAGCCCGATAACGCGGCATTGCTTAAAACGTTAAGCATTAACGATACGCTATTAAACGGCGTTGCAAAGGCTATGAAAGCAAGCTATGCGATTAACGGCGTTGTCAAGTATAAAACGCTTATGGACGACGGCAAGACCGAAGCCGCGTTAAAGGAACTTGAAAAGAAGCTGCAAAATAACGAAAGCGGATTTTTGCCGCTTGACATTTCGGGAGAGTTTACGCCGATACAAAATAAAATCCAGCTTGTTGACGCTGACACGCTGAAATTTATTGACGAAAAAATCCTGCGTCATTTCGGCGTACCGCTGCCCATACTTACGGGCGATTACACAAAGCAACAGTATGAAGCATTTTATCAAAAAACAATAGAGCCGCTTGTTATTGCTTATTCGCAGGCTTTCACAAAAGGGCTTTTCACGCAGCGCGAACAATCTTTCGGGAACAAAATACAATTTTATCCAAAAGATTTAATATTCATGTCAACAGATCAAACCTTGCAAATGGTAAATCTGTTAGGCGCAAGCGGCGCGCTGTATGAAAACGAAAAGCGCGTAGCGTTCGGACTTAGACCGTTGCCCGAACTGGAAGGGAAGCGGCTGCAAAGTCTGAACTATGTTGACGCGTCAATAGCGAATAAATACCAAGTCGGCAACGACGGAAACACAGGGGGCGAAAATAGCGACAATGAGTAACGGCAAAAAGCCGCTTGAACAGCGGCAGTATAATTTTGAAGTCAGAGCCGACAAAAACGAAGACGGCGGCAGCATTATAACGGGCAGACCGATAGTATATAACAGCCGCACGAACTTAGGCGAATTTGACGAGATTATTTGCAGTGGCGCGCTAGATAAAACGGATTTGAAAGACGTTAGATTTTTAGTAAATCACGATCTATCAAGAATACCGCTAGCGCGCAGCCGCAAAAACAACAAAAATAGCACTATGCAATTATCGGTTGATGATGAAGGGCTGGGAATACGCGTTAATCTTGACACAGAAAATAACGCCGAAGCCCGCGCATTATATAGCGCCGTGCAGCGCGGCGATATTTCGGGTATGTCGTTTATGTTTTCCATTGACAATGAAGAATGGGAGGGCTTAGACGGCGAACACCCGACCCGACACATTAAGGCTATCGGAACGGTTGTTGAAGTATCAGCCGTGACGTTACCCGCATACGAAGCGACGGAGATTAACGCACGCGCTAACGCACGCGCAGCGTTGGAGAACGCACGCGGAGCGTTGGAGAACGCACGCGGAGCGCACGCGGTGGATACTGCGGAAGCGTTAAAACTTGAAAAGCTGAAAGCAGAATATTTATTTAACATCTAAGGAGGAAAAAACAATGAATTTTGGTACATATCTTAGAAATCTTATTGCCGCAAAGGAAAAGCGCGCAAAGGAGATCAGACAGCAGATTAAAGACGCAACAACAGCGGACGAAGTAAGAGCGCTGGGCGAAACCCTTAACGCCGTACTTGACGAACTCACAGAAGCCAAGAAGCAGCTTGAAAAGCTTGACAAGCAGGGCGACAACGGCAACGGAAACGGCGACGACGACGGAAACGGCGGCGACAACGGAAACGGCGACGAGGGCAGAAGCGGCGGTATTCCCGCGGGTGCAGAGTTTAGGGGTGGCAATCCCCTTGCTAGCTACGGACTGATGCAGCCGCAGCAGAGGGCAGCAGCCGACCCCTACGCAACAATGGAATACAGACAGGCATTTAAAGCCTATGTACAGAAGGGTACAGCAATCCCCGCAGAACTGAGAGCGGGCGGCGATACTGGCACAACAGTTGCGGCGGATATTGGCGCTATTATCCCTACTACAATCATGACCGAATTTATCAAGGACGTTTCAAAGGTTTACGGACAGATCTATTCTAAGGTTCGCAAGCTTAACGTTAAGGGCGGCGTGAAATTCCCTATCAGCAAGCTTAAAGCTAATTTTAAGTGGATAACCGAAGCCAAAGTATCAGAGAAGCAGAAAGCGGGCGATATTAAGGACTATATCGAATTTTCGTACAACATCGGCGAAATCCGCGTAGCGCAGACGCTGCTTTCACAGGTTGTATCACTTGATATTTTTGAAAATGAAATCGTGCGTATTATGACCGAGGCATATGTTGAAGCAATGGATAAGGGCATTATCAGCGGCACGGGCAGCGGACAGCTTTTAGGAATTACCGAAGACGACCGCGTTACTAACGTTGTTGAAATGACCGAAGCGGAACTGTCTGACTGGACGGCATGGAGAAAGAAGCTTTTTGCAAAAATCCCGCTTGCTAAGCGCGGACAGGGCGAATTTATCTTTACCAGCGCGACCGTTGAAGGCTGCCTGCTGACAATCAAGGACGCAAACAATCGCCCGATCTTTAAGGAAGCAACAGAACTTACAATCGGCGAAGCGGCAACGGCTGGCACATTCTACGGCAGAACTGTAACCCTTGTAGAACCCGACGTAGTAGCAGACTACGACACAGCAACAGCGGGCGACGTAATCGGCATTTATTGGGTCCCGTCCGATTATGCAATCAATACTAATATGGAATTTGGTATTAAGCGCTATTTTGACGAAGATACGAACGAATGGATTAACAAGCTGCTTGTTATCGTGGACGGCAAAATCCTTGACACTAGCGGCTGCTATATCATCAAGAAGAAGTAATATAACGGAGGTTGCAAACTATGGCTGATACAAACGTTAACGCGCTTAAAAGGCTATGGGCGGCAATCAAGGGAAGCGGAGCAACGGCGGACGATCTGACCGCCGACACTACCGCCGCCGTGATTGACGCGATAACAGCAGCGTATAAAGGCGAAGAACCGCAGACGCTGGGCGCGCTTACAGTAACTAGCACGGCAGGCACTACGACAGGAAAGACCAAGATCGAAGTTAGCGGCAACGGCAGCGGCGCGCTAGTTTATAAGCTGAACAATAGCACATTGCCCGAATACGGCGAGAAGCTGACAGGCTGGACGGCGTGGAACGGTTCGGACGAAATCGAAGCGGAAGACGGCATTTATATTACAGTTTGCGAAACTGACAGCGCAGGCGGTGCAGTCGCAGGCGGTAAAACTACGGTTAACGCAAATTTAGGCTAATGGCAGAAAGGGGGCTGACGGCGTGGCAATTTTGGACGACGTAAAAACGGGGCTAGGCATTACGGGCAACTATCAAGACGGGGCTTTAAATTTGTATATAGACGAAGTGAAAGCCTTTTTGACGGACGCGGGCGTAAAAGCCGAAACCGTTGACAGCCCCGCCGCCGTTGGCGTTATAACCCGCGGCGTAGCTGATCTATGGAATTACGGCGCAGGCGAAGGCGCGTTAAGTGAATACTTTATGCAGCGTGCAATACAGTTGAAGTTAAAGGACAGCACCACAGCAGAAAGCGGGGCGGGATAATGGCAAAGGCATATAAACCGAATACGCCGTTTAACGTTCCGTTTAGGCTGCTTATTCCCGAATACAGAACGGTTAAAGGCAGCACAAAAAAACTACCCGACAAAGACGCGGGGCTAATATGGTGCAGCTTTAAGACGTTCGGCGGCACGGAAATAAAGACCGACGCGGGCATAGTGATTGAAGACACGGCGACCGTTGAAACGTGGTATAGACCCGACATAAAAGCTAATTGCACGTTACAGAGCGCCGAAGACGCTAGCACGCGCTACGAAGTGCTAGGCACGCCCGAAAATATCAATATGCGAAATCAGTTTTTAAAATTCAAGGTTCGCAGGATAAGGGGCGGGGCGTAATGCCAAGAAATAAAATCAAACTGCAATTCGGAGGATTTGAAGAATACGCAGAACGGCTTGACAGGGTGGGCGGTGATATTGCAAGCACGGCGGAAAAGGCGTTGAAGCAGTCGGGCGATCACGTTTCCAACAAGCTTAATTCGGCAGTACAAAACAGCAAATTCCCCGCAAAGGGAAAATATGCGAGCGGTGACACAAAGAAAAGTATTATCGAAAATGCCGCAGTAACGTGGGAAGGCACGACAGCAAGCATTAACGTAGGATTTGACTTTGAAATCAGCGGGCTTGACACAATTTTTCTTATGTACGGCACACCGAGAATGAAGCCAATGAGCGGGCTAAAAAATGCCATTTATGGCACGGCAACAAAAAAAGAAATTCAGAAAATCCAAGAAGAAGTATTTAGCGAAGAAATAAAAAAGAGAATGGAGGGGTAACGAATGAACGCCGAAGACGTTTTAATAAGCGTTTTGGAAACCTTTAATTTTCCCGTGAAACGGCAAGGCAGCTTGCTAGACAACGAGCCGTACCCCGACAATTTTTTCACTTTTTGGAATAGCAGCAGTATTTCAGAAAGATTTTACGACAACGCAGAAAATACATTCATTTACGATTTTGACGTTAATTTTTACAGCAATGACCCCGCCGCCGTATATAGCACGCTACGGGCGGCGATCAAGAAGCTTAAAGCAGCAGGCTTTATTATATCGGGCGACGGGCACGACATTGCTAGTGACGAAAAAACGCACGACGGGCGCGGCATAAGCTGCGTATACGTCGAGAAACTATAACAGGAGGTACGAACATGAAAATTACCGAGTATAGAGGTATTCGCGGACTTGTAGCGGCTGAACTGCTTACAGATACTAACGAAGAAAACGGCTTGACCTACGGCACGCCGTTTGAAGTCGCAGGAACTAGCGAACTGTCAAAGGAAACTGAAAACAGCAGCGAAAGCCATTATTACGACAATATCCCCGCTATCGTTATTGACAGCGTGGGCGCGGACACAGTAACGGCGAGCGTTTCGGCTATCCCGCTTGATATTCTTTCCAAGCTTACGGGGCAGACCTACGACGAAGAAACGGGAATGTTTATCGAGGGCGAAAGAACATCAAAGTATTTCGCAATCGGCTATATTACCGAGGACACAGACGGAAACGAAGTATTTGTATGGCGGCTGAAAGTTAAGTGTTCTATCCCGTCCAGCACACACGAGACCAAGACAGACGGCACGGACGCTAACGGACAGGAAATAACATTTACGGGAATTAACACGCAGCATAAGTTTGAAAAGACGGGCAAGACCGCAAAGGCTGTAAACCTTGAAATGGCTAAGGGCTTAACTACATACACCGAAGCGGACTTTTTCGCCGCCGTGCAAGACCCCGACAAGGTAGCCGCAAAGAAAAAGGCTGTCTAATCAATAACACATCAGAAAAGAGGAAATTTCAATGAGCATGACGCTTAACATCTACGATAAAAAAGAGGTTGTAAAAACCTACACGGCAGAAACTTTTGATCTGTCATATGGCATGATAGAAGATCTTGTATCAATCGTTGACTTTGATAAACTTAACGATAATCTTGAAATCGGTAAAATGGTAGTAAAGTTGCTGCCGCAGATTAAGCCGCTGCTTTGCGAGATTTTCGACGGGCTGACAGACGAAGAAATCCGACACACACACGTTAAGGAGATTATTCCCGTTTTCGTGCAGGCGTTCAAGTTTGCTTTCAATGAAATATCGTCGCTGGGAGCGGACAACGAGGGAAACTAGACGAGGGCGGCGCGCAGCCGCCCTTATTTGATATTCTCTTTGATATTACCGTTTCTTTATGTGAAAAATTTCACATGAACCCTATACAATTTCGCGAATATAAGGCGGTTGAAGCATTTCTGCTAATGCGCCGCTATACGAAGTATTGCAGAGAAAAGCAGGACGGAAAAGAACGCCCGCAGCGTGAAAGAACTAAGCGTGTTAAGGCTACAACGTGGTATTAAGGCGGTGAGAAAATGGCAAGCAACAACGAAAGCACAACAAAATTTAAAGCCGATATATCGGAATTAAAAGCGGCGTTTCAAGAAGCGCAGCGAAGCATAAAAGTAGTAAATTCCGAATTTAAAGCGGCTACCGCGGGCATGGACGATTGGGCTAGCAATGCGGACGGACTAAGCGCGAAGCTGAAACAGCTTAACGGCGTGCTAGACGCTGAAAAGCAGAAGCTTAACAGCCTAGAACAGCAGTACGAATTAACAGTACAGCAGCAGGGCGCGAACTCAAAAGGCGCGCAAGAACTGTTAGTAAAGCTTAACAATCAGAAAGCCGCCGTTATAGGCGTTGAAAAGCAGATCGGCAAGTATACGAACGAACTTGAAAGCTTAAACCGCGGAGCAGAAGACGCAGCCGAAGGCAGCGAGAAAGCCGCCGACGCTATCGAGGAAGTAGGCGACAGCGGAAAGGACGCAGCCAAAGGAAGCAAGAAAGCCGCTGACGCTATCGAAGACGTAGGCGACAGCGCAAAGGACGCAGAAAGCAAAGTAGGCGGGCTGCTAAAGAAGCTAGGCGGTGCGGCTAAAGGCGCACTAGTAGGCATAGGCGCAGCCGCGAGCGGCGTTATAGCGGGCTTTCTAGGCAGCGCCGAAGCGTCGCAAGAGTGGACTGCGAACATGACGAAGCTGGAAAGTGCTGCTAGTAGCGCGGGGCTTTCAACGGACTTTGCGAAAGAAAAGTTTAACGATCTTTACGGCGTACTGGGCGACGAAACCGCGGCAAATACCGCAGTTTCTAACTTCATGGCTATGGACACATCGCAGGAGAATTTAAACAGCCTTTTAAATTCAGCTACGGGCATATGGGCGAAGTACGGCGACAGTATACCGCTTGACGGACTGGCGGAAAGCGTCAATGAAACGTCGAGAGTAGGACAGGTTACGGGAAACCTTGCGGACGCGTTGAACTGGGCGGGCGTTTCGGAAGATGATTTTAACGAAAAGCTAGCCGCGTGTTCGAGTGAGCAAGAGCGGCAACAACTTGTTGTTGATACCCTTAACGGACTTTACGGCGACCTTGCCGACGAATACAACAAAAACAACGAAGCGACTATAAACTACAACAAGGCGCAGGCTGAATTAAACGACGCTATGGCGCAAGTAGGGCAAGCGGCGTTACCCGTGCTTACTGTTTTTAAGACGCTGGGCGCGGATATACTAACCGACCTAATGCCGAATATACAGCAGCTAGGGCAAAGCTTTACAGACCTTGTAAACGGCGTAGACGGCGCAGGGGAAGCGCTGGGCGGAGCGGTAAGCGGCATATTAACGCAGCTTACCGATAAACTTGTAGCCGCCTTGCCGCAAGTTGTAACGGTTGGCACAACGATAGTTACTAATCTTATAACGGGGCTTATGCAGGCATTGCCCGACATTGTGCAAGCCGCTATACAGCTTGTAACGCAGCTTACAACGGCGCTTAAAGACGCAGCCCCGCTTATATTGCAGGCGGCAGCAGACGTTATACTAGCGCTTGTAAACGGGCTGACGCAAGCAGCGCCGCAGTTGATTTCTGATTTTATCAATATCGTTTATCAGATTATAGATCAGATAATCTTACTAGCGCCGCAGCTTTTGCAAGCAGCGATACAATTTTTTACCGTAATCGTTGAAGCGTTGCCGCAGATAGTTAGCGATCTGATAGGGCAGATAAACGCGCTTGTAGGCGATATTATAGGCGGGCTACTTGCAGCGTTGCCCGACTTGCTGAAAGCGGCGCTAAAGCTTTTCGGCGCTATTATAAAGGCATTACCGCAGATTATAACGCAGCTTATGCAGGCGTTGCCTAATCTGATAACGACAATTGTTGATTTTATCGTGCAGGCAGTACCGCAGATCTTGCAAGCCGCTATAACGCTATTAAATGCGATCATAGACGCTATACCCGTTATCCTTGACGCGTTAATAACTAATCTGCCGCAGATCATTAACGCAATCATGCAAGCATTAACAACGGCATTGCCTACGCTTTTATCGGCGGCAATCAATCTTTTCATGCAGATAGTAAAGGCTATTCCGCAAATCGTAACCGCGCTTGCTAGCAAGCTACCCGAAATAATAACGACAATAACAAGCGTACTGCTTGACAATCTGCCGTTATTGCTGCAAACAGCCGCAAAGCTTTTCATGCAGATAGTGAAGGCTATTCCGCAGATCGTTGTACAGCTTGCAAAGAACGTGCCTAATATCGTTTCGGCGATTATGAAGGCGCTGGGCGAACTGCTGCCAAAGCTGATTGAATGGTGCGGTAATGTACTTGACGAAATTCTAGGATTTTTTAACGACATGGTAACAACGGCGGCGCAAAAAGCCCCCGAGTTTGTTAATAAAATCATAGAGTTTATAAAAGAATTGCCTAGTAAAATATCGTCGTGGCTTTCAAAAGTAATTCCTAAAGTCGTATCGTGGGGCGCTAGTATGGTTAGCAACGCGGGAACGGCGGCGGCGGATTTTATCAAAAAGATTAAAGACAGAATAACGGAACTGCCTAGCAAGGTGGCGAAATGGCTTGCAAACGTTTTGCCTAAAATTGTAACGTGGGGTTCTGATCTTGCGAAGAAGGGCAAGACAGCCGCGGGGGATTTGTTTGACAGCATTGTAGACAAGATAAAAAAGCTACCTGAAAAAATGGGCGAACTGGGCAAAGACATTGTAGAAGGCTTATGGAACGGCATTAAAGATATGACTAGCTGGATTGAAGATAAAATTAGCGGGTTCGGCGAAGACGTATTAGACGGGCTGAAAGACTTTTTCGGCATCAATTCGCCGTCAAGGGTAATGCGCGATGAAGTCGGAAAATTCTTGCCGCAGGGTTTAGCCGTCGGCATTAAGGAAAAGACCAAAGACGCAGTAAACGCAGTAAAAACAATGGGCAAGAAGGTTTTAGAGCCTGCAAAGCGCATTGTAAGCGGCGTTAATGATAACTTGCAGTATAACGGAAGCATAGCGGGCGTTAGCGCAGCGAGCGCCGCAGCTACAAGCAACGTATACAATTTCTATCAAACCAATAACAGCCCGCAGGCGCTTGACCGCCTAGAAATCTATCGGCAAACAAAAAATCTGTTAAGTACGAGGGGGTAAAGAATGATTAGCGTTAGCGTAGAGAACTACAAAGGCGAGAAATTGCAGCTAACAAATAGCGAATATTTCGACATAACGAACGTAACAGGTCTTAACCCTCAGACAGCAAGCATTATTTTCACCGAATTGGCGGGAATGGACGGCAGCCGCTACAATAGCGGACGCATACCGAAGCGTAACATAGTTATAACATTGTGCTACAAGCCGCCTATTGAAGAAAATCGAAACATGATTTATAGATTTTTCGCGCCTAATTCGGCGGTAAGGCTATATTTTGAAACCGACAGCAAAAGCGTATATATTGACGGCTACACCGAAGCGAACGAAGTCGGGCTATTTACGCGAAGTCAGCAATCGCAAATATCTATAATCTGCCCTAACCCGTATTTCAAGAGTGCGGCGGGTATAAACGTTAATTTTTCCGATACTATAAGCTTGTTTGAATTTCCGTTCAGTATTCCCGCGGCGGGCATAGAGTTTTCAAAAATTACAAAACGTTCAAATGTTGTTATAAACGCGGGAGAAATCGCGACGGGCGCTATATTCACGCTGACGGCGCGAACGTCGCAGATACTTAACCCGAAGATCTACAACAATACGACAAACGAATTTTTCGGGCTTGACGTTGACCTAGACGCGGGCGACGTTGTAACGATCAACACTAATGCAGGCGAAAAGGCGGTAATGCTACGGCATAACGGCGCTATAAGCAACATTATTAGCAGCCGTCAAAGCGGTTCTAAGTGGCTGCAACTTATTTCGGGAGAAAACGAAATATCGTATAGCTGCGACGAAGGCGCGGAAAACCTAGCCGTTAACGTTCGTTCTGCGGCGTGTTATTGGGGGCTGTAATATGGATGTATATATTTTAAATACCAGCTTTAAAGAAATCGGGGTTATTGACGTTTATCAATCGTTAATATGGACGACGCGCTACTACGAAAGCGGCGATTTTGAATTATATATGCCCGCGACAGAAACCGCGCTTGAAATCCTGCAAATAGGAAATTATGTTGAACGCGGCGGCGACGAAAACACAATGATAATTGAAAAGCTGGAGATCAAGACCGACACGGAAAACGGAAATTACATTATAGCGTCGGGGCGTGATTTAAAATCAATCCTTGACCGCCGCGTAATTATTCCGCAGCAGAATATTAGCGGGCTTGTACTAACGGAATTATATTCGCTAATAAATACGATCTGCGGCAATGCAGCGGAAGCGGCGCGGAAATTCCCGAATTTCAAAACGGCTACAATATCGCAGCCGCCGCAGGACACTATAAACGCGCAAGTTACGGGCGACGTGCTATATAACTACATTGTTGAGGTTTGTAAAACATACGGCTACGGCTGGAAGATCACCCGCAGCGGAACGAATTTGACGTGCGAAATATTCGTAGGTGTATCGCGCCCGCTTGTTCACTTTTCGCCCGAATTTGATAATTTGATTAACACAGATTATGTTATCAACGCGACGAACTATAAAAACATGGCGTATGCACTAGGCGAAGGAGAGGGAACGGCGCGAAAAAGCCGCCCTATCCCGACTAAACAGCCGCAGGGAATGAACCGCCGCGAAATGTATGTTGACGCGCGCGACGTTTCAAGCAATGAAGGTGCAATTTCATTGCCCGACTATATGAATTTGCTATATCAGCGAGGAAGCGAAAAGCTAGCAGAAAATCCAATCACGCAAGACTTTTCGGGAAGCGTAATATCAGATATTTATAAATATAAAACTGATTACAACGTCGGCGATATTGTGACGGTTGAAAACGAATATAGAATTACAGCGGAAACGCGAATAATTGAAATGATTGAAAGCTGGAGCGCGGACAAAATGTATACCGCTATACCGACTTTCGAGAATTGGGAGGTAACGGCATGAGCATAACAAGCGGATTTTTTAACAGCGTGGACGGCGACAGAACATATAATGCGCGTGATATGTCAATGTATCTTCGCGGGCTAATTTCTGACGGCGTATTTGAAAACGTTGACGGAAAACTACAAGTAACCGCAGGAAGCGGAATGGCTGTAAACGTTGCAAGCGGCAGGGCGGTTATTGACTGTCAATGGGTTAATAACGACGCTACGGAAACGCTGGCGATAGACCCCGCCGAAGTCGGAAAAAAGCGGTACGACGTAATAGCCTTGCGGCTGGATATGACGGAAAGCGGGCGCGCTATTTCCCTTGTAGTCAAAAAAGGCACGGCGGCAGCGACTAACCCGACCGTTCCCGCTAGGACGTGGACGGAAAACATAAAAGAATTGTTCTTAGCCCGCGTTACGATCAATTCAAATACTACGGCTATATCGCAGGCGTTAATTTCAGATCTGCGCGGTACTGCCTATTGTGGTTACGTTACGGGGCTTATAGATCAAGTAGACACGGCGCAGCTATTCGCGCAGTATAAAACGGCGTGTGAAACCTACTACGAAGAAATGACGACGAAATTTGACGCGTATATGTTGCAGCAGCAGCAGGCGTTTAATTCGTGGTTTTCAACGTTAACAGAGCAATTACACGTTGACACGTCAATAGTTAAATATCAGTATTCGGCTACGATCAATGATGCAAGCGGATATATTGACAATATAACAATGCCTATAAGCGAATACACGGAAGGCGATATTATTTTCTTGCATATCGGCGGCGTGCTGCTTGTTGAGGGAACGGAATTTATAATAACCAAAGTCGGCACGGAATATATTATAAGTTTCCCGAACAGGCTTAAAGCAGGAAGTAACGGAATACCAATCGCTATTATTGTGATTAAGTCGGTAATCGGCGAAGGCATTTTGTCAAACGAAATAGATCTGATAAACGGGGAGGTAATTTAATGAGTTGTGACATGACGAAATTAAAATATCTCAAAGCAACAAAACAGTTGCTTCGCGAGAAAATCGACCCGAAAGGGGCGAAAATAACGGACGAAACACCATTCCGATCATACGTTGATTATATCAGTGGGGGCGGAACGCCAAAGGTAGCCTCTGCGGTGGCGGAGGGGGTAGTGGGCATAGTTGGAAACGCGACAAAAATTGAGGAGGAATAGTAATGGCAATAGAAACAACATATTTCACAGGTACGACCGCCGCAGCGAACTACGCTGAGGTGTCAGCGTGGCTGACGGCTAATGCGGTTGACTATTTTGATACAATTGATGTTCCGTCGGGCGGGCAAGAGGTAAGCTGTAAAGTCGGCGATGTAACAGCGTTTAAACTCGATTGGGGAACCGATTATGACACTCAGCGCTCTTTTCAAGTAACCGCGAAAAATGGTGCTAATATAAACAGCGGGTATCGATACGTTCATAACAAATGCTGCTGGCGCTATGGGTACAAGACTGACAACGGAATAGCAATTTGTAATAATCAAACGAATGCTTTTCAATCATCTATTTTTATTTCTAAAGATAATAATGGCGATTTGATTTTTGCAGTGTTAAAGCCTGATAGTCCAAATTTAAATTCTCCTAGCAATTGGGCGGAGTTTCTTGATTTTAATTCGCTGGCTTCTATTAAAACTGAGGGCAGCAACAATTCTGACCCTTTAGCACGGCATCGTATAAATGGTGCATTATCAGCTTCCATGACGGCACTCGTGCCTATCGTTTCGGATGTCAAAACATATTGCGACAAAGTCGTGACAACGCCGTTTTCGCAATATAGTAATCTGTGCTGGGGTACTATCGACATATCCGGCACGAAATACGTTTACAACGGCGTGTTCGCGCTAAAAGAATAATTAACGTATATTTACAGAAATGTAAGTATAGAAGATTGGCGAGTTGTCAAATAATTGTCAAGTCGCGTCAAAAAAATGCTGAAAAATAGTATAAGAAATTGAATATTTGAACATTATTTTGATTTTGAAAATAATAAAAAACCCTTGATTTTGCTGAAAACCAGTAAAACCAAGGGTTTAATATTTGGTGGAGCATAGGGGATTCGAACCCCTGACCCCAACACTGCCAGTGTTGTGCGCTACCAACTGCGCTAATGCCCCGAATTGACAATAACATTTTACCACAAAATCTTGTCTGTGTCAAGTATTAAAATGAATATATGAGTAATAAATTAAAAATATACTGTTAATTATTCGATGGGTGAATCTGCCTGCAAATTCATATATGAATTAAATGTAAAATAAGTTGCTAGCCTATTGACAAATTGTCTTAACTATGATATAATTTAATACTACCCGAAAGGAAGTGAGGTATGTGGCGGAAAGCAAAAACCAGTCTACAAAGCAGATCGCTGACAATCGAAAGGCTTACCATGAGTATTTTGTGCTTGAAAAATTCGAGTGCGGGATAGAGCTTTGCGGCACCGAAGTCAAGGGCATTAGAAACGGCAGCGTTAATCTGAAAGACGCTTGGTGCTCGATCGAGGACGGGGAGTGCTTTGTTAAAGGAATGCACATATCTCCTTACGAAAAAGGTAATATTTTTAACCGCGACCCGCGTCGCGAACGCAGGCTTTTACTGCACAAGCAGGAAATTCATAGGCTGCTTGGCAGAGTTCAGCAGGAGGGGCTTACGCTGATACCGCTTTCTTTGTATTTTAAAGGAAGTCGTGTAAAGCTCTGCATGGGACTTTGTAAAGGTAAAAAGCTTTACGATAAGCGCGACGACATGGCGAAAAAGGCGGCTCAGCGCGACATCGAGCGCGCGATCAAGAACCGCGGCTAACACGGGGGCGTAAAGGTTTCGACGGGGATCTTGAAGCATGATAAGCGAGTAGAGGAGCGCACCCTCTCTAAACGGCGTACGTTTTAAAATTAGACGACAACGATAATTTTGAATTAGCTGCTGCTTAAGTCAGCGCTCGTCTTGCCCTTGAGTACCACGGCTTGGGTAAAGGCGTCGATTAGTGGTGAACGTCATTGGGCGAAGGCTGTGACCCTTTGATGTATTACGGTCTACTGATCTGTCGCGCGTGTCTGTTTGCGCGGCTTTGAGGGAATGGGCATTGCCGAAATAACAGAATACACTCGTAGAAATTCGTGGGGATAGGTTTTCGGACAGGGGTTCGACTCCCCTCGCCTCCATATTTCCATCTTATACCACTGTGATATTGATAGTATCACGGTGGTTTTTTATTTGCCATACGCCTTAGCCGAGCTGAAACGCTCATTTTTTTACAGACTTTTTCGTAGTGCCGTGTAATGATCGTTTTTCTTTTTATCCACATAACAAAAACCTCCCGCAGTGCAGATCTTCCACACCGCAGGAGGTTTTGATTTATCTTAAATTATCTATTCTTATACTTCCTGACGTAAACCGCCGTTACCGCGATAAGCACCGCGCTTACGTCGAGCGTGCTCTTTACGCCTGTGTTCGGATTTCAGGTGGAATTGTTCGAGCTGCCCGAACCGTTCGCCGATGAGCAGTTTGAACCCGCCGCGCTCGAGCTTGTCGAATTGCCCGTGCCGGTGCTGCTTGAAGCCGCCGAACTTGTCGAGCTATCAGCGCTCGAGTTGCCGGAGTTGTCCGAATTGCTCTCGGAATCTGCCGAGGAGCTTTCCGAACTGTCTGAGCTGTCCGTATCGGACGAGGAATCCTGCTCAGCGTCCGAATCGGTAACGTCGCTTACCGAGCTTGTGTCTGCGGAAGATGAATTGTCGGACGTACTTTCGAGCGCGTCACGCGAATCCGAACTGCTCGAATTGTCAGCCGCACTGGAATCGTTCGCGGCGCTAGATGTATCGTTTGTACTCGAAGTGTCTGCAACGCTTGAAGTATCTGCATCGCTAGAAGTATCAGCTACGCTCGAATTATCCGCAGCGCTCGAATTGTCCGTATCGCTGGTAACTACATCGGTCTGGCTGGAGCTGTCCACCGCGCCGGAGTCCTCCGTGGTCTTGTCAAGCTTGTTCTCGCACTCAGGGATAGCCGCGCTGTACGCCGCGTCAGACTGTCCCAGCAGCCTGTAAGCCGCCGCGCCCGAATTGTCTATCCTGCAAACGTAAACGCTGTCGCTAACCTTGTAGTCGTTCGGCGCATTGCTCTCCGCCATGTAGTAGATGTTGAAAGCTCCCGCCTCGGCCGGTACGCTCAGACCGTCATTGAAGCTTACCGAGAATTTTCCGTTGGTCACGATGGGCGAAGCCGCCGCGATAACGTCGCTAAGCTCAGCGTCGGCATAAAGTGTGAACTCCGTTGCCTGCGCTAACTCATCTCTCTGAGCCGTCGTAAGGTCGGCAAGGTCGGCGTTTTCATAAGTCTTGGTAAGCTTTACCGTCTGCGCCGTGATGGGGTCGTTGGGAACTTTGAGGTCGTTCAGACCTGCCTGTTCGCCGTCTATAAAGGTAACAGTGCCCTTGCCGCTTGCGTCAAAGCTTACCTCTACGCCGTAGATCTTGGTGTTTACTTCGTAGCCTGCGGGTGCTTGAAGCTCCTTGAAATAGTATGTGCCCGCTTCAAGTCCCTCAAATCTTACGATGCCGTCCGCGCCCGATTGGAAAGTATAGTTCGCACCGTCTTTCTGAACGGGTACTGAGCATATGCCGTCCTTGTACAGACCGAATACCGCGCCCTCGAGCGCTATGTTTTTGTCCGTTATCTTCTGAAACTCCACGCTTGTGGTCTTTACGTCGGGTTTGTAGGGCTGCGAGCTGTCAGAATTGCTCGAAGAATCGCTGCTCGATGTGTCCGAAGTGCTTGAATTATCCGCGCTGCTGGAAAAATCCGCAGCGCTCGAGCTGTCAGCTTTTGAGGAATCTGCCGATGAATCCGCAGCAGAGCTGTCCGCCGATGACGAATCATCGGGTTTTTCGGGTTCATAACCAAGCTCATTATAGGCGTAGAAGTGCGCCTCAGAGCTTTCGTCGTTGATGTCCGCCTCGCTAAGGGTCTTGCCTGCCGCCGCGAGCGCTTCCGACTGCTTTTCCACTGCCGTGAAAGCCGCGTCGAAGTCGATGTACTTGCCGTCTGACTTTACAGTTTTCAGCGAGCTGCCCCAGTTTTGCAGCTTTTCCACGCCGTCAACGTAGTAGAGAACATCGTTGCTGCCCTCGAATTTGTACAAACCGAAAGCCGCCGTAGCTTGGTCTATCTTGTTGATGAACGAGGGGGTGACCGCGCCGTTTCCGAACGAGTTGCCTTTATCCATAGTGCCGCCAACGGCTGCTGCGCCGACAGTATGGCCTCTGCCTTTGAGGTCGCCCTTGGTGAAATATTGGAAGTCACTAAGGATATTGCCAATGGTATACGCCTTATCGTAACGGTCGTCAGAACCAACGGCAAAGGCGTTTGCCGCGAATGTGCCCACAGCTATGGAAGCCGCAAGCAGGGAAGAGAGCACCCGTTTTACCAGCGGGTGTTTCTGCTTTGTTTTTTTTTATAAATCTGCCTGCTTGTCAACGGCATACCGCCAGAAATTTGCTAAATATTCGTGCTGTTTATATTCGTGCCGTTTTATGATGATATTATACAATATACCTTATATAATATATAGCGGCTCAAATTGCGCAAAAGCTGTTGACAAGGGTGCGCTTTTGTGTTACTATAAAACTGATACAACTTTTTTGGAGGGAAAATTTATGAAGTATACAAACCCGATAGTAAAGGGTTTTTATCCCGACCCCAGCGTTTGCTGCGCTGAGGGCAAATATTACATGGTGTGCAGCTCTTTTCAGTATTTTCCCGGAGTGCCGCTTTTTGAGAGCGCCGACCTAATCAACTGGGAGCAGATAGGCTATGTGCTCACCCGCGAAAATCAGGTTATGCTGGATAAAATAAACAGCTCAGGCGGCGTTTTCGCGCCTACTATCCGCTACAACGACAGCAGATTCTACATGGTCACTACCAACGACACCACTCATCAGAATTTTTACGTCTATACCGATGACATTCGCGGCGAATGGTCTGACCCGATATACGTCGACCAGGGCGGCATAGACCCTTCGCTTTATTTTGAGGACGGCAGGACGTTTTTCATCAGCAACGGCGTTGACGATGAGGGCAAGAGCGGCGTTATACAGTGCGAGATAGACATTGCTACGGGCAAAAAGCTGACGGCGGGCAAGTGCATATGGCAAGGCTCGGGAGGCAGATATCTTGAAAGCCCGCATATGTACAAAATTGGCGAATGGTACTACCTCATGGCGGCTGAGGGAGGCACTGAGTACGGACATATGGTGACCTGTGCGCGTGCAAAGTCGGTATGGGGCGAATTTATCGGCAACCCGAACAATCCCGTGCTGACAAACCGCAACAAAGCGCCGTACATCATTCAGGGCATTGGCCACGGCGACATTATCTGCGGCGCGGACGGCAAGTGGCACATACTCACGCTCGGTTTCAGGCAGATACATATATGGCAGCCGTACCACCATTTGGGCAGAGAGGTGTTCCTTACGCCTGTGAAGTTCGGTGAGGACGGCTGGTTCACAGCGGGCGACGGCACTACGGACGAAAGCTACGAGATCGCGGGCGATTTTAAGCAGCGCGAGAAGAAGCTGTACACGTTTGAGAACACGAAGTGGAACGTTGACTGGAGCTATATGCGCCGTCCGGAGCTTAGCAATTACGAGCTGGGTGAGAACAGCGCGGTGCTTCACGGCTGCGCGCTCACGCTGGACGATGTAGATTCGCCGACATTCATAGCGCTGCGCCAGCGGGATTTCCGTTCGCAGCTGAGCGTAGACCTCACGCTTGACGGCGGCGAGGCGGGCGTTACGGTGTATTCCTGCGAAAACGAGCACTACGACCTTTGTCTGCGGAAGCAGGGCGGTGAGCTGAAGGCGGTGCTGAAGCTGAACATCGGCGGCATAAAGCACACGCAGGCTGAGATCTCGCTTGGCAACGCGGATTCGGCGAAGCTGATAGTGCGCAGCGCCGAGCTTTTCTACAATTTCTACGTTCAGGTAGGCGGCGAGGAGCGTGAGTTGGGCTTTGCGCAGAGCAAGTATCTCTCGAGCGAGGTATCGGGCGGATTCACGGGCGTTATGCTGGGTATTTACGCGGCAGACGCGGCGGGCGGCAGCCGTGCAGAGTTCAAGAATTTCGAGCTGAAATACGAATAATACAGACATAGCAATTGAGCAGACGTACCGAGATGGGTGTCTGCTTTTTTTGTGTATAAAGCTTTAATAAAGTTTATAATTGAAATATATCGTTAAACGCTTGACAGAAACACGATGTTGTGATATAATATCAAAGTACCAATGAGAACTAAATATCACACAGGGGTATAGCTCAGATGGTAGAGCAGCGGTCTCCAAAACCGCGTGCCGAGGGTTCGATCCCTTCTGCCCCTGCCAAATGAAATTTGCGTGAGAGCACTATGCTTTCACGCTAGATTTCTATTATTGCAAGGTCTGTCGGTCAAGATAGATCCACAAATAATTATGAACCTATCTCAGCCGACAGAACGGCTGAGTATATAAAGGCAGATTTCGCTGCCGATTGTTATCTAGCTAGTTGATCTCCCATCATGCTTCGGTCTGCTAAGGACAGCCTTGTTTATCAGTATTCAAAGGCTTGCATGACATTTCATCGACTTTCGCTGTATCGGCACATAGGCGGCTTGCCTTATCGCCATACTGTTGGTTTTCGGTTTGCTGTGGCTCACGCCGGTGTTATCTCTGAAATTTTAATGCCTTATCGGTCGAATAAAGAAAGAACCCGCGTGTATCATCGCACACTCGATACAACTGAACACACTGTGATCTCTGCCGCTCCCATTCTGTATAGGCAGGGGACAGTATGAATATTTCGATGAAAACTTTCCACTTTCATTCTGTTTAGGAAAGGGTATTTCATATGGATATTATGCCTGTTGGAGCAGGCTCATATATATCAAATTTCAAGTTGCTTACGGCTTGCAAGTTGTTAAGCAATGCGAACCTGTATTATGTAGAAAGACAAAGACTTCTCAGCGGAACACGCACAAGAAGCCTTGACAAACTCTCTATATTATGCTATAATGGGTAGCGTAATACCGAAACTAAGTCTTGACGGAAGTGCGAATTCCGTTGAAGATTAAGGGCTGTTTGACGCTTGCCGGCGTTGAGCAGCCTGTTTTGTTTTCTACTCATATATTATTGTAACATATTCTTCCTAGAATGTCAAGGGGGAATATTATATTTTTTTACTTTTAGGTGGTAAAAATTAAGCGGAGTGTGACAATATGAAAAAATATTTATTATTTAGAAAGCTTTTGACGCTGACATCTGCAGTAGGGATATTATTCTCTTTTGGCGGAAGCACTATTATCAAGACGCACGCTATGGTGGCGGTCGATCCAAATAACACCTATTATGATCCCCATGAAACGACTGCTTCGACCTCATATCAGCTTCAATCCGGAGATTATTATTATGAGTTAATGCCGGATAATTCAGTCAAGATCGATTTATACGCCGGCTCTGATACTGAACTTGTTTTACCTGATAACATTGACGGCAAGAAGGTTTCGACTTTGGGAACAAAAATGTTTTTTAACAGCAATATCAGAGATTCTATTACTAAAGTTGTTGTGCCGGAAGGCGTTACAGATATTGATGGGGCGGCGTTTTTCGGCTGTTCTTCTTTGAACGAAGTTTCATTGCCGAGTACATTGCAGGAAATAAGATACGGAGCATTCTATAATTGTGCTGCGCTCTCTAATATAACAATACCTGCAAGTCTTACAAAAATTGGTGCCGGTGCTTTTAAAAGGACAAAATGGCTGTCGGAAAGAATAAATGAAAACCCCATTGTTGTGGTAAACGGGGTTCTGATAGACGGTTCTCAGTGCACAGGTGATGTTGTGATACCTGATAATGTAACGACAATTGCAAACGCCGCTATCCCATCTTCTGATAATATATCAAGTGTTACCGTTCCTAAAAGCGTTAGTGATCTCGGAAATTTAGGATTCGGCAGCGAATTTGTTCTTTCCGATTCTGGAGAAATGACCGCAAGTGTTCGTACTGCTCTGGACAATTTTACGATTTATTGTTATAAAGACTCTGCGGCGGAGCAATATGCCGTAGAGAATGAGTTATCATATGAGGTTTTAGATGATTCGGTGGTAATGGATAGTAGTGTGACAGATAGTGCGGAAAGTTTGAACGATAATTCAGAGCCTAATGAGTCATTAAATAGCAGTAGTTCTGAAATTATCACAAGCGTATCCGAAATTGGATCGACACCCACTGATAGATTAGATACTAAAGATGAAAGCTCTAAAGCTGCAGATGATAAGGCTGATAACAATACAATATACATAGTTCTGATAATCTCAATATTTACTTTAGCAGCCGTAATAGTGATATGTACGGTTGTGAATGTGAAGAAAAAGAAATGATAGGCTGACATAATCAACTTCTCCCCCACTGGGGAAGAAGTTGCCTAAGAAAAAGCCGCCGACAATTCTTCCAGTCAGCGACTTTTGTGTTTCACATTTTTCATGTCTTAAATTAAACTGTCATTTACTTTTTGTTTATTCAAATATTCCTTCGATAGCTTTGCCGGCTTTGCGGTTTTCGGCGCTGAGCTGATGCGAATAGATACGCAGTGTAATACTCGGATCTGAATGTCCCAGTCTGCCCGCTATCGTTGTTATCGGTGTGTTCGCAGCAATGAGCAGCGAGGCGTTAGTGTGCCGCAGCGAATGTACGCAGCAGTCGGGAAGTCCGTGCCGCTCAACAAAACGGTGAAAGTACTTCGTTACAGACGTTGGGTTTATCGGACGTCCATCGTCGGTGGTAAAGAGTCTGCCTGTTTCGATCCAGCCGCTGCCGTATTCTGCGCGCTGCTTGTTCTGGCGTTCACGATGAAGATCGAGGAGTTTGGCGACGGCTGTTCCAAAGGCTATGGTGCGTCTGCCTTGACGTGTTTTTGGAGTGTCGGTATAAACGCCCTTCGCAGGCAGATAGTTGCTCGTGCGTCTGATACTCAGCGAGCCGTGCTCAAAGTCTATATCCTGCCACTCCAGACCGCAGGCTTCTCCGCGCCGCATACCTGTAAACATTATCAGCTTCAATATCGCGGCATACGGGTATGCTCCGTAGCCGTCAAGCAGCCGCATAAGCTCTTTGGCTTCGTCGGCTTCAAGGTATCTCGCTTCGGCAGCTTCGTCAAGCTTCGGCGGTCTTACACGCAGCATTATGTTGTCCTGTATCAGCTCATCAAACATCGCGTCTTTGATTATAGAGTAGAGCAGTCTGTGGTAATGGACTATGGTCTGTGGAGATAGTCTGCCGCTCTGCTGTGTGAACAGACTCTCTGCCGGCATACCGATCGTTTTTGCGATCTTTTCGGCTGTTTTGGGCTTTACTTTCTTGCCCGCTCTCAAAGAATCGGCTGTTCCCATGCCTACCCCTGCTTTATTAACTATCTCGGGTCTTGTATAGCGGCTTTTGAGTATGTGGACGCACTCTTTTGTTGGTATGAATCTGCTGTCTAAACGTTTGCATTCTCTCAGCTCGTCGTAAAAATAATATACGTCGGCAGGCGTAAGCTCTGAAAGCAGCTCTTCTCCCAGATATTCAGTTATACGCACGCAAAGTCCCTCGTAGCGCGTATATGTACTTGCTTTGATCTCGTTTTTCTTTCTCGGCAGCCAGTGTTCTAAAATATAAGCCGATAATTTTATGTAACTTTTTATTTTCATTATCAATATCTCCCTACAATTGAAAAAATGTGAAACATAGATATAATATCACTTTATTCGACCATAATCAAGCTTTATTATCTGTCTAAAAGAAAAAAGCCCGCGCGGCTCATTCAATAGGCGGCAGAGTAAGCGTCATATATAGCCCGAACGTAATATATCTATACTGTGTATAGTAATTTAGATCATGTTTTTTTTCTTTGACAGATATAGAGATAGTGGGTTACAAACAGAGGTTACAGATCAGCCCCTACCCCTATATAGATCATGGTCTACATCGTTCTTTATTTATATACAAAAACTTAATATAATGAGCAAGACTTTTCTTGCAAATATCTGTAACATAATATATAAGTTTTTTCTTATTGGTATAGGTCATAGACTTATACGCTTGAGTCATCGCTCCGCTAAGGCGATGGCTCATTTTTTTATATATCCTTTTGCTGCGAATGTAGACCACAACGAAATATGTATTGTCGGTATAGTCGCCGCAGCGTGTTTTCTTGCGCTGCTTGTATACCAGTCTGAGCCTTACCAGTTCATTTATGATAGCTGATATGCGGCTGCGGCTGACACCGGTGATACGCTGCAGATCAGAAAGGCTTTGATAAAAACTATTGCAGCTGCCGCCTCTGAGTCGGCAGAACCATACATATATCTGAAAGGCTTTTGGGCTTAGCTGCTCAAAGGCTCTTTTGTTTATGGAGAAATAACCTCTGTCGCAGGCAAAGTCTTTTATTGTGTATATATACGTTCCCAGAGTGCCGTTTGAGCGGTGGGGGCGGTGCATGGAGATAACTAACCCATCGTTGCAAAGACGCTGCATAGAGCGGCGCACAGTAGCAACTGAGCAGCCGCATATATCAGCAAGCGTTTTTTCTTTGATAGATAATTCATAGCCCTTTGAGTTGCGCTTTGTGAAGCTGCCTATCATGCTGTAAAACTTGCAGGCTATCATCAGATCTGTTGCTTTAGTATATCTGTCTAAGAAAAAATTAGGTATCAGCATATTTCATTTCCTCGTCGTTTATGTATTTTTCTACTGCTGCCCATTCGTCGTCAGTAAAGTTGCTGCGTATCGTGGGACGTTTCTGTATCTTTTTGACGTATGCTCGCAGATCGGTGTACAGCGACTGATCCAGATAATACTGGAATTCGCCGGAGGTAAGCATATTGAGCTTGCTTACAGCGGCTTCGGCGTCGGTATAGCTGCGTTCGTCGCCGTATTCATAGGGACTGCCGGCTACATAATCATCTGCGTACTCTTCATCGCCATCATCTGCTTTTTGAACAAAAGACTCGCCGTAAGCGTCAGCAAAGATCTTGCGCTTCTCGTTCTCGCGAAATTCACGTTTGTTTTTCATTTCTTCCTGATATACGAACACGTCGCGCTGAGCAGCGCTTGCCTTTTTCTCGTATTCGAGTGCCTCAGTATACATCGACTCCGGTACGTTGTCGCCGTTTTCCTGCATGGTTCGGATACGGCTCATGATCGCATACTGTTTATTGATATACTCATTAGCTTTGTGCTGCAGCTGATCGAGGCGATACTGCAATCCTATATCGCCCAGATCGTCCCATATACTATCCAGCGGGAACAGGATCGTATCTAAACTGCAGTCAGATACATTCAGTGGTATCTGCATTCTGGGTATTCGAGCCGGCTTGTCTTTGATCTTAAAATACGGAGTGATAACGGTATTGATAGGGTCGCAGCGCTGCTTTTTAACAACGGCAGAACAGAATTTTAGGCGTGAGAGCTGCGAAGCGTCCAGCAGGGCTTTCCCATCGATACGCTCGCCTTGATGATTTAGAAAGCCGTAAACATCTCCGCTGAACGTCAAGTAATCGACGGTTTTATTTCCAAGTCCCTCGCTGAAATACTTGTTTGTTTTGTTAGACAAAGAATTGATATAGATCTGTATACCGCAGCCGCCTGAGATCGAATCTTCTTCATTCTTATATCGTTTTAACTGCCCAAGATCCTGCAAGAACAGATTAAAAAGTATATTGCAGCCGGCGCATACGTTTAGCTTTTGTGAAAGCTCGTGTATCAGCGGCATTTGACCAAATTCGTTCAGAAAAAACTCTATTCTGCGTTTGTATTTTCCGTTTGGCTGATTACGAGCATTTTTCGCTAACATCATGTAGCACTGGTCGATAAATATGGAGGCTATGATATGACGCGACTTTTCTTCATGCGGTGTAACAAGGTAGATTATGCAGGGACGTTCTTCATTAGTGAGGTCGTTGAAATCTATGTCGTTAAAAGCGGTGATCTTTTGTATGCCCATATCAGTACCGAATATTGCGAGTTTTGAGGACAGTACGGTAAAAATAGATGATCTCGTTTCACCCTCAGAAAACTTTGAGGTGGTGTATGCCAGCTTTGCGAGCGAACCGGTAGGAAGTTTACTGAATAGCTCGTCCAGCGCGTTTGCCATTCTTTTCTGACCGTTTGCGTCTGTTATTACGGTGTTGTATGTGCCAAATTCGAGGAAAAAGTTATAGATGCTAAACATATTTACCAATTGCATTTTGTTCATCTCATATCCTCTGTCTAAAAAATAATATATCATGGCGCAGAGCAGCGAGCGGGAAGAGTCAGTCCATACTGCTTCTGATTTTTCATCGTCTGTAAGGCAGTGAGCATATGATTCAACGAGTTTTGACGTATCTGAAAGATCTCCGTCGCTTTCTCTTGCTGAGATATATTCGCTTTTTATGATGAATAACGGATCCCAGTGCAGCGAGTGGTCTGTATCGATCAGATCCAGCACGAGAACTTTATATCCGTTGCGCACAAAGTCGGTATATGTCTGCTCGAGCATTTCGCCTTTCATATCGTTTGCTATAATGCTGGGCTTCGCCTTTGAATTTGCCATCAGCCGCATAGAGGGAAGTACAAAGCATTCGTCTTTACCCGATCTTGTAGCGCCTACTATCATTGTGTTAAACGTATCAGGCTCGATATAGTAAACACCGTCTTTTTCACCGATAAGCAGTCCTGCTTTTTCGGCAGACTTTATATCGTCCATCTTGACCGGATAGAAATGCTCCGCGAGCTCGTTTTCCGTCATGAATTTATTATCGCCCTTTATATTTTTGCTGTCATTTTTCATACGATACAACGTGTGCAGCTTGACAGAAGCACCAAGCCCAACGACAAGCGAGAGCAGCACGAGCAGGATAAACAGTTGGATATTCGCCGGTATGATAATATCCCAGGGCATAAAATGACTTGATATAAAGCTGCTGTTTTTCATTACTTTATGCAATGATTTTATGATAAATTTCAGGCAGCTGTTGCTTGCACAATAAAAGATGATCGAGGCTGTGGCAAATTGTTTCACCCGCACGTCTCGGCGTTCCTTATCCGTTTCTATCGGTGTTTTGCTTACAGCGTTAAGAGCCTTCATGCAAAGATCCCATATCCAGCCATAAACAAATAATACTTTGGCTATCAAGGCGTTTACTATCTTCTTTAATTTTTCCATACCGGACGTTCCTTTCAATTATGGGGTTATAGGCTTACAGAGCTGTTGTTCTGTATTTTCTGTTTTTCCTGATCTTTTTCAAACTCTCTCATTAGACGAGCGGTGCGAGCCTCTTCTGATTTTAGCGTGCTGCGCAGCATATTGTTAGTGCGTTTAAGTACTGATGATTGCGATATGCCTTTACTTATCACTGTTTGAGCGATATTGGCGCTTCTCACGACGGCATATGTCCTCTGCTTATCAAATTGGCGCATGATCTTTTTGGCTGTCTTATTGCCATTATCCGCTGCATTTTTTATCCAAAGCGTGGCAGCCATTCTCTGCCCTTGCTTATACAACATTAGCGCATACGCGATCTGACCGTTCTGATTGCCCCTTTCCGCCGACATTTTAAAATACTCCATCGCTCTATCTGTTTTATTTTCAGACAGATAGACCTTTCCTAGCAAATATTGTGAATTTGAGTTATTGTGTTCTGTTGCAGACTTTTCAAGGTAGTATTTAGCCTTAGAACGGCTGTCGGTATCATCAAATTTGCTGTAATATCTGCCTAAAAAGAAAAAAGCGGGGTCGAAGTTATCTAACGCTGCCTGCTGCAAAAATTCAATACCTGTTTTTATATCTGCAGAAGCATTATTATCTAATAAGATCCTGCCTGCATAGTAAGCTGCAAATGTGTTGCCGTTTTCCGCAGACTGTTTAAAATACTGATAAGCAGTCCGTTTGTCATCTGCGGAAAGATAGATCTTTCCCAACTGGTATTGTGCATTTGGATCTCCGCATTTAGCAGACTTCTTAAAGTATGTGATCGCTTTCTCAATATCGTATTTATTGCTGTTTGAATCTGAATAGATTTTTCCGAGCAGATACCATGCTGCCTCATTGCCGCCCTTTTCAGCTCTTATGGCGTAGTATTCTGCTTTATCAATGTCTAAAGGTATACCGTAGTCATTCTTAAAATAAAGTCTGCCTAAACAAAGAGCAGAAGGGGTATCGGCAGCTTCATTTTTATCTGCTTCCTCGTGGAGCATTTTAAGTCCGGTGTCTATATCCTGATCGATATTTTCTCCGCTGATATACTGCATGGCATAAAAACGTTTTGCATTTATGTTGCCATATTCTATTGCTTTTCTCAAATATGATGATCCCTTTTCAACATCTCGCTTTTCGTAGTCACTGCTTATGAGCGTTTTTCCGTATTCATACAGACCGTTTTTATTATCCATTAAAGCCGACCGCTTAAAGTAATCAACAGCTTTTGCAATATCCTTTTCAGTTCCCAATCCGTTTTTATACATCATACCGATCTTGTAAAATAGATTATCGTCGGCACGGTCTTTGTTTTCAAGATCAAGAAATCCGTTCAGCGCCTTTTGATAATAGATATGCGCCAGATCTTTATCCGCGGCTACGCCCTCGCCGTTACTGTACATCTGAGCTATTGCATATGCTGCGTATGGCTGTCCCTGCTTATCAGCATTACTGTACCATCGAAATGCTTCTGAAAGATCCTTTTCAACTCCGTTTCCGTAGTAGTACATATTCGCTAAGCTGAATTGCGCAAACTTATTTCCCTTGACAGCAGATTTTGAAAACCAATCAAAAGCTTGTTTAAGATCCTTTTCAGTGCCCAACCCATAGCAGTACATTTTACCGATACGATATTGTATATACGCCGTCATATCGCCGGCAGTAGGCTCTATTTTCAAAAATCCATCTAAAGCTTGTTTGTAATATTTAGCTGATAGCTCATCATCTTTCCGTTGCAGCAGATCGGAGGCATACAGCTTACCAAGATCAAATACAGCAAGCAGATTACCTTTAGAGGCTTCTGACTTATACAGTACGGCTGCACGCTTTATATCTTCTGCGCTCGAATCTTTTTTGTACACCAGTCGGGCTGTTTCTTTGTAATCTTTACTCCACTTTATATAACAGTCATTACTTGTTTCTTTTTCAGACAGATACGGCACGTTTTCCGCATAGTATTCATCATCAACAGGCGGGACGTCGGCTTCTGAATAGCTATACTCTATGTCAACTTCTTTTTCAGACAGATACGGAACATTTTCTGCATAGTATTCATCATCAGCAGGCGGGACGTCGGCTTCTGAATAGCTATACTCTATGTCAACTTCTTTTTCAGA
>NZ_JAJCLZ010000100.1 GCF_020559915.1 Ruminococcus sp. 210702-SL.1.03
TTCTATTTTACTTCTTTGAGGTTGGAGTGTCAAGTTTTATTATACTATATCATATCCCTCTGCCGACTGCACCTCATGAAGCTCGTAATCGCCGTAAGCAAGCTCGTTCGGGAGCATAAGCGAGCCGCTTTCGTCTGTGTAGAATGTGTCAAGGATCATCTCAGACGGATAGTTAATTTTCTGCGAAACATATTCGGAATTTGCACAGTCCCAAACCTTGAAGCCTATGCCCGAAACGGGAATTATATTGCCTGTTTCTGCGTCCTTCTTTACGATTTTTACAAAGGATTTTTTCACTGCGTCATTGATAAGATAGAAATATTCTTTTTCGTTTTCGCTGATAATCACTTCAAAATCATCGATCCATTCGGTATTTTCCCAACCCTTTGTCTGATGCACAATATACGTGCCGTAGGGGAGCATTTTTGTCGCAGCATAGCTGTTTTCATCGCATACGAGGTAGTCTTTTTCGCTGTCTTTTGCGGCTTCATAAGAGCCTGATGACTTGAGATAAACCTCAAATTCCGCACCGACTTCGGGAGTTTCGATCTGCGTTGTTCCGTCATCGGAATGCTTGATGATTGAAATATTGCCCTTGATAATATCCTCGGTCACTGTCATGGAAATGGGGTTATGCTCAATAGAATAATTCTCAGCTTCTGCACCAACCGGGTACACAGTTTCATCAAGCAGATATCCCTCTGAGGGAGAAATCTCCTGAACCGTGTAATTCCCGCAGACATATTCCTTGGACTTGAAATATCCGTTTTCATCGGTTGTGTATTCGTCTTTCAAAACACTGTCTTTAAACACGCCGTAAACCGCTCCCGCAAGGCTTGCATTCCCCTGTGCAGAGCCATTTTCAGAATCCTTTTTTGTAACTTCCAAAGTGAATTTTTTAAGCACATTTTCAAACGTTACAGAGGTAGTTTCATCAGCCGTTAAAGTCACTGTCTGCTCGGCAGGAATAATGATATAGTATAATAAAACTTGACACTCCAACCTCAAAGAAGTAAAATAGA
>NZ_JAJCLZ010000101.1 GCF_020559915.1 Ruminococcus sp. 210702-SL.1.03
AGATCTTGCGGCTAGGCGTTTGCAGAAGGTCGTTATCGAAAACAAGGATTTTGAAAAGCTTATCAGGCAGTATGACAGACCTGTAAGCTTTTTCTACTGTGATCCGCCGTATTTTGCTACTGAAAATTACTACAAGGACGTAGGGTTTACTGCAAAAGATCATATCAGACTGCGTGACGCTCTGCTTGATATCAAAGGCAGATTTTTGGTTTCGTATAATGATTGTCCTGAGATCCGTGAGATATGGAAAAAGCCTAACATCAAGATCGAAGAGATAAGCAGGCTGAACAATCTGGCACAGCGATATGACGGCGGCTGTCAGTATGCGGAGCTGCTCATTTCAAATTACGATACAAGCGAACGAGCGAGAGCGGTTCGCCAACTTTCGCTGTTTGACGATGAAACAATTTTGGAGGTTTAAATTTATGAAAAGAATAATTTTTGCACAGGTTTTAACGACAAACGGAACTACCGAATTTTGGGGACTTTACGATGAAAACGGAAATCCCGTAAGCGTGGAAACTGAGAAAGATGACGGCGGAGTTACGCTTACAATATGGCGTGATGTCCCCGACAAAGAACGCCGTGACTGCGGAATTTCGGAGGAAGAAATACAGCGTACCTGTTCCATGTACGAAGACTGCGACGGGTGTCCGCTTAATGACTACTGCGGAGAGGAATCGGAGGTGGTTTCATGAAAATACTTGTGTTTGAACCGATGAAAAAGCCGTATGTGAAGGATATTGAAGATGATATCCATGCCATGCAGGAAGTTGTGGGCGGCAGCATCGAGCCAATATATTTTGAACCAAAGCAGGACGCTATTTGCTGGTGCAATGATGAGTTTCTGCTGAACGGTTCTAAGCCTAACAGGATAATTGGAAATACTCTTGTTCACGGCACTTTCTATATTTCTGGCAATTATCGTAACGAATACGGCGAATGGGATTCCTGTTCACTTACCGATGAACAGAT
>NZ_JAJCLZ010000102.1 GCF_020559915.1 Ruminococcus sp. 210702-SL.1.03
GATGAAAACGGATTTGCACAGACAAAGGATATGCCATACGGAATTTACACGGTTCATCAGACCAAGGGCTGGGAAGGTACGGAGTTTATAGCTGATTTTGATGTCAACATCAGCGAAAACGGACAGACCTACCGCTATCTTATCAACAATGCAGAATTCAAAAGCTATATCAAGGTTGTAAAGGTGGATTCCGAAACGGGAAAAACCATTCCTTACGAGGGTGCAGGATTTGAGATATACAATGCAGGTGGAGAAAAGATAGCTATGACGTACAGCTATCCAACTCCTACTGCCATTGATGTGTTCCGCACAAATTCCGAGGGTTATCTTATCACTCCCGAAGTGCTCCCATACGGGGAGTATTCACTTGTTGAAGTGCAGGCGCCTTACGGCTATGCGCTTGATAAAACTCCCGTAGCATTTTCGGTTTCCTCAGAAAATGCAGAGAAAGAAAACTCGCTTACTATTGTCAAAGTTGTGAAACAAAACACCGCTCAGAAAGGAAAAATCAGCGTTCGGAAAACAGGCGATATTTTCACAAGCGTGACAACGGTTTCCTCCGCATACACAAATGAAAACGGTGAAATGATCGTGAATCCAACAACTTACACTCCCATGTTTGCGAACGGAGATCTCAGTGGCGCAGTATTTCAGGTGATCGCTGTAGAGGATATCGTTACACTCGACGGTACAACAAGAGCTTATGCAGGAGATGTTGTTTCGGAGATCACGACAGACGAGAACGGCTATGCTGAAACTGAACTGCTTTATCTTGGCAAGTATGAGGTCAGAGAGATAAAAGCTCCCTATGGATATGTGCTGAACAATGAGCCTAAAGATGTTGAAGTGACATATGCAGGACAGGAATTTGAGGTGAGAGATACTGTGAATACAGCTTTTGAAAATGAGTATCAGAGCGTGAGGATATCGCTTTCTAAGGTTATGGAAA
>NZ_JAJCLZ010000103.1 GCF_020559915.1 Ruminococcus sp. 210702-SL.1.03
CTCTGCCCGGTGACAGCATTGACCTTGCATATCCAAATATGAATTCAAGGAGAGGACGAGTGGGCAAGGAGATAGTCCATACCCTTACAACAAGCTGTAATCAGGGGTATTACGCATTGGGGATAGATATGAATCCCGACCCGAAGGTCACAGAGCTTGCAAGGTGCATAACTGCAAGGCAGGACAGCGGCATAGGTCATCATAAAGGCGAAAAATCGGGGGTAGTCCTCATAACAGACCCGGTAGCCGTGCTTATCCCTGCAAAAGCAGAAACAAGACAGCAAGGCCGAAGATTTAAACTTCCGAACGAGCCTATGTTTACTTTGACCGTTACTGACAGACACGGCGTCGTGTACTGCGGATATATCAGAAAGCTTATGCCGTTGGAGTGCTGGCGGCTGCAGGGCTTTACCGATGAGCAGTTCAACAAGGTCAAAGCCACAGGAATGTCCGATGCACAGCTGTACAAGCAAGCAGGAAATGCGGTGACTATAAATGTTATCGAGGCTATTGGAAAGTATATTTCAGAGATCGACAAGGAGAATGGAAATGGAACAGAAGATAAAAATATTTGAGAATGGAGAGTTCGGCAAAGTAAGAACGATCATAAAGGACGGCGAGCCTTGGTTTGTAGGAAAGGATGTTGCCAAGATTTTGGAGTACAGAAATACGAAAAAGGCATTATCTGATCACGTTGATGAGGAAGATAAGTATCAAGGCGATGGGGTAACAATTCGTGACCCCATGGGCAGAGTGCAGCATCCGACAATAATCAATGAAAGCGGACTATACAGCCTAATACTTTCAAGCAAGATGCCAAGGGCAAAAGAGTTTAAGCACTGGGTAACATCAGAGATACTCCCGACTATACGCAGAACAGGCGGTTATGTTACAAACGAAGAAATGTTTATTGAAAACTACCTGCCCTTCCTCGACGAACCGTACAAAA
>NZ_JAJCLZ010000104.1 GCF_020559915.1 Ruminococcus sp. 210702-SL.1.03
TTTTGTACGGTTCGTCGAGGAAGGGCAGGTAGTTTTCAATAAACATTTCTTCGTTCGAAACATAACCGCCTGTTCTGCGTATAGTTGGGAGGACATCGTCAAATATCCAGCTTTCAAATTTCTCAGCAGAGGGAAGTCTGGAGTGGGATATAAGGCGGTACACATCACCTTCGGATATCATTTTCATTTCCTGTGCACCGCCATTTGTAAGGAGGCGGCGTTTTACAGCCCCCTTACAATGAGCATTTATCGCATCTTTTGGCCTTCTGTACCCTAATGCCTTTGCAACATCAGAGCCGCAGAAAAGTATTTTCCCGTTTTCCTCGATAGTTCTCACCGAGCCAAACTCCTCATTCACAAATGTTTTTATCGTATTATCCATTTGTATTCTCCCTTTCAATTTCTAAAATATACTTTGCCAGAGCCTCAATAACATTAGTTGTCACTGCATTTCCTGCCTGTTTGTAAAGCTGAGCGTCAGACATTCCTGTGGCTTTCACCCTTTCAAACTGCTCATCTGTAAAGCCCTGCAGTCTCCAGCACTCCAACGGCATAAGCTTTCTGATATACCCGCAGTAAACAACGCCGTGTCTGTCAGTAACGGTCAAAGTAAACATAGGCTCGTTTGGAAGTTTAAATCTTCTGCCTTGCTGTCTTGTTTCTGCTTTTGCAGGGTCAAGCACAGCTATCGGGTCTGTTATGAGGACAACTCCGGATTTTTCGCCTTTGTGATGACCGATACCGCTGTCCTGCCTTGACGTTATACAGCGTGCTAATTCCGTAACTTTCGGTTCGGGATTCATATCTATCCCCAATGCGTAATATCCCTGATTACAGCTTGTTGTAAGGGTATGAGCTATCTCCTTTCCTACTCTCCCTCTCCTTGAATTCATATTTGGATATGCAAGGTCAATGCTGTCACCGGGCAGAG
>NZ_JAJCLZ010000105.1 GCF_020559915.1 Ruminococcus sp. 210702-SL.1.03
TGTTGCAGTTAGAGAGGTAATAAATGATTACAATATATAAACACGGTCAGATTCCAAAATCAATAGAAACTGTTAAATTGAACGATGTTTATTTTAACAAATATACTGCTCAAATGCTGGATAATAGGGCAAATGAGATAATTGAAAAAATTGACCACGCTGAATTGACCGGGCCATATACAATTAAATCACGTTTTGACGGGACAACGCTGAACACTGATAAGCTTTCCAGTGGCTGCAAGACGGTATTGAATATAATGTACAATACTGATAAGATTTTTGACATAAGAGAATGTGGTGATAATGCTCTTGATATGATCTATTCTCTTGATGAAGGAAAGATCTGTTGTGATTATCCGCTTATATCATTTGATATGACACGAGTGAACGTGTACGATAAGAGTAAGAAGAAATGCAGAGAAATAGATGATTATGAAGAATTGAAGGAGTGGTGGAGCGATGAAGATTAAACCGATCGTGATGCAAGAGATCAATACTACCCACACTTCCTTCATCATTGATCTACATTTTGATTACAACGTTACTTTTATCACAGGCGACTCTGGCGTTGGCAAATCCGCTCTGTATTCATTTATTGAAGAACTGTCTGCAAATGATAAAAGAATAAGGTGCTTTAATTACCTTGACCAAAAAAAGAATTACAAAGCTTCGATAAAAAATTCGAAGGATAAGCTTTTTGTAATAGACAATGCAGATATTCTGTTGGACGATAAAATGAGGCAGTATATTGCTTTTGATGCGCAAAACCAATATGTAATAATAGGGCGAAACCCCACCGGCTTAATGCTTGAGTTAGATGAGATCTACGAATTGTCAAGCGAGAATATCAATGGCAGAACACTATTATCATTAAAGAAAAGCTTTTAAACGATGAGTTGGAAGATAGATTCTAAAAAAGCTGTTT
>NZ_JAJCLZ010000106.1 GCF_020559915.1 Ruminococcus sp. 210702-SL.1.03
CGAGATAACAAAGGCAGGAGGTGGTGCGGATGTTTGATTGGATCTCAGACGCCATTGACTGGATAGGCGACGGAATATCAAGCCTTTGGGACAATACAATAGGTTCTGCGGTAGATACCATAACAGACGCAATCTGGGATGTAATGTTTGAGTGGCTGTTCAACCTCATTTACGGCGCAGTTGCCGATCTTTTTGAATTTATCAATGCAAGCACAAGCAGTATTTTCGCTCTGTCGTGGGTGCAGTCGTTCATAGCATTGTTCCACAGTCTCGCATGGATGCTGTTTGTCTGTGGACTTATCGTGGCGGTGTTTGACACGGCGATAGCCTATGAATCGGGTCAGGCGAATATCAAAAATACCTGTCTGAACGTGTTGAAAGGGTTCATGGCGGCAAGTCTGGTTACTGTTGTTCCGCAAAGACTTTACTCGTTTTGCGTTAATTTGCAGGGTACATTTTCAAGCGATTTGCTTGGAAATTTCATATCGGGAACAACAACGACAGTAGCTGATTCGGGGCTGACCGTGATTATGGCACTGGCGATGGACGTAAGTCTGTTCAGCCTGTTTTTTATCATACTTTTCGGCTATTGTACAGTAAAAGTTGTGTTTTCAAACATTAAGCGTGGCGGCATAATGCTGTGTCAGATTGCTGTGGGAAGTCTGTATCTTTTTGGAGTTCCGAGAGGTTACACAGACGGATTTTACAGCTGGTGCAAGCAGGTCATTGCGACTTGTCTGACGGCATTTTTGCAGACAACGATACTCTATCTCGGACTGCTGACCTACACTCAACACGCTCTGCTTGCGGTTGGTATTTGCTTGTCGGCAACGGAAGTTCCGAGGATTGCGCAGATGTATGGATTGGATACGAGCGTCAGGGTCAATATGATGTCTGTCAGCCATAC
>NZ_JAJCLZ010000107.1 GCF_020559915.1 Ruminococcus sp. 210702-SL.1.03
AAAGTTGCCGAAGCTGTGCCGTAGCCTGCGGCTGAGGATATTTCCTCGAGGGCGTAGCTAACAGACGCATTCTTCTTGCTGGGCAGATCGAGCACCGCGAAAGTGCCCTTAGTGCCGCTTGTCTTTACAGTATGAAAAGCCGTTGCAGCGGCGGGGTTGGTCGTGAAATGCGAGAAAACGTAACGTTCATTCGCGCTGTCATAATCAGCTGCAACGTAGTTTTTCACGCCGCCGATAGTTTTGCGAATACGGAACTGCGTATCAGCCAGCGCGTTGTCAAGCTCCACGCCGGTAAGCAGCTCGCCGTCTGCGGTCTTGTACTGCTTTTCTACTTTTATGTTGGGCTGGTCGGTGATTTTGAAAGAAATACTTCCGCCATAAATATCAGGTCTTGAAGTACCCTGAATAAGCGTTTGATTTCCGTATTTCAGATAAGTCTTGACTTTCATATCATCGGGTATATCCTGAATACGTCTGTTTACCGTTACGGTTTTTACTTCTTTGAAAGCCTTTTTCGCCGAAACAGTTATCTTTGTATTTTTAGAGCCTTCGGTGTATGAAACATCAAAGCCTGCGCCATTTTTGCCGAGGTCATGAATTATCTCTCTGTAATTTGACGGAGAGCTTTTATCCATGTATTCATTTTCAATTGTGAATGTAGCAGTATACTTTTGCGTGCTCCAATCGTATGTCATTGATATGGGATTTTTTTGAGCAACGGCACTTGTTTTAGATAATGCCGATGGGCGGGTATAGTGCAGGGCAACTTTCTTTTCGATCTCATCATATGCTTTCTTGTATTCATTAAGCATTGTTGAGTTGCTGCCTGTAACGTATTTGCCG
>NZ_JAJCLZ010000108.1 GCF_020559915.1 Ruminococcus sp. 210702-SL.1.03
TTCCGTCAGGCGCGCAGGAGGTGAGCTGTAAGGTCGGCGATGTAACAGCATTAAAGCTTGACTGGGGCGTCGAATTTGGCACGCAAAGAGCATTTAAAATTACCGCAAACAATGGCGTTGTTATTGATAATGGTTTTTATTTTAATTTTGATAGATGTGTATGGCGGCGCGGGGTGAAAACCAGTAATGGAATCATGCTTTGCAATGGTAGCACCGATAGTTTCCAAACATCGTTATTGGTCTCTAGAAACAGTGAGGGCGGTATCATATTTGCGTTGGTATCTCCTGACAATACGAACGTAAACGGTAGTGCGAACAGGGGAAGAATTATAGATTTTGAAAACTCATTGAATGTGATTACTACACACGAGGGGGGTGGTAGTTCCGCAGCTGGACGGCATTCTGGAATGGGCAGTATCTCAGCAGGGAGAACGGCGTTAGTGCCTATAGTTTCAGATGCTGGGACATATAGCGACAATGTATTTTATGTACCATTTTCACAGTTCATAGATTCGTGTTTTTGCAAAATCGAAGTTGACGGCACGAAATACGTTTACAACGGCGTGTTTGCGCTAAAGGAGTGACACCATGAAACAAAAACTAGCAAAACTTATCGACGTAAAATCGCTTGTTACCCTCGCGCTTACGGGTGTTTTCTGCGCGCTGGCATGGCGCGGGGTGGTTTCGGCGGGGCAGTTTCAGACGATCTTCACCACCGTGATAGCGTTCTATTTCGGCACGCAGAGCGCGAAGAAAAGGTCGGGTGATGATGAATGACGGAAGCGATAATCGTTGCGCTGATAACGGCGGCTTCGGCGGTGGTCTGCCA
>NZ_JAJCLZ010000109.1 GCF_020559915.1 Ruminococcus sp. 210702-SL.1.03
TCTATTTTACTTCTTTGAGGTTGGAGTGTCAAGTTTTATTATACTATATCACTATATCATCGGCAGCTTCAAGCAGATATGTAAGCGGATAGCGACAATCGACTGCTCCGGTTGATAATGTAATATCGTCAAAAAGCTCTTTTTCGGCAAGATAATATCCCATCTTCTTAGTCTTGATATTACCGCTGTGCTTATCTATTTCACAAGATGAAACCGGATATTTTATCAGCGTATTGAGCAAAGCATAAGTCAGATGCATACCGTTTTCATCAACAAGATAGTGCAGCTTTGTCAGCAAGCGAAGAGCCTGGGCATTGCCCTCAAAATAAAGCAGATCGTTTTTCATATGCTCGTCCAAATACTCGCAAAGCGCAGTATCGTCAAACTTGATTTTTGGCAAATTCAATTTAAACCAATTACGGATAGAATCCTCGCCAAAGTGTCCGAACGGGGGATTTCCTATATCATGCAGCAGCCCTGCACATTCAAGTATACTGCATACCTTGTCCTTAGTTTCCGCTGTTATATCTTCATTAAAATTATTGTCGATCAGATACTGAAAAGCGGTCTGCCCTAATGATTTGGCAAATGAGGAAACTTCAAGAGAATGGGTCAGCCTTGTACGCACAAAATCGCTTTTATCCAACGGAAATACCTGAGTTTTGTCCTGCAAACGTCTGAATGAGGCGCTGCATATTATTCTGTGATAATCCTTTTGAAACTCATTGCGAAAATCTTGATATAGTATAATAAAACTTGACACTCCAACCTCAAAGAAGTAAAATAGAAAG
>NZ_JAJCLZ010000011.1 GCF_020559915.1 Ruminococcus sp. 210702-SL.1.03
ATCATCGTCACTTAAATTCGTGACAATAGACAAAACAGCCTTTAAAACTTTGTGAATTTTTTTCATAACAAAACGGCAGGCTCAGAGCAAAATCTGCTCAAAGTCTGCCGTTTTGTTTGACGATGTTTAATTGTTGAGGGTTCAGATCCTTTTTTACGAAAAAGCATCTACGGTTTTACACCTGAAATTTTCGCTCTCAAAACGCAAAAAAAGCTCGTAAATACGAGCTTTTCGAGGTGTGCATCTATTTTATTGCACAAGTATGGTGGGAGAAGATGGATTCGAACCATCGAAGCCGAAGCAACAGATTTACAGTCTGCCCCCTTTGGCCGCTCGGGAATTCTCCCATATTAAAATTGGAGCTGGTGGACGGACTTGAACCCCCGACCTGCTGATTACAAATCAGCTGCTCTACCAACTGAGCTACACCAGCGTATCGCTGACAACATGATTTATTATATCATATTTTGCATGGCTTGTCAAGAGGTTTTTTAAATTTTCTTTAGCCGTTCAAGCTCTCTCGTCTGACAGCTTAATTATTATACCACACAAAATCGCATATGTCAACACCTTTTGCGTGTTTTTTCGCACTTTTGTATACTTGCACAAAATGCAGCCGCTATAAATGTACATATGCACGAATTCCACAAAAATCAGCACTTTTTATACGCAAATTTTCGCATATGCTGACTTTTTTATATTGAAATATGGCTGATTATGTGGTATAATGACATTGATAAATTTTTTAGGAGGTTCTAAAATGAATAAATTGTCAAATATGCCAGAGATAAAGATCGCGCTCGTGGCAGTTTCCCGCGACTGCTTCCCTATGTCGCTCTCTGAAAACCGCCGCCGCGCCGTTGCCGCCGCTTTCCGCGAAAAGTACGACGCCGCTCAGCTCTACGAATGTCCCGTTGTCATTGAAAACGAAAAGGATATGCGCAGGGCGCTCGACGACATCAACGCCGCTGAGTGCAGCGCTCTCGCCGTTTACCTCGGCAACTTTGGTCCTGAAACGCCCGAAACGCTGCTCGCTAAGTACTTTGACGGCCCCGTGATGTTCGCCGCCGCCGCTGAGGACGAATGCGGCGCTGAGCTTTCTGACAACCGCGGCGATGCTTTCTGCGGTATGCTCAACGCTTCCTACAACCTCAAACTTCGCGGCGTTCGCGCTTATATTCCCGAGTACCCCGTAGGCACTGCCCCCGAGGTCGCCGATATGATCGCCGGATTTATCCCCGTTGCGCGCGCTGTCGCGGGTCTGAGAAATCTGAAACTCATCACTTTCGGCCCTCGCCCTCAGGATTTTCTTGCCTGCAACGCGCCTATAGCACGCCTTTACGACCTCGGCGTTGAGATCGAGGAAAACTCTGAGCTTGACCTTTTCGCCGCTTACAACGAGCACGCGGGCGACGAGCGCATACCTGCCGTTGTCGCCGAAATGACCGCTGAGCTTGGCGAGGGCAACAAGATGGCTGGCATTCTCCCCAAGCTCGCGCAGTACGAGATCACCCTGCTCGACTGGGCGGAACAGCACAAGGGCGACCGCAAATATGTCGCTTTCGCCAACAAATGCTGGCCCTCTTTCCAGACGCAGTTCGGCTTCGTGCCCTGCTATGTAAACGGCAGACTCGGCGCACGCGGCATTCCCGTTTCCTGCGAAGTTGATATTTACGGCGCGCTCAGCGAGTACGTTGGCCAGTGCGTTTCCGACGAGATCGTTACCCTGCTCGACATCAACAACACCGTTCCCGCCGACATCTACCGCGAGGACATCGAGGGCAAGTTCGGCTACACCCAGCGCGACACCTTCATGGGCTTCCACTGCGGCAACGGCTCGCACTGCATACTCAACAGCCCCGTGATGAAATATCAGAAGATAATGCACCGCGGACTCGAGCCGGATAAAGAGCCGGACATCACCCGCGGCACTCTCGAGGGCGACATCAAGGCGGGCGACATCACATTCTTCCGTCTGCATTCTTCCGCCGACACCAAGCTTCAGGCGTACGCCGCTCAGGGTGAGATACTCCCCGTCCGCACCCGCTCGTTCGGCACTATCGGCATATTCGGTATCAGCGAGATGGCGCGTTTTTACAGATACGTCCTCATTGAGAAGGGCTATCCGCACCACGGCGCGGTAGTTTTTGGCCACCACGGCAAAGCGCTCTTCGACGTGCTGAAATACCTCGGCGT
Organism: Ruminococcus sp. 210702-SL.1.03; assembly: GCF_020559915.1. Taxonomy (GTDB): domain Bacteria; phylum Bacillota; class Clostridia; order Oscillospirales; family Ruminococcaceae; genus YE71. Next base: position 2,197 of record NZ_JAJCLZ010000011.1, read on the forward strand.
TGAGGACAGAGCCTTCAACCGCCCCGCAGGTATGCTCTACAAGAATGAAAATCCGTTCAAGTAAATTTTAGCGAACATACAACATACAGCGCCGCCCCTCCCGAAATGAATTGGGAGGGGCGGTTTTTATATACAAAAATTCACGCCGCCTGCGATCAAACAGACGGCGTGAAATATTGTCAGCTATATCAAGCGTTCAGCCAAAAATCCAGCTTACTTGCTCCACTTCCAGTCGCGTACTTCGGGCAGATCCTGACCGTACTCGCTGATGTACTGCTTGTGAGCTACCAGCGTATCCATCATCTTCTGATAGAGGTACGAGCCCTTGTTGCCCAGCTCGGGCAGAGCCTTTATCATGTCGAGAACGAGGTGGAATCTGTCGATCTCGTTCTGTACTCTCATGTCGAACGGAGTGGTGATAGTTCCCTCTTCGTTGTAGCCGCAAACAAAGAGGTTGCGGTTCTCGCGGTGATACAGCAGCTCGTGTATCAGCGTTGGATAGCCGTGGAACGCGAAGATTATCGGCTTGTCCTTGGTGAACAGCGCGTTGAAATCAGCGTCGCTCAGACCGTGCGGGTGAGCGCTCTGCGGCTGAAGCTTAAAGAGGTCTACTACGTTTATAAATCTGATCTTTACCTGCGGCAGGTGCTCGCGCATGATGGTAACAGCCGCCAGGCACTCCAGAGTAGGAGTATCGCCGCAGCAGGCGAGTACAACGTCAGGCTCTTCGCCCTGGTCGTTGGAAGCCCACTCCCATATGCCTATACCCTGTGTGCAGTGCTTTACAGCCTGCTCCATAGTCAGCCACTGGGGACGGGGGTGCTTAGAAGTTACCATTACGTTTACATAGTTCTTAGAACGTATGCAGTGGTCGAAGCAGGAGAGCAGGCAGTTAGTATCAGGCGGCAGATACATTCTTACAACGTCTGCCTTCTTGTTGGCAACGTGGTCGAGGAAGCCGGGGTCCTGATGAGTAAAGCCGTTGTGGTCCTGCTGCCATACGTTAGAGGAAAGTATGTAGTTGAGCGAAGCGATCTTCTGACGCCAAGGCAGCTCAGAAGTTACTTTCAGCCACTTAGCGTGCTGCGAGAACATAGAGTCTACTATTCTGATGAATGCTTCGTAGCTTGCGAAGAAGCCGTGGCGGCCTGTGAGCAGGTAGCCCTCGAGCCAGCCTTCGCACATATGCTCGGAAAGCATAGAGTCCATAACTCTTCCGTCGTTAGCGAGGAATTCGTCGCTGTCGTAAGCTTCGGCGTTCCAGTCGCGGTTGGTTTCCTCAAAAACCTTGCCCAGTCTGTTGGACATAGTTTCGTCAGGTCCGAATATACGGAAGTTTCTCTGCTCCTTATTGAGCTTGAAAATATCGCGTACAAATCCGCCAAGCTCTATCATATCCTGCGCTTCAACGCTGCCGGGAACGGGAACATCTATCGCGTAGTTCTTAAAGTCGGGAAGTCTGAGGTCGCGCAGCAGCTTGCCGCCGTTCGCGTGGGGGTTAGCGCCCATTCTGTGGTCGCCAACGGGTGCCAGCTCTTCCAGCTCGGGGATAAGTCTGCCGTTTTCGTCAAACAGCTCTTCGGGCTTGTAGCTCTTGAGCCATTTTTCCAGCAGCTCAAGGTGATCGGGCTGCTCCATGGTGATGGGCACCTGATGTGCGCGGAAGCTGTTTTCTATCTGCTTGCCGTCTACGACCTTAGGGCCTGTCCAGCCCTTAGGAGAACGGAAGACGATCATAGGCCACATAGGTCTTTCCTTAACGCCGTCCTCGCGCGCAGCTTTCTGTATAGCCTTGATCTCTTCGATAACGGTATCGAGAGTTTCAGCCATCAGCTTGTGCATGGTCTTGGGGTCGTCGCCCTCTACGAAATAAGGCTTCCAGCCGCAGCCCTCGAAGAATTTCCGGATCTCGTCATGCGAAATTCTCGAGAAGATGGTGGGGTTGGAGATCTTGTAGCCGTTGAGGTGGAGTATGGGCAGAACAGCACCGTCGGTGGCGGGGTTCAGGAATTTGTTAGAGTGCCATGCGGTAGCGAGAGGGCCTGTTTCAGCCTCGCCGTCGCCTACTACGCAGGTGGTTATCATTCCGGGGTTATCGAAAACCGAGCCGAAAGCGTGCGCCAGCGAATAACCGAGCTCGCCGCCCTCATTGATAGAGCCGGGAGTTTCAGGCGCAACGTGAGAAGATATTCCGCCCGGGAAAGAGAACTGCTTGAAAAGCTTCTTCATACCCTCTGCATCGCGTGAGATGTTTGGGTAAACTTCGGAGTAAGAGCCTTCGAGGTAGGTGTTGGCCACCATGAAGTTTCCTCCGTGGCCGGGGCCGGAGATGTAGATCATATCAAGATCATACTTCTTGATAACTCTGTTGAGGTGAACGTAGATAAAGTTCTGTCCGGGAACAGTACCCCAGTGACCTACTATCTTTTTCTTGATGTGGTCAGTGGTGAGGGGTTCGCGGAGCAGGGGGTTATCCAGCAGGTAAAGCTGACCTGCGGAAAGGTAGTTTGCAGCGCGCCAGTAGGCGTCCATTTTCTCCAGAAGTTCAGGAGAAATATTGCAAGTATCTGACATAAAAGCCCTCCATTACATAAAAATTGAAAGCGGTAAACGTTTTCATATATCATCATTATATCACAATAATCCCGCCGTTTCAAGAAAAGAATTTGAAAATAACCGATTATTTTATACTGTATGCTGTATTTTTCATGCGGTATATGGATATTTACATATCACATTTCTTAATCACATACCGCGTATGCGGCATATCCGAACACAAAAAGCCGGCAGGCAGACCGCAAATCCTCGGCACTCCCCGTCGGCTAAGCTATTGACATTTTGTGCAGCTTAGAAGAACTTTGCCACGTCCTCCAGCGCTCTTCTTTTAGGTCTTATCGGCTGCTCATCAGGCGCGCCTACGGCTATTACCGATACGACAGTTTCGCTCTCGGGAATGTCCAGCAGACCGCGAATTTTCTCGCCGTCACGAATGCCCATTATCAGCGTGCCAAGCCCAAGCTCCGCCGCTTTGAGCACAAGTATCTCGTTGTTCAGACCCAGATCGTAAAAGCCCCAGCCGTTGCCGACCTCGTTGTCGGGGTTGCCCTCTTTGTCAAAACCCGCGCGTGTGTGCACGAACGTAGTCACAATAAGTACTGCATTTTCAGCACGTTCGCGGTTAAACCCCGGCAGGCACTCCTCGCGCAGCTTGTTGCAAATGTCCTCGCTCACAAGGCAGTAAAAGCGCGCCGTCTGCGAATTTTTCCACGAAGGTGCTTCCTGCGCCGCGGCTATCAGCTCACCTATCTGCTCCCTTGTCGGTCTGCCCTCAGCGGTGTATTTTCTCACGCTTCTTCTGCTTTCTATCAGCTTTTGAAATTCCATTTTTAAGCACTCCTTTGTTGATCATATATCCGATCGCCGCACATCTTCGGCGGTCTGTACTGTTGATGTTTTGTGCACATCTCGCCTGCTGTAAACATCTATACGCTGGTGAAAAATGCGCTGCGGACCCAAGTTCGCGGAAACGTAAAAGGTCTTCGGCACAATGCCCTCGCCCATGATGAACGGCCCGCAAAAGTAGCGGTCAGCCGCCCCGTAGCAGACCGCCGCTGCCACGACTTCGTCGCATTTCAGCTTGAATCCCGCGATGCAGGGCGGCAGATACATGATATTTTCGGGCGAATTCGGGTCGCCGCCATACCGCGCGGGAAGCTGTTCGACCGCCACAAGCCCCGCCGCCAGCGCCTTTTCGGGCGTGTCGATCTCGTCGGGGTCGATGCCGCTAAGCTGTTTTATCGTGCGGTATTTCAGATCAGTCCGCCGCGCCCACGGCGACATTTCCGGATCATCAAGCTTAGAAAAGTAAATTATTTCACCGCCGCGAACCGCCACACGCGCATCTTCGCCCTCGATGACGTAAGCCGTTTCGTCCCCGTATGGCGTGTAAATGCAGAGACCTCGCGGCTTCGGAGGTTCGCCAAAGACCGCCGTATCCGCCGCCATCCGCGCCAGCTTTTCCGAATCGCGGATCTCCTCCACACAGCGCTTCACATATTCCGCCGAAACGCCCTCACCGGCAAAGATAGTGACGTTCGCATCAAACGTTTGCCAGTAAAAATTCGGCATAGGCTCAAATTCGTTCCAAAGACAGATCATCTCCGCCTTCTTTTTGTACTCGTCAAATTCGCTGTCGAGCTGTTTTTTCAGACGTTCGTAGCGCGCCCACGAGAATTCAGCGCAAAAGATCGGCTCGCCGTGCAGGTCTGCGTCGGTGAAAAAGTCGCTGAACCAGCCGCGGCTTTCGTAGCCCTGCGAGTTGTTTGAAATGCGGCAGTCGTAATAAAAAGCAGCAAAATTAAGCATTTCGTCGTTCAGATCGGCGGCGTTAAGCTGCTTATTCGGCTGAGAAAGCAGCAGTTCAGCGGGGTCGGCGGTGCGATTTTTGACATTTTCTACAAGCTTGGCGTTGCCCTCGTCAACCATAAAATGCTCGCTGTAACCGCCTTTTTCAGCCAGCCACACCATAAAATAGACAATCGGCATGGCGGCGTAACGCATTATCTGCGTGTGCTGACCCTCGCGCGGCTTGCTGTTTGGCGAGATGCCGTTCAGTTTGAAATATTCGCGCTCTGCCATAGGGAAATAGCCTGCCGCGCTGTCGCCGATGAAGCCAAAGCCCGCCGTGCCGCCCGAAAAAGCGCTTTTCATACTGTTTGTGCTTTTGAAAAGCCACACCGCGAGCAACATCAGCAGCGCGCCGAGCGACCAAAAGCAGACCGCCGCCTGAGGTATATCCCATGTAACATACAGCCCGCCAAAAAATATGCAGAAAAGCGATGTCTTGATCATAAAGCCAATAGCTATCGGTCTGCGCTTTCCCTTATTGCACCAGCGCCATATCATCAGATCTACCGCAGCAAGAGTTATGGAGTGGCAGACGAGCACCGAACCCGCGCCTATATCCTCTGCCTTGTACATTTTGTTTTCAAAAAACATCTGCATAAGCGTTGCCGCAAGCACCATGTACGCTCCGTCGAGCATAAGACAAATGCTCTGCACTGCCGTTTGGTATCTGCGGCGCTTGGTTTTTGCCATTTTGTTTTCCCCCTATACCTTTATAATATATATGCTTATTATAATACGTCGGCGAAAAGTTGTCAATAGTTGTCGGCAGATCATACAAATCATGTACTTGATTTTCGTGCAGATTGCCCTCTTGACTTGCAGCACGCTCCAAGTTGTATAATATATTCAGAGAATAAATTAAGGAGGTGATTTCAGATGAAATACCAGAAGAGGAGAGATTTTGAAGATGCAAATATGTTCGGTACGGGCGAGCCAAACACCGCTTACGCCAAATTTTTCGTGGGCGATTCGTTCCTCAACCCACTGACCGACCCCAAGGGCGTGCTTTTCGCGGCGAACGTAACGTTTGAACCCGGCTGCCGCAACAATTGGCATATCCACCATTCTGACAAGGGCGGCGGACAGCTTCTGCTCTGCACGGCGGGCGAGGGCTGGTATCAGGAAGAGGGCAAGCCCGCGGTCAGCCTTACGCCGGGCAGTGTGGTAATGATACCTTCAAATGTCAAGCATTGGCACGGAGCGAAGTCTGACAGCTGGTTCAGCCACATTGCGGTAGAAGTTCCGGGCGAAAATTGCAGCAACGAATGGTGCGAGCCTGTATCCGATGAAGTTTACAACATTTTAAAATAATTACAGGAGGTAACAGCAATGAGCAAAGCGATCGTTACATATTTTTCCGCAAGCGGAGTTACGGCTAAGGCGGCAATGCAGCTTGCCGACGCGCTGGGCTGCGGCGTTTACGAGATCGTGCCGAAAGTGCCCTACACCGATGAGGATCTCAACTGGATGAATTCCAAGTCGCGCTCCAGTTTGGAGATGAAGGGCGGCGCGGATCACCCCGAGCTTGCCGACACCGCGGCGGATTTTTCCGCATACGACACCGTTTTCGTGGGCTTCCCGATATGGTGGTACGTTGCGCCGACTATCATAAATCGTTTTTTGGAAGCTTATGACTTTTCGGGCAAGAAGATAATACTTTTCGCGACCTCGGGCGGCAGCGGATTTGGCAAGACGGCAGCCGCTCTGAAAAAGAGCGCCCCCGCCGCTGAAATTGTCCAGGGCAAGCTGCTCAACGGCATGAGCGCCGCCGAGATAAAGGCTTGGGCGGATAGTCTGGGCATTTAAAACAGGGCAAAAACACTGCAAAATATAGCATTTAGCCGCTGAGGGTATCAGCGGCTTTTTTTGTAGAAAATGTATGAGTAAAGTTGTGCATTGTTACAAAATTATGGTCTAATTTATAGAATATTATTGACAAAGCTTTATGTTCGTGTTATAATCAAATATAGTAGCAGAGGAAAATTATTCAATACTTTCCCTGCTACATACAAAAAAGGCATGTGGTTTCACGAGTGTCATTTATATGCATTAAAAAATCAATAGGAGGGATTTCATTATGAGATCTATTAAAAGAAAACTAGCCGCCTTCGGTGCAGCCGCTGTTATGCTCGCCGCAGGCACAACCATGAGCGCCAGCGCTGTAACGCAAGAGAAATCGTATCAAGTAACAAATGATTATCTTAATTCTTTGCAGAGTTACTATTACGACTCCACAAATAATAAGGTTACGGTCAGAAACCTTACTATTTGTAGAAAAAATAATTACACTGCAATTTTTTCAGCCTGCGAAATTAGAAATCCAAACGGCCTTACATACGTTAACGGAGCAGACTTCAAGCCTGAGGCAGACAAAGGTACTATCGCAGTAGCAGAAACTTCAAGAAGCGGCAAGCCCAGCGAGTACCGCGCTTATTACCGTTCATTTGTAAGAGATGAAAATGGCGATAATAGGGGTGAAATAAGAAAAACCAGACCAATTGCATTCTAATCGACTTTAAATGCGCACGCTTTATAAGTGTGCGCATTTATAATACTTTTTCACAGAAAGGAGAAAACAAATATGCTTTTCAAGATCATGCGCAACTTGTTTAAAGAAAATAAGATGCTCACGATTTTTATGATATTAACATCATGTATGACTGCGCTGGTAGGCTGTTTTATTTACGGCGTTTATGAAAATTACCGTATAAATTTGCTTGAGGGAACAAATGAATCCACCACGGTAACAATTGAAGCAAATGACTGGAGCGGCTGGATGACTTCACGCAAAGACCTGCTGACATATGATACCGGTGACGAAAACCTTAACCGGCTTTTTCGTTACAATAACTTCAGCACCCTTACTAAGGGCGATATAATGAAAGTAGTAGAGCAAATTCCAGAAGATATGTATGATGATATTGATCAGATACAATGTGAGGCTACATTAGAAAATGATCTGACGGGGCTTGCTTTTTTTGATTTTTATTTCAGATTGACGAAAGACGGATTCGTAAACACTTTGAATGAAGATACAGCATACGGAATATCTGATAAAGAATATAACGATGGCGACAGACATATCGTACTTACCGAAGATTTTTTTGACGAAAATATCGGTGTTTCCACAGGGACCTTGTCCTATGATGGGGAAATGGCAAGAACTCTTAAAGGCTTGGGAGATACGGTTAAGATCGCAGGAGTAGATTTTGAAGTAACTCAGATAATACCAAAAGAATGTTGGTACAGCATACCGCTTACCGCTTTGCCTGATGATACATATATGAGAAGCGAATTCTATATCGTATTCAAAAGCCCCGTAACATACTCGCAGTACACCACCATAAAAAATATAGTAGACGGCAGTATTTCTCAAGACGCACACGTTGCCGATATGGACCTTTCCGCCGCCTCAGATCTGGCGTATTACAAGACCATAATTTACATTACTGCCGCGGTAGCGCTGCTTTTCGCAGTAAACCTCGCGGTACTGCATAAGTACGTTATCGAGTGCAATAAGCGCAGGATAACGGTCTTCCGCGTTTGCGGTGCCTGCCGCGGCAGGTGCGTTTCGCTCTTCCTCGGTGAAGCCCTCGCGGTGATCTCGCCCGTTTTCGCCCTTTCGCTTTTTGCTTTCCATAAATTGCTGTATCAGCGCATGGTACAGATTTTCCCGAACGCTATAGATTGCCTTAACATTCAGCGCTACGCCGCAATTTTCGTGGCTTACACGCTTGTTTCGGCGGCGGTGCTCTTCTTTATGCTGCTGAAAAATATCAGCGCAAAGCTCAATTTCACCCAGTCGCGCAGCTCTTCGCTAAAGCTCGGCAAAAAAGCGGGACTTATGAATTTGCTGATATCCCTGCAGCTGGCCGTAGTTTTCGCGCTGGTGATAATAATGATGTCGGCTATAAAAGACCGCACTGTTTACTATTCGCAGTTTAAAGAGCCGCTCTCGAAAAACGGCGTGATAGTTATATCCGAAGCTGACAATCCCAATATGCGGTACAAGGAAGACATACTGAAAAATCTCGATAAAGCTACCGACGTTACCGGCGGCAAAGCAAACATGATAGGCGTTCACAAAAAGTCCGGCGACCAATGGACGTATATGTCTTACTTCCCCGATGATAAGATGAAAGAGCTTCCCCCCTACCTCAAAGAAGGCAGCCTTCCCGACCCCAAGAGCAAGATACCGCAGGTTCTCGTAAGCGATAATTTCGGCTATAAGGTCGGCGATAAACTAAAAGCCACCGACTGGGACGGCGTAGATTTTGAGATAGAGATATGCGGTATACTGGAGAACAACCAGCGTCTTTACGGCACGGGCGGATATAATGTATTTTATAATTACGATGATGATTACCGCGATTTCTATTATATGTATAACGAGCAGGGCCGCGGCGAGGAATTTTTCGTAACTACCGAGGGTCAGATGGCAAAGGTCGGTTCAAAGGGCAGCTACGCTTTCAACAGCAAGCTGATAATAAATTACCCCGAGGGCGCTTACACCATCAAAGAGATAGAAGACCTCGCCCCGCAGGTAGGCTTCCAGATCTACGGCTACACGAACAAATACTACAAAGCCAGCGAAAGCTTCGTCCACAAAGAGCTTTACACCCTCTCGCCCATCGCGATAAGCATACTGATAATCACTCTCTTCACCGCCGTTATCACCACTATGATAACCACCCTCCGCAATCTGCGCAATTACGCGATACTGTATCTCTGCGGAGCAACATGGCGGCGCTGCTCGGTGCTCAATTTCCTAAACTACCTCTCGATAGTAGGCGTTACGATAGTGGCCGACGCGATATTCTTCATCGCGGGCAAAAACACCATCTTGAAAGGCACGGTAATAAAGGTCGGCTGGGACAACATAGGCGTATGCGCGATAATACTCGCGCTCTTCCTGCTGCTCTCGCTGATAGTACCGCTGCTGGTAGTAAGAAACAAGCAGCCGCGCGACGTGCTGAAAACCGAATTCAGAAACTGAGAGGAGAATGAGAAATGATAAAGCTGAACAACATTGTAAAGATATATAATCCGAAAAAAGCCAACGAATTTGAAGCGCTGCACGGCGTTTCCTGCGAGATAGCCGACGGCGAAATGATAGCGATAATCGGCAAATCAGGCGCAGGCAAATCTACCCTGCTGCATATTTTAGCCTGCATAGATAATTATCAGAGCGGCGAGTACATCATAGACGATACGCTGGTAAAAGACCTTTCCGAGCGCAAATATGCGCGTATCCGCAACGAAAAGATCGGTATGGTGATGCAGGATTTCGCGCTGGTAGAAGATTTCACCGCGCTGGAAAACGTGCTGATACCGCTGAATTTCTCAAAGAAAAAGGTGAAGGGCAAGAAAGAAAAAGCCCTCGCCGCGCTGAAAGCGGTAGGCATGGAAGAGTACGCGAAAAAGCCTTGCAACAAACTCTCGGGCGGTCAGAAGCAGCGCGTTGCCATCGCCCGCGCGATAGTAAACGAGCCGAGCATGATACTCGCCGACGAACCGACGGGCGCGCTCGACACCAAAACTTCTGCCGAAGTAATGGCGCTTTTCAAATCGCTCAACGAGCAGGGCAGAACGGTGATAATAGTTACCCACGACCCCAAAGTCGCCGAAAAGTGCGACCGAATAATAGAGATCTCAGACGGAATGATAGTCAGCGCGTAATCTAATTTTTGCGCATTCCCTCCTCATCCCTCTTGACTTTTCACAAAGAATATGATACAATATAGAAAAATGAAATCAAGAGGGAGCGCAAAAAATGAATAAAGAGCAAAGAAATCCGCTGTACATCATTCTAACGTACATAACGCTGTTCGTCGGCGTATACATAGTCCTGCTGGGCATACTGGCGTATATGCGGTTCGGGCTGGATACTAAAATGAGCAACGAATTCTTCTTCAAACTGCCATTTTATGTAGATATTGGAACAACGGCAGTCATATTCGTTGTAAGACTATATATGTACTGGATAACGCCGTTTTTCAAACACATAAAAAAGTCCCTAACGGGCAAATAATGCTAACGTGATACCCATAATATAGAAAAAAGCTTTGCGGTCAGGCGATTTTCCGCAGAGCTTTTTTCATTTTATCGCACATTTTGTGTTGATTTTTTTAATATAGTATGATATAATTATACTGTGATATATGAAATAAACTTACTGTAAATATGAACCAATGGTATAAATACAATTACCCTTGTATTTTGAAAGGAGAAAATTATGCCACATTCATCAGGCGGCGGCTCGCACGGAGGAGGCTCTCACGGCGGTTCGCACCATTCGAGCGGCTCGCGCGGCGGATCTCCGCGCAGGGTGCGCAGTTCATACTTCCCCGGCGCACGCAGATTTTGCTATTACAGCCATCACCGACCGGTCTACGTCTACGCCGACCACGATATAACTAAACCTTTCACGCCCGCAAATCTGATAATGATTCTCTTTTACATCCCCTTTTTCATAGGGATATTCTCGATGTTTGGCAGCGCGGTGCACCACCCGAAAAAGCTTGCGGATAATTATGACACAAGCATTGTCATTCAAGACGAGCTGGGCGTTATCGACAACAAAGCGATGCTTCAGGAAACGCTCGGACAGTTTTACCATAAAACAGGCGTTACGCCCGCCGTTGTCACCGTTACTAATGACGAGTGGATTGGTAAATATGACGATCTGGAAAACTTTGCATATGACAAATACGTCAACCTCTTTGACGATGAGAAGCACTGGCTGATAGTTTATTCACAGCCCGCGGGCACGGCGGCTGTCGGCAGGTCAGATGATTTCGTCGACTGGTACTGGGAGGGTATGCAGGGCGACGACACCGACAATATCATAACCGAGAAAAAAGCGGACGTTTTTACCAATAATCTGCATAAATACCTCACTGCACGCAGCCGATACAGCGTCGGCATGGCGGTCAACACGGCTTTCAACGACATCACCCCGTCCATCATGGACACTGAGATAATTTGGGGAGAGATATTCATGGGGCTGGGCATGCTGGCATTTATTGCCCTGCACATGTGCATAATGCTGGGACTGACGCCGAAAGCGCGCAAGTACCGCAAGGCGACAGAGATACCGCAGACCGCGAAAGAGGACACCTGCGAATACTGCGGCGGCGTGTACGTCATCGGCACCTGCATAAAATGCCCGCACTGCGGCGCGCCGATAAAGCCGCACGAATTTACTCCCCCGCCGAACGGCATGAACGGCATGGGCGCTGTGAATGGTATGAACGGCACGAACACAAGCGGCATGAACGGCGCGGGGTTTGATTTCAGCGACTCCGCAAAATACACGAACCAAAATCAAAACGGCGGATATTTCAGATAAAAAATGGGACAGACTTGCGGGTCTGTCCCTTGTTTTTACCAGTAAAGTATCTCGGAAATAGTCGCGAAATCGTCGCCGCTGAGGTTGTAATACTGATCGTTTATCTTAATGTTGCTTGCCGTGCCGGGTTTGAGGTACACGCTGTACTCCGCGCCATCGATGGTCATGGTGAAATTCGGGTGGACGCCGCCCTTGTAAAACTCAAAGGTTTCGGGGTCGATAGTTTCGCCGCCGTCGACCGCCGCTTTCACGATATTCGCGACCGTCTGAATGTCCGCATCGTCGTTCACATAGTGCACGCAAGGCGGCAGGTCGGGATTTTTACAGCCGCCCTCATCGACCTCGAGCGCGTTTTCGTTTGTCTTTTCGGCGCTCATGTGCGGGTTGTCAGAGGTTTCCACTTCGGCGGCGCTTTCGTCCGCGGCGCTTTCCGCGCTGTCTGCGGCTTCTGAACTGTCTGCCGATTCCGAACTTTCATCAGCCGTGCTTTCTTCCGCTTCGGAACTGTCTGCCGTGCTCTCCGCTTCCGAAGAGTCCGCCTGCGTTTCATCACTGCTCTCGTCCGAAACGACCGAGCTATCGGCGGCGAGTTGGTCGGCGGATTCGTCAACGCTTCCGCAAGCTGTCAGCGCAAGGGCTGTTGCGGCTAGAAATGCTAAGATGTTTCTTTTGTTCATGATGTAGCCCTCCTAATCTTATATTTTTTTCATTATACCATATATTTCATTGCTTGTCAATATAAATATATTAAACCAACGTCTATACTTAACAAACGCCAAAAATAGGCGTATAATTAAAAATAGCGATGAATCAAAGAGTTTTTAAAAGAAGAGTTAGGAAAGAAAGGAAGAATATGAAAGTAAGAGTGCCCATGTACTTCATCGAGCTGTTCATCATGACCATCGGAAGCCGCAAACTGATACAAAAACGGACAGGGCTTTCAGCGAACCCTGTCCGATATTTTTCGTGGTGAATTTACTTATTTTTACTTTTTTGCAAATTAAAGTAATCTCGCACACTCAGAATTTCTTCATGATCTCGCGCATTTCAGCCGCCGCGCCCTCGGGGTCGGGGTCGGCGATGATGTCTGAGATCACTGCCGCGCCGTTCACGCCCATGCCCGCAAATTCAAGCACATTCGCGCGCTTCACGCCGCCGATAATCACGATAGGTATTTCCACCGCCGCGCGTATCGCGGCAAGATTTTCCTTAGTATTGGCAGGCGCGCCCATTTTTGTAGACGTTGCGAACATCGCGCCAACGCCGATGTAGTCCGCGCCATCGCGCTCGGCGGCTTGCGCAAGCTCCACCGTCGGGGCGGTAATGCCGATGATCTTGTCATCGCCGAGCAGCTTTCGCGCCACTGCGCATGGCAGGTCGCTCTGACCCAGATGCACGCCCGCCGCGTCTACCGCAAGCGCGATGTCGAGCCTGTCGTCGATTATTAGCGGAGCATTGTACCTGTCTGTAACAGTTTTAACACGCTTTGCCAGCTCGTAAAGTTCTCGCGAACCCGCGTTCTTCTCGCGAAGCTGAATCACCGTCGCGCCGCCGCGAAGCACCGCCTCCACCGACTGCTCTACCGTTTTGCTGGACATCAGCCCGCTGTCGGTACATATATATAAGGTATAGTCAATATCCATTTTTGCCATTTATTTCACACTTTCGATCTCTATACATCTGCGTATCTCGTTCTCGCCGACTTCCGAAAGCCCATCGTACAGCTTTGTGCGGAAGGTTTGCAGAGCATTTCCGCTCTTCTCTTCCGCGATCACGCCGCAGGTCTTCATGAGCGCCGCCGCCGTGATACACGCCGTCAGCCGATCGGCGGCCGAGAGAAACGCCGCCGTCAGCGCGCCTGTAACGCACCCCGTGCCCGTGACCTTCGTCAGCTTCGCCGTGCCGCCGTGCAGAATGCAGCTGTTAAACCCGTCCGAAATGTAGTCATCACTGCCCGTTATCATCACAGCAGAGTCAAGCTTGCAGGCGATCTTTTGGCACATCTCGAGGGGCGATCCGGCTTTGACTTTTGCCAGACACGCCACCGTGTACGCTTCCGAAAGATTGCATTTTATCACAGACGGACAGCGGCTGGGCACGATCTCCTGAAAGCACTTCTGACGATAACCGCTCGCGCTCAGCCCGACCGGATCGAGCACGAACGGTATGCCGATCTCCAGCGCAGCTTCGGCGGAGTTCTTGAAAGCCTCGTAATGTTCCTCGGAAAAAGTTCCCATATTAAGCAGCAATGCCCGCGATCGTCTTGTTATATCTCCGCACTCATTCGGGCAGTCAGCCATCACAGGCGTTGCGCCCACCGCGAGCAGTGCGTTTGCCGAGTCCGTCGCCGCGACGTAATTCGTAATGCAGTGCACTATCGCTCCGGACTTGCGAGTTACTTCCAATGTTTGCATTATTCGGCTTATCATATCATGCTCCACGTCCGTCAGCGCCCTCCAGCGTGGCAGCAAAACGCCGCAGTACGCCGCTTTTTTCAAGCGCCGCCATAAGCACGAAAGCTATCACCGCGCCGCCCAGACTCGAGATGAAAAACGGCAGTACCAGCCCAAAGACCGCCGCTTGCTTGCCCATTACAAATTTCGCAATTGGGTAGGCGGTCAGCGCACCGAGTATAGATGTGCCGAAAAGCTCGCCCAGCGCGGCAAGCACCGTCAGCGGCTTCACCTTTTTGTAAAGCAGACCCGCCAGCAGTGCGCCGAATATCGAGCCTGGGAAAGCCAGCAGCGTGCCCGTGCCGAGCAGATTTCGTATCAGCGCACAGCAAAAGCCCACGCCCGCCGCGTACCATGGCCCGAGCAGCACGCCGCTCACCACGTTCACAAAAGCCTGCGCGGGGCAGCAGCGCGAAGCGCCGATGGGGAAATTCACAGCCGAAGCCGCTACCCCAACCGCCACCAGCATCGCCGCCGTGCATAGCTTTTTCAGATTTATGCTTTTAACGCCGTTCATTTGTAATTCCTTCTTTTAGCAGATATTACTTTTCAGAGCAGAATTTAACTTCCTTGCCCTCGAGTATCATATTGGTAGTTCTTACCGCGCACATTTTTCCGCACATCGAGCAGGTGTGGCGGTCAGCGGGAGGGGTCTGCTCAAAGAAGCGCTTAGCCTTTTCGCCGTCCAGCGCTACCTCAAACATCTTGTCCCAGTCCATAACGTGGCGCGCCTCAGCCATTTCGTTGTCCCTGTCCATAGCGTGGGGGATACCCTTTGCGATGTCGGCAGCGTGCGCGGCTATGCGGCTCGCGATGATGCCCTCCTTAACGTCGTCAGCGTCGGGCAGGCGCAGGTGCTCAGCGGGAGTAACGTAGCAGAGGAAGTCCGCTCCGCTTGCCGCCGCGATAGCTCCGCCGATAGCCGATGTGATGTGGTCGTAGCCGGGCGCAATGTCGGTAACCAGAGGACCGAGAACGTAGAAAGGCGCGTTGTGGCAGATGGTCTTCTGTATCTTCATGTTCGCCGCGATCTGATCCATAGGCATATGTCCCGGGCCTTCTACCATTACCTGAACGTCCTTTTCCCATGCGCGCTTGGTAAGGTTGCCCAGCTCGATAAGCTCAGAGATCTGACCCGCGTCGCTCGCGTCAGCAAGACAGCCGGGGCGCAGAGCGTCGCCGAGCGAGATGGTAACGTCGTACTCGCGCAGTATCTCAAGAACCTCGTCGTAATGCTCAAAGAAGGGGTTTTCGTTGCCCGTCATCATCATCCATGCAAAAAGCAGCGAGCCTCCGCGGGAAACGATGTTCATTTTTCTGCCCTCGCGGCGGAAAGCCTCTACTGCGCGGCGGTTGATGCCCGCATGTATGGTCATGAAGTCAACGCCCTCTTCCGCGTGCGCGCGTACTACTCGCAGAAAGTCCTCAGCCGTGATCTCGAGCAGATCTTTATCGAGATAGCCGATAGCGTCGTACATCGGAACAGTGCCGATCATAGCGGGCGATTTCGCGATAAGCTCGGTGCGGAACTTGTTGGTCTTGCCGTAGTTGGAAAGATCCATTATCGCCTCAGCGCCGAAGCTGATAGCCATATCTACTTTTCTCATTTCGAGGTCGTAGTCCTTAGCGTCGCCCGAGATGCCGAGGTTTACGTTTATCTTGGTGCGCATACCCTTGCCTATGCCCTCAGCCGAAAGCGCGGTGTGGTTCACGTTTGCGGGAATGCAGACCTCGCCGGTAGCCACCAGCGCGCGTATCTCTTCGGGGGTACGGTACTCTTTCTTGGCTACAGTTTCCATTTCGGGAGTGATCATGCCTTTCTTGGCTGCTTCCATCTGCGTCTTATAATTTCTCATAGCTAAAAATTCCTTTCGTTTATCAAATTATACCTTTTATAATATAGTAATCAAAAAAGTGGTTTGTAGGACCGTGACCCTTGCCGACGTTCAGCTTGTCGGCGTTCGCGATCGCGCCCGAGATATACTCTTTTGCCTGCGCGACTGCTGTCGGCGTGTCAGCGCCCTTTGCCAAACAAGCGGCTATCGCGGAGGACAGCGTACAACCCGTGCCGTGGGTGTTTTTGGTATCCACGCGCGGCGCGGTAAATTCCTGCCTGCCGTTCTCGTTATACAGCACGTCTACCGCGGCGCCGTCGGCATGGCCGCCTTTTATCAGCAGCGCCTTAGCCCCGCTGCGCATTATCACCTCAGCGGCGGCGTCGAAATCCGTGATGCTCTCTACCCGCAGACCCGAAAGCGCGGAAGCCTCGGGCATATTCGGCGTTACAACGTCCGCGAGCGGGAAAATACAGTCCCTCAGCGCGGCAGCCGTGCCCTCGCCGCTTAGCGAGTCGCCGCTGGTAGCCACCATAACGGGGTCGCAGACTACGAATTTCGGCTGATACTGCCGCAGCTTTTCGCTGACAAGCTTGATTATCTCAACGCTCGGCAGCATACCCAGCTTGACGGCGGCGACCTCGACGTCTTCAAAAACAGCGTCTATCTGGTCGGCGATGACGGCGGTATCCACATTTTGTATCGAGATGACGCGCTGAGTGTTTTCCGCAACGACGGACGTAACGGCGCTCATGCCGAATGTGCCGAGAGCCGAAAAAGCTTTCAGGTCAGCCTGTATGCCCGCCCCGCCCGAGCAGTCAGAGCCGGCTATCGAAAGACAATTTTTCACCATAATTTACACCTCCGCAAAAAAGGCCCTCCGCGGTAAGCGAAAAGCCTGTAAAGTCTGTAAAATTACTGTGTAAAAAAACAGCCGACTTTGCTTCCTACCACGGTATTGACCGACAGGTTCAAAGGGTCAGGCAGCGCCTTCTCAACCGCAAAAGCAGTTCCCCTGCAAATCTATTCTATTATATTGTAACACGCCGTGCGCGCTGTGTCAAGAGGGCAAATGTTAATATTTGTTGGCGGGCGCAGCACTGCAATGCTGCGTTGCCGCTATAAAGTGCAAAAACTTCCCCCGCCCCTATTGATTTTTGCGGCGATACATGATATAATATAGTATAATACGGCAAGTGCGCCCGATTTTTGGCGCGCCGCAATTAAAACTAAGGAGAATACTTATGATAATAAACACTCTCGCCGCTATGGCGGCAGGCTATGTGCTCAGCATGGTCTTTGGTACTCCAAAAAAATTTAGAGCGCAGGATATCGTTAGCAGGATAGCCGCGGCGCTCGCGCCAAAGATAAGCGCAAAATATCAGGATAACGAGGGCGGCAGGCGCACCGCGGGCATAGTTTTCCTGCTCTCGCTGATAGCTGTCACCGTGCTGCCCGTGCTGGTAGTGCTGATATTGCTCTACTGCTTTATCCCCGCCCTCGCGCTGGTGCTCGACGCGCTGATCTGTTGGTCGGTACTGGACATTAAGGGCGTTACCACCGCTTCTACAGGCGTTGCCCGCGCTATGAGGGGCAAAAATTACGCAAAGGCACAGCGCATAGCTTCTGATCTCAGCCGCACCGATTGCAGCGAGCTTGACGAAAAGGGTCTTGTTCGCGCCGCGGTACAGGGCGTTGCCGACCGCACGGTAGATTCCACTGCCGCGCCAATGCTATGTATGTTCCTGCTTTCCGCAGCGGGCGGCGTTTTCTTCACCGCTGCCGACTGCGCCGCCGAGATATCGGACGAGGGCGAAGACTTCACCGCACCCGCCGAAAAGCTGCGCCGCGCGCTCTGCTTTATTCCCGGCAAATTCGCCTACCTCATGATGCTGGTAGACGCCCTCTTCCTCAAGCTGAACACCCGCGCCGCCGAGCGCGTTATGAAAAGCGATATAAAATGCACACGCTCATGCTTCGCGGGCTGCCGCGCGGTAATGGCGGGCATAATGGGTATCTCGCTGCTGCCCGAAGAGGTCTACAGCGAACAGTTCCTGCGCACATACACTATCGGTGAACAGCTTAAAGACCCCGAGCCTGCCGACATCACCCTCGCAAACAGCCTGCTTCAGGGCACGGCTTTCATAATGATGATGATGGTATTTATCGTTAAGCTGACTATCGGCGTGTGGTTCTGATGAAAAAAAATATGATACATTTATACTGCGGCGACGGAAAGGGCAAGACCTCTGCCGCCGTAGGTCTGCTGATACGCGCGCGCGGCTGGGATATTCCCTGCGCCGCCGTGCAGTTTTTAAAAGGCTCGCCCAGCGGCGAAGTCAAGTCGCTCGAAAAGCTGGGCGTTGCCGTGTTCCGCTGCCGCGAGGGACTGAAATTTCTTTGGGATATGACTGAGCAGGAAAAGCAAGAGCTTAAAGCGCAGCAGACCGAAATGCTTGAAAAAGCGTTGGCTCTGCGCCCCGAAATGCTCATGCTCGACGAGCTTTGCGACGCTTATTCTTCTGACACGGCAGAACGTGCGCTAGTCGATGATCTGCTGAAAGCGCCGCCCTGCGAACTTGTAATCACGGGTCACAAGCCCGATGAGATCTTCTTTCAGCAGGCAGATTACATCACCGAAATGAAAAAGCTCGCCCACCCTTTCGATAAAGGTGCGGCGGCAAGGCGCGGCGTGGAATTTTAGCCGCAAAAACGCATACAATTATTAACAATACAGAACAACAGAAAAGAGGAATTATTTATGCAGTACCGAATTATCGGCAGCACCATGCCCGCGGTCGAAACTATACTGAACCGCGGCGAAAGTATGTACACACAGTCTGGCGGAATGGCCTGGATGAGTCAGGGCGTAGAGATGACTACCTCTACTAAGGGCGGCGTGCTAAAGGGTCTGGGCAGAAAGATGTTCGCGGGCGAGTCGATGTTCATGGCAACATACACCGCCGTTATGGACAACGCCACCGTAGCTTTCGCATCTACCGTGGCGGGCGAGATAGTGCCAATCGACCTTGCTCAGCATCAGGGGCTTATCTGCCAAAAGGGCGCGTTTCTCTGCGCTACCCCCGGCGTGCAGATGAACATGACTTTCACGAAGAAATTCTCGGCGGGTCTTTTCGGCGGCGAGGGCTTTATCCTCCAGCAGGCTGCCGGAAACGGTCTGCTTTTCCTCGAGATCGACGGCGACAGAGTTGAGAAAACGCTTGCCCCCGGCGAAGTGCTTTACGTCGATACCGGCAACCTCGTAGCTTTCGACCCCACCGTACAGTACGAGATACAGATGATAAAGGGCGTGAAGAACATCTTCTTCGGCGGCGAAGGACTTTTCAACACAAAGCTTACAGGTCCCGGCAAGGTTATCTTACAGACCCAGAACTTCAACGAATTTGCTTCGCGCATACTCGCCATGATGCCGCGCAGCTAAGAGGTATTTTAGGCAATGAATTTTTTTACAGTAGGCTTTGTCCTGCTCTCAATAAATCTTGATTTTGATATGCCGCTGAATTACGCACTGAAGCTCGCCGGCGTATCCTTCATGTACGGCGGCGTTAAAGAGATCGACTCGGTATCAGATGGCTTTAGCAGACTGCGCCCGCTGATAGCGGCGGTGTGCGCCCTCTCAACACTGGGGCTGGCAGGCTCGCTGCTGACCTATTTCGGTTTAGTAAACGGCATGGCGGGCAATATTATAAGCATAGTGCTCGGCGCGGGCACAGTTGCGGCGGTGCTTTATACGCAGTATGTCAAGATAATAAAGCTTATGCTGCCCCGCCACGAGCTTGTGAACGACCCCTCGCTGCTCGTGAACCTCGCAAAAACTTGGAAAAAACTCGCAATATTCACAGCTCTCGGCGCGGCGGGCGATGTGCTGAACCGTCTGCTGCCCGTGGGCAACGCGCAGGTGTACGCCAGCGTAGTGCTCGTAATCGCCAGGATAATTATGATAATCTACATATTCTGCGCGGCTTCGGCTTTCAATAAAGTCCGCATGGATTTCAACGCCGTGCACCCCGTATGACGTATGAAATGAAGGAAGGTAAGTAAAAGTGCTTTCGGTCATAATACCCGCTTATAATGAGCAGGACAACGTGCCGCGCGCCGCTTCGGCTATAAGCAAGCTGCTCTCGGCGCACTGTATAGACTACGAGATAATTTTTATAAACGACGGCTCTTCCGACCGCACATGGCAGCGGCTCTCGCAGCTGGCGGCTAGCGACGAGCGCATAAAGGCGATCGGCTTTAGCCGCAATTTTGGCAAAGAGTCGGCGATATTCGCAGGGCTTGAAAACGCGGCGGGCGACGCCTGCGTGATAATCGACTGCGACTTACAGCACCCGCCCGAAACTATTATCGAGATGTACAAGCTTTGGCAGACGGGCGACGTGGATATAGTAGAAGCCAAAAAGCGCACGCGCGGCAATGAAAGCACGGCGCACCGCGGAATGGCGAAGCTTTTTTACAAAATAATACAGCGCGTTTCGGGGCTGGAGATGGAGGATTCATCTGACTTCAAGCTGCTAGACCGCCGCGCCGTGGAAGCGCTGCTGAGAATGCCCGAGCGCCTTACCTTCTTCCGCGCGATGTCTAGCTGGGTGGGCTTTAAGACCGAGTGCGTTTATTTCGACGTGGCAGAGCGGCAGTCGGGCAGCAGCAAATTCGGCTTTACCTCACTGGTGAAGTACGCCGTGACCTCTATAACCTCGTTCACTTCCGCACCTATGCAGATGGTAACGGTGGCGGGCGTGGTCACCTTTATAATAGCTGTCATTTTCGGCATAAACACGCTGGTGCAGAAGATAATGGGCACTTCGGCAGAGGGCTTTTCCACCGTTATACTGCTGCAGCTCATCACCTCGGCGATAATAATGTTCAGCCTGGGCATAATAGGCTACTACCTCGCCAAAATATATGAGGAGATAAAGCAGCGCCCGCGATACATCATCAGCGAAAGGCTGAATATGGAAGAAAATACAAGGAGATAGCAAATGAACACACCCTCGGCGGCGGAGAACTCCGCCAACCTCCCCAACGAAAATACAAAAAGAAAAAGGCTGCCGCGCTTTAGTCGGCAGCAGGCAGAAGGCTTTGTGAGGTTTTTCTCAAAGCCCTTTTTTCTGTACCTGCTTTGCTTTATACTGCCCGCAGGCATAATGTACCTCGCCTACGCGCTTTTTAAGGTGCACCCTTTCGGCGACGGCTCGGTGCTGGTGCTCGACCTTAACGGTCAGTACGTTTACTACTACGAAGCTTTCCGCGACGCGATAATGGGCGACGGCAGCCTTGTTTACAACTGGTCGCGAAATCTTTCGGGCAATATGTTCGGCATATTCGCCTACTACCTCGCCAGCCCGTTCATGCTGATAACCTGCATATTCCCGCGCTCGGCTATGTGCGGCGCTATCGAAACTATGCAGATACTCAAAATTGGCACGGCGGGGGCGACATTCGCGCACTTCCTGCTGCGCACCGCCGATAAAAAGCCCCGCCGTACCTCGGTAGTGGCGTTCTCAAGTATGTACGCGCTGATGGCTTACATGGTGGTGCAGCTTATGGACCCCATGTGGCTCGACGGGCTTATCTACCTGCCGCTGATATGCTTAGGCGTAAAGCGGCTGCTGAAAGAGGGCAAGATGCTGCCCTACATTATCCCCCTCGCACTGATGTTCATAGCGCATTTCTACATCGGCTACATGATCGCCTTTTTCACGTTTTGCTACTTTGTAACCTGCTTTTTCGGGGAGGAGGGCAGGATAGCGCCGAAGCACTTTATGGTGCGCATCTTCCAGTTCATAGGCGCTTCCCTCACCGCCGCCATCACCGCCTGCTGCGTGCTGATACCGGTATACAACGCGCTGAAACTCGGCAAGCTGGAATTTTCCACACCCGATTGGTCGATGGCTACGCAGTTCGACTTTTTAACGTTCCTCACAAAGCTTTTCCCGTTCAGCTACGACACCGTTTACCCCGAAGGTCTGCCGATGATCTACTGCGGCGCGGCGGTACTGATACTTGTTCCGCTCTTCTTCATGAACCGCAGGATAGGCATAAAGACGAAAGTTTCAAACGGCCTGCTTATGGCTTCGGTAGTGGTATTCATGTACCTGCGCCCCGTTGACATAGTTTGGCACGGTTTTCAGGTGCCGAACTGGCTGCCTTTCAGATATTCCTTCGCTTTTTCATTCCTGCTGCTGACTATGGCTTTCAAGGCTTTTGAGAACCTCGACGGCATTACGCCGAAAGAGATAGGCGGCGTGTTCTTCGGGCTGGCGGTGTTCCTCTTCTGGTGCGAGCGCGAAAATTACGAGCATTTCCAGATATTCCGCACGGTAAAAAGCGACAACGGCGAGGACACCAGCGCGATAATCGGCGGAATATGGTTCTCGCTGATAGCGCTGCTGATATACTTCCTGCTGATATACCTAAACCGCAAGTACAAGACCTCGCGCATACTCGCGCTGATAACCTGCGCGGCGGTGGGTCTGGAGCTGCTGGCGAACACGATGGACACTCTGCAAAAGATAGACGACGACGTAGTTTACAGCGATTACACTTCCTACGAGCCGTATATGTCGGACACCATCGACGCGGTGAAGCATATCAAAAGCTTTGACGACGATAAATTTTACCGAATGGAAGCGACCTTCCACCGCACGGTGAACGACCCCATCGGCACGGGTTACAGCGGAATATCCCACTCCAGCTCGGTAATGAACGCCCCCGCGCTGACTATGCTGAAACAGTTGGGCTACGCATACGGCGGCCACTACACCAAATATGAGGGCAGTACCTACATCACCGACAGCGTTTTCGACATACGCTACCTTATGGATAAGGAAGCATACAACGGCGAAAAGCGCTACATGGACGACCGCACGAAAGTTCCCGAGGACTACAAGCTGGCTACCCATATTGACGAAACGGACGCGAAGTACAAATTCTACCGCAACCCCTACGCTATGGGTCTGGGCACAGTTTGCAGTGAAAATATCAACTCGATAGAGCTTACCGACGTGAACCCCTTTGAAAATCAGAACGTGCTTTACAGCGCGCTTTGCGACAAGGCGGAGATAACGAACTATTTCAGCCGCATAATGCCGAAAAGCGAGGAAAAGCAAAACCTGCGCGAAAGCAATTTGAACGACGATATGGGTCACAGAGGCTACTACACCATCGACAAATCAAAGGGCGAAGCGCATATAGACTACATCATCGAGATGGACCGCGACAGCGACCTTTATATGTACCTGCCCACCAAATACGAGCGTAACTGCAACGTTTGGGTGCTTGACGAGGAGAAATACATCAACGGCGACGGCGTTATGGACTACGCGGGACAATTCTTCGTCGGCGATAATTACTCGATACTGAACCTCGGCAGCTTCCTGCAAAACGAAGAGGTGCGCATACGCATCACTATCGACAATGACGATGATGAAGCCTACTGGTGCGACGAGCTGTTTTACAGCTTCGACCACGATACTTTCGCCGCGGACGCGGAAGCGCTGGCGGGTAAGGCTATGAATGTCACCGAGTTCGACAACACCTCCCTCACTGCCGAGTGCACCGCCGAAAGCGAAGGGCAGTACCTCTTCACCACCATTCCCGACGAGCCGGGCTGGGTGGTAAAGGTCAATGGCAAGCAGGTGCGTTACAGCACCTCTATGGGCACGCTCATCACCGTACCGCTCGAGCGCGGCGAAAACACTGTAACTATGGAGTTCAAACCCAGCTACTACACGGGCGCGAAGATGATCTCGCTCGCGGGGCTGCTGATAATCGCAGTGATATTCCTCTTTGAGTACAAAAACGGCAAGATACTTCTAAAACTGGTAACGAGAGCTTCTCACAGCGGCGAGCCGCCGAAGCCTGCGCCGACCTCACAGACAAGATCTGACGAATAAGCATAAACCAAAAGGGACGTTTGCAGAAAATGCTAACGTCCCTTTTTTTGCATACAAAAAAGCGGCACTGCTGCCAATGCCGCTTGAAATATCTGTATCAGCTTAGAACTGCGCCGAGTAGTTCGGTGCTTCCTTAGTGATGTAAATATCGTGGGGGTGAGATTCTTTCAGACCTGCGCCGGTGATGCGTACAAATCTGGACTTAGCGTGCAGATCCTCGATAGTGGGAGCGCCGCAGTAACCCATGCCCGATCTGATACCGCCGCAAAGCTGGAAAATAGTATCGGAAACAAAGCCCTTGTAAGCAACTCTTCCCTCTACGCCCTCAGGAACGAGCTTCTTGCTGCCTGTCTGGAAATATCTGTCCTTAGAGCCCTTCTGCATAGCAGCGATAGAGCCCATGCCTCTGTAAGTCTTGAACTGTCTGCCCTGATAGATCTCGAGGTCGCCGGGTGCCTCTTCGCAGCCTGCGAGCAGCGAGCCGAGCATTACAACGTTAGCGCCGGCAGCCAGTGCCTTTACGATGTCGCCCGAATATTTGATGCCGCCGTCAGCGATAACGGGTACGCCGTACTTCTGAGCCACGCAAGCTACGTCGTAAACTGCGGTTATCTGCGGTACGCCGATACCTGCAACTATTCTCGTGGTGCAGATAGAGCCGGGGCCGATACCTACCTTGATGCAGTCAGCGCCCGCCTGAATGAGAGCCTCAGCAGCCTCAGCGGTAGCGATGTTTCCCGCGATTATCGGGGTATTGGGGAAAGCAGCCTTTACTTTCTTAATGCACTTGATTATGTTGGCGGAGTGACCGTGAGCCGAGTCGAGCACCAGCACATCGACCTGCGCGTCGATAAGCGCCTTTGCGCGGTCGAGCACGTCGTCGGTAACGCCGATAGCCGCGCCGCAGAGCAGTCTGCCCTTAGCGTCCCTAGCGGAATTGGGGTACTGTACAGCCTTTTCAATATCCTTTATGGTGATAAGACCCTTGAGCATACCCTTGTCGTCAACTATGGGCAACTTCTCGATCTTGTGCTTCATGAGTATCTTCTGCGCGTCCTCGATGGTAGTGCCTACCTCAGCGGTAACGAGGTCTTCTTTAGTCATTACGTCCTCGATACGGGTGCTGAAATCGGTGATAAAGCGCAGGTCGCGGTTAGTAAGTATACCTACCAGCTTGCCGGTCGCGTCTACTATCGGCACGCCGGAGATCTTGTACTTGCCCATAAGCTGGTCGGCTTCTTCTACGGTCTTATCTGGAGTAAGAGAGAAAGGATTTGCAATTACTCCGTTTTCGCTGCGTTTTACCTTGTCTACCTCTTCTGCCTGCTGCTCTATAGTCATGTTTTTGTGAATGATTCCTATACCGCCCTCGCGCGCTACCGCGATCGCCATTTTCGACTCGGTAACGGTATCCATAGCCGAGGTCATTATAGGTGCGTTGAGCGTAATATTCGCCGTAAGCTTAGTTCTGAGGTCGATCATGTTAGGGGTAACGTCAGACTCTGCGGGGATAAGCAGAACGTCGTCGAAGGTAAGACCCTGCTTTCCGAATTTTTCATCATAATTAGTATTCAGCATACAAAAAATCCTTCCTCTCTTTGAATTGCCGCTGCCGATGCGCTCGGCAGTCTGAAAAAAATACATACTATATTCTTAAAAATATACACCTTTTTCGACAATATGTCAATGTATATTTTTTAAATTTTTTGTAACCCGCTCACTCGCCCTTATTTTGCAGCATGAGCAGCTTGGTCTTCAGCACGGCCGCCTGCGTTTTCGCGTCGGGCAGCCCGCCGTTCATAGCCATATCGAAAACTTTTTCGAAAGGCAGCTTTATCACGTCGAGAAACTCGCCCTCGTCAAGGTGCTGTTCGCCGAAATGCAGCCCGCGCGCGAGGTACATATGTATTATCTCGGTGTCGTAAGCCACGGTGGGGTATATGCAGCCGAGGTATTCAAAGCTATCGGCGGTCGCGCCCGTTTCCTCTTTCAGCTCCCTAATGCCGCACTCGCGGTGGTTTTCGCCAAACTCCAGCTTGCCCGCAGGCAGCTCGTAAAGCGCCGTTTGAAACGGGTAGCGGAACTGCTTTACCATATAAACGTTGCCCTCTTCGTCGAACGGCAGAACGCATACACCGCCGGGGTGGCGGATAAGTTCGCGCTTGGTCTTGTGCCCGTTATCCAGCTCCACGTCGTCCACATAGAGCTTTACCACCTTGCCGTCGTATATCTCGCGGCGCGATGTCATTTTTTCTTCGCTGTACATCTTAAAAAGCACTCCCCTTTCAGGTATTTGTATCGCTGCATTACTGCTCGCCGCCGTTTTCAGCGCCGTCAGTATCCTGCTTATCTTCGGTATTTTCAGCCGTGATGTCCTCCAGAGCCTTTTCAGATGGCACTTCGCCCGGCTCTGACGCAGTATTTTCGCCCTCGGGCAGCTCAGCCGCATTTGCGGGCTTTCTCTTTCTATCGTAAACAAAGCTTACCGCCATGTACACGATGAAAACGCCTACGCCCGCTGCCGAGATCTTCTTGCCTGCGGAAAGACCCGCAGTTTTATACTCGAAGTGTATATCGCTCTCGCCCGCGGGGCATCTTATAGCCATAAAGCCGTAGTTCGCTTTGTCGATCTGTACCTCTTCGCCGTTCACGGTAGCCGTCCAGCCCTCTTCGTAAGGCACTGAGAAGAAGAGCAGCTTGTCATCCTCAAGGTTTATCTTAGCGTCGAAGCCGTTGGTAGATTCCTTGAAGTAGTAGCAGGAGGCAGCACGCTTTTCGGCGCAAACTTCCTCAAAGTGGTCCTGCGCCACGTCGGCGGAGTTGTACTCGTACTTCTTGAGAATATCCATGTATCTGCCCTTAGCCGCGTCGTCGAGCACTACTGCTTCCAGCAGCACGTTCGGGCGGCGGGTATCCTGCACGTTATTCACCGTATCGGTATCGGTGTAATAATCGTAGGTGAAGCCCATGGGTATCCAGTACTGGTTTTCGTAGATGTTGAAGTCGTTCTGAGTGCCGATGTAATCAAAACCGTTCAGACCGTTCACCGTTTCCGAGGCGGGCTTATTATCGGCACGGTCGAAATAATATCTTACCGAGAACATACTTCTCAGCGCGTAAAGGCTGGTAGGCATTCTGGAAGCAACGTCGCGCGTCTGACCGATAGTGGTGTAGAAATCCATTATCGAAGAGGGCACTACGCTGTGGAATGTACGCATAGAGGAAAGTCCCCAGAACATACACCAGTTATCAACATTTTCCGAAGTATCTATACGGTAGAAAGTATTGTCGTCGTAAAGATGGTTGACTTCAGAAGCTTTGTCAAGCTTATCCATATCGAGGTTATCTTTGCCGTTTATAGCGTACTTGATATACTCGTCATGTCCGCCGTCCTGCACAGCGCCGTAGTTTACGCCCGCGAACATCGTGATGATGCAGGCAGCCGCCGTGACGCCGGAAACTATGCGGCTGAAATTCTTGGTTCTGGGCAGGTAGTAGATGATTATGCCCAGTACCGCGGTGAGTATAGCCGTTACCGCAAACTGCATATAATACATATCTACATACTGCGGCAGCTTGCCGAATACCGCCTTGCCGTCCTCCATAGTAGGCAGCATACCTATACCGAGGAAGATAATTACCATTACAACTACGAGCTTGAAGCCCTTCTTTAGGGTATCAGCGCCCTCTTCCAGCATTTTAGCGGTCATAAGGCACATTATCAGTATCGGCGCAAAGAACCATCTTGCGTAGTAGCTGCTGTTGAGCGCTACGAATACCGAGTTTAGCCAAGGCACGCACATCATTATGCCGCTGACGGCGATGAGTTTAGTAGCCCAGTGTTTTTTCTTATTGCGCATGAATGCGATAACGCCGCACATAGAGAACAGCGGCAGGTAGCCTGCTATGGAGGCCCAGCGCGCGTTGTCAGAGCGCAGTATGTTCACTCTCGCGGGCATATCACTCATCATGAAGAAGCCTTGGATTATGCGGGGTATTCTCACGCTCTCGTTGTAGAAGATCATATCTATGCCGTACAGGCGCGAATCTACGCGGGGGTTATTGAGCGTGTCGATGCAGGCAGGAAGGAAGATGAAGCAGGCGAGAGCCACGCCGAGCACTGCCTCAAAGCAAAGTCTGCCGAAGATCTTGAAATCCATCTTGAAATCTTTTTCAGTGCAGCGGATGAAGAAGTAGATAACTACGAACACTACCTCGCACACGAAGAAGAAGTAGTTTACAGTAGCGCAGAGGGCTACCGCCAGCGCGAAAACGCCGCGCCGCTTGTCCTGCGTGAGCATCTCAAATGTCAGCAGCAGCAGCGGGAAAAACGCCGTAACGTCGTGGAAATGGTTAAAGAACACATTGTAGAGCTGGAAGCCCGAGAACGCGTACAGCATAGCGCCGATAAAGCAGGCGTCGCGGTTCTTCACGAAACGGCGTATGTAAGCGTAAGAGGTGATAGCCGCCACCGAAGTCTTTAGCGCCAACATCCACGGCATAAGGTATTTCACCGCGCTGAGCGGGAAAAGCGTAGTCAGCCAGAAAAACGGGCTGCCCAGCAGGTAAAATGAATATGAGCCGATGAAGTTCGCGCCGAGGTCGGTGCCCCAATCCCAACCGAGGTTGCCGTTTCGCACCATCTCGTTGGCGTGCTGGTAAAACATCATCTGCTGCGAATTGAAATCGCCGTAATAGAGGAAAATACCGCCGTTTCGTATCATAGTCGGCAAAAATGCTATCATCATGCCGAAAAACGAAACTACGAAAAGCAGCAGGTATCTCTCTCGCTGTTTTTTCTCACCGCTTTGTGTGAGAAGTCCCTTTTCTTTCATAATACAGTAAACCTTACCTTTCAGCCCATAAGGGCATTTGTACAGACACACTCGCACGGAGTGTTTGCGCGGTGCTGCCTATTACATAAACACATCATAATTATATCACATTTGCTCACAAAATGCAATACCGCGCGGCAAAGTTTTGCCATAAATAAGTTTTCCAAAGCTAACAAAAAGCATTGACAATCGCGTGACAAAGTTGTATAATAAATATGTACCCTGCCGCGTTTCCCGAAAGAACTATCTAACGGGCAGACCTTTGGCAGAGCGCATAAATATAAGCCCTGACGTGATAAAGCCTGCGCCGCTTTCGCGAAAGCGCTGATATGATACCGAAAAGACCACATCTGCATATGCGGGCGAGGTCTGAATACCCGTATACATACGCGCTTTCTGCCGATCTGGCGGAGGGCGCTTTTTTGCGGCGTTTTCGCGGCGGGATAAGGAGGTAATATGAACAGGATAGCGCTGATAGGAATAATGGTGGAAAACACCGACTCTATACCGCGGCTAAACGACCTGCTTCACGGCTGCGCCGAGTACATAAAGGGCAGAATGGGCGTGCCGCACGCGGGCGGGCGCATACAGGTAATAAGCGTAGTGCTGGAAGCCCCTGCCGATAAGATAAACGCCCTCTCGGGCGCGCTGGGCAGGCTGGAAGGCGTTACCGCAAAGACCATCTACGCAAAGGAGTGAGCCGCATGGATAACACCACTAACACCGAGCTTATAGAAAAGCTTTACGCCGGCGGCGGGCTTTGCGCCGAGGAATACGAACAGCTTATAGCCGCGCACACCCCGCAGGAGGCTCAGCTTCTATACTCATACGCCGACGCTCTGCGCGATAAATATTACGGCAAAGACGTTTACCTGCGCGGGCTTATAGAATTTTCATCATACTGCAAAAACGACTGCATTTACTGCGGTCTGCGCCGCTCGAACACAAAAGCCCAGCGCTACCGTCTTTCGCAGGAGGATATACTGGAGTGCTGCCGCGGCGGTTACGAGCTGGGTTACCGCACATTCGTACTGCAAAGCGGCGAGGATATGCACTTCACCGATGATATGATCTGCCGCATAGTTTCCGCGATAAAAACGGAATTTCCCGACTGCGCGGTCACGCTTTCGATCGGCGAAAAGAGCCGCGAAAGCTATCAGGCGTACTTCGGCGCGGGGGCGGAGCGGTATCTTCTGCGCCACGAAACTGCCGACCCTCTCCACTACGCCAAGCTCCACCCGCCAGAGCTTTCTGCCGAGAACCGCCGCCGATGTCTATACGACCTGAAAGATATAGGCTATCAGGTCGGCACTGGCTTTATGGTAGGCTCGCCGTACCAGACGGCTGAGAACCTAGCGGCAGATATGATGTTTTTAAAAGAGCTTCGCCCGCACATGGTCGGCATAGGTCCGTTTATACCGCACGCCGACACGCCATTTGCGAAATTTCCCGCGGGCACGGCTGAGCAGACGATTTTCATGATAGCGCTGATACGGCTTACACTGCCCTACGCGCTTATCCCCGCTACCACCGCCCTTGCGACCATCGACCCCATCGGCAGGGAAAAGGGCATAAAAGCGGGCGCGAACGTCTGTATGCCGAACCTCTCGCCTATGGGGGTGCGCAAGAAATATCTGCTGTACGACAACAAAGCCTGCACGGGCGATGAATCGGCGCAGTGCCGCGCCTGCATGGAAAGACGGCTGGAAAGCATCGGTTTCCGCTCGGTAGTTTCCCGCGGGGACTGCAAGGTCAAAAATACTGATACAAATTTATGATATTAAAATATAAGGAGTTTTTAAAATGTACGATCCTAAATCGCTGAAAGCGGAAGAGTTCATCGACCACGCCGAGATACTCGAAACGCTAGATTACGCTGAGAAAAACAAGAACAACAAAGAGCTTATAGAGCAGATACTCGAAAAAGCCCGCCCGAGAAAGACCGCGCGCGGCACGGAATGTGCGGGCCTTAGCCACCGCGAAGCCTCAGTACTTCTCGCCTGCGAAGACCCCGAGCTTATCTGTAAGATGTACACCCTCGCCGAGGAGATAAAGAAAGCTTTTTACGGCAACAGAATAGTAATGTTCGCACCGCTCTACCTCTCAAACTACTGCGTAAACAAGTGCGTTTACTGCCCGTACCACAATCAGAACCACCACATTCCCCGCAAAAAGCTGACGCTGGAAGAGGTAGCTAAGGAAGTTATCGCGCTGCAAGACATGGGTCACAAGCGCCTTGCCATCGAAGCGGGCGAAGACCCCGTAAATAACCCGATAGAGTACATTCTCGAGTGCATAAACACGATATACTCCATAAAACACAAAAACGGCGCTATCCGCCGCGTGAACGTAAACATCGCGGCTACCACCGTAGAGAATTACCGCAAGCTGAAAGAAGCGGGCATAGGCACATACATACTCTTTCAGGAAACTTACCACAAAGAAAGCTACGAAACGCTCCACCCCGCAGGCCCTAAGCACAATTACGCTTACCACACCGAAGCTATGGACAGAGCTATGGACGGCGGCATAGATGACGTAGGCTTGGGCGTGCTTTTCGGTCTGGAGCTTTACAAGTACGAGTTTGCAGGTCTGCTAATGCACGCCGAGCACCTCGAAGCCGTACACGGCGTAGGCCCGCACACTATAAGCGTGCCGAGAATAAAGCGCGCCGACGATATAGACCCCACCGTTTTTGACAACGGCATCGACGACGACACTTTCGCTAAGATAATCGCCTGCATACGCATAGCAGTTCCCTACACCGGCATGATAGTTTCCACGCGCGAGAGCGAGGCTTGCCGCAATAAGGTGCTCAGCCTGGGCATTTCGCAGATCTCGGGCGGTTCGCGCACATCGGTAGGCGGATACGCGGGCTACACCCCCGAAGAGCGTCCGCACGATACCGAGCAGTTCGACGTTTCCGACCAGCGCTCGCTCGACGAAGTAGTGCGCTGGCTGATGGAGCTGGGCTACATACCCTCGTTCTGCACCGCCTGCTACCGTGAGGGCAGAACGGGCGACCGCTTCATGAGCCTTTGCAAGACGGGGCAGATACAGAATTGCTGCCACCCCAACGCCCTCATGACGCTGAAAGAGTTCCTAGAGGACTACGCTTCGCCCGAAACGAAAGCGCTCGGCGAAAAGCTAATAACCGAAGAGCTGAAGACCATACCGAACGAAAAAGCGCGCCGCTTAGCTACCGAATACATCGAGAATATCCACGAGGGCAAGCGCGATTTCAGATTTTGATCTATGACATTCTGACAATGAAATAAATTCCTCTCAAAAGAAGATCGGCGGAAGTTTCGCAAAATGAAGCTCCCGCCGATCTTTTATTTTTATTCTGTTATGATGAGCGCTATCTTCTCGACCGCCGCCCGCGCTTCTTTTATCGGGAAACTCACCCAAACGTGGTCTAGCCCCTCACCTACCTCCAGCCGCAGCGGAACTCCCTGCTCGGCGGCGGAGTCTGCCAGCCGCAGCGCTTCGGGGTAGAAGATCTCGTGCGTGCCGACGAATACGGTAAGCTCGCCCGCCTGCGCAAGGCTGCCGTATATCGGGCTGACGCGCGGGTCGCGGGGGTCTAGGCTGCCCGCCCAAAGCCTGCCCATGCGCCGCAGCCCGTAAATGCCCAGTATCGGGTCGGCGTCCTCGTAGGCGCGCATATCGGCATTTTCCATCGAAATATCGAGCCACGGGGATAGCAGTATCGTCTTATCGGGCAAGCGCGCGCCCTCACCCAGCTGCTGTATAAGCCCCAGCGCCAGCCCGCCGCCCGCGGAGTCGCCCATTACTACCAGCTTTTTAAAGCCGCCCTCAGCCGTATCGGTAACCACCTGCGCATAAAGATCGTTCAGCAGCGAGTACGCCGCAAGGCAGGTGTGTATAGGCGCGCGGGGGTAGATCGGCACGAATATCAGCGCGCCGGTAAGCTCCGCTATGCGCCGCAGCATATCCCAGTGAAAGAGATTTGGCGGAGCGAAATACGAGCCGCCGTGCAGATAAAGCAGGCGGGTCTTTGCAGGCTCGCCCGTTACGTTCTCTTCGCCGATGGTGAAATACTGCATACCGCGAAAGCTGTGCTCGGCAATATCGGCGCGGTTTTTCAGCGCGGCGGGCAGCTTATACGGCTGCTGATTGCGCTTCGCCATAGCCGAGATATAAGCGGTGCAGGCTTCTGCTTCTGTAAATTTTCTTTTGCCGTCGCGCGCCCGCAGTATCGGCTCGGCCGCGCCCGCAAGAAATGACTTTTCAGCCAAACTATTCCTCCAATATCATATCATCATATCTGTTCTTTACTTCATAATTTCAAATCGTTACTTCTTAGCACCCTTGATTATGCGCACGCTGAATTTGCAGCCGCAGGCGGGGCACTTTGTGCCGTGCTTGCCTTTTACGCGGGGCAGCCGCAGCGTTTTTCCGCAGTTAGGGCAGCGCTTGAAGAAATACGTTCTGCTCTGCTCGCGGCGCGTTTTCATCTTGTTCACCTTAGCCGC
Organism: Ruminococcus sp. 210702-SL.1.03; assembly: GCF_020559915.1. Taxonomy (GTDB): domain Bacteria; phylum Bacillota; class Clostridia; order Oscillospirales; family Ruminococcaceae; genus YE71. The sequence goes on from NZ_JAJCLZ010000011.1 coordinate 35,496, forward strand.
CGCGCTGTAATACGCCTGCTCAGCCTTAGCGTTCTCGCGCCGGCGCTTTGCCGTGTTGCGCGAAAAATACCTGAAAGCCGCCGCCGCAAAGACACCTATGCCCACAAAGTAGAGTATCATAGAGTGCAGGAACACATTTAGAAACATCAACGCCACATACGCTATGGTAAGGATATAAAAGAGCCTATCAGCGCCGTTTCTACCCGCCATGAACCGCTGCATCCTGTATCTGAAATTATTCATAAGATCTGCCTTTTTCGACCTTTCTTTTCACTCAGTTTTCACACGTTTTTATATACAACAAGAGGGCGGTAAGCGCCCTCTTTGTCAGTATCGTTTTTTGTTAGCCGATAAACCTTCGATCAGCCTTTTTTCTTGTTGTAATACTCTGTCTGTCTGTCGTAGATCTCCTTTACGGTGTATCTCTTTACAGCCTTGTTATTTACAGTTATCTTCATTTCCTTTACCCAGCCCTCGACCTTGCTGTCGAATTCATCGCCCTTCATCGACTGGAGAAGCGTTTCCTTGTTATCGTCAACGTAGTCGGTGCGCTCGGCTATATCTGCCGACATGAAGATGTAGTAATTCGTATCGTTGTCCCACGAGGCAGCCGCGCCGTATTCGCCCTCTTTTATCTGCTTGAGCAGCTCGGCGTTGTTTTCGTTGTACTTGTCGCTGTCCTTGTTTGTTCCGTCGGTGTAGTTTACCACTGTTTCGTTGGGGTACTTGTCCTCTTCTTCGCTGTCGCCGTCGGCAGAGCTGTCGTCGGAGGAAGATGTATCGGTATCGGCGCTAAGCTCGGTATCCGCTTCGCTCGAGTCATCGGAAGAAGTATCGTCCGCAGCAGAGCTTTCGTCCGCCGCCGAAGATGAATCTAGGTCGGTAACCGCGCTCTCGTCAGCTGAGCTGTCGGTGCTGTCCTCGGCGTCCTTAGCTTTCTTATAAGCGTCGTACTCGTCGATTATCTTGTCAAAGCCCTCGAAATCGAGTTCTTTAGCCTCTTCAAGATAGCCTTCTACAAGCTCTTTTATCTCAGCGTTTTCCGATTTTTTGGTATCGTCATCGGTGCTGGTGCTCTTAGGTATAGTTACCAGCTTGTATCTGATGTAGTTATCGTTGGTATATGTCTGGAGGTCGTCGGCAGAAACTTCTTCCTTGCCTCCCTCAGCGTAATAGTAATCAAAGATAGCCGAGCGCTTGAAGGAAAATTCGTAGGTCTGCTTTATCGACTCGCGGCTGATGCCCTCAGACTCGTAAAAATCGCCGTTGGAATCCCACGAGGAGGATACGTTGTCGCTGATAGTGTTTTTATCGTCTTTTGAAAGCTTCAGACCCAGCTCGTCGAACTTAGCGTTTACGGTGGCAAATTCCTTGGTATTTTCCAGCGCGCTGTCCTTGACATACGTTGTAAAATCCTTGCCGTCTATCTGCTTGTCGAAACATTCGCTGAGGTCTTTTACCTTGCCGCCGTAGTACATAGTGTACATCTGGCTGGTCATTTCGCTTAACGCATAGCTTATATATACGCCGGCGTTTACCTTTTTGCCGTCTGCCGTAAGCGCGTAATCAGTGCTCGAACAGCCCGCCATAGTGCCCGCCGTTACCGCCGCAGCCACTGCTGCTGCCGCAGCTCTTTTCATCTTCTTCATTTCACTTTACGATCCTTTCATCGTTTGATAAGTTATCGCTATATATCACAATAGATATTATACTATTTTTTCGCTTTTAAGTCAAGGCATTTTGCCAAAACTTCATGATTTTTCAGCGTTTCATCACTTTTCAGCCGAGTCATCTAAGGCGCTGTCTGCCGTCTGAGCGGTATCGGCGTTTTCGTTCAGCGAAAAAAATCCGTCGTTCTTGTTTTCGCCGTAGGTCGAGATGTACACTTTTTCAAAAGTTATGTCCTGCTTCGGGCGCAGGTCGGCGTCTTTATCGCTGCCGCTGCTGTCAGAAGGGGTTATCACCTGCGCGCGCAGTACGTCCTCGTAAGCTTCAAGGCCGTCGTACACCTGTGCGAATATCGTGTACTGCTGCGAGAAATTTGGCACGCCGCCCTTTGTCTTAAAAGCGTTGTTGAGCTTGGTGTTGTCGCTTGCGGAGTCCAGCTGCTCGCAGGTATCTTTGTCAAACTCTATGCTGCCGATGAAAAGCACGCGGCTTCCCGCCTGTATCTGCGTATTGAAAGCCGATTTTTGGTTGCCGTAAGCCGCCAGCGCGCCGTAAAACGGCCAAAGGTCTTTCGACTTTTCGGGCGATTTTTCCGTCTTATCGGTATCGCTGTCGTCAGTGCCGTCTGAGGTCTTTGAGCCGCCCATGAAGTAAACGCCGTCCTGCACGGCGAAAACGTGCGTGCCGTCGTAGTAGCCCGACTCAGCCAGACCCTCGAAATACTTGCAGTATTCGGGCGCTTGGTCTTCGTAAAGCACCGCCTTGAATGTGCCGAGGTTGGTTTCAAAAACGGCTACCTTTGTGTCGTCCGCGGGCAGCTCGTACTGTATAAGCTCGGCGCTGTTGTAATCTATCTTGTTTTTGCCGTCGATGGCTTTCGAGATGAAATATATCGCGGCGAACACCACCACGAAGATGAGCGCTATCAGCGAGAACTGAAAGTAGGTCATCATCTTGCGGCGCGCCATAGGCACTCCGCGCGAGGTGTTGCTGTCCTTATCTACATATGGCTGGTCTTTTTTCACTTCGCTTTATTTCCTCACTTTTTGTAGATCTTTGTGCCCTGTCTGGTCTCTTCTACCACCCAGCCCAGCTCGGCAATCTTGTCCCTAAGCTCGTCGGCGAGGGCGAAGTTTTTAGCCTTTCTCGCTTCGCGGCGCTGGTCAACAAGAGCCTGTATCTCGGCGGGAACGTCGCTTTCGGCAGCCTTTTCGGCCTCTATCAGCGCGTCAGCCTTTTTCACGAGGTCGAGCGAGAGCACTTTGTCAAAGTCGTTTATCAGCGCGATCTTGGTAGCGCTGTCCGCGTCGGATTTCAGCACGTCGTAAAGCGCGGTTATCGCGAGCGAGGTGTTGAGGTCGTTGCCCAGCGCTGCGTCAAAGCCCGCTTTCAGCTCGGCGAATTTAGCCGCGTCAGGCTCGCCCGATGCGGTCTTTTTAGCCGCCGCTACCGAAGCTGCCAGCTTTTCAAATGCGCGCTTTGCGTTATCGAGATTTTCATAGGTGAATACCAGCGACTTTCTGTAATGCGATTGTAGGCAGAAAAATCTGTACACCAGCGGGTCGTAGCCCTTGCTTTCGAGCAGCGAAACGGTGAGAAACTCGCCCTTCGACTTGCTCATCTTGCCGCTGTTGGTATTAAGATGGTGAACGTGGAACCAGTAGCTGCACCACTTGTGGCCGAGGTAAGCTTCGCTCTGCGCGATCTCGTTGGTGTGGTGTGGGAACTGGTTGTCGATGCCGCCGCAGTGGAGGTCAAGGTATTCGCCGAGGTTTTTCATTGAAATGCAGGAGCACTCTATGTGCCAGCCGGGGTAGCCAACGCCCCACGGCGAATCCCACTTCAGCTCCTGATCGTCGAATTTCGACTTTGTGAACCAAAGCACGAAGTCCGCCTTATTGCGCTTGTTGCCGTCTTCCTCAACGCCCTCGCGAACGCCTACCGCTAGGTCTTCCTCGCTGAAATCGCCGAAAACGTAGTATTCTTTGAGCTTAGAGGTATCGAAATAGATGTTTCCGCCCGCCTCGTAAGCGTAGCCTTTTTCTATCAGCGCCGAGATGACCTTGATAAAATCGTCGATGCACTGAGTAGCGGGGGCTACCACGTCGGGGGTCTTTATATTGAGCTTTGCGCAGTCGGCAAAGAAAGCGTCGGTGTAAAACTTAGCTATCTCCATTACCGTCTTGTGCTCGCGCTTAGCGCCCTTGAGCATTTTGTCATCGCCCGTATCGCCGTCGGAAGTAAGGTGGCCTACGTCGGTGATGTTCATTACGCGCTTAACGTCCAGACCCGTGTATCTGAGGTATTTTTCCAGAACGTCCTCCATTATATAGCTGCGCAGGTTGCCTATATGCGCATAGTGGTAAACGGTAGGTCCGCAGGTGTACATACTCAGCTTGCCGGGTTCGTGGGGTACAAGCTCTTCCTTTTTTCTTGTAAGTGAATTATATATCTGCATTATTCAAAGCCTCTTTCGTTAGTTTCCCTTTTTCAGCTCTTCTACGTCCTTTTTGAGCTTTTCCAGCTCTACCTTATATTTGCAAAGCTCCTGAGCTACGGGGTCGGGTATGTGTATCTGGTCTATATCCTGCGTAGCGGGGCAGGGCGGGGTCTTTCCGTTTACGCGTACTATCCTCGCGGGCACGCCCACCGCCGTAGCGTTTGGCGGAACTTCTTCCAGCACAACTGCATTCGCCGCTATCTTAGCGCCGTCGCCGACCTTAAAAGGCCCGAGTATCTTCGCGCCGCAGCCGACCATTACGTTATTGCCGAGAGTGGGGTGGCGCTTGCCCTGATCTTTGCCCGTGCCGCCCAATGTGCAGCCCTGATAAAGCAGGCAGTAGTCGCCTATCTCAGCCGTTTCGCCTATAACTACGCCGCTGCCGTGGTCTATCAGCAGGCCCTTGCCTATCTTAGCGCCGGGGTGTATCTCTATGCCTGTGAAAAATCTGCTCACCTGCGAGATAATGCGGGCTGCCACTATCATATCCTTCTCGTAAAACCAGTGCGCTACGCGGTGCATTATCACTGCGTGCACGCCCGAGTAGGTTATCACGATCTCCAGCGCGCTGTGGGCAGCGGGGTCGCGTTCTTTTATCGACTGTATATCAGCCTTTATATCGTTAATAAATGACACTGTGTACATTCCTTTCAGTAAAGGCAGCACTGCAAGTCTTGCCTAAAAATGAGCTTTGTACCGAGCGGAAACTTACTTATTCGGGTCGATGTACGCCCAGTAAGTTTTGAGGTATATCCCGCCCGAGATAACGGTAAAGAGCACCGAGATCCATATCAGTATCTCAGAGATAAGGAATACCGTGCTGCTGTGGCCGACAAAGCCTTCTATACACATTATAGCGATTATCGCGATCATTGTGAATGCGGTCTTGAGTTTGCCCCAAATACCCGCGGCTACTACCACTCCCTCGTTCGCCGTGACCATGCGCAGGCCTGATACCATAAATTCTCTTGCGATTATTATGATAACAGCCGCCGCGTCGCACCAGCCGCCTGCTGCAAAGCAGATCAGCGCGGAGGTGACGAGCATTTTGTCAGCCAGCGGGTCGAGGAATTTGCCGAAGTCAGTAACAAGTCCGTCACGGCGGGCAATTTTTCCGTCAAACCAGTCGGTTATAGAAGCTATCGCGAACAAAGCCAGCGCCACCCAGATATGACCTGTAAAGTTTATCAGCAGCGCCGCAACAAAGAACGGTACCAGCACTACGCGCAGCACCGTAAGCTTATTTGGAAGATTCATAATATCTTTCCCAGCCCTTTCCCAATATTTTTCTTTTGCTATATTACTCACAGACCGTGCCCAGCAGGTCGCAGTCCAGCGTATCGTCTATCTTAACTTTCACATACTCGCCGACGGTGAGCTTGCGCTCGGAAGAGAAGAATATCTTTCCGTCGATCTCGGGGGCGTCTGCCGCGCTTCTGCCGAAGCAGCACTCGGCGTATCTGTCGAAGCCCTCGGTAACTACCTCTACTACTTTTCCTATCATTTCCTGATTTTGCACGTCGTTTATGAACATCTGCTGTTCCATTATAACGTCGCTGCGGCGCTCTTTCTCCTCGTCGGGAAGCTGACCCTCAAACTTAGCGGCGGGCGTGCCCTCTTCGGCGGAGTAGGCGAAGCAGCCCAGTCTTTCAAAGCGTATATCGTTGGCAAATTCAGCCAGCTCTTCAAACTGCTCCTGCGTTTCGCCGGGAAAGCCGGTTATCAGCGTAGTTCTTATGATAACGTTCGGTATGCGGGCGCGTATCTTGCCTATCAGCTCGGTAAGCGTTTCGCGGCTGCCGCAGCGATTCATGCGCTTTAATATATCGGCGTTGCAGTGCTGTATAGGTATATCGAAATACTTTACCAGCTTATCCTGCTCGGCTATGGTATCTATCAGCTTATCGGTGATGCGCTCGGGGTAGAGGTAAAGGGTGCGTATCCAGTGGAAGCCCTCTATCTTGCAAAGCTCGGTAAGCAGCTCGGGCAGGCGGCTCTCGCCGTAAATATCCTCGCCGTAGCGGGTGGTATCCTGCGCAACTACTACCAGCTCGGTAACGCCGTTATCGGCGAGCCAGCGCGCTTCTTCAAGAATATTCTCGATAGTACGGCTGCGGAATTTTCCTCTTATAGCGGGTATAGCGCAGTAGGTGCAGCCGTTAGAGCAGCCCTCGGCTATTTTCAGATAAGCGTAAAAAGGCTGAGTGGAGATGATTCTTCCGCCCTCTAAAGGCAGCGAGCATTTATCGCCCGCGTAAAGCTTTTCGCCGTTTTCGCCCGACATTATATCCTTTACTATCTGCGCTATCTCGGCGTCTTTACCTAGGGAAACTACCGCGTCAAGCTCGGGCATCTCGTCGAGAATATCCTGCTTATAGCGCTCTGCCAGACAGCCTGTGCATACCACACCCTTTATCCTGCCCTCTTTTTTTAGAGCTATGAATTCGAGCATAGTTTCTATAGCTTCTTCTTTAGCGGACTGGATAAATCCGCAGGTATTTATAACAGCCACGTCGGCAAGGGCGGCGTCTTGTATAAGTTCAAAGCCGTATTTGCGCAGCGAAAACATCATTTTCTCAGCGTCCACCTGATTTTTGGGACATCCCAGCGAGACCATTCCTACTCTTATAGCCATATCTCAATTACCTTCCTTTAAGCATAACTAATCTATTATATTATCTCACTTTTTGGGCGCATTGTCAAGTGATTTTGCAAATTATTAAAAAACAGCGCAACGCTATTTTAAAAATGGCAAAAAATATCCGCAGAAGCGCATTTTTTCAGCACTTCTGCGGAGTAATAAGCTATATTTTCTTCATGCCCTGTATCAGCATAGTCAGCAGCAGGAACGCCAGGTTGTAGATAACAACTATCGTAGGCGTTATCTGCGCGAAAGAGCCTGTAAGCATCATTATCACCGAGATAACTATGCCCAGCACCATAGCGCCGTATTGCAGCGCCACGCCCATATTCGCCACGAATTTCAGCCGCTTTGCCGCTACCAGCAGCATCGAGAAGCTGGGCAGGTGGCCCGAGCAGAACATCGAGGCGGAAACGCTCTCTTTATACTCCATAAGCTGCTCACAGTCGCCGTCGCAGGCAGAGGGCAGCAGGCGTATAGACGAAGCGCTGATGTCGAAAAGCTGCGAGAGCAGCTCGCGGGTGATGAAGCCGTCGGAGCAGCGAACGTGAATATCTATCGACTCGTCCTCCATCTCCTGCACCCATCTTTCGGCGGCAGGGCCTACCGAGAGCTGTACGGCGAACATCATAGCCGCCTGACCCGAAACGGCAAGGTACATGATGCCGTTGCCGTCGGCGAAATTCTCCTCCGCCGACTCAGAGGGCAGACCCTCTACGCCGTGGCGCTCCATGAGTTTGCGGCTGCCAAGCAGCACGCGCTTGTTCTCTATCCAGCCCGAAACGCCGAGGTTGTCCTCAGAGGCGCAGCCCTTTACGCCGAGTATCATATCGCTCTTGCCGCGCAGCATTTTGTAGAACGCGGGGATGGTAACGCTTCTTCCCGCCTGCGCCATGCTCGCCGCATAGATTATCGCCTGATCTATCATTACAGAGCCGAGCATTTTCAGGTTCACAAATTCAACAGTGCCCGTCGGGAAAAGGTGGCCCGAGTCGATGACTACGCTGTTTACCTCAGCAAATTCCTCTACCGAAGAGTAGCCGAGTATCACGCCCGAGTATTCCGAAAGGCGCTTGCTCGCCTTAGCCATCGGGCGGTTTACTATCAGCGCCAAGCCTACCGAAGAGCTTATCGCCAGCGTGCCCGAAACGGAAGCGAGGAATACGAAGAGCTTTTCCGCCGCGCCCGATGAATTTTTCTCAAATACTATCGAGAGCAGACCCACCGCCAGCGCCGCCGCCAGCATTAGCGGAGTAGTCTTTTCCGCGTAGCTGTCCGCGAGGTCGGAGGAGTAGCTGTTTTTCATGAAGTCTTTTATAAAGCCCGTGCGGCGCATAACTGCAAGCTCTTTGCGCTTGCCGGCAGAGCCGTTAGTGAGGTAAGCGACTGTTTGGTCGTCGTCCACAAGCTCTACCGCCGAGAAATTCTCGGTCTCAGCCACGAACTCGAAGTTGCGCTGAGTGCGGCGTACTATGCAGAGCTTGCCGAGCGTGTTGCAGAGCATGCCCAGTATCGCCGAAGATGTGTAGATATGGAAGAAAGAAGCCTTCAGCGACTCGGGGTCGAAAAGCGTAACAAGGCCTGCAAGTATAGCCGCTATCATGTTCAAAGCCGCAACGCTGTCGCTGTCGGGGCGGCGGCTGAAAATGCTCTTTATGCCGTTCACGATGACGGAGTAGGAGAAGCCCACCGCGACTATCGCGAGTATGGTATTTGTAAATATGAACGCCGAGGGGTTTACCGTGCGGTCAAAAACCGCCGCCAGCGGCAGCGAGAGGTCGTTCGCCACGGTGATGAAAAGGCTGAAAAGCGCCGCGAAAAGCAGCACCGCCGCGCGCACCGTGAGGTTTGAGCGCAGGCGCTGTATCTGCTCCTTTATCTTCGGCGCGTCCTCTTTTTTGGTGTATTCGCTCTGAGAAGAGGGGCGCTTGTCCTCGTCAACGTACTCCTCGGTGCGGAACATAAAGCGCGTGCCGCGGGTATTTTTCAGCGGTTCGGACTCTGCTTCGTTCTCGCCGTCATCATCGTCGCCGTATGTATCGTCCTCGCAAGCCTCGTCAGACTCTTCCTCTTCGGGCTGAGCCTCTTCATTATTTATAACAGGCTCGGTATCTTCGGCGTACTCTTCCTCATCTTCAGCAGCTTCCTCAGCGTTTTCGTCTACAACGCTGCCGAAAGCGTTATCGTAAAACTCGTCCGCCGAGCCTTCAAATTCATCGCCCGGCTCATCTTCGGGAACATCGTCTGCTTCCTCGCCCGCAACGGCTTCGTCAAATTCCTCAGCCTGTTCCTCGAGCTTGTTTATCACCTTTTCGCCGATGGGGCGCAGGTGAGAATCAAAAAAGCCCTCGTGCTTTTTATCGGCTTCGGCGGTATCGGCGTTCGCTTCGTGAGCAGCGCTCTCGTCAGCTTCCGCGGCGGCGACTGTACTTTCGGGATTTTCAGAAGACGCCGTTTCAGCACTCTCCTGCCCGCGGTCAGCGATCTCAGCCGAAGCCGCCATAGCCGTATGCAGATTTGTTTCGTTTATTATATCTTCTACGTCCATTTCGCCTGAACTTTTCGCAGTTTTCGGAGTATATTCGCTAAGGATCTCGTCAAGCGAAAATTTATCTTTATTATTTTCAGACATCAGCCCACTCCTAACTCTATATTTGCTAATTATTTACTTCAAACGCTGTCTTACGGCTTCGTACATACAAATTCCCGCCGCCACGGAAGCGTTGAGCGAATTTACCTCGCCGTACATCGGCAGGCTTACGAGAAAGTCGCAGTTTTCGCGCATCAGTCTGCCCATGCCGAAGCCCTCAGAGCCTATCACGAAAGCTATGCCGCCTTTTAGGTCGCATTTGTATATGCTCTCGCCCGCCGCGTCGGTGCCGTATATCCAAACGCCCGCGTCTTTCAACTCTTTCACCGCCGCCGCAAGGTTCGCCACGCGCGCCGTTTTCACCCAGCTCGCCGCGCCCGCAGAGGTCTTAAAGACCGTGTGGTTTAGCGAAGCGCTGCGCCTTTTCGGGATTATAACGCCGTGCACGCCGGCAGCCTCAGCCGTTCTGATTATCGCGCCCAAGTTATGCGGATCTTCTATCTCGTCGCAGATCATGATAAATGGGTCTTCGCCCTTATCGCGCGCGCTTTGCAGAATGTCCTCTATAGAGCAGTACTCGGCGCAGCCCATCATCGCGGCGCAGCCCTGGTGAGCCGCCCCTTCGCAGAGCGAATCGAGCTTGCGGTCGTCCACCTGCTTTATCATTATGCCCTTTTCGTTCGCCAGCGCGCATATGCGGTTTATCGAGCCGCCCGCGTTTTTGTTGACGAAAAGCACGTCTATCAGCCTACCCGCTTTCAGCGCTTCGGTAACGGCGTTTCTGCCGAAAATAAGCTGCTGCTCGGCGCTTTCGTCCGCGCGGTCGCTGCGGTCTGTACGCTCGTAACGGTCAGCACGCTCTGCACGCTCATAGCGTTCGGAACGTCCGCCGCGGCGGGGAGGTCTTTTTCTCTCGTTATCTTTTGAATATGCCATAGGAAAATGTTTTCCTTTCCTGTTATGTTATGGATATGCGAATTTCTGCCGACTTTCGGCAGCATTTTACACACTTTTTATTATAACACAAAAATCTTCAAAAGCCAATAGCCTTTGAAGATTTTTCGGGTTCTTTTAACATTTTGCACAAATATCAGCCTTTTGCGCCCTGCGATATTTTACATAAAAACGCGTCCCGCGAGCCATATCAGCGCCGCCATGCTGCCCGCGAGAGTTATCGAAAGCAGCGCAAGCTTTATCGCCGTGCGGCGGCGGCTGAGGGCTCGGGAAAAGTAGGAGGGCATTATTCGTCCGCAGAAATTTTCGGCGTTTTTCTTTAGCAGCCCCTGCGGGGTGTCAGCTTTATCAGCGCGAACAAATAACAAAACTTTATCAAAATATTCATCATTTGTGCATTTAATCTCGATTATTTGTTTATTGATACCTTTGATCATTTTTTCTGCCTTGCCTTTCTTTACAGGTTTTCTTGCAGTGTAGGAAATATAGTGCAAATATCAGCTGCTTTTTCAACAATGTGTTTAAAACTATGTTGAAAAGCGGTTTTCGTGAGCATTTTTGTTGAAAACCCTGTTGATAGTGTTAATAACTCTGCTCATTTTCCCTTGATTTGCAACAATTTATTTTCAACACTGTACGTTGAAACGTACTTTCAGAAAGCATTATTGGCGAAAAATACGGTTGAAAACGCTTTTCGATTGTAAAAATTCTGTTAAGTCGGCGTGATTTCAAAATCAAACTTGCACCGCGCCGAATTTTGTGATATACTTTAATATAATACAATCTAAGGAGCAAATTTTATGGATAATTTCGGCACTTCAAAAACTCTTTACAGCCGCCACATCTCTTCTGCCGACGGGGCTAAAGCCGCGCGGATGGTGTTCGTCGTGATGGGCGGGATATTTCTTTTCATCGGCATTATCTTTCTCGGCATCTGCATGATCTCGCGAAGCCACATCAGAGGCATGGAGAACAGATGCACCGCCGAAACGCAGGCGACTGTGGTGCGGGTGAAAGAGAGCGACGAGGGCGGCTCATACTCCCCTGTCGTGGAATTTACGACCGATGACGGCAGGCAGGTCACTGCGCAGAATAACATTTACAGCAGCGAGTTTGCCGACCTTTTTGAGGGTGACGAGGTGGAGATCCACTACGACCCTGATTCGCCGCGAAAGAATTATTACATCGGCGAGGGGTTGAGATCTTTCAACTTGATCTACTACATATTCGGCGGAGTCGGCGGGCTTTTCGCACTTATCGGCGTGATAATGCTCATCGTGGGCGGGAACGCGGGCAGGAAAAAGAACGTTGACGAGCTGGAAGCGTATTACAACAACTAAGAAAAACGGCATGGTTTTCGCGCCATGCTGTTTTTTTGCATATAAAAAGGCTGCCGCAGCTTTTGTACTGCGACAGCCTCTTTTGTTATTTGGAAGCTTTCGTCACGCTATGCGGCGCGGCGATGCTTGAAATCTAGTTGTAAGATCAGCCCTTGTACTCGGTGCCATAGTATGCAGCCAGGTACATTTCCTTGATCTCGCTCATCAGCGGGTATCTCGGGTTAGCGCCGGTGCACTGGTCGTCGAATGCGTCCTCAACCATGTTATCAAGTCTGTCGAGGAAGTCCTGCTCGTCGATGCCGTACTCAGCAATGGTCTTCTTGATGCCGACTCTAGCCTTGAGCTGCTCGATAGCGTCGATGAACTTGTTCAGAGTATCAGCGTCGTCCTTGCCCTTGATGCCGATCGCAGCAGCGCAGTCAGCGTATCTCTCAAGAGTATGAGGATACTGGTACTGCGAGAAGGTACCCATCTTTCTGGGGCAAGCGTTAGCGTTGAATCTCATAACGAGGGTGATGAGCAGAGCGTTAGCAATACCGTGAGGCAGGTGGTGATAAGCGCCGAGCTTGTGAGCCATAGAGTGGCAAACACCCAGGAATGCGTTAGCGAATGCCATACCTGCCATAGTGGAAGCGTTAGCCATTTCCTCACGAGCCTTAACAGCGGTCTGGCCGTTGTCGTAGCAGTCGGGCAGGTAGGTGAATATCAGCTTGATAGCTCTCAGTGCAAGACCGTCAGTGTAGTCGGTAGCCATGATGGAAGCGTAAGCTTCGAGAGCGTGAGTCAGAGCGTCGATACCGGAAGCGGAAGTCAGGCCGCGGGGTGCGCTCATCATCATGTCGGTATCAACGATAGCCATGTTAGGCATCAGCTGATAGTCGGCAAGAGGATACTTGGTTCCGGTCTTTTCGTCAGTGATAACTGCGAAAGGAGTAACCTCAGAACCGGTACCGGAAGAAGTCGGGATAGCGATGAAGTAAGCCTTTTCGCCCATCTTCGGGAAGGTGTATACACGCTTACGAATATCAATGAAGCGCATAGCCATGTCGAAGAAGTCAGCGTCGGGATGCTCGTAAAGAACCCACATGATCTTGCCGGCGTCCATTGCAGAACCGCCGCCGATAGCGATGATGGTGTCAGGCTCAAAAGCTCTGATAGCCTTTACGCCTTCGAGTGCGCAAGCAAGTGTCGGGTCGGGAGCTACGTCGAAGAATGTTTCGTGGATAATGCCCATAGCGTCGAGCTTATCGGTGATAGCCTTAGTATAACCGTTCTTGTAAAGGAACTGGTCGGTAACGATGAAGGCCTTCTTCTTGCCCATTACGTTTTTCAGCTCGTCGAGAGCTACGGGCAGGCAGCCCTTCTTGAAATAAACCTTTTCAGGTGTTCTGAACCAAAGCATGTTCTCTCTCCTCTCAGCAACGGTCTTGATGTTCAAAAGATGCTTGATGCCTACGTTCTCAGATACGGAGTTGCCGCCCCAAGAGCCGCAGCCAAGTGTAAGAGAAGGAGCGAAATCGAAGTTGTAGAGGTCGCCGATACCGCCGAGCGAGGAAGGAGTATTTACGATAAGACGGCAGGTCTTCATTCTTGCAGCGAACTTATTGAGCTTCTCTCTCTCGTTTACGTTGTCGATCCACAGTACCGAGGTATGACCCAGACCGCCGTTATTCTCAAGCAGAGTTTCAGCGATATTGAGCGAATCGTCGAAATTCTTCGACTTGTACATACCGAGGATGGTGGTGAGCTTTTCGTGGCCGAAAGCTTCATCAGGATCAGTGCTGGTAGCTTCGCCGATGAGTACCTTAGTATCTTCGGGAACTTCAAATCCTGCCATCTTAGCGATGGTAACAGGGCGCTGACCAACAATCTTAGCATTCAGAGCGCCGTTGATAAGCATGGTGCTTCTGATCTTGTCAGCTTCTTCGTTATTAAGGAAGTAGCAGCCTCTCTTGATGAACTCTTTCTTAACGTCGTTGTATATAGTCTTGTCAGCGATAACGGTCTGCTCAGTAGCGCAGATCATACCGTTGTCGAAAGTCTTGGAGTGGATGATCGAGTTTACAGCGTTTACGATGTCAGCCGAAGAGTCGATGATAGCGGAAGCGTTGCCTGCGCCTACGCCGAGAGCGGGAGTACCCGAGGAGTAAGCAGCCTTTACCATTCCGGGGCCGCCGGTAGCGAGGATGGTGTCAGACTCTCTCATGATCATGTTGGTGAGGTCGAGCGAAGGAACGTCGATCCAGCCGATGATGCCCTTAGGTGCGCCTGCCGCAACTGCTGCTTCGTAAACGATCTTAGCAGCCTCGATGGTGCACTTCTTTGCACGGGGGTGCGGGGAGATGATGATACCGTTTCTGGTCTTCAGACAAATAAGGGTCTTGAAGATAGCGGTAGAAGTCGGGTTGGTGGTAGGGATAACAGCGCCGATGAGTCCGATAGGCTCATAGATTCTGGTGGTGCCGTATGCCTTGTTTTCCTCAAATACACCGCAGGTCTGGGTGTTCTTGTAAGCGTTGTAAATATGCTCAGCAGCGTAGTTGTTCTTGATTACCTTATCTTCTACGATGCCCATGCCTGTTTCTTCAACAGCCATCTTTGCGAGGGGTATTCTTGCCTTGTTTGCAGCGATAGCAGCAGCCTTGAAGATCTTGTCGACCTGTTCCTGAGTGTAGGTCGAGAAAACAGCCTGTGCGGCTCTAACTTCCGCAATCTTGGCTTCGAGCGTTTCAACGCTGTCTACGAGCTTAATTTCCTTAGCCATAAATCTAACCATTCCTTTCTTGGCGTTTTCAAAGCGCCATTTGCCGCTTCTCAGCGCGCGGCGTGACTTTCTAATGAAGTCTGCTTCCAAATAACCGTTTTATTCTTTTACGGTGTCGGATATTTTCATATCCCATGATACTATTATAGCAGATTGTTATTTTTTTGTCAATCTGTCAAACTCACAGCTTTTTAAGTCATTTTGCCCCGAATTATATCTATTATTCACAAATAAGCTCGCAGGAATTATAAAACTTAGACAAAAATCATTCGTCATTATGCACAATGAATCTTTACAAATTTATCACTTGCTCTTTTCACGCAGTTTTCACTCTTACTCTAAATATGTATTTTCATTATATACCTGCTTAACATTATGTAAACAATATCATTTTGCACAAAAAAGACTAGACAAATCGGAAAAAGTGTAGTATAATATAGACATGATAAATCAAGCGAACATAAATCGTCAGATTACACAACTAAATCTAACATTTACGCTTTGCCTGATAAATTTAATTCGTCATGAAAAGGAGATATGACTTATGGAACTGAAAAATTTTGTAGCCTCAGGAGATATTTACGACGTTTACGAATCAGACGGACTTGCTATAAGAGTTTACAAAGATGAAAAATACAAGGAAAAGTGCCTGTACGCAGCGCTTACCCACGCCAGAGTAGAAACTACCCTAGGTCTTTCAAGTATAAAGATGCCTGTACTGCACGAGGTTTCGCTGATAGACGGCAAATGGGCTATCTCTATGGACTGGATAAACGGCAAAACGCTGGGTCAGCTCATCGACGAGAACCCCGACAAGGCTGAAATGTACATCGACAAACTGGTAGACATACAGTGCGAGATCCACGCGCAGTATATGCCGCTGCTCTCGAAGCTGAAAGACAAGCTGGCTCGCCAGATAAAGTCGCTCGGCCAGATCGACGAGATAAAGAAGTACGAGCTGCTCACCAGACTCGACTCTATGCCGAAGCACATAAAGCTCTGTCACAACAATTTCAGCCCCGACTGCGTTATCCTTAACGACGAAGGCACTTACGTTCTCAACTGGGGTTCGGCTCGTCAGGGCAACGCTTCCGCCGACGTAGCCAAGACTTACCTGCTGCTCTCGCTGAAACGCCCGCAGTACGCTGATATGTACCTCCAGAAATATTGCCAGAAGACCGGAACCTCAAAGAAATACGTTCAGCAGTGGCTTCCTATCGTAGCTGCCGCCCAGCTTGACAGGGGCATCGAAAGCGAGAAGGAGTTCCTCATGCGCTGGCTCGACGTTGTAGAGTACGACTAAAAAGCAGCTTTTCATTGCCTGCCGGTCTAATGCGGGAACGGCTGG
The DNA here is from genome assembly GCF_020559915.1 of Ruminococcus sp. 210702-SL.1.03. GTDB lineage: Bacteria > Bacillota > Clostridia > Oscillospirales > Ruminococcaceae > YE71. Next base: position 51,301 of record NZ_JAJCLZ010000011.1, read on the forward strand.
CGATATGTTACAGAATGTAACAATTGCTTGTGAAATTGCATAAAAACACAATTCCGATTATAGCGTTTTTGTTGTAATCGGAATTTTTTTGTAAAAAAACTTTTACCCACCTTTACAATGAAAAAGTTTTGTGATATACTCTTATACGTTGAAAAATTGTAGTTATGTTATGACGTTGTACCACATAGGTACTTAATTAACAAGGAGTATATAAAATGAAACTGAAAGCTTTAATAGTCGCAGCAGCCGTTTCGCTTTCCGCAGCGATGGCGCTTTGTTCCTGCTCTGATACATCTTCCAAAAAGGCAGCAGCTCCGCAGAAAGTTGCTGAAACCGTTGCCGAGACCACTACGCAGGGTACTGAGTCGCTGCCCGATACCGAGTTTACCGAGCTTCCCGATGAGGCTGAGGCTGATTTCGATTACGTTACCGAGGCTTCTTCCGAGCTTTTCCCCGATACCAGCGGAAAGAAAATGTACGGCTACACCGGTCTTGAAAGAATAAAGACTGCCGATGGCAAAAAGAAATGCTACATCTTCGAGTTCTATACATATAAGTCAAAGCTTTACAACAAAGTAGCTACCATAGCTAAGGACTTAAAGTCGGCTGATATTTACATTCTCAATGAACTTACCGGAAATTACGAGCTTGCCGAGATACCTGAGCAGGAGCCCTCATGGCACGATCAGGCTACCGCGGCTCTCGCAGCAAACACCCCCGCAGCTGACATGACCGAAAGCGCTGCCGACTGATATTTTTAAATGCAAAAGGCGAACAGCTAAAAACTGCTCGCCTTATTTTTATGCACATATGCACAATGCACGCAAAAGAGCCTATCTGCCATTTCCCGACAGCTCGGCTCTTTCTATATTCGCACTTGCGCAGGGCTTTACGCCTGCTTGTATTTTTTCAGAATTTCCGAAGCTTTTGAAAGCTTGTCGATAGCCGCTTTGAGCGTGCCGCCTATCTGCGCGCTGTCGTAGCTTTCCATTATCTGCTTTGCGTGACCCAGCGCTTCCTTGCCCAGCTCTGCCTGATACTGGTAGATACCATCGAGCTGCTGAAGCGCCTTCACTTCCAGATCCTGATATACGTTCTTAATGTCGTTTACGATGTTAAGGCGTATATCGTCGTAATTCTCCAGCGCTATATCTATGATGTCGGTCTGCTTCTTCTTACCGAGTATCTTGCTGAAAGCCGTCATGGTAGCGGGCGGGAACGTTTCAGACGTACCGAAGAGCTTCACGCCCATTACCTGCCGCATAACGTTTTTGCCCAGCGAGCGCATTATGCGGTCTACCGAGGTGACCTGCGTTACCTGCGAGAGGTCTTCCAGACCCAGCTTTTTCGCGAGCTGGCGGCTCAGCTTGTCCACCGTTTCCTTCATCTTGTCGCGGTGATACTCTATACAGGTGCGGTAAGCCTCGCCCACCTTTTCCATCAGGTAGGAGTAGAAGTATTTCTCGATGTCCTCTGATGAATAAATGTCGTTGCCCGCCGCGTCCTTGTTGCGGCATTCGAGTATGCTCTTGCGCAGCTTGGCGAAAAATTCGTACATCCAGCTTTCCGCTTCCTGCTGCATTTCCGTCATGCTGAGATGCAATACCGGCTTGCACTCTTCCAGCGCCGCCGAAAGTTGGCTGCACTGCTCGTCGAAGCCGCGCTCTTTATCCTCCAGCTTTTTATAGTCCATCTCAGCCATTTCCGAGAACATATGCAGCTTCGCGCTGGTTTCGCTCACCATATCGTCAAGCATGGTGAGCACGCGCTCGGTGCGGATAATATCCTTTTTGAGGATAATATCGCGCTGCAGCGACATTTCAAACTGCATGAACTGCGTTTCGTAAAATTCCTTAGTGCCCTTATCGGGAAGCCGCGCAGCGCCGGTCTTGCGGCGAAGCTCGTCCGCGCCGCTTATGCCGTAAACGAAAGCGTTCGGCACTATCTTTTCGCAGAGCATTTTAAATCTGCGCATTATCTTGTCCACGTCGCTCTGCGAATTGAGCGCGTCGATCATATTTACCAGCACATACAGCATACCGAAGCGGCGGGGCTGAACGTGCGAAGCCAGATACATCTGCTCCGACTCAGAGAACGGCAGCAGGCTTGAAGCCGCGTACATTATAGCGTCGGCATTCACCAGATATTCCGTTACCTGCCTGTCGAGGTCGTCGAGGTCTGAAAGACCCGGCGTGTCGACTATGCGTATCTCTTTGAGTATCGGCGCGTTGTCGCGTATATCCAAATATTCCACCTTAGCGGGGAACATTTTCATCAAAATTTCAAGTCTGTCGCGCGTAATATCGCCCATTTGCAGCGGCACGCGCTGACCGTTTTCCAGTACGGCGGTAACTTCCCGCTCTTCGCCGTAAGAGATCTCGTTTATCGTGTACGTTTCGGGCGAAACGTTCGAGGGGGCTATCTCTCTGCCCAGCAGCGCGTTGATTATAGTGCTCTTGCCGCGCTTGAAGTCGCCGAGTATCACCAGCGTGAAAGGCTCGGAGCTGCGCTTGCCGATAAGCGTTTTCCAGTCGCTCAGGCTCTCGGTAAAATCATGTCCCAGTATTGAGGCAAGCTCTTTGTCCTCGGCAATGCTGTCGGTTATCGCGCGGATCTTTTCTATATCGGCGTGGGCGTTTACGTTTGAGTATTCGTTTATCTCGCTCATATCACTGCCCTCCCGCCAAAATTATATTGCTTCGCACATCGCATATCTGTCCCGTGCAGGTGTGCGAATCGGCAGCCTCGAGGTCGGTGCGCCATGTAAACAGCGAATCGCAGGTGAGGTACTCAGCCGAAGCGACTATCTTGCGCTCTAAGTCGGTAAGAGAAGCCGCGGGTCTTAGGCTGCGCGCCGCGGTAGTGTGGTTCGCCGCCGAGAGCTGCATAAGTTTTTCGGCGTCGGTATTTTCCTGCTTTCTGCCGTAAAAATCAGTGTAGCCCTTTTTCAGCAGCCCGCATGATACGTCTATATATCTGCCGGGATTAGTCATGCAGATCATAGCCGCGCGGTTCGCCGTTACGTCGGCAAAGCGTATCCAGTCTATCAGCGCGCCGACTATCTGGCTGTTTACCGCGCCCTTATACGAGCGTTCAGAGGGCTTGTAGGCGTCCTTATTGTAATTTAGATATGTGAAAGCCCAGTTGTAGACGCAGTGGTTATTCTGTATCCTGCCGCATTCGCTGCCTATAAGCAGCTCAAGCTCCTCCTTGCTGCACATATCAAAAAGCGTTTTTGTAATCACTATGCTCGGCTCGATAAGGTCGCTGGCTATCGAGTATATCAGCGGCTTTTCGTAGTCCTTGCGCAGCAGCACTATCGGCAGGTTGAGCTCTAAGCGCTCGCTGCACTGCTTTAGTACGTCGTATATCTCGGGATATTTCAGCGCGCCCGCCTGCTCGCACTTCAAGAAAAGGTGCTTGGCCTCGGCGGAAATATCCGTGCCGTTTATTGCCTTAGAAAGTTTTCCCCAGCCCGAAAGACCTATCAGCTTCTGCCTTACGGCGAAGTCTGAGTCGATGGCGTAATCGAGCTGACCGTCTATAACGTGGTTCTGAAAAGAGCGTGTATAAGCGTTCAGATAGCTGCGGAAATCTGTATCTATCGACAAAAGCGGGTTTACCGATGAAACGGTATCACTCATGTTTGCTTTCCTCCTGTAATTTCTTGGTCAGTATCGCTTATACGGCTTCGTTATTTTCAGCCGCGTTATCCAGCGAGTCGGATATTACCTTTCTTACAGCGTATGCGTCGGAAACTATCGCGCTCGCCTTTTCGGCTATGCTGTGCAGTCTGTCCATCTCGCGCTCGGATATATTGTTCTTCTCAGTCTTGAGCGAATTGAGGTTGTCGAGTGTTTCCTGCGTGTCGCGCAGTATGATCTCGGTCTCGGTCTCTATCTTGCCTTTCAGTCCTTCAAATGCAGAGAATACCTGACGGCGGACGGTTTCGGTAAAGTCGTTGTTCAGGCGCATTTCGTGAAACTGTTTTTTCACCTGCGTCTTGAAGTTGTTCTTGTATTTATCTATTCTCTCGTTCACCAGCAGCTTATCTATCGCGAAGCCCGCTGTGAACGTGCCTGCCAGACCCGCTACCGCCATAAGGCAGAGGGCGATGGGCCATGCGGGCGAGAGCGCCAGCACGGTGGTGAAGAATATCGAAGAAAAGCTTACTAAGCCCGTAACTCCGCCCAGCAGCGCGCCCTTTACGCCCGCTTCGCGGAAGCCTAAGAACGCCGCGCCTACACCGAACGAGCCGAGCGCCGCGCCTATGCCCTTATCGGCAGCCGTGCCGTTTTTCGAGATCTTATCGGGCATAACGAACATTTCCTGTATTTTGGTGACGGACTCGAAGAATTCGTCCTCAAAGCTTTGCAGTCTTTCCGCCTCGCAGCTTACGGCAACGTTGATGTTGTTCTGTATCTGCTCGCAGATAAGCTGCGCTCTGTCCTCTATGCTCTCTTTTATCTTTTCGGTCATCTTGCTGGTAACTATCTTCAGCTTGTCGCGCTTGAAGTCGTCGGAGGTCATGCTGTAGCTGTCGATGACATGCATAGCGGCTTCCTCGATGTTTTCCCAATAGCTGTCGAGCACGGGCTGCAGGTCGGAGAACACCTGATTAGCTGCCTTGTTTATCTTTACAAACTCGGCGCGCTTTTTGTTGCGTATATCGTCGATCTCGCCTATGGCGGCTTCGTAGCGCTCCATAAATTCGTCGTTCGCCATCATGAGGGCGTTTTCCTGCATTACTACCGAGCGCAGTATCTCAGTACCCGAGTTGGTTATCTTGTTAGCCAGTATTTGGAGGGTGATAGTACCGCGGTCTTTGGTCAGCATAGTTTCCAGCGCACGCTCAAATTCGGGGAAGTTCGATTCCTCGAGCAAGCCCTGATCTTCTATTTTCTTAGCGGTCAGCGCGCGCTTTGCGTACAGGCCTATTACTCTGGGCGTGCCTATCTTGCGCTTGTAAACGGCAAATTCGCGGGAGTCCTCGCCCATTACCATCTTCGCCTTGTCCATTACATACTTTGTTATTCTGGTGCGTACTGTTTCTACTATCTTGTTTTCGTCCTCAGGCGAGAATGTGCCGAAGCAGTTTACTACGAAAATTATCTTGCCCACGTCGGAAGTAAGCATTTTCTTTTCAAGGAAATCTTTTTCAAACTGCGAGAAAGGCGAGTTCGCGCTGATAACGAAGACCGCCGCGTCGATCTTCGGCAGTATGGAAAGGGTAACGTTGGTCATCTGCTCGTCGTCGTTCAGACCGGGAGTGTCGATGATGTCAACGTTATTCTTGCAGAAATTGGTATCGTAATAAACGGTAGCTTCCTTTACGGTCTCAGCCACTTCTTCTGATTCCAGCGTAAGCTTTGTAACATAGTTTTCCAGCTGGTCTATATCTATGCGCTCGCTTCTGCCGTCTTTATACTCCACCTGCACGAAAGGCTCTTCGCTGTAAGTTACGCGGTTGAGCGTAGCGGTAGCGGGCAGCACGTCTGCGGGCAGTACGTCCTCGCCGAGCATAGCGTTTATAAGCGTAGATTTTCCGCGCTTGAATTCGCCGACTATGGCAACTTCAAAATGCTCGTCGGCTGATTTTTCGATGGTTTCGCGGATAGAATCCGCCGTATGGCTCAGCGAGATCTCCTCGCTCAGCGAAAGCAGCTCTTTCAAGCTCTCAGTTAGCGAAGCTACCGTATCTTTGTACGAAGAATAGGTAGAATAGTCGATTGTTTTTTCTGTCTGACTCATCGGTGACCTCCGTTTTTAGTTCTGTGTTAGGCTTTTATCTATATCTCTGTAATTCTAATCATATTTGGGATTTAGTTCTTCTCTCCAAAAGTTACACAATACCATATTTTATTATAGCATAATTATGACGGTTTCGTCAACGCTTTGCTAACAATTTGTACAAAAAACCGCCCCTTTGCACAAAGGGACGGTCTTATTTTTGTTCAATAGTTTAAACCAAAGTTCAATTATTCATCATCAGCCTGCGCGGTCTGCGAAACCTCTATGCCCAGCTCGGCGAGCTGCTCGGGGTCTACCTGCGCGGGGCAGGCGCTCATAAGCTCGCTGGCGTTCTGAACCTTCGGGAAAGCTACTACATCTCTCAGCGAATCTGCGCCGCAGAGCATCATAGCGAGTCTGTCAAGACCGAAGCCCATGCCGCCGTGAGGGGGCGCGGCGTAGCGGTAAGCGTCTACCAAGAAGCCGAATTTCGCGGCTATCTCTTCGTCGGTAAGGCCCAGCGCCTCAAACATCTTCTGCTGAAGCTCAAAGTCGGTAATACGCATAGAGCCGGAGGACAGCTCAACGCCGTTGAGAACGAAGTCGAAAGCCTGCGCGCGAACGGAGGCGGGGTCGGAATCGAGGCTGTCGAGGCACTCCTCCATCGGCATGGTGAACGGGTGGTGCATAGCGAGCCACTTACCGCTCTCGTCGTCGTACTCAAAGAAAGGCATTTCGGTGATAACGAGGAAGTTCAGCTTGTCGGCGGGGATAATATCCATTCTCTTCGCGATGATAAGGCGGAGCGCACCGAGTACCGGCAGGGCTATCTTGTCCTTATCGGCGGCTATCAGCACGAGGTCGCCTTCCTTAGCGCCCAGCGCCGCGAGCAGCTTATCAAGGTCGCCCTCGCCGAGGAATTTCTTGAATGAGCAGTTAGCGCCGTCCGCTGTCCAGCGAATATACGCCAGACCCTTTGCGCCTATGCCTTTTGCGTGGTCGGTAAGCTTGTCGATCTCCTTGCGGGTGTAGGTCGCGGCAGCGCCCTCGGCAACTATCGCGCGAACGCTTCCGCCCGCTTCTACCGCGCCTGTAAATACGGGGAACTCTATCCCCTTTACAGCTTCGGTTATATTCTGTATCTCCATGCCGAAGCGGGTGTCGGGCTTGTCAGAGCCGTAGCGGTTCATAGCGTCGGCAAAGGTTATGCGCGGCAGGGGCGTAGGTATATCCTTGCCCAGTACCTGCTTGCAGATGTGCTTCAAGAAGCCCTCGCCCATCTCGATAAGTCCGTCAACGTCTACGAAAGACATCTCAAGGTCTATCTGGGTAAATTCGGGCTGGCGGTCGGCGCGCAGGTCTTCGTCGCGGAAGCAGCGGGCTATCTGAACATAGCGGTCGTAGCCCGATACCATCAAAAGCTGCTTGTATATCTGCGGCGACTGCGGCAGGGCGTAAAAGCTGCCCTTGTGCACGCGCGAGGGCACGAGGTAGTCGCGCGCGCCCTCGGGGGTAGAGCGCATCATCATAGGCGTTTCTATCTCGAGGAAGCCGTTCGAGTAGAAGTACTCTCTCGCCGCCTTAGCTATCTCGTGGCGCATGATGAGGTTTTTCTGAAGTCTGGGGTTTCTGAGGTCTAGGTAGCGGTAGCGCAGCTTCAGCTCGTCGTTCACCTTGTCGGAATTGGTGACCTCAAAAGGCGTAGTTTCCGCCTTTGCAAGTATGCGCAGGTCGGTAACGGCTATCTCTATCTTGCCCGTTTTTAGCTTGGCATTCTCGCTCTCGCGCGGGCGTACAGCGCCTTTTGCCATCAGCACAAATTCGCTCTTTACCTGCTGCGCCTTTTCAAAAACGGCTCTGTCGGTATCGTCATTGAATGCGAGCTGTACTATGCCCGTTCTGTCGCGCAGGTTGATAAAAATATTGTGACCTATATCGCGCACCCTGTCGGCAAAGCCGCAGACTACGGCTTCCTTAGCGTCGTCGGGCACTTCTGCGCAGTAGTGCGTTCTCTTCAAGCCTTTCATTGAATCAAGCTTCATAAATTTTTCCTCTTTTCATATTTATCTGATTTTGATTTAATTATCTATTGTGGGAACTGTCGAAACAGTCGAAACGATGTCCCTCGGCGTGCTTTTATCCACAGCGTAAATGCTGTTCTCAAAGCCGTAGCGGCCCCACTCGCGGTATTCCGCACATTCGTAAAGCCTGCCCTCGGCGGTGAGTATCGCCATTCCGTCGGTGCGACTATCGGTAGTATAGTCGTTTCTTGCGTAAGCGTAAAGCGTCGCGCCGCCGCCCAGCGGCACTTCTGCCTGCACATACACGCCGTCGATCATCTCTACCTCATTAAGCGTGAAGCTGCTGCAGTGCACCACGTTATTCTCCGCGCCGTAAACTATGCCCAATCTGCCGTTTTCCATGTCGGGCACTACGCTGTTGTGCTCCACGCCCATAGCGTATGGCGGAAGCTCGGCTTCGCTGTAAGGCACTATCTGCGCGGTGTCGGTGAGTATCTTGCTCAGATCATCGCATAATGCGCCGTTGAAGTCCAGCCACTCGCCGCCAATATCTTTGCCCCAAACCGTGCCGTCGGGGTTTTGAAGGGCAACGGCTTCGGTGCATATCGCATTATCGCCGCTGTAATATGTCGAAAATATCCAGCCGTCGCCAATGGTCTGAGTAAACTGCAGCTTCATGCCCTCTGCCGAAAAGCCTTTTTTCAGCTTGTACGACCTCATTTTATCGTAATCAAAGTGAAAAATGAAAGTCGCCCGCTTTGCGCTGCGGTCTACTATCGCGGTGCTGCGGTGCAGACCCGTACCCAGCAGATCGGCGTTGTAGTCGAGGTCGTTTTGATACTCTATGACCACGTCCGCGTTTTCCAAATGGTAAAGAGCCAGCCGCTTTTCGGCGAAGTCATTTACGGGGCCTGCCGCCGCCCATATCAGTATCGGCACGGCGGATGCAAACGCCAGCAGCAGCGGGTATCTCGCGCGCTTTAGGCGGCTGGGCTGACAGTCGGTTTTCCTGCCGAGCTTGCTGAGCGTTACGGCTATAAACACATAAAACGCTATGCAGGCGGCGAAAAGCAGTATGTCGATCGCCACCCAGTAGATGGGTATTTTGGCGTTTTCGGAAAATCCGCCGCCCTGTATAAACAGCAGGAACAGCCAGCCCGTACCCATGAGCACAAGCAATACCGTCAGCACCAAGGCTTTTGCAACAAAAAGCAACGCTCGGCGTAATTTATCCATATCAAATTCTCCCTATAATTTGCGGCAGACTGTCAATCGTCTGTATCGTCCGAATCATCCGCAGAGTCGGTAAGCTCAGGCTCTTTCGGCTTCATCGGCGGGAACGTTTCAAGGTAGGTCTGTATATACCCTGCCGAGCCTTCCCAAAGCATCAGCCCAAGACCTGCCAGCATGACAGCCGCCGTACAAGCAGCCCCGCTGTACTCTTTCAGCGCGACGAGCACCAGCGCTATGAAGAGCGTTATAACTGTCCAAAGCGCCGCCGCGATGTACACGGCAGCGGTGCGGCGTATGCTGCCCGTTATGCGCGAGCCGCCCGACGTTTTCTCAATATGCCCGAAAAATCCTGCGGAAGAGCCGTCGTGCTTTTTGGCGCGGTGGTAGAATATCTCTACCTTTCCGCTCTTCTCGCTGCTGCCGAAGTAGCAGTTTTCAAGGCGGTGCTTTTTTAGGAACTGGCTCGCCGCTACCAAGCTGGGCTTGCGGGTGTAGTCTATCAGCTCGCGGTTAAGCTTGCGGCGGCACTCGGCGGGGGACATCTTAGTTTCCAGCGATACCTTTTTAGGCAACAGAAAAAACATATCCCTTAATACTCCTGCGGTACGAATACTTTATCGTTCTGCTTTATCTCGCCGCCCTGCGTAGCATCTACATACATACCGTAAATGCAGCCGCAGGCGGGGCACTTGAACTGGTGGAAAAGCTTCTGCTGATAAAATTTACCGTCCTTTATCACCTCGTCGAGAGGGCAAGTCTGGTAAACTATCGTGAGGTCGCCCGCGTTGACCATTCTCATGAATGAATCTAGGCAGAGCATATACTCCTGCGGATTGTGTATCTGCACCAGCGGTATATTTCCGCAGACAGCGCATCTTTCTTTAGCCATAATTTGTGATTTCCTTTCGTTAGTCGGTAATGTCGCCGCTTTCAAGCTCGTCAAACGGCTCTTCTATCTCTTCGGCGGAGAGCATATGCGAGATGAGCATAGCGTTGAAAGCCGCCTTAAAGCGCTCGTCTATCGGCAGAGTTACCTTTTCGCCCGTCTGCATATTTTTCAGCTCGGCGGTCTGGCTCTCAAGCTCGCTGTCGCCGAGAACTACTGAGAATTTCGCGCCCAGCTTATCGGCGTACTTCATCTGCGCTTTCAGACCTCTGCCTACCACGTCGCACTCAGCCGAAACGCCGTCGGCGCGCAGCTCGGCGCACATCTGCATAGCCTTTACGGAAGCCGCATCACCCATAGAAGCGATGTAAATATCGCAGGTGTCCTCCGCCGCGAAGTCAAGCCCCTGCTTTTCCATTGTGAGTATCAGCCTTTCAAGACCCATGGCGAAGCCGAGGGCGGGGCAGGGCTTGCCGCTGAGAGTTTCTATAAGTCCGTCGTATCTGCCGCCGCCGCAAACAGTGCCCTGCGCGCCGATGTCGGTAGTTACGAACTCAAACACCGTCTTGGTATAATAATCCAGACCGCGCACGATCTTCGGATTTATCTCAAACTTTATATCCATAGCCGTGAGGTACTGCTGAAGCTTTTCAAAGTGCTCGCGGCAGTCCTCGCAGAGGTAATCGAGGATAACGGGCGCGCCCTCGGCTATCTCAGAGCAGACGGGCGACTTGCAGTCGAGTATGCGCATGGGGTTCTTTTCAAGTCTGCCGCGGCAGGTGTCGCAAAGCTCGTCGGCTCTGCCTGCGAAATATTCTTTAAGCGCGGCGTGGTATTTGGCTCTGCATTCGGGACAGCCTATCGAGTTGATAAAAAGCTTTATCCCGCGCAGACCCGCCGTGTCGATTATCGACTTTGCGAGAGAGATGACCTCGGCATCGGCGCGGGGGTCTTTAGTGCCCGCCATCTCTACGCCGAACTGGTGGAATTCGCGCAGTCTGCCCGCCTGCGGTTTCTCGTGGCGGAAGCAGGAGAGAACGTAGAAAACCTTCTGCGGAAATCCCTCGTTTAGTATGCCGTTTTCTATCAGCGCGCGAATAGTGCCCGCCGTGCCCTCGGGGCGCAGAGAAAAGTCGGCGTCGCCCTTTGCGGTAACGCTGTACATCTCTTTCTGCACCACGTCGGTAGTGTCGCCCACCGAGCGAACGAAGAGTGCGGTGTCCTCAAAAGTAGGTATGCGTATCTCGCGGAAGCCGTAAGCGGAGGCGGTATCTTTCACGATACCCTCTACCGTGTTCCACTTGTACATCTGCGAGGGCACTACGTCCTGCGTGCCCTTTGGTCTTTGAACCTTTAATGTAGCCATAGATAATAATTCCTTTCGTGATCTATCATATCTCGATATTTTCGATATATCCTTTACGCGCGTATTCCGCAAGCTTTTCAGCCTCGGCATGCGCGGTTCTTATGCCTTTTTCGGTAAGCTGCCAGTTTGAGCGGCGGGTGCTGCAGCAGTCGGCGGGCGCGGGTATAAATCGGTACTCGGGCAATATCCGCCGCGCGAGCATTATCGCCCTGCGCATATGGTAAGCCGTAGTAACGAGTATCACGCTGCCTCCACGGGGTATCTGCCGCGCGAGTATCTCCCGCGAAAATTTAAAATTCTCGGCGGTGTTCATAGAGCGCTCCTCGGTGCATATCGCTTCCATCGGCAAGCCAAACTGCTGCGCCGCCGCAAGCATCGAGCGGTACTCCGCCATCTCGCCGAATTTCGTGCGCTGTACCCTGCCGCCGCAGAAAAGCAGCTTATCCGCCGCGCCCTGCTCAAGTAGCTTTGCCGCCGGCGGAACGCGGTATTCGCAAGCCTTTCGGCTGCCCAGCACCATTATGATGTCCGCCCGCTCGCCGCCGTACTCCAGCCCCTCAAATAGTAGCTTATCCACAAGAGCGCTGTCCAATGCCGAAGTATCGAGCTGCGAAAGCCGCAGCGGTCTGCTGTTATCCATAATTCTCCTTATAAAACAAAAACAGCCGTCCCCTCAAAAAGGGACGACCAAAATTTGCATAAATGATCGTGATACCACCCTAATTGCGGAAAAAGCCGTAAGTTTTCGCCGCCTCTCATCATCTCTTTAACGCAGAGGTTACGCGCGCCCTTTAGTTCAGGCGCAGGCTGTTAGAGGCGTCATAATCACCGCCGCTATGCGGACGCTCTCACCGTACCGTCCTCGCTGTGCATGGCTTTCGCTGTGCTGCTTTCCTCCGTCGCTGCCTTTATGTGACAGATATTCGATTTTAGCCGTACTCTTTGCGTCTTACGAGCGCTCGGGAGCTACGGGGTTTACTATATTTCTCCAGTCAAGATCTCCGCGGTCGAGGGCGTGTACAAGCGCCTCAGCCGTAGCGATGTTGGTCGCCACAGGTATATTATGCACGTCGCAGAGCCTGAGCAGGTTAGCCTCGTTGGGCTCATGCGGCTTCGCGGAAATAGGATCTCTGAAAAACAAAAGCAGGTCTATCTCGTTGCAGGAAATGCGCGCCGCTATCTGCTGAGCGCCGCCCTGCACTCCGCTCATATATCTCTGTATCTTCAAGCCGGTAGCTTCAGAAACAAGCTTGCCGGTAGTGCCGGTAGCGCAGAGATTATTTCTGCTGAGGATGCCGCAGTATGCTATGCAGAACTGCACCATCAGTTCTTTTTTTGTATCATGAGCGATAAGCGCTATATTCAAAATAAATCCCCCCAAAGACAGATCATGTTTGCGGCGTTTTTACGCCTTTATCGAAAGCGGTATATGCTCGCCCTTAATTCTTCTTGAGATAGCCGAGAATGCGAGGAAGCCCATAGAGCTGGAGGAGAGGGGCGCGCCCTTACCGGTAGCCAGCGGGATAGCCGCGTCCTCGGGGATAACGCCGAGAAGCTGTACGCCTACGGTGTCTATAATAGCGTCGAGGTCGTCTATATCGTCGTACTCGAATATCCTCTTGTTAGCCTTATTGATAACAAGGCGCTGTTTCTGGTTGCCTCTCTTATAAAATTCGTCTGACATCATGCGGGCGTCGCGCACGCATACGGGGTCGGGCGTGGTAACTATAAGGATAAGGTCTGAATTTGTAACTATATCGAATACCGAATTATTGATACCCGCAGAGGTGTCGATGATTATGTACTCGAAATACTTTCTCATTTCCGAAGTTATCTTCTCTATGTCCTCAGCCTTGAGCTGTACGAACGGGTCTGACGGAGCGCAGAGCACCGAGAGATTTGAAGCCAGCTTTACCGTGGTGGTAGCCTTGTAAACATCGCAGGTGCCTTCAAGAACATCGCCCAGATCGTAAGTGATGTTGCCCTGCATACCGAGCATGATGTCCATACATCTCAGACCGAAGTCCAGCTCGATGATAAGAGTTCTGTTGCCCTGCTTAGCAAGAGCGTAACCCAGACAGGCGCTGATAGAAGATTTGCCTGTGCCTCCTTTACCGGAGGTTACCGCAATAATTTTTGACATAAGATCCTTCTGCCCCTTTCGTGTGTATATGCCCGCACAGCTGCCGAAACGCCGAAGCGAAAAGGCTGCGGGCGCGGCGAGCGATCCCAGCCGCATAAAATAAACTGTAATACTTAAATTTACGCTTCCCTGCCGATCCCTTCCCTCACAAACCGGCGGTGTACTCGTCCGAAGCCGCCGCTTTACGCAAACACCCTCAGAGCTTTCCGCAGTATTACCTATAATCTATTTTACCACAAAATCTGAAATTGTCAAAGAGATTTTAAACAAAAAAAGCAAAATCGTAAGTTTATATCAATTTGCAGTCTCATTTTTGTTTGTTTTGCACAATACCACTTGATCAAGATTTATTCTATTTAAACAACAGAAAACTTGTCAGCGCTTGTTCTACATCTCGGCCGCAGGGCATATATATCAATCAAAAGCAAATTCTGACAAAACGAAAGGTAGGATACTTATGTTTGTAAAGACTCTGAAAGTGAAAAAGACTGCGGCGATAGCCGCTGCCGCCGCGGTGTGCGCCGCTTTGGTGCTGCTGATAGTGCTCTGCGTGGTGCGCGCAGCGGGCGGCGGCAAGACATACGCCGTAAAGACCGAGCAGCAGCGCCAAACGCTGATAGCCGAACTGGGCTGGAAGACCTCTGAGAAGCCCTCTGAGCACAAGACGGCCGAGATACCCGCCGAATTTGACGAGGTGTACTCCGCCTACAACGAGCTTCAGAAGCAGCAGGGCTTTGATCTGACAAAATATAAAGGAAAAAAGGTTGAAATTTATTCGTATCCGGTGTATAATTATAAAGGACATAAGGACTGCATGACCCTCACCATCATCGGTTGCGAGGGCAGGCTCATCGGCGGCGACGTCAGCTGTTCGGAGCTTGACGGCTTTATGCAGGGACTTATGAGCACAAATGAGAAATAAGGCGCTTGACGTTAAGGGACGTGTATACAATAATGAGGTTAGACAAATACATTTCATCGCAGCGCATCGACCTCTCGCGCAGCGATGTGAAAAAGCTGGTGCGCGCGGGCAAGGTGGAGGTAAACGGCGCGGCGGCGAAAAAGCCCGAGATGAACGTAGACCCCGCCGATACTGTAGAGGTCTGCGGCGAGATCGTCGGCTACAAAGAGCACATATACATAATGCTCAACAAGCCGCAGGGCTGCATATGCTCTACGCGGGCGGGCAGAACGCCTACTGTGCTGGAGCTTGTGCCCGAAGAGCTGCGCCGCCGCGGACTTTTTCCCGCGGGCAGGCTGGATAAGGACACCGAGGGGTTCGTGCTTATAACTGACGACGGGGAGCTGGCGCACAATATGCTTGCTCCCTCTCGCCATGTGCCCAAGACCTACTATGTGCGGCTGGAAAAGCCATACGACCCCGCCTGCGAAGCGCTGTTCGCCGAGGGCATAACTATCGACGGCGGCGAGGTGTGTCTGCCTGCCGAGTGCTGCGCCGACGGGGACGACCCGCACGCCTGCGCCCTTACCCTGCACGAGGGCAAATTTCATCAGGTGAAAAGAATGTTTGAAGCGGCGGGAAACAGGGTGGTATATTTAAAGAGGATAAGCATCGGCGGGCTGGCTTTAGACCCAAATTTGCCGCTCGGCGGCTGTTTGGAACTTATGCACAAAGATGTTGAAAAACTTTTGTGCCGCGGCGATAGCAATTGACAGTATATGTAAATCCCTTATGATTTTTCGTCAATATTTATAAAGACCGCCGCGAAAGTTTAGTAAAAAAAACTCTTGTCACTATATGAAAAATTTGTTATGATATTATTATAGCAAAAAGGGTGCAGCTATGGCGCTATATATGGCAGGATCTTACTCAGCCGGAGCGCTCATATAGTTGGCTAAGCCCTGATTCTTAATTAATGTAAATCAAGCAAAATCAAAATTAGGGAGGTCCTATTTAAATGGCAAGTGTATCATTAAGAGAGATCTATAAGAAGTACCCCGGCGGCGTTATTGCGGTTTCCGACTTTAACATCGAGATCAAGGACAAGGAGTTCATAATCCTCGTTGGCCCTTCCGGCTGCGGTAAGTCTACTACCCTGCGTATGATCGCAGGTCTTGAAGAGATCAGCGAAGGCGAGCTGTACATCGGCGACAGACTCGTAAACGACATCGCACCTAAGGACAGAGATATTGCAATGGTTTTCCAGAACTACGCTCTGTATCCTCACATGACAGTATTCGAGAACATGGCTTTCGGTCTGAAGCTCCGCAAGGTTCCTAAGGACGAGATAGCTAAGAAGGTAGAAGAAGCTGCAAGAGTTCTCGACATCGCTCACCTGCTCGACAGAAAGCCTAAGGCTCTTTCGGGTGGTCAGAGACAGCGTGTTGCGCTGGGTCGTGCAATAGTTCGTGAGCCTCAGGTATTCCTGCTCGACGAGCCTCTTTCCAACCTCGACGCTAAGCTGCGTGCGCAGATGAGAACTGAGATCTCGAAGCTGCATAAGAAGCTGGGTACTACATTCATCTATGTAACCCATGACCAGACCGAGGCTATGACGATGGGTGACCGTATCGTAGTTATGAAGGACGGTTACATCCAGCAGATCGATACTCCTCAGAACCTCTATCAGTACCCTGTAAACCAGTTCGTTGCAGGCTTCATCGGATCTCCCCAGATGAACTTCATCGACGCTAAGCTGATAAAGAAAGACGGCAAGTATCTCGTAGAGTTCGGCTCTGAAGATACCAAGACCAGCAGAGGTGTAAAGTACACCGTAGAAGTACCCGAGGGCAAGGCTGACGCTGAGGCTCTTGAGCCGCTGGTAGACCGCGAAGTTGTACTCGGTATTCGTCCTGAGTGCATCCACGATGAAGAAATGTTCATCTCTAACGCTAAGACCGGCGTTATCAACACCACCGTTGAAGTAACCGAAATGATGGGTGCAGAGACATACCTGTACCTCACCTGCGAAGGTATTCCTCTGACTGCAAGAGTATCGCCCAGATCTACCGCACGTCCTCAGGACGAGATCCAGGTTGCTCTTGATCCTAACAGGATCCATATCTTCGATAAGGAGACCGAGAAGAGCGTTATCAACTGATAGGCTTGTAAGCTCATACGGTCAATAGATCACATCTGAAAAATAAGCATTCAGCCCTTCCTTCGCTATATGGAGGAGGGGCTGAGTTTTTGAGAAGGGAAAAATATATGATAGCAAAGAAGATCGTAGCGGCTGCGGCGGCTCTGGCGATGCTCAGTACCTGCGCGGCGGGGCTGACGGGCTGCGGAGATAAGTCGGCGGAAAGCACTGCCGAAAGCGCCGCGAGCGCGGCTGATACCTCAAGCGAAGAGGAAAAGCTGCCAGAGACCGATGAGGAATGGCACACGGCAATGATAAACAAATCGCTGACCTCTTACGGCAACGTCAGCAAGATGCAGGAAAAGCTGAAAGCGGCGCAGGCGGGCGAAAAGCTGAATATCTCGTACCTCGGCGGCTCGATAACCGAGGGCGTGGGCGCTACGCCCGATACCTGCTGGGCTAAGCTGACCTACGACCACATCGCCGAGAAATTTGGCACAGGCGAAAACGTCAATTACAACAACGCGGGCATAAGCGGCACACCCTCAAAGCTGGGCATACTTCGCCTGCAAAGAGATGTGCTCTCGACCGACCCCGACATATGCTTCGTGGAATTTGCGGTAAATGACGGCATGGAAAGCGATTATCAGAGCGCTTACGAGTCGATAATCCGCACGCTGATCGAGAACGATGTGGCGGTGGTGCTGGTGTTCGCGCGCACGGAAAACGGCCACACCTGTCAGGAATATATGCAGCAGCAGGGCGAGTACTACGGCCTGCCGATGATCTCTTACAGCGACGCGATAAAGTATATGTTCGATAACGGCAAGATGGTATGGCAGGACTTTTCTGACGACCAGTCGCACCCGAACAAGTACGGCCACACGCTGGTGGCTGAGATGATCGACAACTATTTCGACACCGTGATGGATCAAAAGGCTGAGGAGTACACCTACCCCACCGAGCCGATAAACTCTATCCACGAGTACGGCGCGCAGATGCTTGACAATACCAACTGCAAGCCCGAGATGGAGAACTGGGAGGAAGGCTCGACCATCGCGCATTTCAACGAAGGCTGGACGCACAAGTACGGCGATAAAAACGGCACGCTGAAATTCACGCTGACGGGCAGATTCGTATACCTTATCTACGAGGAAAACAACTGGG
This sequence comes from Ruminococcus sp. 210702-SL.1.03, assembly GCF_020559915.1. Classification (GTDB taxonomy): domain Bacteria; phylum Bacillota; class Clostridia; order Oscillospirales; family Ruminococcaceae; genus YE71. The sequence goes on from NZ_JAJCLZ010000011.1 coordinate 68,888, forward strand.
GCGACTACGGCAAGGCGCACATAACCGTTACTAAAGACGGCGAAGTTTACGACGAATTCGACCTCGACCCCGTTGACAAGAGCGGCTGGGGAAATCCGCAGACAAAGTGCATAGGCATGTCGGCTAAAAACGCAGAGTACGAGATAGAGATAACCATGGCGGACGGCGAAGACGACCGCTACTTCTCGGTACTGGGTCTGGCATACACGGCTGACTGAGCGAACTAAGCATACTGAACATGATACAGGCGGCGGTCACTTCCCCGCCCTGCCTGCTGCGCTTTAGCGCGCTAAAAGAAAAGCGTGCGAACGTGCGAACGTGTGAATGTGTCAACACGATAATATGATGATAAAATAATACGAAATGAGGGTACTGAACTTGATACTGAAAAAGCTGATAAGCTTTGCGGCGGCGGCCGTTATGACAGCGGCGGCGGTGTACATATCGCCCGCCGAGCTGACTATGAGCGCCTCTGCAAACACGCTGGAGGACAAGGAATTTATAGTAGGCTTCGACGCCGAATTCCCGCCCTACGGCTACAAGGACGACAACGGCGAATACGTCGGCTTCGACCTAGACCTCGCGCAGGAGGTCTGCGACAGAAACGGCTGGACGCTGAAAAAACAGCCGATAGAGTGGAACTCAAAAGACATGGAGCTGAAAAACGGCACTATCGACTGCCTATGGAACGGCTTCACGATGAACGGCCGCGAGAGCAAGTACACCTGGAGCGTGCCGTATGTTGACAACTCGCAGGTGGTCATAGTAAAGGACAACTCGGGCATAAACGAGCTTGACGACCTTGCAGGCAAGATAGTAGCGGTGCAGGCTGACAGCTCGGCGCTGGCGGCGCTCACGGGCGAGGACGCTACCGAAGAGAACCTTGCGCTGGCGGAAAGCTTCAAAGACTTACAGCAGGTGGGCGACTACAACAGCGCTTTCATGAACCTCGATTCCGGCGCGGTAGACGCCATCGCGATGGATATTGGCGTAGCCAGCTACGAGATGAACTCTCGCGGCGGCGGATTTAAAATGCTTGACGACCACCTTTCTGCCGAGGAGTACGGCGTGGGCTTCCTGCTCGGCAACACCGAGCTGCGCGACGCCGTGCAGAACACCCTTTTCGATATGCTGGACGACGGAACTTTCGAGAAGATAGCTAAGGACTGGGGTCTTGAGGAAAGCGTATGCCTTTCGCGCGACGAAGTTACCGAAAACGGCAACGTCAGCGACAGCGCGGTCGCGAAAGACAAGAAGCCCGGCTTCGGCGAAAAATTCGCCAACATATCCTCGCAGCTGCTGCGCGGTCTGCTGGCTTCGGCGCTGATATTCGTGCTTACGATAATCCTTTCGATGCCGCTTGGTCTGCTGGTAATGGCGGGCAGGATGTCGAAATTCGCTCCCCTGCGCTGGCTGATAAAGCTTTACATATCCATAGCGCGCGGCACACCGCTGATGCTGCAACTGCTGGTAGTGTTCTTCGGGCCTTACTACCTATTCAATGTGCACACCCCGCCAAACTACCGTTTTGCGGCAGTAATAATCGGCTTCACGCTAAACTACGCAGCGTATTTCGCCGAGATATACCGTTCGGGCATACAGGCAGTACCGTGCGGACAGTACGAAGCGGCAGAGGTACTGGGCTACACACGAATGCAGACGAACGTAAAGATAATCTTCCCGCAGATGATAAAGAACATCATACCCTCGGTAACAAACGAGGTCATCACGCTGGTAAAGGATACCTCGCTGGCGTTTGCGGTATCATTCACCGAAATGTTCACGCTGGCGAAGCAGATAGCCGCCGCGCAGACTACCATAATGCCGCTTTTCATCGCGGGCGTGTTCTACTACATATTCAATTTCGTGGTAGCATTCGTGATGGAGCGCATCGAGAAAAAGCTGAATTATTACAGATAAAACAGGAGGTCTATGCAAATGGCTGAGATAAGCAAAAAAACTCTGCTGGAGGTAAAAAATCTGAGCAAAAGCTTCGGCGACCTCCGCGTACTGAAAGACATAAGCATGGAGGTCGAGCAAAGCGAAGTTATCTCGATAATCGGCCCTTCCGGCTCGGGAAAATCGACTTTTCTGCGCTGCCTTACCATGCTGGAAAAGATAGACGGCGGCAGCATAGCTTACTGCGGCGAAACGGCGGTAACGAGCGAGAGCGGAACGGTATGCTACGCGGCAAAGTCCGATCTGCGACGGATACAGGGGTATTTCGGGCTGGTTTTCCAGAATTTCAACCTCTTTCCGCACTACACTGCTTTGCAGAACATCACCGACGCGCCGATACACGTTCAGAAGCGCGACAAGCAGGAGGTAATGGCAGAAGCGGCGGCGCTGCTGAAGAAGATGGGGCTTAGCGACAAGGGCGACTACTACCCCTACCAGCTCAGCGGCGGACAGCAGCAGCGAGTAGCGATAGCGCGCGCGCTCGCCATGAAGCCCGAGATACTTTTCTTCGACGAACCGACCTCCGCGCTCGACCCCGAGCTTACGGCTGAGATACTGAAAGTTCTGAGGGCGCTGGCGGCTGAGAAGATGACGATGGTGATAGTAACGCACGAGATCGACTTTGCGCGCAGCGTATCAGACCGCGTGATCTTCATGGCGGACGGCTTAGTAGTAGAGCAGGGCGCGCCCGCAGACGTTATAGACAACCCGAACAACGAGCGCACGAAAGCGTTTCTGCGCAAGATGTCGGAAGAATAATTTCGCGCAGAAAAAAGCGGGAGCAGTTCACAAAAACTGTTCCCGTTTATTTTTGCCTTAAATATTGCGTTTGTGCAGACGTTTGAAAGCGTTGGGTGCGACGACTGTAAGCCCCATCGCGAAAAGCACGACGCCAAAGAAAAGCTTGCGCACTATGCTTTGCAAAGCGGTAGAGCGCGCGACGTCTGAGCGCTTATAAAAGACCCTTACGCGGTCGCCCTCGCGCGAGATAGCGTTCAGCACGGTACTTTCGCCGGAGTAGACTTGCCCGTCCACCTCGTATGTATAGTACATCTCATAGCCGGCAACGCCGCCGCGGCGGGTATGCCCCATGCGGTTGACAGCATCCACCGCAGCGGTAGTGCTTTTCCAAGTAACTAGTGTAAAAAGCTGACAAAGCAGTATCACTGTGCCGACCAGCCCCGCGATAACGCATACTGCTTTAACATCGGCGCGGTTACTCTTATCCATCAAAAAATCTCCCGATATTCATATTTACAGTAAATCACATAATCAGCGGCGAGTTGGGCAGACTAAACCAAAAGGTGCGCGCCGCAGAATAATTATATCACAATATACACAGTTTGTCAACAGATATTACACAAAAAAATATGTAGCGCGGGCGCAGCGGCCCGCGTATGGCGAAAGCAAATTACTGCTTATTGCCGGTCTTATAAGCGTCGATCATCTTCTTGCTCGTGAGTCCGGAACGCCGACCGTACCTTTCCCCATTTCTTATATAGGTCATCGGCTCTGACTCCCCTGTTTTCAGCTTTACCTCAAGCTTCATTTTGTTCTCGCTTATCGGCACTACCGTTATGCGGTCGATGACCGCCTTTGCCATTGCGTCTACCTGTTCCTTGTTCATTTCTGCGTTAGGGTCGTACATCTTGCGGAAGTACTTTTCTATCTTTTTCAAGCGGTCTGCGTAGTCGTCATCTCCCGCTATCTTTTTCTCAATGCGGTGTACCTCTTCCTCCAAGTCTGAAATGATGACGCCGCATTCGGTATTGCGTTTTGTAAATTCCGCTTTGGTTATCGTTTCTTCCATGTAAAGCTCCAGCAGTTTGTCGCGCTTGCGGTTTTCTTTTTCCAGCTGTACCTTTACCCTGTTGAGCTGTTTTACCGCCTCTGCCGAGCGGTCAGCTTCTTTGTATATCTTCAGAAAAGTTTCAACGTAGTCCTCAAGATTTTCTGCAATGTCAACGAAAAACTCTGAAAGCATAGTGTAAAGCTCGCTCTCCATTATCGCAAAAGATGAGCAGGTCTTTGCACCCATTTTCTTTTTCTCTGAACATATCCACTGGTAGACAGGCTTGCCGAGCGAAACGCTGTTTGAATAGCTTGTTCGCCAATAAGGTCTGTCATGTGCGCCGCACCATATCTTGCCCGTAAAAACGCTCTTGTCTTTGAAAGAGTGCTCACGGCTCTTTATCACCGTACTGCGCTGTTCAAATATCATGTTGCACTTTTCCCATATCTCTTCCGAAACAATGGCGGGCACTACCTCGCCGGTCTCGTCCTTGTACATTACCCATTCTTCCTTTGGCAGAAATCGCTGTTCCTTTGTACGGTAGTCAACTATCTTGACCTTGTTTCCGCAGTAATAGCCTTTATATTTCGGATTTTGTATAATGCTCGAGATCGTGTTGTGCTGTATGCGTGTTCCGCTGCGTCCGCGGTATCCTTTATCGTAAAGTATACGCTCTATCTTGCGAACGCTCATATCGCCTGTCGAATAAAGCTCAAAGATCATGCGAACCATTTCCGCTTCAGATTCGTTTATAATGAGCTTGCAGTCGTCTTTATCGTAACCGAAAATGCGGCTGTTTCCCAAAACGTTTCCGCCCTCGATAGCGCGCTTATGTCCCCAGCGCACACGTTCTGAAAGCTTTCTTACTTCGTCTGCGGCGATACTCGACATAATGGTAAGCCGCATTTCGCTGTCAGAGTCAATGGTGCAGATATTATCGTTCTGAAAATAAACGCCCACACCTGCACGAAGCAGGTCACGGGTGTAAGTAAGGCTGTCGATAGTGTTTCGGGCGAAACGGCTTACCTCTTTTGTAAGCACCAGGTCGAACCTGCCGCCCTTTCCGTCCTCGATCATTCTCATAAACTCTGCACGGTTTTCGGCGTGCTCTCCCCTCACCCTGTCGATGTAGCCGTCAACGTAAGTCCAGTTAGGATTCGACTTTATCATCTCGGTAAAAAAGTTTATCTGGTTTTCTATCGAATTTTCCTGCTCATCACGGGTAGTGGAAACTCGTGCGTAGAATGTAACATTCATCTCAAGGTCAAAAATCGTTTTGCGCTCGCGTTTCATAATATCCGCGGCTGCGTAAATATCCATATAGATCGCTCCTTCGATTTAGATTTAATGCCTTAGCCCGATCGGTTTGCTTTGGTATCATTGCTAATGATTATACCATACCGAACAACACAAGTCAACGGGAGGGAAAACATTTCTAAATTAGTTATCAAAGCGTTAAACATATGCTTGTTCAAGCCGTAAGTCTTTCGATAAGAACGAGCATTCTGTTGTATTTTCTGAGGTCGATGTCGCCTTTATCGAGCAGCAGTTTTGTCCAAGCGGCGAGGGTCTGTTTTTTGAGCATCAGATCCGGATTTTCAGTTTTCATGAAATACATCTCCTTTATAAATACTAATATTATCCAACTTATATATACTATAAATATTACCTCTAAAAGCGATATTATTCAAGCAAATGTGCAGATATATACTACACGATCATAAGTCGGTATTCTTCCGTGAAAGCTGTACAATAAGCACAATGCTTCCTACTATATTAAGGACATTTCTTCCCTCTTTTTATAACGAAGGATAAAAAAATTTGCCCACCGAGAAAAAAATCCCGATGGGCGTATCAACTAAACATATTCAGTTATCTGAGCAGTTCATTGACCCTCTTCTGCACCTTAGCATAGTCATACCCTGCCGCTGTCAGCCTCTTCTTCCTCTCAGCCCCATTGCCCCACTTGCCGGAAAGGACTTCACGAGCAAGAGTGTCAACAGACTTTTTGTCAGAGCCTTTAGCATAACCGTTAAACCCGCCCTTGCAGATAACTGTCGGATAGTCCACAGTGGATACATCAAGGTCAACATTTCCGCTGATGCCGCTCACTCTGCCGGTAGACGAATACTGCCAAATGCCGTAAGAGCCGCCATAGTTACAGCGTGAACCATACTCAGCCACCCAAAGAGCATAACGCTTTGCAACGGTCGGAGAGATGTAAGTTTGAAGTGGTGAACGGCTTATGTAAAGCCCCGCAAACCACCCGTTCTTCTCAAGCTCTCCGCAAAAAGCCTTGACTAAACCGTCGCAGTGATTTCTGCCTTTGGCAAACTGCGAACGCTCTTCAAGATCGAAGAAGATAGGAAAATCAAACTGCTTGCCTTTGATTATCTTCATACAAACTTTGGCTTCCTGCTTGGCGTCATCGACCGACTGAGCATAACTGTACCAGTACGCACCGACATGAAGCCCCGCCGCTTTAGCCGCCTTGTAGTTCCTCTCAAAATACGGGTCACGCTGACTTTCGTAACGTCCAAAACCTGCACGGATCATCACAAATTCAATGCCCGATTTCTTAACTTTGCTGAAATTTACGTTCCCCTGAAACTGCGAAATATCAATCCCTCTCATTTTCGTCCTCACTTTCTGCTCCCTCGTGGAGCTGTTTCAAAACTTCCTTTACCTTTTTCGGCACCGGCAAACCGAGGTTCGCCGCATTCTCCAATATCGACACACCCTCGTTGGATATGTAAAAGAAAATTGTAGCCGTTCTCACAACGCAGCCAGTACCTATAACGTGAACGTCAAGAATGTTCGCAATGCCGACAAGTGTGAAGATAAGCACTTTGCGGCAGATACCCTTGAACCCAACTGCACTGGAAAGCCTGCGGTCTGCTATCGCACAAAGCACACCTGTGATGTAGTCAAGCACCACAAAGACTATCAGTGCATACAGCAAACCGTCACACCCGCCAAGAAAATACCCCAGCCAACCGCCCAATGCCGCTATTACGGCTTGAAATGTGTTCCATAATTCTTTCATTTCTCTTCATCTCCTTTATCTGATTTTTTATCATCTTCTTTTGGTTTGTTAGATGAAAACAGCTCAGACAAAGCGATCTCTGTCTGAGCCGAAAGTTCAATATATTTTGGCACGATGATCACCAACTTTCCTATGCCAAATTTTCAGTTAAGTCAACGTCAGCGAGAAATTGCCCGCACGAAACAGCGGAACGTAATTCGCCGCAACAGTAATAGGCGAGGACAACGCCCCGTAAAGAATGAGATTTCCGCCGTTCGCCGCTGAGTACAGCCCGAAATGCGTCAGCGTTCCCCAGCTTGCGGACGCCTCAGGAAAGAAGATTATCTCCTTGTTCTGGGTAGTTCCGTTGACAGGCGGGTTCATCACCTGCGTTGCCGACTGGCTCGAAAGTCCAACTACCGCACGAGCATAGCCCGCCGTGCTTGACGGTTCTGTAAAATTCGTTCCGTCCTGATTAGGCGTGGTCGAACTAAGTGCTAAGTAACAGTTTGAAAGCGGGCCGCTGCTCGATTTTCCGATAAGTCCGTTTAAAATTGCCGTACTTCCTGTGTTTGTAAATGCCATAAAATCAACCCTTTCTTTATGTTTCAGTTATTTGTTTGTCCTCATCGCTCCAAAAAAGCGACTTAACAAAATGTGTGTACTTCTGAAATATCCGACAGCCACTGTCAGTGTCCTCAAAATCGCTCCAGTTGTAACTGGTAGTCCATACCTTTTTGCCGCTTTCATTTGACGGCTCGACATAGACGATACCCGGATAGCTTGAACTGTTCGCCGCAAGCAGATAGCCGTCACGAACTTTGTGGATAATGCTGTATGAACAGCCGCTGTTGTACAAACAGCTTATGGTTTTAGCCCCCTCGTTCCAGTAAACTATGCCGGTACTTGTGCTGTTTGAGTAGATGAGTTTTCCGCCGTCGATCTCGTGAACATTTCTCCAGTTGTAGCCGCCATTGTACTTTTGCGTGACAGTTTCCGCAATCTCATCAAACCAGTAAATGCCGTAATAACTTGACGCACTGGAGATAAGCACTCCGCCATCGGTATCCACCCAGCTGTACCAGCAATAACCCGTGTCCATAAGCTTGACAAGCTCTTTTGACGAGTTTTTAAAGTAGTAAATTCCGAGGTTTGTCGAACTGTCAGCGGATACCAAACAGCCCTTTGCTGTGGGCTTAAAGTGCTGCCAGTAAGTGCCGCTCAATAGCAAAGTGCAGTTATTCGTCGTGCTTTCATAGAACAGCAACCCCTGCGTTGACGAGTTTGAGCTTCCGATAAGACAGCCGCCTTCGACTTCTTGAAAGCAGTTCCAATAATATGAACCATACAAGTTTACAAGGCTCTTTGTATCTGAATCGAAAAGCCTTAATCCGCAATCAGAAGATGTTCCTGAAACAAGGCAATTATCACCCACACGTTTCATCATAGACCAGTAGCCTGTGCTCACAAGTGCCTTTGCCGTGCCGCTGTCGTCAACATAAACAAGCCCATAACTGCTTTGCGATGAAGAGCATAGACAGCCGCCTTTTACAGCGGTCAAGTATGAAAAGCCATAGCCAGCGGTGTACACACGCTGAAAGGTTTTAGTTGAGCTGTCAAAGTACATAATACCCGTACCCGAAACGCTCGACGAGCATACAACACCACCGTCCGTTTTGCAGAAATATTGCCAGCGGTATGACAGATTTGAAACCTGCATGATAGCCTTAGTGGTATTGTCAAAAAACAGCAGCCCCGTGCCACTTCGGTAGCTTGAAATGAGCGTGCCGCCCTCAACATCGCAGGAATACTGCCACTGATAGCCTGCGGTATATTTCTGCTCAGCAGTCCGTTTCTTTTCATCAAAATAGACTACACCGTAGGAACTTGAATTTGACGAAAGAAGCAGCCCGCCGTCTGTCTTTATGCTGTAACTCCAGTTGTACCCCTGCGTGTAAATTTGAACTGCCGTATGTTTCTGAGTGTCAACAAAAAGTATGCCGTAAGAACTTGATTTACTGCTTGTGCTTGAAACAAGATAGCCGCCTGCCACCTCGATAAATCTGCTCCAGTATGTGCCTTTGGAATATATCTGAACGGCAGTTTTTGCATTTTCATCATAGAAAAGCAAGCCCATACCTGCTCCCGAAACAAGATAACCTCCGTAGATTTTCTGAAACACAGACCAACTGTAACCATAGGGATAGACTTGCCGTGCCGTCATTTCCTTGCTGTCAAATAGGTACAGACCTTCATTGGATGAATAATTGTTGGACAGCAAAGCACCGCCCGAAACGGGCTGAAAATTGCTCCAGCTGGTCTTTTCGAGCAGCTTTATCGCATCATAATTGCTCAGATACCACAGCCCGAAGTCGGTAATATCCGAACTTACAAGCTTTCCGAACTGCACATTGGCGGTGTACTTCGTGTATGTATTCTGCGACAAAAACTCCGTCATCTGCTCCCAATGCTCGGTAGGTGCGGGATAGCCGAAGGAGTAAGCCGCCGTTCCGCCGCCAACTCGCTGGACTGTTATCGTTTCTATCCCATAGTATTCTTTTTGCTTGCCCGTTTCAGTTTTGAGTAAAATATCAGGCATCAATCCACCTCCAATTTGCTTGTAAATTGCCTTGCCAGCACGCTTTGCGGGATAAACAGAATGTTACCACTCTGCACAGGATACTCCCATTTAAGCTGCCAGTCGATATTTGCGTGTGATAATATTTCAAATGCTGTCTTGCAAACTATAACTCCGAAGTCAAAGAACAAGTGTTCATTATTCTGTTCTATCTCATATACCTGCGAAATGCTGAGGTCCTCACCCTCCTGCACAGGATAACTCCAACTGCCGGTAGTTTCAAGGTTGGCGAAATCATTAAGAAGAATAACGCTCTCAGCATTAGCCTTTGCATAGCGTATCACTCCAGCGTCAGCTTTAATGCTAAGCCCGAATTTGGACTCAGCGTAAGCGTTTTCCGAAATATTGTATGAAATATCGGCTGAATTTGCAATTTTGTGCTCTGTATCAGCCGAAAAACCGATAAAAAGATCAGCTTGTTCAAGAGCGGCAAAAACAGTGATTTTGTCGCTAAAATCAACTAAAACCTGACCTGACTTACGCATATCGAGTTTAGAATAGCCTTTATGCTCTGATTTGAAATGTGCCGCACCGATGAAGTTCAGCTTGTCCATTGAGGCTTTTGCTCCGAAAGTGAGCATTGCCGACAGCGGCGACCATCTTACAGACTGAGTTTTTGAAGTCCTTGCAGTTGCCTTAATTCCCAACTTAGCAAAGTTATTGCTATCAAAGGTTACGGAATGAAGTCTGTTTAGCTTTGAAAAGTTTTCAGGAGTTTCAATGCTATCTGCAAGAAACATCTGCGGTTTGTCAGTTGATATTTCAGCGTAAGCTCCAAGCACATCAGCCAAGTGAGGCTTGACCGCCAATACACCACTGGAAAGAACATTCGCCTTTCGCTTTATGTTCAGATAACTTTCCACCTGACCCCTGCACTCAGCAAAGTCGCCGTTTTGGATAATGGCTGTGAACTCAGCTGTCGGGATCTTGTAGTGCAAACGCCAAGTGTCAAGCTTTTCCTGCGTTAAAACGCCGATGGCCGTAAGCTTGTGCTTTTGATGAGTGCGTAAATATTCTGATTGGAGAGCATTTAAGTCAGCTGAAATGTCCGTCAAGATCTTGTACGCAAGCCTTAACTTAATGCTGTCAGCCGTGTCATTTAGTATAGCGATAACAAGATTCAAACGCTCCGTCAGCTCATAAAAATATCTGCCGTAAACAATATCCGCAGCCGCCTCGCCGTGAGTTTCAACTCCGTGGAATTCAGTCCTTCCTAGCGTTTCCTGCCAGCTCCAAACCGGATAATGGGTGTTGTACACTAGCGTGTTGAACATTCTCGCCGTCAATGGGTGATACGTTTCTGAAATTAGCATATCTGATAGCTTAAGCGGAGCATTGCACCAGCCGTGACGCAGAGCATTTGCAGTTTCATTCACTTTGTCAACAAGGTCATTCCACACCGGGTGGAAAAAGCCCGCCGTTGTGCCGCAGTTTGAAAGCACCTCGACAGCCGCTTTCATTTGCCAGTAAGCCGCAGAGCCGTTTGACTCTTCCCAAGTCCAAGGTTTTATCATACCGACACCGCCTTAACCGAACTTCGCGATAGACGCACCTGTGTAAATATTCTTCTGCGTTGTGTTGCGGACAATGTATGCCGTGTTGTCCGAAAACTTGAAGAAAATGCCGTTGTAGCCCTGCTTTGCACGAAACTCTCCGCTCTCGTTAGCAGGGTCGGAATTGCCTATCCAAAGTCCGTCAGTGAACTTTTTGACTAAACCATAGTCAGCGTCCTTGCCTGAACCCGAACCCAACTGAATGAAAGGATAATCCTCGCCGCTTGTTGTGTAGCCGAACCTAAGTTTAAGCTCGCCCGAACTATTGAACACATCAAATCCACGGCTGGTCATCTCGCTGTATCCATCAATGCTTTCGGGCGTGCCTGCATAGTATCTGCCGCCATATATCGTAGAATCGCCGGTCATATACACATTGCCGTACTCATCAACCTTGAAATTTCCGCCAATGTCTATCTTTCCGCCGTCAATAGTGACATTACCTACAAATTTGTAGTCTGAAGTCACTGGGTCGAAATATATCCTATCAGTAAAATTTCCGTTTTCATCTGCTGATTTCATCGAAAATTTATCAGCGTTTAAGACCACCTTTGCACCACCGTCTGAGCGAGTAACAGACAGACCCTCTTCCGCACCTATCCTAACGCCGTAATATCTTTTGCTCTGAGGAACAGTGTTCTCAGCTTCTTGGGCGGCGTCACGTTCAAGTGTCTTTGACGGGTTATCTACTTCAAGCTCCACGTTTTTTGACGAGAACGGCTGTCGCTTAATGCCTATGATACGCACACTTTCGTGTATATCAAGCCTTGCAAAATCAAACTGCACCTCATCACCAAGCGAGATATTATCGGGCTGATAGAGCGTGCAGGAGTAGGAATTTTCAGCACTGGTGCAGTCTGTGGTTTTAGATACTGATACAACATTGCTGTCGGTAAGAGGACGAACTTTCTCACTCCCTCTGTGCTTTTTCATAGACACATAATATTGATGAAACTCGACTTCGTAGCCAAAAAGTTCCGCCAAATCTAATACAACAGCTCTGACAGTTGACGTACTCGGGATAGAGAACGCCTTGACCTCAGTATCGGGAATATCTCCGCAGGAAAAGCCTGTGCCGCCAAGCAGTTTTGTGAGCGTTTCTTTGAGTGTGCCGTTGTTTGCAAAGTACGCAAGCTTGCAGTCAGTAAGGCGATATGAGATATGCTCGCACTCAAATGCCGCTTGATAAATGCCGTTTTGCAGGCTTTTCTTTATCGAAACTATATCGTAAAAATCGTTCTCGAACTCAGCAACATATTTTATCTTATCGCTTACACTTGCCACATCGCCACGCAGGAGAACCTCAAAACTTAGCGTTTTCTCGGTGGTCAGCTTTTCTTCAGACGTGCAGGACAGCACTTTTCTAATGTCAGCAATGTGCGTATTATCCACAGTCCTAAGAATTATCTCAGCCAATTATGTCACTCCCAATGCTCGTTTACAGCTTTGATTTCTGCCGCTTTGGATATGGCTAGATGCGGCGGTTATCTCACGTCCGTCAAGGTAGAGCGGTACGCTAACGTTTACACCAAAAGCACCATTTGAATTGCCTGCGTTTCCTGCAAACTCAAACCTAGTCTGCACATTCATAGCGTCATTCGTAATGTCACGAAAAGCCTTGTTCATGCTCTTTCGTGCGTCATCAAGCGAATCGGTCATTCCCTCTTCCAAACCAAGACCCATATATCCGCCAATCTCGGCGAACACCTTTGACGGCGAGTGAATGCCTAGAAAGTCCTTTACTCCGTCAACAATGCCAGAGAAAAATCCCTCGACCTGATCCCGAAAATATCCCGCCATACTCTGTATGCCGTTCCAAACGCCGCTGACTATGTTCTTGCCGATGTCCCAAAACTTGCTTGGCAGGTCTGAAAGAGCGTTTACCGCAGTGCTTGCAAAACTCTGCATATTGCTTTTTATGGACGTGATCGCATTTGAACCAAAGTCCTTTATCTTGCCGAAAATGTTAGTAAAAATGCCGCCTATCTTCGCAGGCAGTCCGCTGAAAACGCTTGTGATGTTGGAAAATATGCTTGAAACTGTGCTTGACAAACTTGACTTTATATTGCTCCAAGCACTTTTAACACCCGATGAAACATTGCTCCAAAGGTCGCTCAAAAAGTTCACAATAGGCGAGAAAATATCCATAATTGCAGAAATGAGTGAGGATACAATGTCCGTAAGAAAGTCCCAAATGCCGTTCCAAGCCGATTTCACACTGCTTGTTATGCTTTTCCATAGGTCAACGAAAAATGCCTTTATTGCGTTCCAAGCTTTTGAGGTAGCGTCAGTGATAATATTCCACAATTCTGAGAAAAAGTCCACCAAGCCGCTTAGAGGTTCGGTTATTGCCTCCAATATCTGCGGAATTATCTCCACCAACTGCGGCAGAGTCTGCAAAAGCCCTTCTATTATGGCGAGCATTATCTGAACTGCTGTGTCAAGTATCAGCGGCAGATTGTTTATGACAAATTCCACTATGCTTTGGATTATCTGCGGAAGAGCGTCTATGAGGACTGGCAAAGCTTGAATTATGCCGTCTGCCAGACCTTGGATAAGCAAGAGCGCCGCCTCTAATATCTGATCCATATTTTCAAGCAAAGTCTGAACTATGGTCACAATGCACTGGACTATGGCAGGGATAAGCTCTGGCAGAGCCTCTCCAAGTCCTGCGGCGAGTGTCACTATCATCTGAACTGCCGCCTCTGTTATGGCAGGCAGGTTCTCTACAATGCCGTTTGTGAGTGCAAGTATCAGCTGAATTGCTCCGTCTGTTAAAGCTGGCAGTGCTTGAATTATGCCGTCAATGAGTGCAGACAAGATCTGCTGTGCCGCAGTTATGAGCATTGGCAGATTATCGATTATTCCGCTTACAAGGCTTGTGATTATCTCTGGTGCACTGGCTGAAACCGAAGAAATGATGTTAGACAGCAAATCTAAGAATTTGGGCACGGCACTTGAAACGCTGTCTATTATGTCAGACATGCCGTTTCTGAGCGTATCTGCGGCGTTTTCTTCTCCTGTGATAAGGCCTGTAAGTCCGTGCATAACGTCTGTAAAGCCGGGTAACAGTTCTGACGAGATAGAATTTTTAACTCCCGTGAAAGCACCCTTTAAATCTGTTAGTGCGTCTTCATAGTTGGCAGATGCCTTTACAGCGTCCTCGCTCATAACAAGTCCCAAGTCGTGAGCATTTTGGCGTAAAGCGTTTGTATCTTCAGCGGTTGAGTTTAGCAAAGCACCAAGGTCAGTTGCCGAACCGCCAAGCAGGTCATTTGCGACAGCGGCACGCTCAGATTCGTTGTCCATATTTTGCAGACCTGCGATGACTTCGGCGAAAACATCTTCTCTTGACTTATTCTGCAAGTCCTCTATGGAGATACCCAATCTGCTGAACTTTTCGACAGCAGTAGCACTGCCGCCTGCCGCATCGTCAACGTTGTTGTTCAGCTTTTTCATCCAAGTGGAGAGCGAATCGGCACTTGCACCGTTTCGGTCAAGGACGTAGCTCCACTCCTGAAATGCAGTAGAACCCATACCTGCCGCCTGACTTGCTTTGTCTATTTCATCGCCTGCGGCGGCAGTGTCATTTACCATACTAACTATCTCTTTGCCGGCGGCAACTGCGGCAGCACCGATAGCGGCTATTGAGGCGGCTGCTGCTGCACCTATGGTTTTCACAACAGAACCAAATTTCTCGAAATGCCCCGATGAGTTCTCAGTTTCCTCGCCCACGTCCTCCATATCGTCGGCAAGCTTATCTGCGTTGTCGCCTGCGTTATCCATAGCATTTGCGGCATCGTTCAGAGCCTTTTTATTGCCGTCCAGTTCACGCTCCATATTGTTGAGTTCTGCCTCAGCGTTATTCAGCTTTATCTGCCAGTTCTGAGTACGCTTGTCCGTTTCGCCAAAGGACTTTGACGCATTATCGAGTGCATTTTTCAGCACTTCGACCTTTTCTTTCTGCTGAGTAATCTGCTTGTTGAGCACTTCATTCTTGGCAGTAAGAGCGGACACACTGTTGTCATTCTTGCCGAACTGCGACTCTGCCAGTTTCATTTCCGAACCCAGCACTTTGAATGATAAGTTTATATCCGCCAGTGCTTTCTTGAAGTCCTTTTCGCCCTCTAGTCCCAGCTTTACTCCTAGTTTGTCTGACATTCTGCGTCACCTCCTTGAAATGGGCATAAAAAAAAAGAGCCGTTTGGCTCTAGGTATGAAAAAAGGAGCAGCCGTAGTGGGTGCTCCTTGGGTGTGTTAACTGCTTGATAAACTGGAATTTATTTGTTTTTTATAATTCTATTTCTTATTCTCCAAACAACCATCCATATACTATATGGTGTTAGCAATATAAGGACAAATTGAGATATAAAACCTATAGTATGAATCATTGGAAGGTATATTAACGTTAAAAGGAGTATTGAAAATAGAACAGTTAAAATGGTATGGAACTTGTACTTATTAAAATAAAAGGCCCTGCGTAAAAATTGACATTATTATTCCAGTTAAAAACATAATTCCAAAAATAACAATGATTATAAATATTGCTTTTTCCATTTTTTATTCAGTTCCTAACAAATTTCTGTTTAACGATTTCTTTTTCCGGTATTTTCTGTCCCACGGATTTCCTCATGATAGAAATAATCCACGATCACCGGATGCCCCTGCGGGACTCTGCCATAAGGCATTTCATTATCCACAAAGGGACAATCATACTTCTTAGCCATTTCCTCAGCTTTTACTTCAAGTGCTTCAAAGTAGCTGCGGTTATGCTTGTTATAGATCTCATCGTAAAGCGGTACAAGATCAGGATGTTTTCCGGCGATATAATCCATAATCGTCTTCTTGAAACCGCCTCGAAGATTGAGATTTTCGAGCCAGAACAGATCGCACTGATCCTTTACCCGCTCAAAGATCGCTTCAAAGTCCGTGATACCGGGAAATACCGGGGATACGAAACAGACTGTACGGATACCTGCATCATATACCTGCTTCATAGCAGCGATGCGCCGCTCAATGCTCGAAGCAGAGTCCATATCGTTCTTGAAATCTTCATCCAGTGTGTTGATCGACCATGAAACGGTCACTCGTCCAAGCTTCTTCAGCAAATCAATATCCCGTACCACAAGATCAGACTTTGTGCAGATCAGAATATCTGCGTCACTGCCGATCAGCTGCTCCAGAAGTTTTCTGGTATTCCCGAATTGCTCTTCCTGTGGATTGTAGCCATCCGTCACAGAACCGACGACCACACGCTGTCCGGCATATTTCTTCGGATTTTTAATTTCCGGCCAATGCTTCACATCAAGGAAAGTGCCCCATTCCTCCGTGTGTCCGGTAAAGCGCTTCATAAAAGAAGCATAGCAATACTTGCAGGCATGTGTACAGCCTACATAAGGATTGACCGAGTAACCGCCTACCGGCAGACTGGACTTGGTCATGATGTTCTTTGTTTCCACCTCACGAATGAGGATGCCATCGATTACTTCTGCCATGATCTCTGTACCTCTAACACTTTGTTGAATTCCTCCGGCATTTCCTGAATCATATTTTCATTCCCTATGATAGGGACAAGGTCTTCCTTCATAAACACCGGAATGCCAAGTGCGTGTGCCTGATCCGTCAGAGACCATGTCCATTCCGGCTCCGTATGAATCTTCCTGCTCTGAGCCCCGGTCATAGTGCCGACAACGATCCAGTTGATTCCGGAAAGGTCAACTGTGCCGGGATCGTCGAATAACGGCTCAAAGGTAACATGGTAATGTTTTGCTCTGACATTTTTCCGAAGGGCGTCGATACGCCACAGTTCGGCTTTCCTCGTCACCGTAACGCCAAACCATGCGTTTTCCAGATCGGTATCAAAATCCAGCAGATCAGGTCGTTTGGTCAGAAACAGGAACTGATGCTGTGGATTTTCACGGATCTTTGCAAATACCTCGTCTCTCCATTCCGGCTTCCATCCGGAGAGATCGCTCATGCCGGTAAGAAGAAAGTTTTGCGGACGTTTCTTTTCCATCCTCTTGAGCTTGCCCGGAAAGAACTCAGGATCAGCGAAGTCATCAATCATATGCCAGCGTTTCACGTTGTTGCGGGCATAGCAATATGCACACCCCACTGTGCAGCCAATGACGATATTCATGTTCTGAATCTGATCTTTGATACAAATACTCATGACTTCTGCCACTCCTCAAGATTCTTTCTGATGCGGTCGAGGCATTCCTCAAACCGAGTTATTTCTTCCTCTGAAAAACCTTTGTAGTAAACACTGCCCATCTCATCAGATACAGAATCGTACTCGCCCTTTAAGGCATGTGCTTTCTCAGTCAGAAACAGGAGTGTTTTCCTTTTGTCCGTTTCAGACTGAACACGGCTTATCAGCCCTTGATTTTCCATTCTTTCCAGCATCGTAGTAAGAGATGTTATCGCTAATCCGCATTTAGTCGAGAGTGACCTGATTGAGATACCATCCTCCTGCCACAGCACATAAAGAATGCGCCCCTGGGCTCCATTGAACGCATCAATATTCTTTTCGCTGAGAATCTTCTCAAAAATCCGGTCTCCAAGTTGTTTTATTTTGGTGACAAGAAATCCTCCATTCATTTCCATACAAAAGCTCCTATATAGTAGTTTATTAGATTATACTATATAGAAGCTTTGTTGTCAAGAGCTTTTTCAAAAAATATTCTGTACAAATTCCGATTTGTCGAGCAGACCAAATACCCTTATAAATCCATTATACCACATCTTTTAACCCAATACAACCCCACGATCGTCATATCCCCCTAGGAATGACCTCATCAATAAACACCTCACGCTTAGCCTTAGCCAGCCCGTTCCACTGCTTGTAGATCTCCCACTGGTCGAGCAATTCGCCGATAGGCATAAGCCATACTTCACGTTCGCTCCTGCCAAGAAGAGTAACACCGTAGAATATAAGTCGGGCAAATGATTCCTCATCACTTACCCGACCTGCGTGTTTTTTGTCGGAGTTTCCTCGCTTTCGACCTCACGCTTTGTGCCCTTGTACATCGCCTGCATAATGGCGTCCTTGTATTTTGCAAGATCATACGGAGAAGTCATAAGTTCCACAAATTCAGCCGTCAGCATTTCTCGCTTATCATCAGGATACCGCAAATTGTGTATCTCCACACCCTGATTAGCCAGCAGACAGATAAGATAAGTTACCTCATCAATAGCTTTCTCAAAATTCTCCGCCTGCATAAGCTTGTCGCCAAGATTAGAAAGCCCTCCGTAACGCTTTGCTATCTCTTTTGTAGCCCTCGTTGTAAGGACTAATTCGTATTCATTTCCGCCTATCTCAATAACCGCACTTCTGTCATTCACCATTATGCACCTCCGTAAATTCGGGTTCGTAAACCTCGTTGAACCAATTTGAAATAACTGATGTCGGCACACCCTGTTCTCCCTCGTTGACCTCAGCTTTCAAAGGGTGAGTGCTGTTGCCGTCAAGCTTTTTGCGGCGGTAGATAGTGCCCTCAATGGTCGGCGTGGAGAATGTTATGCTCTCGCCTTTGGTAGCGAGATTGGTCGCAGGTATGCCGAAGATAACTCTGTACAGCCAAAAATATCTGTACTTGCCGTCACTCTTTTTAGCACGAAAACCTACCGCCACAGGCGCACCGCCGTTCTCAGATGCCGAGATGAGAACGTGGTTTTTGTCTATCTTCGCACCAGTAAGTTCATTCGCAACAGACGTGCCAATGTCATCAATTCCGAGTGTCAGCTTGCCGCTTTTGAACTCTTTGACCACCTCAGCCTCTCCGTCATCGGCATAGAGTGTTGCCTCATTCATCTCTACGGATAGGTCAGCAGAGATAGCTTTTGCAAGCGAATTAGGCGTTCCATATGTTTCATCACCGCTCTCGTCCTCAGTTATCTTGGCGTAGTAAAGCCTGTCAAGACCGATAGTTGCCATTAAAATTCCCCCAATCTTACACAGTCGGCAGCATCAAAATTGTAGTGATGATAGCCGCTGTCAGTTTCAAGCCCGATGTACTGTCGGGCGGTTATTGTTATGTCGTTCTTTAATATTGCGTTTGTCAGCCGATTTTTCACGCTTATGTAATTGCCTTTGCAGTAAAGCGAAATTCTCACTTCCTGCACCTCACTTGACGGCTTGTTATCCGCAAATTCTGAAAGCGTATCAGTCAAGGGAGTCAGAACGCAGTACACATCGGGCGGAGTATCAGTAAATACACCGGTTTCAGCAGGAATATTCAGCCTGCCGAGAATTGTGTTCAGCCTTTTCAGTAAACTGTCATTCATAGCTTATCGACCTCGCTTTCAAGTTCATTTTGCATTGCCGTAATAGCCGCAGACTTCGCTCTTGACTTTGCAGGCTTGATAAAAGGCTTTGCAGGCTGACCGCTTTTGCCGTATTCCAAAATGCTGGCAAGTTTGGCATTACTGCCGCCGTCTGAACGTGGCTCGGAAAACCCCACTTTGATGTTGTGGTCGCCATTCTTGTCCTGCAAAACCGGCGAAAGACCTAACGAACGTTCAAGCTCACCCGTACTTTTAGAGGGATACTTAGTGTCCTTGCCTACCACAGCAGAAAGACTATTCTTGACCGCCGAAAGCATGACCTCGCCGCCTGCCTGCAAAACTTTTTCAGCCGTGCTGTCAAATTCAGAACCCAGCTTTGACATCTTAAGCAGAAGATCTTCGGGCATTTGAATTGACATCTTCGCCATTACCTCAACTCCTTTGCCATCAAAGTCAGCATACCTTTGCGTTTGTTTCCGAGCACAGCCGTCAAAAGATAGATGTTTTCACCGCATTTCACACGCATATCTGCGTCCACATTTTCTATCCAACGAATATATATTTTAAATGTAACTTCCGCCGTTTCAGTTCCGCTCTGCAAAAACTCTCGCCCCGAAATGGGAACAATGTCAGCCCACACAATATGCTCGGTCTGCCAAATGTTCTGAGTAAAGCCCTCATCGTCTTTGACCGCCGTATTTCTTTGCAGTTCTGCACGATACCTCATACCGCCTATCTTCATCAAAATCCCTCCTGCCTTATGCCGAAAAGCAAGGCTCTGAGCGTTAATGTTAGTGCTTTGTGGTCTGCCTCTTCACGATGTTCATAGAGATATGCCACAGCATAAAGCACAGCTATTTTTGCGATAGGCTTATCTTCAATTTCTGTTCTTGCAATGTTGGTGCAAAGCTGTTCGGCAGAGAATATGAGTGCAATAAGAAAATCGTCCTCCGCATTGCCGTCAAGCCTTAAATAGTCCTTTACTTCATCAAGTGTTACAATCATATTTATCATCACTCCAATTAAAAAGCTAAATTATCACTTGCCAGACGCAGGAAGTGCCGTTTTCAGCTTGAGTATCTGGACTGCTTCGGGCAGGATAAGCTTGCCGTCAACACGCTCCTTAGCTACAAAACCGACCATGTCATTTCCGGCGAAAAGTTCCGTCAGTTTCTTGAACGAGCGCGACCCTCTGTCACCGATATTGTAGTAGCTGAAATCTCCGAAAGCAATAGCATCTGCGGGCGCATATGCCGAAGTGTAAACGGGATAGCCGAGCAGTCTTTCGGGCTCGCCCTCTTTCAGCGAAGGCTGCCAAAGATACTGGTCGTTCGCATCTTTAAGCTTTCTCAGAACGGCAAGATTTTTGTCGTTCATAATGAAAGCCGCCTTTTTTCTGTATGGTCTTTTCAGCGTGTAAACGAGGTTGATAAGCTCATCGCCAATAAACGCCGCCACCTCAGCTGTAACATTTCCACCGCCGGTTTTGGCGAAGATACCGGTAGGCTTTCCCTTGCCGTCGCCGTTTAAGAACGCGTCCTCTTCGGCATTAGCCAATGCCTTTCCAAACTGCGTTATGATGTAGTTTTCAAGTCCGAAAGCGTTGTCATAAAGCAGTTCCTCAGTGACCTTTATCGCAACGTGCAGTTTGTGAGCGTCAAGCAGTATCTGGCTGAAAGTACTGTCGCCCCATGTAAGCTCCTGCCCCTCTTCTATCCATGATGCCGCCGGTTTTGTCGCCGCCACATTTATCTTATGGTCGCCCGCTGTTGTCAGCTTCGTGCCCAGTGCACGGAGAATATTTTCCTCTTCAAGCACGTCGATAAGACGTTTGTCATATTCCTCCGGCACAAGATAACCGCCGTCAGCATCAACGCCTTCCTGCAGAACGTTTGAAACGTTGCGAAAATTTGAACGCAGAGCACCAAGCATAGCCGCCTTGTATTCGTCAGACGCACGACCTGTCTTTTCTTTTGCAGTCTGTGCAGGCTTGCTGACGATAGGTGAATTTATTGGCTGAGAAAGCATTTTGTCACGTTCTGCCGCCCTCTGCTGACGTTCGATAGAGGCGGTCAAGTCCTCGATCTCCTGCTCCATTCTGTTGTATGCGGCAGTATCCTCAGCGGAAAGCCTGCCGTTCTTGTCCTCGTGGGTGTCAACAAAGCTCTTTGCCGTTTCCCACACCTTTGCTCTTTTCTGCATAAGTTCCTGAATAGTCATAAAAAGTCCTCCTTAAATGTATTTTTTGATTATGTCAAGGCGGTTTCTAAGGTCGCTTGCCTGCGTTCCGCCTATGTTTTCGGGCTTGCGGTAATGCCTTTCAAGCTTGTTCTGCAAAGCCCTGTTTACAGCTGTTCGTGAAAACAAAAAAGAAGAGGTCTTTTCTTTAGACTTCTTCTCATCGGTATCATCATCTGAATTGTCCTTATCCTCTTCATCATCGTCACCATCGTTATCTTCTTCTGTATCTTCATCGGATTTATCATCTTCCTCAGACTTCTTATCCGCCGAACGTTCAATAAACCCGTCAGCAAAGCCAAGTTCAAGCGCCATATTAGCGTTCATCCAAGTTTCAGCGTCCATAAGGTGTGAGAGTTTCGCTCTGCTTAGATGTGTTTTTCTCTCGTAAGCATTGATGATAGACTCTTTGACCTCACCGAGCATATCGATAGCTTTCTGCATTTCAGCGTGATCGCCGAAAGCCATAGTCGCAGGGTTGTGTATCATCAGCATTGAAACCGGCGAAACAAGCACCTGCGTACCTGCCATAGCGATAACGCTCGCCGCACTTGCCGCAATGCCATCTATCTTGACGGTCACATTGCCCTTGTAGTCGGTAAGCATATTGTATATCTGAGCCGCCGCCACGCAGTCACCGCCGGGAGAGTTTATCCAAACCGTGATGTTGCCCGAACCGCTGTTCAGTTCTTCTTTGAATATCTGCGGCGTGACATCATCATCGAACCAGCTTTCCTCGGCTATCGTGCCGTTTAGGAAGAGCGTTCTCTCCGTCATCGGACTGTTCTCCGTCTGTTCGGTCTGATTCTTCCACTTCCAAAACTTCTTCATCGTCTTTCTCCTTTTCGTACTGCCTGCCTACGCTGGCAATATCTATCATATTTCCGTTGCACATAAATTTGTTGCCGCCCAACTCATCAGGAATAAGATCCATATTCTCCAGTGAACGCACGTCATTCGGGCACATAAAACCATTTTGTATACCCACTGCATACCCATTCATTCTGCTCTGATAGTCACCTCTAAGCAAGCCGTCAACATTGAACTTAGGGTAGTATTTGCTTTTCTCGTCGGGTGTCAGCAATGCTCTTGAAATTGCCTGTTCCCATCGAACTATCCAAGGTTCAAGTGTGTATTTGACGAACTCCAATGATTGCTGTTCAATGTTTGAAAAGCTTGATTTCTCCAGATCACCGACCATATGTGGCGGCACTCTGAATATTCTCGCTATCT
Source organism: Ruminococcus sp. 210702-SL.1.03 (assembly GCF_020559915.1). Taxonomy (GTDB): domain Bacteria; phylum Bacillota; class Clostridia; order Oscillospirales; family Ruminococcaceae; genus YE71. Next base: position 91,612 of record NZ_JAJCLZ010000011.1, read on the forward strand.
CATTTATCTGAAATTTACGGGTTTCAAGAAACTGAGCCTCGTTTGGCGAAATGGAGATAGGCGTGTACTTCATACCCTCTTCGAGTATCGCAACTTTATGTGAATTGCCGCCCGAAAAACCTTTGTTCCAGCTGTCACGCACACGCTCGGGATCTTTTACAGTGCCCGGATATTCAAGCAGACCGCTTGGCGTTGCTCCGTTTGCGAAAAACTTTGCTCCGTATTCCTCTGTGGCTATCGCAAGTCCGACGGCGTTCTTTGCCATTGCGATAGGCGAGTATCCGACCAATCCGTCAAAGCCTAGTCCTGCGATGTGCAGAACATCTGACGGCTGTAAAATGACAGTTGAGCCTTTCATAGTTCGTGGGTCGCTGTCCTGCATTTGATACTGGTAGTACAGCCTGCCGTTTTCATCTCTGTCAACTGTCATTCGGTCTGGCATCAAAGGATAGAGTGCGACGACTTCACCCTTGCCATTGCGAATAATCTGAGCATAAGCATTACCCCACAAAAGCAGGTGCGTCATAAGCGTTTCACGGAACATAAAGCTGGTCATTTCAGGGTTTGGTTCATCGTGCAGTAAAGCGTAAAGTGGGTTGTCTGTGGCTTTTGCCGAGCCCTCCGCTGTGTATCTATACAAATGCAAAGGCAGTCCTGCCACTGCCTCAGAAAGTATACGAACGCAGGAATACACCGCCGTCATCTGCATTGCCGAGCGTTCGCTCACACGTCTGCCGCTGGTGCTTGTTCCCATGTAGAAGCAGTAGGACGCTCCTGCTGTGGAGTTTTTAGGCTTATCCCTGCTGTGGAATATGCCGCTGAATATTGACATTTGGTCACCTCGTTTCTGGTTTTTGGACATAAAAAAGCACCTATCTTTTTTGATAGATGCTCGTATTGCGTTAATTCAATTTGTGATCTAATTTAATCTGAAATAGCAGGTACTCTTTCCCTTGCCCTCTTTTTTTAATTCTCCCGCGGCAACAAGTTTTCTTAGTGCGCCCTCGATAGAACTGTCACTGAGAGTAGGACAGAGTTCCCTTATATCCTGCTTATTAAATCGCCCTATTTTGCTTTTGCTTGCCATTCTGACCATCTCAATTGCAGGCAGTTTCTCTTGAACAAGCGAGGTACGCTCTTCAAAATCTTTATACGATGCAAGTATCGTGCCTAAAATGTACTTTATAAATGGCACAGCGTCCTCTTTGCCTTCGTGCCAGCCGGTCTGCGACTGACTCAGAGCACTGTAATACAGATTTTTGTTCTTAGAGATCTTTGCCTCGAGCGATATATATTTACCAATGTAAAAGCCATTCTGATACAGCAGAAGAGTGGTAAGCAGACGGCTCATTCTGCCGTTGCCGTCATTGAAAGGGTGTATACAGAGAAAATCGTGTATAAATATGGGGATGATTATAAGCGGTTCAACCTCCAAATTACCGATAACACGGTTGTACTCTTCACATATCCTGTCAAGTGCCTCAGATGTTTCGTATGGTGCGAGCGGAGTAAACAGTATTTCTGTATGTCCATCGGGGTAAGTCGCACTGATATAATTCTGCACGCTTTTTGTTCTGCCTGCAAGCGGATTGTTCATATGGCTGTAAAGCATTTTGTGAAGCTGCAGAATATAATTTTGAGTTATCGGAATAGCGTCAAAACTTTCGTGTATAACGTTCAGCACATCTCTATACCCTGCGATCTCCTGCTCGTCACGATTTCGAGGAGTAGTCTTTTCTTCGACCAACTGCTTGATCCTCGTGCTTGTTGTTACGATACCCTCTATCGCATTTGAGGCTTCGGTACTTTGAATTTTTGCTATCTCAACAAGCTTTTCCAACTCTTGCGGACGCTGTTTCAAATACTGCTCCTGTTTTCCGGTCTCTTTGTATATAGCCGCTATAAGTCCGAGAATATCAGAATCCCACCTTTGTTCTTTCAAAGCAGAGTAATTAAAGCTTCGCATTTCCTTACCTCCATTCTTTTACCTTAAATTATATCATAAAATAAGGGAAAGGTCAATAGAATAAGTGAATTTGTCCTTAATATTATGTGAGAAATAAGGGAAAGTATCAAGCGGTATCCCTCTGCTATATAAAAGAGCCGATTTCTCGACTCTTATGGTATCTATAACATTGGGGAGCATATTCGTAATTTTATATCATCGTTTGTTCCCCAACACAAATGTTAGTTGTAATCAAATTGTCTTCCAACAGTGTTCTTTCATAAAGGATGCAATAACGTTAATTTCATCATCTTCATAGTATTTTACAAGAAGTCGTTTAAATTCTGGAACTTCATTTTCAGGAATCACTAGGGAACCAGCACCATGCGAAATAAGATAATGATTTGCAAAAATGACAGAAGCACGTTTGTTACCATCAAGAAAGATCTGCATCTTCATACAATAAAGACAAAGTTTTATAGCTATGTTAATAGCATCATCATTTTCTTCAACTATCTGTTTGATTTTATCTTTTACATCCAGTTCATTTGGCAGTGGAGGCACATAGCTTGAACCGCCTATGGTAACCGGAACACCTCAAATTCGACCACCCTCGGCAAAAAATCCTTCATTTACCAGTCCTGCAATATGACTGAGCATATAGTAGTCAGACTGGCTTGCAATTACATCGCGGTCCAAAATAAACTCCCATGCGTGTTTCAAATTCAAAATTTTCTGCACATCTGTAGCAGTCATACCGGAAACTTTTCCGTTTTCTATAATTTTCTCTGTCTGTGGAAAAGAGGTTGCTACACCTTCCAAAACCGCCTGATCATAGATGTTCGTTTTCATATTGACACGGGCAAATGCTATATTACTTATAACATCAGCAGAAAGTTCATCCTCAGAATATCCAACTGCAGCAAGCTGCTTTTCAATACTTCTAAGTGACTTTCTTATTTCACGTGCCTCTCTAGCATTACGAAGAAGCAGATTATACAGTTCTTCAGTATATACTCCAACATACGTTGATGTTTGTTTGCCAGCCACACGCTTTCTTACATAAAGATATTTTCCATCTCCACGCTCTTTGATTTCAGGTGTACCATCGTAGGGCATTAAGTTTAATCTTACATTAAGATCAGCACGCCTCCTCAGTAATTCCTGTATTTCATTATATTGTACCGACATTGTATCTTCTCCCTTGGGGAACTTTTTATATTGCTATTATAGCACAAATGCTCCCCAACAGTCAATGTTTATTAAGAAATTTTTTCTAAACAAATTCAAACTGTGCTCCTCAAATATATGAAGACATTTATAGTATGCCTAAATCACAATATACTATTAATATGTATCGATAAACAGTATTCCTCTACTATCATACACACTCTCCGTATTATCATTCCCGCACCGAATAGCCCTATCTAGCGCCATAATGGTCGCCACAGCACCGTCTATCTTCTCGGTAGACTTCTCCTTGTCGGGCTTGATGTTGCCGGCAGGGTCGGTACGAATGAAAATGTTGTCCATGTTCCAACGCAGGATAGGCTGACCGCCGTGTGCGATCTTCTCTTCAAGCGTCAGCTTCATAAGCTCTTTTGTCGGCGGCGACATATCTTTGAAACCCTGTCCAAACGGCACTACTGTAAAACCCATACCCTCAAGGTTCTGAACCATCTGCACAGCACCCCAGCGGTCAAACGCTATCTCACGAATGTTGAATTTTTCGCCTAATTGCTCTATGAACTTCTCAATGAAGCCATAATGAACCACATTCCCCTCAGTGATCTGCAAAAAGCCCTGCCTCTGCCATAGGTCATATGGAACGTGGTCACGGCGAACACGCAGTTCAAGATTGTCCTCAGGTATCCAAAAGTACGGCAGGATGATGTATTTTTCGTCCTCATCTCTCGGAGGAAAAATAAGCACAAATGCAGTAATATCCGTAGTCGATGAAAGGTCAAGCCCGCCATAGCACACCCGCCCCTCTAAATCGTCATCTCTGACAGCAAAAGCACACTTGTCCCATTTCTCCATAGGCATCCAGCGTACAGCCTGCTTTACCCATTGATTAAGCCTAAGCTGACGAAAACTGTTTTCCTCAGCAGGGTTCTGCTTTGCCGATTCGCAGGCGTCTTGTACTTTGTCAATACCCACTGTGATGCCAAGCGAAGGATTAGCTTTTGCCCATACTTTCGGGTCAGTCCAATCGTCTGATTCTTCCGCTCCGTATATCACAGGATAGAAAGTGTGGTCTATCTTTCTGCCCTTAATAATATCAAGTGCCTTTTGGTGAATTTCATAGCAGATAGACTTTGTGTCATTGCCGGCCGTAGTGATGAGAAAATACAGCGGCTGCATACGAGCGTCACCAGAGCCTTTGGTCATAACATCATAAAGCTTGCGGTTCGGCTGAGTGTGAAGCTCGTCAAAGACAACACCGTGGGTGTTGAAACCGTGCTTGTTGCCGACGTCTGCGGAAAGCACTTGATAAATGCTGCCGGTCGGCTGATAGATCAAACGCTTTTGTGAATCGAGTATCTTCACACGCTTTGAAAGAGCAGGGCACATTCTTACCATATCCGCCGCCACGTTGAAAACTATGCTTGCCTGTTGCCTGTCAGCCGCACAGCCGTAAACTTCCGCACGTTCCTCGCCATCGCCGCAGGTCAAAAGCAATGCAACAGCCGCCGCAAGTTCCGATTTGCCTTGTTTCTTTGGTATCTCAATGTATGCCGTGTTGAACTGACGATAGCCATTCGGCTTTAGCACGCCGAAAATATCACGGATTATCTTCTCCTGCCAGTCGATTAGTTCAAACGGCTTGTGTGCCCAAGTGCCTTTGGTGTGGCATAGGCACTCGATGAAATTCACGGCATAGTCAGCGGCTGAATTGTCATAGTGCGAAGTTTCAGACATAAATTTAGTAGGAACATATTTTTCAAGCTTTCGCAAATTATCACCCCTTGCTTTTATGTATAGTTTCGATTATCTTTTCCTGCTCATCAGCGGGGACACCTATGCTTTCTAAGGCTTCCCGTATGCCGCATTCGGGACAGATATGCGTGTTGGGGTACTTCCTCGAAAGAGCTGGAACATCGCCGTACTGTGCCCCACAAAGCGGACAGGTGCGAAGCGTTGTTGTGTTATCTTTCATTCTCAACTATCCCCTGCACTTTTCATATGCCCTCATCAGCACACGCTTGTCAAACATAAAAGCCTCGTACCCATCAAGGCAAGTTCTCAAGTAAAACTCACTCGGAATGCCGATAGGTCTGTCCTCATGCATAATGTAGGCAAATGCTGTTATCGTTCGCCTTTTGCCTGTGCGTATACCCTTGCAGGTCAGCTTGATGTTCTGCTTGTAATAGAAGTTCGGGTAACCCTCGTAGCGGTCAAGGGCAAGTTCATCGGCAGGGTTCACTTCCCATATTGCTACCGGAACACTGCCACTTTCATTCTTCTCAATGGTGAGATAAGAACCTGTCAAACTGCCTTTAAAAAGCAGTTCCCAGCCTTTCAAATCAGCCGTTGCAAGTATTGTCGCAGTCGGACATCTTCTTCTCATTTGAGCAACGTTCAAGTTACTGCCGTATGCTATGTAGTATCTTTTCAAAAGTATCAACTCCTTCTACCACCGCAAGACCGCCAAAGCGATCGGGTGGGTCTGCGACTAATCGTTTCAAGCCGCTCTGCCGTGTCTGAAAGCCGTGTCGCCGTCAAGATTGCGTGTTAAAATATCCCTTGCCGTTGCGAATTCCTCGCCGATAAAGCCTAGCCTTAAAAGCCAAGTTCTCATTGCGTATTTAGGGTTTTCGTTCTGCTGAGGTCTCGGACTAGCGGTCTTGACCTCTTTCGCCATTTGGCTGAGTGCTAGGCAAAGCTGAATGTAGCTTTTCAGCTGACCAGCATGAAGTCCGTTCTGCCTGCCGTTTGATGGTGCATCGAACTGGAAAAGTCTGAACTCAACCGTGCCTTTGGTGAATGTTGCGTGATAATTGAGCATATGGTATCTGCTTGAATTGTAATGGTGCTCTCTGTAAGAATCAGCACCCTGTGAACCGTACCAGATGTCGGCAAGGTCTGACATTGTCTTTGGCTTGCGTTTATTGAGTTTTTCAAGGAAATTCGGGTCAACTGTCTTGCAGTATCTGTTCATTCTTCCTCTGTCAAGCTTTAAAGCGGCGGCTAAAAGGCTTTCGTGGCTTGCCATAATGTTTGCAAGGTTGCGAAGCGTCTGCGGTGTGTGACCCTTTGCACCGATGTGAATATGAACTCCGCAGCCCCTTGTTGCATCGCTTTTTGCTCCCGCTCTACGAAGTCTGCGGATAAGTTCCTGCAAAAGCTCGATGTCCGAATATTGAAGTATCGGTGTTACAAGTTCGCACTTTTCGCTGTCTATACCTGCAATGCTGACGTCCTTTTGGAATTTCCACTCTCTGCCACTCTCATCAAAAGCCGACCAAGTGCAGTAGCCGTTGCGGTAAGCGGTGTTTTCAAATCTGCCTGTGCCGAAAAGTTCTGCGGCAATGCGTGCGGCTTTCTCTCTTGTGATGTTGTTCATCTCCACCTCAACGCCAATGGTCTGCGTTTTCATTTCCTCTATCTGTCTTGCAAGCTTGTCGTTCATCTTCAATTCTCCTAAACTTGTGTATTTCCCTTTCGGTGTACACATATTAACTCTTTTTCGGAGATATATCAATACGATCATTCGACAAAGATACACACAATATCTTGTGTATATCTGGCGATGGAATACTACAAATTGTTGTTTTGTGCGTAATACACTATTCCTGCCAGCACAAAACATACGCAAGGCAAAGCCACGCCGTTTCCCCACATCTTGTACTCTGCCGAATCAGAATGGGGAGCTTTAAGCCACTTGCGTATCTGATTTTCAGTCTTAGGCTTTGTGCTTTTGCCAACAGCTTTATTGTACTCTGCAAAAATATCCTGCCACAGCTTTATCTCATCATCGGTCGGTTCATCAGTTCCAAGATCAGCACACCAATCATCGGGAAAGCCTTGAAGTCTTGCACATTCGGTTGGAGTAAGTCTGCGGACTATGTAAGTCGGTTTGCTGGACACAGTGGGCGGGTCTTTCCAGTCGCTTGCCACAAGTGTATTTGCCAAATTTTCTTCCGCCTGCGTGTGATGAGAATTCTTACTAGTGCTGTATGCAACAGCGTGTTTGTCTGTGGAATTTAAGGTGAACGAAACTTCCTCGTTAATGCCGCTGCCCATAGGACCATTCTTTTCAGCCCTGCCTATCATTGAGCCTTGAACTGACACAACTGCTATTCCGCCTTGATTTGAATCGGGAGGGTTGCCGCCGGTATCTATCGTTCGTGAGGTGTCCGTTTCGTAGCAGTTATGCCTTGCGTTCCTTGTTCCCTCAGAAGTAAATCTGACATCAAAACATCGGGTATCTTTTTCTACCACAAACGGCTGATTATTGCCTCCGGTTCCGTATGTTGAGGACACGGTCGGTGCGGTGTCTTTCAGTTCGGTATACCTTGTATCCTGCGAATGGTTTTCATATACCGCCGCAGGGATAGTTCCTGCACGGAGCGTAGGTGCTTTTTCTTCATCAAAACCGATACCGCCTGCTTTTGCTGAATGTTCTGTACAAAATCCTGCCGTTTCCAAAACACAAGGCGAGTGATAAGCCTCTGCTCTGAGGGTAGTTGTCACATCATTGGTGATGTCCATTCTTTCGCCGCCTTGATCGTTCAGGCATACGCTTGTTTCTCCAAAGCCAGCCGCAAAAGTTCGGGAAGCTGTTTGCCACGGACGGCGGCACGGTTCAGTATACCCCGACAGGCTTTCGTACTTAAAAAGTATTTTTCCTGCACTCCTGCCATCAAGATCTGCGACAAGGTAGATACGTTTTCTTCTTTGGGGCACTCCCCAATACTGAGCGTCGAGGGTTCTCCAAGCGATGGAGAAACTGTCTGCCAATATCTCTCCGGCTTTTGACCACTTTGCAGGTCTAGGAACAGAAAAACGTTTGTCTTTGAGCCTGCATATGCCCTCGAGGACCGCTTTGAAGTCCTCGCCTTTGTTTGAGCTGAACGCTCCGGGGACGTTTTCCCACACGATATATCTCGGGTATCTGCCATTTGTTTCATTCCTTATGATTTTGTCAATAAAACTTGACACATTGACCGCAAGGATTTGAAGTTAAGCA
>NZ_JAJCLZ010000110.1 GCF_020559915.1 Ruminococcus sp. 210702-SL.1.03
CTCTGATACGCCGAGTGTTACAAGTTCTTCTTTTGTCATGCTTTGTACCTCCGTATTTTAAATTTGGGTATAATAAAAACGCCCTTTTCAGAGCGTTATATTATCGTTATATTGCAGTTTTAATTGTCCATTTCGATCATTGCTTTTATCACCGCATAGATACCTTTGAGTATGGTAAATACCCATGCAGCCACATAGCAGCCCGTAGGTATCTGCCCTGTATCGAGCGCGTAAAGCAGAATAAGCGTTGCGAGCATTGTATCAGCCCCTTTCATGCAAAATTAAAAGCCCCCTTAGGTGGGAGCTTTTAGCTGTAAAATGTAACATTGATTTTATCAATAACATCGGAGATGTATTTTCCATTGATTTTATAGTTTGCTATCAAATCATCTGACGACTCATAATAACAATCGTCGTCATCATTCTGTTTTCCGATTACGATTCCTTTGTCAGTCCAAGTTAATATAGTATAGCTAACACCTAGACAATCAAACGTAATATCACCAGATGTATCAATAATTTTTTTAAAATCATTTATCGTCAAAATAGTTTTCACCTCTCCTAATAATATCGTTATTCATTTCTAATTCCGAATCTTTTATCTCGCCCGAAGAACCTCTTGAAGGTTTGTTTTTATAATTCCATGTATGTTTATGTGCATATGTTTTATGATACTTAGGCTTGCCATGATCTGTTGTGTCAAAATCGACTAAAGCCTGCTTATCACTGCCGTATATCCTTCGTTGAACTACTTTTCCATTTTCAACAAGATCAACTATACTATGTGC
>NZ_JAJCLZ010000111.1 GCF_020559915.1 Ruminococcus sp. 210702-SL.1.03
AATGTAACGCAGTACGCTATACCCACGATGGGCGGCATAGTTACGGCGGCGAGCGGCGGCAGATACTCCACTGTATTCGGACAGGACGACGACTATATCTATTTGCAGGCTGTGTACCCGAACGGCACCGCGAGCACTTACGGCGTTACGCTCACCCTAAGCAAGGCGGTAGGCGCAAGCGCTCTGAGCGCGGTCAAAGTGCCGTATCACGTCGGCGCGGGCACGGAGTTCAAGACGGCTTCGCTGGACGCGTACTCACTTGTTTGCGACGGCGTGCCCGTGCTGTACGTCAACGGCATGGCAGTCGATACCGAGCATTTTGCGGTCAAGAGCGGCAATAACAGGCTTAACGTTACGCACAACACCATGCCCGCCACGCTGAGATACTCGACGATAAAGGAGCGGCTGTAATGAACTATCGCGTAACACTGACCAACGGCACGCAGTCGGAGATACTGCACAGCTACCGTCCGTCAGACCCGAAGATCTCGCAGGCTAAGATAACAGAAGCCGTCAACGAGATACCGTCGTTTTCATTCCGTATTTTGCCAGACAACCCCGCGTACAACCCCGTTGAGGCGGGGGTCAGCACGGTGGCAGTAACAGACCTAGACCGCGGCGCAACGCTCTTTGAGGGGCGCTGTCTGAGCGTTTCGGACGGTATGAGCACGGCGGGGCTCTTCGCGAAAACGGCGGTATTTGAGGGCGAGCTCGGCTACCTCTGCGACAGCGTACAGCCCGAAGGCGAGGTGTCGCAGGGCACGATAAACCGCAGC
>NZ_JAJCLZ010000112.1 GCF_020559915.1 Ruminococcus sp. 210702-SL.1.03
AATCTGATAATTTACCTTTCTGATAATATTCTTTGTTAAAGGTATGGATGACGATTTGATGCGAATAGACCTCTATATACAAAATATCTACAGTAAGAAGTTCTTTCTCGATATCGTTGTCAACAACTTTAATGTATTTCTTATTTCTGTAATACTCCTGAATCGTATCGCTGAGCTGTTTTAAATAAATAGGTTCAGGTTGGTTTTTTAATATATATCTAAATGCATTGACCTCATAGCCCTGATAAACGAATTTGTCATAACTTGTCATAAAAATAAGGATCACATTTTTATCAAGTTGTCTTATAAACTCTGCCGTCTGTAAACCATTTAGATCTTTCATCTCAATATCAAGAATGAGCAGATCATATTTATCATTTGAAAACTCTGCAATAAATTCTTCTCCACTTTCAAACTCTGAAAATTCAAATTCATTTTCGTGCGTTTGAAATGATTTTATATCTTTTTTTATCTTTTCTATGTAAGATTTTTCATCATCACAAATAGCGATTCTCATAAAAACACCCCTAATTATATTTTAGCACAAAATTCTAACTTTTTCAATATTAATCGTAATTTTAACAAAAAAACAAATATGACTTCCTTCTGGGTTAAAAAATTACGACTTATAAAAAATCTTATTCGCAAAGGTGCAGATTTTGCGAAAGAAAAACAGCTGATCTATGCATTCACAAGCACAGATCAGCTGTTTTTCTTTATTGTATATCCATATGATTTTCTTCTTTCTCTCCCAACTCCATTTTCTTT
>NZ_JAJCLZ010000113.1 GCF_020559915.1 Ruminococcus sp. 210702-SL.1.03
TACCCAACGTTCATTTCAGATAAACGCCAAAAACGGCGCTAACATAAACAGCAATTATCAGTATTTTCACGATAGATGCTGTTGGCGCTATGGGTATAAAACCGACAGCGGAATAGTAATTTGCAACGGTAAAACAGATAATTATCAGGCATCTATTTTTATATCCAAAAACAATAATGGCGAACTGATTTTCGCAGCGCTACGACCCGACAACCCAAACATCAATAGTTGTAGCAACTGGGCAGAAATTATTGATTTCAATTCGCAGGCATCTATAAAATTCAATAGCAGCAATCAGGGCGACCCGGCGACAAGACATCGCATAAATGGCGTATTACCGGCGTCAATGACTGCATTAGTGCCTATCGTTTCGGACGTTGAAACGTATTGCGACAAAATCATGATAACGCCGTTTTCGCAGTACAACAATATGTGTTGGGGCGTTATCGACGTATCCGGCACGAAATACGTTTACAACGGCGTTTTCGCACTAAAGGAGTGACACCATGAAACAAAAATTGGCAAAATTAGTGGACGTAAAATCGCTTGTGACCCTCACGCTGACGGGCATTTTCTGCGCACTGGCATGGCGCGGGACGGTTTCGGCGGGGCAGTTTCAGACGATTTTCACCACCGTGATAGCGTTCTATTTTGGCACGCAGAGCGCGAAAAAGGCGGGTGACGGCGAGTGACGGAAGCGATAATCGTTGCGCTGATAACGGCGGCTTCGGCGGTGGTCTGCCAGCTTCTCAT
>NZ_JAJCLZ010000114.1 GCF_020559915.1 Ruminococcus sp. 210702-SL.1.03
AGGCGGCTCTTATCTACCCCGGCAGCGAGCTTACGGAAAGCGGCGATGAGCTTACGCCCTGCGAGTATTTCGGCGGACTCCACATCGAGTGCGTTCCCTGCGACACGTCAGGAAACACTGTTCCTCTTCTCTTCATTGAAGTAGGACACGCAGAAAACTACGGTTATGATGATCTTGATAAGAACGAAGCAAAAGATATTTCTTTCTTTGACAGATGTACAAGCAGTGAATTTGAGAATTTCAACGGTCTTGTAAAGTACCCTTCAGGAACAAAGGTCGGCAGCTATGATCTTAACGCTGACTCCTGCTACCCCGCGGCGGCTGCGACAACGGACAAGGCGGCAGGACAGAACAAGTATGCCGCTGCCGAGATCGTAAACCGTTACTACCATGCTTCACTAGTAGTTACTAAGCGTGACAGCGATACCGAAGAGCCTGTAAGCGGCGCGGTATACGGTCTATATGCAACTAAGGACGATCTGTCCTCGCTCATCTCAACGGCAATCACTGACGAAAACGGCAAGGCAAGATTTGATACGGCGGCTGCGGCAAATACCGTTTACTATCTCAAAGAGATCGAATCGCCCAAAGGCTATGCGCTCGACAACGATTGGCACGAGATCGTGTTTGCGCCCGGCAACATAGAGCAGAATCTTGTTTTAGACAGCGATTTCGGCGACTTCGGTACTGACACTCAGGACGAGCCGTACAAGCTGAATATCATCGTAAACAAAAATGACG
>NZ_JAJCLZ010000115.1 GCF_020559915.1 Ruminococcus sp. 210702-SL.1.03
CGTCATTTTTGTTTACGATGATATTCAGCTTGTACGGCTCGTCCTGAGTGTCAGTGCCAAAGTCGCCGAAATCGCTGTCGAGAACAAGATTCTGCTCAATGTTGCCGGGCGCAAACACGATCTCGTGCCACTCGTTATCGAGCGCGTAGCCTTTGGGCGATTCGATCTCTTTAAGGAAGTAAACGGTATTTGCCGCAGCCGCCGTATCAAATCTTGCCTTGCCGTTTTCGTCGGTGATTGCTGTTGAGATGAGCGAGGACAGATCGTCCTTAATTGCATACAGACCGTATACCGCGCCGCTTACAGGCTCTTCGGTATCGCTGTCGCGCTTTGTAACTACAAGCGAAGCATGGTAGTAACGGTTTACGATCTCGGTATCGGCATACTTGTTTTGTCCTGCGGATTTATCAGTTGCCGCAGCCGCCGCGGGGTAGCAGGATTCAGCGTTAAGCTCATAGCTGCCAACCTTAGTTCCTGCGGGGTATTTTACAAGGCCGTTGAAATTTTCAAATTCACTGCTTGTACATCTGTCAAAGAAAGAAATATCTTTTGCTTCGTCTTTGTTCAGATTATCGTAGCCGTAGTTTTCCGCGTGTCCTACTTCAATGAAGAGAAGAGGAACAGTGTTTCCCGACTTGTCGCAGGGAACGCACTCGATGTGGAGTCCGCCGAAGTACTCGCAGGGTGTAAGCTCATCGCCGCTTTCCGTAAGCTCGCTGCCGGGGTAGATAAGAGCCGCCT
>NZ_JAJCLZ010000116.1 GCF_020559915.1 Ruminococcus sp. 210702-SL.1.03
AGTTTTTGTCCCATGATTTTATGATGTTGGGATATTTCTTGTCCCACTTTTCACGAAACTCTTCCTTGGCAAATTCTGCGTCGTCAAGATTGACTGCACCGTAGATTTTCTTTAAATCAGCGCATACAGCTTTTCTGTCCTTGTAAGGCACGAATTTGCAGTTGTTTCTTATCTGATGAACGATGCAGAGCTGATTTTTTGCCCTTGGAAATATTGCATTTATTGCATCACAAAGTCCTGTCAGATTATCGTGACAAGCGATGAAAATGTCCGTGACTCCGCGGTTTTTAAGGTCTGAGCATATACTTGCATAAAAGCTTGCGGACTCATTTTCAGAAATCCATATTCCAAGAATTTCCTTATGACCCTCCATGTTGATACCGAGTACAGAGTACACGCACTTATTGATGATTTTATTGTCCTTGCGCGAATTAAAAACGATTCCATCAAAGAAAACGATAGGATAAATACTGTCAAGAGGTCTGTTCTGCCACTCGTTTACTTCGGGAAGAATTTTGTCGGTTATGCGTGAAACAAGTCCCTGAGAAATTTCTGAACCGTAGATCTCATGAAGAGTGTCCTCAATATCAAGCTGAGACATTCTCTTAGCGTACATTGCCATGATCTTCTGCTCAATTTCGTCTGTACGGGTCTGTCTTTTTTCGATGATTTTAGGTTCAAATTCACCGTTTCTGTCACGGGGAACGGCTATTTCACACTCGCCG
>NZ_JAJCLZ010000117.1 GCF_020559915.1 Ruminococcus sp. 210702-SL.1.03
GCAAGACGGCAGGCACAGCTTGATATGCTTAACGCAACTGCTATCAATCCGAAGCCTGAACCGTCTGCCCCGACACCACAGCCAACACCTACGGAAAGTAAAGCACCTGAAAAGAAAGAAGATCCGTGGAAAGCTATCAGAGGTATGGGCAGAGCAAACGAAATCATCGCAGACCTTGAAGCTGGTGGCGTTATGTCATTCAGCGAGCTGTCTGGATTCTTCTTCAATACACCTCACTCCGATGGCCACACAACTGAGCTTGCCGATCTGAAAAAGAAGTTTACAGCTATCGACACTCTCATTGCAAAGATGAAGCACCGTGACGAGCTGGAGCCTGTTTACAAGGAGTATCAGGGCAAATCGGGCTGGTCGCAGAGCCGTTTCAAGAAGAAAAACTCCGCCACTATCGAGGACTACGAGCAAACGGTCAAGTACATCAGGGAGCATATCAAGAAGTATGCTGTTGACGGCAAACCGCCGACAATGCTTGACCTTTTGGAGAAGTCCAACAAGCTGAAATCGAAGTGGAACAGGCTTAATGTCGAGCATACCGCATTCCTCACCAAGCGTGAAACGGCGAAGAAG
>NZ_JAJCLZ010000118.1 GCF_020559915.1 Ruminococcus sp. 210702-SL.1.03
ATAAACTGTCTTGCCGAGGACATCTCCACCTGGATCTCGTCAAGAAAATCATAGTCCGCCTGCAAAAGTTTTCGCACATCTTCGTTCTGCTCGGTCTGCAAACGCTTTTTGACGTACACCTTGTTGGTATCGAAACACTCACAGGAATCCAGAGCAAGAATTTCAAGGTCGGGTATGGTGCTTAACAGCATCATCAGATGATGTATCTTCACGTCAATATTAGCCGCTGAAAGCACTGAAATATTGGTGGGTTCTACGCTGAAAAATGCTATTTCGGCCTTGTCGGTTTTCACTCCGAAACGTGAAAAACGTTCAAAGCCGATAAGACCCTGAACGCTGTTTTTGTTCTTTGTCATTTAATTTTCCCTCCAAAAATACAATTGCTGCGATGTCAGAAAGAACTTCGCAGCATTAAAAATATAGTCCATAATCGCCGTTTCGTCAACCCGAAGCGAGAGAAAAGCAAAGCAGGCAGTCGCCGCAAAAGGCAGGACGTTCCACAGATTCACAAGCACAATTACCGACAGAATTATTCCGCCGCAGATTATGATAAAATCACG
>NZ_JAJCLZ010000119.1 GCF_020559915.1 Ruminococcus sp. 210702-SL.1.03
GCATAGATTTCTTGAATTTCTGCAAAGCGTCACACTTACGCTGATGAAGGGTGATAAGGGTGTCGAGCTTTGCAAAGAAAGTGCCGATTTGGTGTTGTTCCTTTACATCGGACGGTACTGTAAGGACTGTTTCAAAGTAATCGGCAGGAGTGATATTGAGCAGTCCGTGATTTCTTGCACCCTCTGCAGCAATGGCTTGAACTCCCTTATGCCAACAGTCGGTATCATAATACGAAACAAGAAAATCAGAGTCAATATTACCGTCCTCTTTCAAAGCGAAAACAATGTAAAGTGTCGATAATACGCCCATTTCGTACCTATCAAGTCTCTTTACTGCACCCCACGGAGCATCAGATGATGTACTCTTATTGTAAGCAAATTCACCTTTCTTCAACAGGTAGTAACCGCTTACATCTCGGCTTGCAATACGCTTATCAAAGAACTCGTTTTGATCTATCAAGCCGTACTGTGCTGATATAGTAAGTGGTAGTTCTGATTCAAGGTTTTCGTTCTTTCTCGTCACTCTCTCGACCATATCAGACAGCTTACGCTGTTCCCA